>DATHYT010000058.1:0-15440 GCA_035459025.1 Burkholderiales bacterium | reverse complement strand
CCGACGCTGGCATTGGCGCGCCGCGCCAGCGCCATCGCGCTGCCGTGCGCCGCGGCCAGCGCGCCGATCGCCAGCGCGAGCTTGGCCGCCTTGGGCAATTCCTGCCAGTTGTACGCGAAGAACAGAATGACGCCGAGGCCGACCAGCACCGCGCCGATGGCCGAGAAGACGATGCGGCCCCAGTTGCGCTCGGCGCCGGCCGGATAGCGCGCCAGAATGCGCTGCGCGAGCGCTTCGTCGACCAGCCCCTCGGCGCGCCACTGCGCCATCTCCTGCTTCAGCCACTGAAGGTGCTTGCTCAGAACAGAACCCCCTGATCGGCAATCGCGGATGCGCACTGCGAATGGCGCTTGCCCGGGGATTGTAGGGTCGGCCGCACTCTGTCTCAAGCAGTTCCCGCGGCACGCGGTGCTAGACTGCGCGCCATGTTCGGCGACCCGCGCATCGACGATCTCAATGTCGCTTCGCAGACGCCGCTGCCCGCGCCGCAGGTGCTGCGCGCCGAGATGCCGCTCGGCGAGACAGCCGCGCGCACGGTGCTGGAGAGCCGCGCGACGCTCGCGCGCATCCTCGAGCGGCGCGACCCGCGCCTGTTCGTCGTCGTCGGGCCCTGCTCGATTCACGACCCGGCGGCCGCGCTCGAGTACGGCCGGCGCCTCGCCGCGCTCGCGGCCGAGCTCGCCGACACGCTGTTCCTCGTGATGCGCGTGTACTTCGAGAAGCCGCGCACCACCACCGGCTGGAAGGGCCTCATCAACGACCCCGATCTGGACGACAGCTTCCACATCGAGAAGGGACTGCGCCTGGCGCGGCGGCTGCTCGGCGACCTCAACGACCTGGGGCTGCCCTGCGGCACCGAGGCGCTCGACCCGATCACGCCGCAGTACCTCTCGGACCTCGTCGCCTGGAGCGCGATCGGCGCGCGCACCACCGAGTCGCAGACGCACCGCGAAATGGCGAGCGGCCTGTCGATGCCGGTCGGCATCAAGAACGGCACCGACGGCAATCGCGCGGTGGCGCTGAACGCGCTCGCCGCGGTGTCGCAGCCGCATGCGTTCCTCGGCATCGACGCGGACGGGCGCTGCGCGGTGACGCAGACGCGCGGCAACCGCCACGCGCACATCGTGCTGCGCGGCGGCGCCGCGGCCAACTACGACTCGGTCAGCATCGCGCTCGCCGAGGAGGAGCTGGCGCGCGCGGGGCTGGCGTGCAACATCGTGGTCGACTGCAGCCATGGCAATTCGGGCAAGGACCCGGCGCGCCAGCCGCTCGTGCTCGCCGACTGCGTGCACCAGATACTGGAGGGCAACCGCTCGATCGTCGGGCTGATGCTGGAGTCGAACCTGGAAGGGGGCAGCCAGCCGCTCGCGCCGCGCGCGCAGCTGCGCTATGGCGTCTCGATCACCGACGCCTGCCTGGACTGGGCAACGACGCAAGGGGCGCTGCGCGCGGCGCGCGAGAAGCTGCGGAAAGTATTGCCGGGGCGGGCGTGAGCGCGACCGGGGCGCAGCTGCTGACCCGCGCGCTGCGCCTGGAGGGCGTGGACACCGTGTTCACGCTCGCGGGCGACCACATCCTGCCCCTGCTCGACCTGCTGGCCGACGAGGGCTTCAGGCTGATCGACTGCCGCCACGAGCAGGCCGCGGTGCACATGGCCGACGCATGGGCGCGCATGACCGGGCGGCCGGGCGTGTGCGCCTTCACCACGCCGGGGCACGCCAACGCCCTGCCCGGGCTGGTCAACGCCCTCGCCGCCGAGAGCCCGGTGCTCAACATCGCCGGCTCGGCAGACCTGCGCCATTACCACCGCGGCATCATGCAGGAGATCGACCAGGTGGGCCTGGCGCAGCCGGCGACCAAGGGCGCCTGGCTGGTGCACGATGCGCGGCGCATCCCGGACCTGGTGGCCACCGCGCTGCGCACCGCGTTCGAGGGGCGACGCGGGCCGGTGCACCTCACCGTGCCCGTCGATGTGCAGACGCAGCGCGTCGAGGAATCGGACGTGCGCTTCTTCGCGGCCGCCGCGTACCGGCCGCAAGCGCCGCGCGTGGCAAGCGCGCAGATGCTCGACGAAGCGATCCGCCTGCTGCGCGCAGCCGAGCGACCGCTGGTCGTCGCCAGCACGCCCGCGGCGTACGGGGACTGGAGCGCGGAACTGCAGCGCTTCATCGAGACCACGCGCCTGCCGCTGATGACCGAGGAAGCCGCGCGCGGCCTCGTGTCCGACGAGCATCCGTACTGCCTGGGCTTTTTCGACCTGTCGCAGCACCAGCCCGCGAACCTGATCCGCGAGGCCGACGTGGTGCTGTTCCTCGGCAAGCGGCTCGATTTCACCGTCGGCTTCGGCCTCCCGCCGATCGTGGCGGAGCGCGCGCAAGTGATCCAGATCGAGCCCTGCGGCCTGCAGGCGGGTCGCAACCGCGGCGTCGCGGTCGGCCTGGTCGGCGATGTCGGCCCGATCCTCGCCCAGCTCGCCGAGCGCGCGGCGCCGCTCGAGTGGCGCGAGCTGCCGTGGCTTGCGCGCCTGCGCGAGGCGCGCGCCGCCGAGCGCGCGCGCATCGAGGCCTTCGCCGCGCCCGAGACGCCGCTGCGCTCGATGTTCGTGCACCGCACGCTCGCCGCGATGCTGCGTCCCGACGACGTGCTGGTGTTCGATGGCGGCGATTACGCCTACTACGGCCGGGCCTACCTGCCGGCGCGCACGCCGCGCTCGTGGTACTACCTGTCGAACCTCGGCATGCTCGGGCAGGCGCTGCCCGCCGCCATCGCGGCCAAGCTCGCCCGGCCCGCAAGCCGGGTGTTCTGCATTACCGGCGACGGCGCCTTCGGCTTCAACGCCATGGAACTCGATACCGCGGTGCGCCACGGCCTCGACATCGTGGTGCTGCTCGGCAACGATGCGGCCTGGGGCATCGACAAGAACATCCAGCTGGGCCTGTACGGCAAGGCCGTGGTCACCGACCTCGCGCCGGCGCGCTACGACCTGGTGGCGCAGGGCCTGGGCGCGCACGGCGCGCTGGTCGAGCGGCCCGAGCAGCTCGCGCCCGCGCTCGAGCGCGCGCTCGCCGCGGGCAAGCCGGCGCTGCTCAACATCGCGGTGCAAAGCCAGATCAGCATGCGGGCGCAGGGCATCGTCGACAGCAGGAAGCAGGGCGGCGCCTTCTGATATGGGCGGGCGGCTGGTCGTGTATGGCATCGGCGCGATCGGTGGCCAGGTCGCCGGCAGGCTGCACGGCGCGGGCGTGGCGCTGACCGCCGTGGAGCCGTGGGACGCGCAGCGCGAGGCGGTGGTGCGCGGGGGATTGCGCATCGCCGGCGCCGAGGGCGGCGTGGAGCGCTACCCACTGCCGGTGATCGCACCGCACGAGCTCGAGGGACAGGTCGACCTGTGCCTGCTGGCGGTCAAGTCCTACGACACCGAAGCTGCGCTGCGCCGCGTGCTGCCGCACCTGGCGCCGGATGCGCTGGTCGTGAGCCTGCAGAATTCGATCAACGAGGAGCAGATTGCGCCGCGGGTCGGCGCCGGGCGCGTGCTGGGCGGCGTCGTGCTGGTCAACGCGGTGCTGCTCGAGCCCGGGCTGATCACGGTCACGGCCTCGGTGAGCCGGGCCGCGGCCGCAGTGCACTTGCCCGGGGTCTACGTCGGCGAGTACCTGCGCCCGGCCGGCGACAACGCGCGGCGCGTTGCGCGCCTGCTCGAGGCCGTGTGGCCCGCCGAGCCGATCGACGACCTGCTGCGCGAGCGCTGGACGAAGATGGTGACCAACAGCGCGCTCAATCCCGTGTCCGGCCTGGGCGGCTTGGGGTCGGCGGCGATGCTCGCGAGCGCCGGCGCGCGGCGCGCCATTGCCGGCATCGCCGCCGAAGTGCTGCGCGTGGCGGCGGCCGAGGGCCATCGCGTCGCGCGCGTGATGGGCGATTTCAGTGACGAGGAGGTCTACGCCGGCGCCCTCGGCGCCTCGACCGCGTTCGACCGCGGGCTGGCCGCGCGCGCCGCACGCGTGAGCGCGGACGCAGCCACCTCGCTGCTGCAGGACGTGCTGCGCGGGCGCCGCACCGAGGTCGACTACTTCAGCGGCCTGGCGGCGCGCAAGGGGCGCGCGCACGGCATCGCCACGCCCTGGTGCGACGCGGCGACCGCGCTGGTTCACGACATCGAGCAGGGGCGGCGCGCGCCCTCGGCGGCGAACGTCGAGGAGCTCGCGCGGCGCGCGCTCGGCGCGGGGGCAAGATAGCGATTGGTTTCGCGCGCGCGGGCTTTCCGGATGCGCAATTCCTTGCGCATCGGCGCGCGGCGTCTCAATCCCGCGCGGATTGCAGTGCCGCCACCAGCGCGCGCAATTCGGCCACGCTGGCTTCCAGGGCCTCCACCCGGCCCCGCAAAGACGCGAGTTCACCGCCCGCCTCGGCGCGGGGCGCGGCCGCCGGGGCCGCGTGCGGCTCGGCGGCGGGCGCGCCGCACAGCAAATGCGCCCAGCGGTTCTCGCGCGAGCCCGGCTGTCGCGGCAGCTGCGCCACCAGCGCGCCGGCGGGCCGTTCGGCAAGCTCGTGCAGGAAGCCCTCGACGGCGGAGATATCCGCGAACTTGTGCAGCCGGTCGCAGTTGATGCGCAGCTCGCCCGCGGTCTGCGGCCCGCGCAGCATCAGCACGGCCAGCAGCGCCGCCGAGGTCGTCGGTATCTGCAGCACGCGCTCCATGTTGTGCTCGTAGCGCGGCACCCGCCCGCCGCTCGATTCGATGACCAGCGTGAGGCGCCTGAGGCTGTCGAGTGCTTCCTGCGCCTGCGCACCGTCGAGGTCCATCACCGGATCGCGGCTGCTCTTTTGATTGCAGCCGGACACCAGCGCGTTGAGCGTCAGCGGATAGGTGTCCGGGACCGCGCGCTGCTTTTCGACCAGGACGCCCAGCACGCGCGCTTCGACGCTCGACAGGAGGGGAAGTGACGTTGCGCTCATGGCTTCATGCCGTACGCGAGTTTGCCAAAAAAAAGGCGGTCCCGAGGACCGCCTTCCCTGCGCCCTGACGGGCGCTCAGGCCGCCTGCAGATTGCTCGCCGCCAGCTTGCCGCGCTCCGTGACGATCTCGAAGCTGACGCGCTGGCCTTCGGCCAGCGTGCCCATGCCCGATTTCTCCACGGCGCTGATGTGCACGAACACGTCCTTTTCGCCGCTTTCCGGTGCGATGAATCCGAATCCCTTGGCGGCATTGAAGAATTTCACGGTTCCTATTGTCATGCGGGTTCTCCATTACGAAGGCGCCGCGCACAATCGGGCGCGGCAACGAACAACCTAGTCGTAGTGGGGTATTTGCATTGGGCGCCCGGGAACCGGGCGTGGATGAAAGACGGGCCAAGACGTAGATCGCGGGCGCAGTGTGCGCCCGATTGGGTTCCGGCGCAAACCGCGCCTTGGCGCCGGCGGCGGCATGGGCAAGCCGACCCGGCGCAGGAGAGGAATTCCGCTCCGGCTTGTGCCGTGCAACACGCCCGGCGTTTCCCCTATGACGATTCCGGACATTCCGCCCCGATCATGCAGTGCGGCGAACGTCAAAGTGTGACATTTGACCGCACCGGAGGCAGGGGGTGCATACACTAGACTCGAACCCCTAGGTGGGTTGCCGGGGCGCGCGTACGCCCCAGGCCTGGCTATAGGGGGTCCGCCTGTGCCCGATCCGCGGGCCATGGTGAAGTCCGCGAGCCTGGAGGTGGACATGCAACTGGAGCGCTTGTTTCCCCGGCGCGCGGCGAGCGCAGGCTTCACGCTGCTCGAGCTGCTCGTCGTGATGGTGATCATCGGCCTGCTCGCCGGCTACGTCGCGCCGCGCTACTTCGGCCAGATCGGCAAGTCCGAGGTCAAGGTCGCGCGCGCGCAGATCGACGCGCTCGAGAAGGCGATCGACCAGTACCGCCTGGATACCGGGCGCTTCCCGCCGCAGGAGGGCGGGCTCGTCGCGCTCGTCGCCAAGCCCGACAACGAGCCGAAGTGGGCGGGCCCGTACCTGCGCCGCGACGTGCCGCTCGATCCCTGGGGCCGGCCCTACGTCTACCGCGTGCCCGGACAAAAGAGCGACTACGACCTGCTCAGCTACGGCAAGGACGGGCGCCAGGGCGGCAGCGGCGAAGCCGAGGACATCCAGAATCGCTAGGCCCATGCGCTATCGCGTGCTCGCCATCTCCGCGCGCTCCGACCCGGTCGAGCTGACGCTCGAGGCGGCCGACGCCGAACATGCCCGCCGCGAGGCCGCCGAGCGCGGCCTGCACGTGGTGGGCGTGCGCGCCGCGCGGCCCTGGGCGCTGCGGCGCCCGGGGCGCGCGCGCTTCCCGCTGCTCGCGTTCAGCCAGGAGCTGTGCGCGCTGCTCGCCGCGGGGATCGGGCTGGTGGAATCGCTGCAGACGCTCGCCGACAAGGAGGAGCGCCCGGCGGTGCGCGTGGTGCTCGAGGACGTGATCCGCGTGCTCTCGGCGGGCGCGCCGCTCTCCGAGGCGCTTGCCGCGCACCCGGCGGCCTTTGCGCCGCTGTTCGTCGCCACGGTCAAGGCGGCCGAGAAGACCGGCGACCTGCCCGAGGCGCTCGCGCGCTTCGTGGCCTACCGCGCGCAGATCGACCAGGTGCGAAAGCGCGCGATCGGCGCCTTGATCTATCCCGCGCTGCTCCTCGGCGTGGGCGCGCTGGTCACCCTGTTCCTGCTCGCCTACGTGGTGCCGCGCTTCGCGAGCCTGTACCAGGACGCGGGGCGCGACCTGCCGTTCCTTTCCGAGCTGCTGCTTGCCTGGGGCCGCTTCTTCGAGGCCCACTGGGCCCTGGTGCTCGCCGGCACCGCGGCGTTCGCCGTCGCGGCCGCGCAGGCGCTCACGCGCCCCGCGCTGGCCGCGCGCCTCGCGGAGGCGCCCTGGAAGGTGCCGGCGCTCGGCGAGCGGCTGCGCGTGTACCAGCTCGCGCGCCTGTACCGCACGCTCGGGATGCTCCTGGAGAGCGGCCTGCCGATCGTCACGGCGCTGCGCCAGTCGAGCGCCATGCTCGCGCCGCAGCTGCAGCCGCGCCTGGAGCGCGCGGTGACCGCGCTCGGCGGCGGACGGCTCATCTCCTCGGCGCTCGACGAGAGCGGCCTCACCACGCCCGTGGCGCTGCGCATGCTGCGCGTGGGCGAGCGCTCCGGCCGCATGAGCGAGCTGATGGGCCGGATCGCGACTTTCCACGAGGACGAGATGGCGCGCTCGGTGGAGTGGTTCACGCGGCTGTTCGAGCCGCTGCTGATGCTCGCCATCGGCGCGCTGATCGGCCTGATCGTGCTGCTCATGTACGTGCCGGTGTTCGAGCTCGCCGGGAGCCTGCAGTGAACGCCCCCGCGCCCGCCTTCGTGCTCGACGCGGCGGCGCTGCGCCGCGCGCGCGAGGACGCGCGCCGCGACGGCGCGAGCGCGCTCGCGCTGCTGGAAGAGCGCGCCGGCCTCGCGCCGCGCGAGTTCGTCGCGCAGCTCGGCGCGCTGCTGCGCTATCCCGCGCTCGGCAACGCCGAGCTGAGCGCGCTCGTGCCCGACTACGCGGCGCTGCCCTTCGCCGAGGCCTCGCGCCGCGGCGTGATCTTCGCGCGCGACGCGGCGGGGACGCTGCTCGCGGTATGCGCCGATCCCCTGAACGCGGAGCTGCGGGAGTGGGCGGAGACGCGCGTGCGCCACGACTTCGGCTGGGCGATCGCGCACCGCGACGACCTCGCGGTGTACCTCGCGCGCCAGGAGGACGCGCTGCGCGCGATCGACGCCGCGCTGGTGCCCGCGGCGAGCGCCAACGACGCCGCCGCGCTCGAGGACCTGTCGCTCGCCTCGATCAGCGAGGACACCAACCCGACGGTGCGCCTGGTCAACTCGACGCTGTACGACGCGCTGCGCACCGGCGCGAGCGACATCCACCTGGAGTCGCGCGCCGGGGGCCTGGAGATCAAGTACCGCATCGACGGCGTGCTCTCGGCGGTCGGCCAGGTCGCCGGGCGCGAGCAGGCGCAGCAGGTCATCTCGCGCGTGAAGGTGATGTCCGAGCTCGACATCTCCGAGACGCGCGTGCCGCAGGACGGGCGCCTCAAGGTCGGCGTGCGCGGCCGCGAGGTGGACCTGCGCGTGTCCATCATGCCGAGCATCTTCGGCGAGGACGCGGTGCTGCGGATCCTGGACAAGCAGTCGCTCGCCGACCGCGTGACGGGCCTCACGCTCACGCAGCTGGGCTTCGACGCGGCCACCGTGGCGGGCCTGCGGCGGCTGTCGCGCGAGCCCTACGGGATGCTGCTCGTCACCGGCCCGACCGGCAGCGGCAAGACGACGACGCTGTACGCCGCGATCTCGGAGATCAACCACGGGCGCGACAAGATCGTCACCATCGAGGACCCGGTCGAGTACCAGCTGTCCGGCGTGCTGCAGATCCCGGTGAACGAGAAAAAGGGCCTCACCTTCGCGCGCGGCCTGCGCTCCATCCTGCGCCACGACCCCGACAAGATCATGGTCGGCGAGATCCGCGACCCCGAGACCGCGCAGATCGGCGTGCAGGCGGCGCTCACCGGCCACCTCGTGCTCACCACCGTGCACGCGAACAACGTTTTCGACGTCATCGGGCGCTTCACGCACATGCAGGTGGACCCCTACAACCTGGTCTCCGCGCTGAACGGGGTGCTCGCGCAGCGCCTGGTGCGCCTGAACTGCCCGGAGTGCTCCGGGCCCGTGCGCGTGGAGGCCGCCGAGCTCGCCGAATCGGGCATCGCGCGGCGCGAGGCCGAGGGCTGGCGCTTTCGCGCGGGCCGCGGCTGCGGCGTGTGCCGCGGCACGGGCTTCAAGGGCCGGCGCGCACTCGGCGAGCTGCTGCGCCTGACGCCCGAGATCGCCGAGCTGATCGTGTCGCGCGCCCCGCAGCGCGCCTTGCGCGCGGCCGCCGAGGCGGCCGGCACCCGGTTCCTGCGCCAGGCGGCGCTCGACCTGGTGAAGAGCGGCGAAACCACTTTGGACGAGGTGAACCGTGTCACCGCGGTGGCGTAGCGAGACCGCGATCCTCCTCACCCCGACGCGCGTCGCGCTGCGCCAGAGCGTGCGCGGCCTGCGCCCCGCACCCGCGCGCGTGGCGGCGCTCGCGCTCGAGGGCGCCGAGCGGCACTGGCAGGCGCCGCTCGCGGCGCTCGACGGGCTGCTTGCCGCGGCCCGCGCGCGCGGCGGCGAGGCGAGCGTCGTCCTCTCGAGCCACTTCGTGCGCTACTGCCTGGTGCCGCCGAGCGAGCTGCTCGCGACGCGCGAGGACGAGGTGCGCTTCGCGCAGCAGAACTTCGTGCGCATCCACGGCGCGGCGGCCGAGGGCTGGAGCGTGCGCGTCGGTCCGGGCCTCGCGGGCGGCGCCGCGGTCGCGAGCGGCGTGGAGCGGGCGCTGGTGGACGATCTGCGCGCGCTGCTCGCGCGCCACGGCCTGCGCCCGCGCGCGCTGCAGCCGGCGCTGATGGCGCTGTTTAACCGCGCCCGCGGCGAGCTGCCGGCGGCGGCGTGTCGCGTCGTCGCGCTCGAGCCGGGCATCGCGCTGAGCGCGCTGCTCGCCCCGGGCTGGCGCGAGCTGCGCAGCCAGCGCGTGCCCGGACCGCTGGGCGAGGCGCTCGAGCCGCTGCTCGCGCGCGAGCGCGCGCTCGAGGACGAGGACGCGGCCGGCATCCAGACCTGCGTGCTGCCGCTGCTGCCCTTCGCCGCCGCGGCCGCGCTCGGCGAGGGCGTGCGCGTGCTCGAGCCCTGGTGGAACGACGCCCCGGCGCACGCCGCCGGCGAGCGGGAGGCCGCGTGAAGCGCGTGCCGGCACTGCAACTCGATCACTTCGCGCGCGGCACGCGCGGCACCGGCGCGGGCTGGATGCTGCTCGCCGCGGCGCTCGTCGCCGCAGTGGCGCTCGGCGCCTGGCAAAGCGGGCTGCAGCGCGAGCTGGACGCGCGCGAGGCGCAAGCCTCGAGCGCCGAGCGCGACTACCGGGTGCGCACGGCGGCGAGCGCGGTGGACCCGCGCCGGCTCGAGGACGCGCAGCGGCGGGCGCGGCGCATCGCGCTCGAGCTGCGGCTGCCGTGGAACGAGCTGTTCCGCGCGGTGGAGGAGGCCGCCGACCCGGCCGTGGCGCTGCTCGCGGTGGAGCCGGACGTGAGCCGCGGCGCGCTGCGCGTGACCGGCGAGGCGAAGAACAAGGATGCCATGCTGCGCTACGTGCGGCGCCTGGGCGCGCACAAGCCGATCGTGCGCGCGATGCTCGAGTCGCACGTCGAGCGGCCCGCCGCGGCGCGCGCGCCGGTGCAGTTCACGCTGGTCGCCTACTGGGAGGGCGGGCCGTGAGCGACGCGAAGCTCGCGCGCCAGCCGGCGCTCGCTGCGCGCCTGCGCCGGGCCGCCGAGCGCCTCGGCGCGCCGGGGCTCGTCGGCGCGGCGATCCTCGCCACCTGCCTGGGCTACTACGGCGGGTCGCTGCAGCCGCTCGCGCAGAAGATCGAAGCGCTGCGCGCGCTGCAAGCCACCGGCGCCGCGCCCCGCGCGCGCGCGCCGCAGCAGGACCTCGCCGAGACGCTGCGGCAATTTTCCGCGGCGTTCCCGGCCGAGGGCGAAGTCGCGGGCCTGCTCAAGCAGCTCTACGGCCTGGGGGAGCGCGCCGGCCTGCGGCTCACGCAGGGCGAGTACCGCTACGTCGCCGCCGACGCGCTCGGCATGGTGCAGTACCGCGTCACGCTGCCGGTGCGCGGCCGCTATCCGGAGATCCGGCAGTTCATCGGCGCGGCGCTCGCCGAAGTGCCCTGGGCCGCGGTCACGCAAGTCCACCTGCAGCGCGAGCGCGTGGGCGACGGCCGCATCGACGCGCGCGTCGAGCTGACGCTGCACCTGCGCGCCGGGGGCGCGGGGGTGGCGGGCGCCACCGTTGCGGCCGAGCCCTTCGCGGTCGCCCGGGAGGGCGCGCGATGAACCGCCGCGCGCTCGCCGCCGCGGGGGTCGCCGCGCTCGCTGCGGCGCTCGGGCTGCACGATTACCGCGCGGCCGGCGCGGCCGACGCGGCGCGGCCGCGGGCCGCAGCGCCGGTCGCGTCCATCGCGCCGGGCGACGCGGTTGGCGCCGAGCGCCGCCAGACCGCGCAGGCGCAGTCGCTCTACGAGGTTCCCAGGCGCGACCGCGCGTCGAGCGGGCGCGACGTGTTCGCGCCGCACAGCTGGACGCCGCCGCCCAAGCCCGTCGCGCGCCCCGCGCCCCCGCCCCCGCCGCCCGCGGCGCCGCCGCCCCCGCCGCAGCCGCCCGCGCTCTCGCTCGTCTACCTCGGGCAGCTCGAGGTCGAAGGCGAGGAGACCGTCTACTACCTCGCGCAGGGCGACCGCGTGTTCGCGGTCTCGGTGGGCGACACGATCAACGGCGTGTACCGCGTGCTGCCTCCCGAAGGCCGCGCGATCGCGCTGCTCTACCTCCCCCTCAACATCAAGCAATTGCTGCCCATCCGGCAGGTGCCTTCATGACCCTCCTTGCTTTCCCCACCCGATCCGCCCTCTTGCTGCTCGCCGCGGCCGTCCTCGCCGCGTGCGCCACCGACACCACGCTGCGCGAGGGCCGGTCGCTCATGTCGGCCGGGCAGTACGAAGCGGGCCTGGAGACGTTCCGCCGGGCCTCGGCCGAGGCGCCGGGCAACGCCAAGCTGCGCGCCGAGTACCTCACCCAGCGCGACGCCGCCGTGGAGACGCTGCTGCGCGACGCCGATTCGGCGCGGCGCGGCGGGCGCTTCGACGAAGCCGATGCCGCCGTGGCGCGCGCCGCCACGCTCGGCGCCGAGGAGGCCCGCGTGCGCGCCGCGCGCACCATCCTCGCGCGCGACCGGCGCCACCAGCAGGTGCTGCAGGAAGCGAAGGACAGGCTGCAAAAGGGCGAGCGCGAGCAGGCCGCGGCGCTCACGCGCGAGGTGCTGATGGAAAACCCGCGCCAGCGCGAGGCGCAGAACCTGCGCCGCAGGATCGACGAGGAGCGCCACCGCGCCGGGCTCGCCGCCCCCGTGCTGCGCTCGCGCCTGGCCAAGCCCGTCACGCTGCAGTTCCGCGAGGCGCCGGTGCGCCAGGTGTTCGACGCCCTGTCGCGCTCGACCGGCATCAACTTCATCTTCGACCGCGAGGTGCGGCCCGACCTGCGCACCTCGATCTACGTCACCGGCGTCGCGGTCGAGGACGCGGTGGACCTGATCCTGCTGCCGAGCCAGCTCGACAAGAAGGTGCTCTCCGAGACGAGCGTGCTCATCTACCCGGGCACGCCCGCCAAGCAGCGCGAGTACCAGGACCTCGCGATCCGCACCTTCTACCTGGAGAACGCGGACGTGAAGCAGGCGCTCAGCATGGTGAAGACCATGCTGAAGACCAAGGACGTGTACGTCGACGAGAAGCTGAACCTGCTCGTGATGCGCGACACGCCGGAGGCGATTCGCCTCGCCGAGAAGCTGATCGCCGCGCAGGACCTGGCCGAGCCCGAGGTGGTGCTCGAGGTGGCGGTGCTCGAGATCTCGCGCACGCGCCTCACCGAGCTCGGCGTGAAGTGGCCCGAGAACCTGTCGCTCTCGCTGGTGGATCCGACCGGCCCGCCGCTGTTTCTCGACGAGCTGCGCAACATGGGCCGCGCCGACCTCGCCGTCAGCCCGAGCCCGAGCGTGACGCTCAACGCGCGGCGCTCGCGCGGCGACAGCAACCTGCTCGCCAACCCGCGCATCCGCGTGAAGAACCGCGAGAAGGCGCGCATCCTGGTCGGCGACCGCCTGCCGGTGATCTCGGCGATCGTGACGCCCTCGACCACGACGGCGGTCACCACGGAGACCGTGACCTACCTCGACGTGGGCCTCAAGCTCGAGGTCGAGCCCACGGTGCACCTGGACGACGAGGTGGCGATCAAGATCGCGATGGAGGTGAGCACCGCAAGCAACCGCCGCACCACGCAGAACGGCACCACGGTCTACGACATCGGCACGCGCAATGCGAACACCACGCTGCGCCTGCGCGACGGCGAGACCCAGGTGCTGATGGGCCTGATCCGCGACGACGACCGGCGCACTGCCTCGGGCGTGCCGGGGCTCGGCGATCTGCCGATCCTCGGGCGGCTGTTCGCGAGCCACCTGGACGACACGCAAAAGACCGAGGTGGTGCTCTCGATCACGCCGCGCGTCGTGCGCAACGTGCAGCGCGCCGACGTGGGCTTGTCCGAGTTCTGGTCGGGCACCGAGGCGGTGCTGCGCTCGGAGCCGATCCAGCTGCGGCCGGCGCTGCAGGAGCCGACGGCGGTCAAGCCGGACGCGGCCGCGGGCGGCGCCCCGGCGGCAGCTGCGCCGGCAGCCGAAGCCGCGCCATCGCCGGCGAACGACATGCGCCTGTCCTGGGCGGGACCGGCCAGTGCCCGCGTCGGCGAGGAGGTCGAGGTCGAGCTGCGCGCCACGATTTCGCAGCCCGTGACCAGCGCGTCGCTGCAGTTCGGCTTCGATCCGGCGGTGCTGGAGGTGGTGGGCATTGCCGAGGGCGAGCTGCTCAAGGCCGGTGCGGCGCGCACCACGCTCAGCCATCGCATCGACCCGGCCGGCAAGGTGCTGGTGAGCATCGTGCGCGCGGGCGCGCCGATCGAGGGCGAGGGACCGCTCGTCAAGGTGAAGCTGCGGGCGCGCGCCGCCGCGGAGCAGGCGCGCATGCAGGTCACGCTCGCCGCGCCGGTGGGCCGCGGCGGGCAGCGACTCACCGCGAACGCCGACGCGGCGCTCGCGCTGACGGTCACCGGAGCGCAGTGACGTGCACGCCGCGCCGCGCGCCGCGGGCTTCACGCTGATCGAGCTGGTGATCACCCTCGCCATCCTGGCGCTGCTCGCCTCGGTGGCGGTGCCGGTCTCGGAGCTCTCGGTGCAGCGCTCCAGCGAGCAGGAGCTGCGCCGCCACCTGTGGCAGATCCGCGAGGCGATCGACGCCTACAAGCGCGCCTACGACGAGGGCCGCGTCGCGCGCAAGCTGAACGCGACGGGCTATCCGCCGACGCTGGAGACGCTGGTGGAGGGCGTCGAGGACCAGCGCCATCCCGACAAGCGGCGCATCTACTTCCTGCGCCGGCTGCCGCGCGATCCCCTGTACGCGGACGCGAGCGCGCCGGCCGCCGCCACCTGGGGCAAGCGCAGCTACGCGAGCCCGCCGGACGACCCGCGCGAGGGCGAGGACGTCTACGACGTCTACTCGCGCGCGCCCGGCAAGGGACTGAACGGCCTGGAGTACGCCAAGTGGTGAGTGCGATGCCGCCGCGCGCCGGGCGCGGATTCACGCTGATCGAGCTGATCGTGGTGATGGCGATCGTGGCCCTGCTCCTCACGGTCGCGCTGCCGCGCTACTTCGGGCACCTGGACCGCTCCAAGGAAGCCGTGCTGCGCGCCGACCTCGCCACGATGCGCGACGCGCTCGACAAGCACTATGCCGACCGCGGGCGCTACCCGGAGCGGCTCGAGGACCTCGCCACGCGCCGCTACCTGCGCGCGATCCCGGTGGATCCGATCACGGAGAGCGCCACGACCTGGATCGCGCAGGTCGACGCGGCGCACGGGGGCGTCTACAACGTGCGCAGCGGCGCGCCGGGCGAAGGGGAAAACGGCGTGCGTTATGCCGACTGGTAAGGCCCGTCGCGCCGGGCGGCGCGCGCACTCGGGGTTCGGCTACGTCTGGGCGCTGCTGGCCGTCGCCATCTTCGGCATCGGCCTGGGCGCCGTCGGCGAGGTCTGGCGCACGCAGGCACAGCGCGAACGCGAGGCCGAGCTGCTGCGCGTGGGACGGGAGTACCGCGCGGCCCTGTATTCCTACTTCGCGAGCTCCAAACTCGGCACGCCCGCTTTCCCGACGCGCCTGGAGGAGCTCCTCGAGGACCGGCGCGGGCCCGTGCTGCGCCGGCACCTGCGCAAGATCTACGCCGACCCGATGACGGCCAGTGAGGACTGGGGCCTGCTGACGAGCACCGACGGGCGCATCCGCGGCGTGTACAGCCGCTCGGGCGACAAGCCGCTCAAGACGGGAAACTTCGGTCCGCAGGAAGGCGCCTTCGAGCAGGCCCAGACCTACGCCGACTGGCGCTTCGAGTACGTTCCGCCGCGGGTTGCGACCCCGCAACGGCGCTAGCCTGCGCTATCTTTGCGGGATCCGCGCCCTTGCGATCGACGGCGTCCTCGCGATCGTGCCCCTGATGCTTTGCGCAAGCGCGGGCGCCCAGGACGCCGCGCCCGTGGCGCGCATCCTCGCGGAGCGCTGCGCGATGTGCCACCAGGGCGAGGCCGCGCCGCTCGGGCTGCGGCTCGAGTCCATCGATTCCCTGCTCAAGGGAGGCAGCAAGGGTCCGGTGGTCAAGCCCGGTGATCCCGCGGGCAGCGAGCTCGTGCGCCGGCTGCGCGGGACGAGCCAGCCGCGCATGCCGCTCACCGGGCCGCC
>DATHYT010000057.1:0-12077 GCA_035459025.1 Burkholderiales bacterium | reverse complement strand
CGCGCAGGGCATGTGGTACCACCTGCGCAACTACGACACGTTCGAATCGGGCACGCCGCTCGTGGTGAGCGGTGGCACGGTCGATGCGCGCGGTTTCCATAAGACACGCTGGGCGCTGCAGGACGGCACGCCCATGGCCGGTGCGCGCGCGCTGCCCGACGGCGAGATCGCGGTGGGCGTGCCGCTCGTCGCGATCGTGCCGCTGCCCGGCAAGCCGATGGCACCGCTGCCCGGCAAGGTCGAGGTGGTGGCCAACCCGCTCACCAAGCCCTCGGGCACGAATCCGCTCATCGACGTGCCGGTCGGCAGCCTCGCCAAGGTCGATCGCACCGACCTGGGCGCGGACGGCAAGCTGAAGAACCCCGGCTATCCGTTCTGGATCGCGGGCATCGAAGACATCGTCGGCCAGCGTCCGCCGACGCCCGTGCTCGACATGCTGACGACGGCGCAGGCCAGCGCGCTGAAGACGGAGGATCCGACGCTGTTCGCGACGCTCAACCCGAACCAGGCCGACGGCTGGGACGGCGGGCTGCCCCGCCACTCGCTGAAGGGCTACGTGGCGGGCGGCGCGACCAAGCTCAACGTCGTCACACCGCGCGACTTCACCAAGGTGATCGAGAAGGCCGTGCCGGTGTTCTACCCGGAGGGCGGCACGGACGTGGAGCGCGCCGCGATGCGCTTCCACAAGAAGGGCCGCCATGCGACCTCGGTGGCGAACCTCAACGGCACCGCCGCGACGGGCGCCGAGTTCATCACCAACGGCACCGGCCCGGTGGTCGGCGCGCCGTATCACGAGCCGTGCGTGGACGACAACCAGAAGCATCTGCTGACGGCTAACGGAAACGAGTACAACTTCTTCAGCGGCGGGTCCGGGACGGCGGCGTTCAGCGTCGGCGCGTCCGCGAATTCCGACGGCAAGGCGACGCAGGGCGCCAGCAATTTCAACGCCACCACCCCGCGCATCTACAAGGGCGTGAACATCCAGTTCGACGCGATCCTGAACAAGACGGGCTACCACTACCCGCAGCAGCGCATCATCACGCTGTGGGAGGACGCGAATCCGGTGATCACGAAGCAGCAGCCGCCGGAGCCGCTGGTGATGCGCTTGAACACGTTCGACTGCGCGGTGTACTCGCACACGAACCTGGTGCCCGAGTACTACGAGATGGACGACTACCAGGTGCGCACGCCGACCGACATCATCGGCCAGCACATTCACCTGCCGAAGTGGGACCTCACCACGACCGACGGCGCGGCCAACGGCTGGAACTACGAGGACGGCACGCTGTCGCCGGGCGCGGTGCGCGAGCGCGTCCACGCCATCAACAAGGCGAACGACGAGCGCGTGTGCAAGCTCGACGAGGGCAGCGAGATTCTGCCCGGTGCATGGGCGAAGCTCGGCTACGGCGGCGAGCGCACGAAGCCCGTCCAGGTGGACTGCGGGGGCGGCAACTTCAAGACCGTGCAGCACCTGAAGGACGACGTCGCCCACCCGTACTTCGGCCAGTTCGCCGTGGGCCAAACGCTCACCGAATCGGGCAAGCTGTGGGACGGCGCGCGCACGACGATGCAGCGCTGGTTCGCCGACCCGGTGGTCAACACCGACGGTGTGGACCGCGGCCTGGGCATCGTCTTCACGCACGATCACTACGGGCCCTCGACGCACCAGCAGATCGGCCTGTACGCTACCGTGCTCACCCAGCCTGCAGGCTCGACCTGGGTGCACAACGAGACCGGCACGCAGCTTGGCGCCGGCCCGAACGGCAGCGGCGGCCGCATGGACGGCGGCCCGACCTCGTGGCAGGCGGCGATCCTGCCGCCGACGGACGGCGCGGGCACCAACGTGCAGCCGCACAAGGTGGGCGCGTTCCGCGAGTTCTACTTCGAGTTCTCGGACTTCCAGCACGCGTATGAAGCGGGCGTGTACGTCGGCGCCGACGGGCTCGGCGTGCCCATCCACCCGGTCGGGTTGTTCCCCGACGCCGGCATCGGCGAGCCTGGGCCGAACCCGCGGATTAACCGCGTGATCGGCACCACCCTGCCGGACGCGTTCCGCTACTCGATCAACCCGCCGGCGCGCCAGCAGGTCTCGGACGGCCAGATCTTCCCCGACCTCGTGGTCGAGGTGGTGGGCGGCAAGATTCCCGGCTGCCCCGCGCGGCCGTGCCCGCAGGCGATCGACGTGCAGGACCCGGGCATGTTCGTGGTGAACTACCGCGCCGAGCCGGTGGGCCTGCGCGTGTTCGATCCGAACAAGACCGGTCCGGACGGCAAGCCCGGCATGCAGGCCGACGGCCTGGCGGGCGATCTCTCGTACGCGCTCGCCTCGGGAACGAACGACAAGTACGGCAACTACGCCGCGCTCACGCGCGCGATTCCCGCGCTCAACAAGACCGAGCAGGAGCTCAACTTCTGGAACGGGGCGACGCTGAACGCGCCGACCGCGCACGATATCAAGTTCGATTACAACGGAACTCCGGGCACGGTGACGGTCAAGGGCGACCCGTTCACGCCGATGATGCGTGCCTACGTGGGCGACGAGGTCCGGGTGAAAATCCAGGCCGGCGCGCACGAGGAGGAGCACAACGCGACGGTGTCGGGCCTGAAGTGGCTGCAGGCGGGCTCGGCGCATGGCAAGGCGCCCAATTCCGGCTGGCGCAACTCGCAGGCGGCGGGGATTTCCGAGCAGTTCACGCTGCATATCCCGACGCACAACCCCGCCAACACGGTCAAGGGGACGCGCGACTACGTCTACAACATAGACACGTCGGTGGACGGCTGGTGGAGCGGCACCTGGGGCCTGCTGCGCACGTACGACGCGGTGCGGACGGACCTCCACATGCTGCCCAACAACACCAACCCGACGCCCGATCGGATCACCAACCGGACCGAGTTCTCGGGCGTGTGCCCGGCGGAGACGGTCGTGCGAAAGGGAAAGCCCAATACGACGATTCTCAACCTCAACGAGATCACCGTGATCGCGATCCTCGCGAACGACCTGCTGCCCAAGCCGGCCGGCGTGACGATCACGCCGGCGTTCACCGGCGTTGCCCTGCCTGGATTCGTCAGCCCCAGGCACGTTGGCGGACCGCTGAACGACAGCGGCGGCACGCTGGTCTACAACCCGCGTAACGCGACGATCGGCGGGCACGAGGGACCGCTGCACGACCCGACGGCCATGCTGTACGTGGACGCGCGCGACGTGGAGCCCGATCCGACGCGGGGCGGCGATGCGAGGCGGGGTGCCTGCAAGGACAGCGGGGCCAACCCGGGCGTGTCGAACGGCAATTGCCCGATCAAGCTGAAGGCCGGCAAGAAGGTCGAGCCGCTGATCATCCGCGCCAAGGCCAACGACTGCGTGCAGGTGACGCTGTATAACCGCCTGCCCGCGCTCGCGCCCGACCTGCCGACGCTGGGGACCATCCTCGGCGCCGTCAAGCGCGATCGCTTCGGCGTGGAAGGCTCCGTCCCGTTCGACAACAACCTGATCCGGCCCTCGAGCCACGTCGGGTTGGTGCCGCAGCTTGCCGCGGTGGACGTGATGGACAACCTCGGCATGAACGTCGGCGTGAACGTCACGCAGACGGTGCCTCCGGTGGACGCGCAGGGCAAGGCCGGCAAGTCGGTGTTCCAGTGGTACATGGGCGACGTCACGCCGGTACCGGACGGCAACGGCCTGAAGCTCAAGCCCACGTCGGTCGAGTTCGGCGGCTCGGGCCTCTCGCCCGCGGACCGCATCAAGCAGGGCCAGAAGTCGCTGGTCGGCGGCATGGTGGTGGCGCCGAAGGGGGCGACCATCGCGGAGGACGGTCTGGACTCGGCTACCGGCTTTGCGAGGAATCGCGCCCAGGCCACGGTCACCGCCAACGGCAAGAGCTTCCGCGACTTCATGCTCGTCATGACCAAGCACGTCAGCATGGTGTACAAGGACGGCGCTCCGGTCGAGCACATGAACGGCGAGGGCATCGGCATCCCCGAGGACCCGCAGGAGGCGAGCGGCATGGCCTTCAACTACGGCGTCGAGCCGCTCTGGTTCCGCCTCGGCATCGTGCCGCAGGCGCACTTCGGCAACGACGGGGCCGGCAGCTACGGCGGCGTGGACAAATCCGAGGAGGCCTACAGCAACACGTTGGTCACGGGCACCGCGTCGGTCACCTGCACCGGCACGAGCTGCGCGGGCGACCCCGTGACGCCGATCTTCCTCGCGAAGCCGGGCCAGGAGGTGCGGGTGCATTCGGCGGTGCCGCACGGCACCTCGCGAGGTACCACCCTGATCTTCCACGGCCACGTCTGGCAGCGCGATCCGTACGTCTGCGAGGGCGAGTCGCGTAACGGCCTGGCCGGTGCCTGCAACATGACCGGAGTCGGATCGAGGTCGATCGGCGACAACCCGATGGGCTTCGCGCAGGGCGCGCAGGAGAGCATCACGCCGCTGTCGCACTTCACCTACCGCTTCCCGAGCGCGGGTGGAGCCAACAAGGTCCCCGGCGACTACCTGTTCCGCGACAACGGGTCCTTCGGCAACGCAAGCGGCCTGTGGGGCATCCTGCGGGTCGATCCTGCCGCGCCGTAAAGGGAGGGCGCCCGGGCGGGCCGGGTGTTGGGGGAAGGCGTGCGAGGGTGCGGCGAGAGCTGCACCCTTGCGCTTTTTTGGGCCCGCCTCTGTCAGCGTTTGCAAAGAGGAGATGGACACATGAGCAAGATTCGAATCGCAGTCGCGGCCGCCCTGCTGCTCGCCCTTCCGGCGCTCGCCGCGCAGGCCGAGAGCGAGGGCACGCGCCACGCCAAGGACGGCCTGGTGATCGACTTCGCCGCGCGCGCCGTGGAGCCGGACAAGAGCAGCCTCCGGGAAGGCGACCTTGCCGAGGTGCGCTTCAGCATCCGCGAGGAGGCCACCGGCAAGCCCGTGCGCGGCCTTTCGCCCGGGGCCTGGCTCGACATCGGCGAAGTGATCCAGGGCCAGCCCGGCGCCGAGCAGAAGTCCTGCAAGGAAAAGATCGCGCTCTACCTGCGCGGCATCGTCGGCATCCGGCCGCTGGTGGACCTGAACAGCTACTACGTCGTGGTCATGAACCAAGACGCCTCGCTGTCCGTGGTGGATCCGACGGTCTCCATGGTGGGACGCACGAGCACGCTCGCGAAAGTGCTGCTCGCCAAGCCGGGAGCGGATTTCGCGCGCAGCCTGGATGACCGCCACATCTTCGTCACCATGCCGCTGGCCGGCCAGGTGGCGGTGGTGGAGGCCGACTCGTTCAAGGTGGTGAAGAACGTGCGTGCGGGCGAAGCGCCGACGCGCGCCGTGCTGCAGCCCGACGGGCGCTACCTCTGGGTGGGGAACAACGCCGGCGACAAAGGCAACAGCGGCGTCACGGTGATCGACACCGCGACGCTCGAGCCGGTGAAGTACCTGCCCACCGGCGCGGGGCACCACGAGATCGCGCTCTCGGACGACAGCCGCTGGGCCTTCGTCGGCAACCGCGGCGCGGGCACCGTCAGCGTGATCGACGTGCGCACGCTCGAGCGCGTGCGCGACCTGGAGATCGGCGGCCAGCCCATCTCGCTTGCCTTCTCCGCGCTCGCCAAGCGCCTGTACGTGGTCGACGCGAAGGGCGGCGCCGTGCTCGCGATCCGGCCCGGGGATTTCGATACGGTCGCGCGCATCGCCGCGAAGCCGGGCCTGGGCCCGATGCGCTTCACGCCCGATGGGCGCTGGGCCCTGGTCGCCAACACGAGCGAGGACCGCGTCCTGGTGATCGACCCCTCGACGAATCGCGTGCAGCACGAGATTGCCGTGCAGGGCCAGCCCTATCAGATCGCCTTCACGCGCGCCTTCGCCTACGTGCGCGCACTGGGCAGCGAGCGGGTGACGCTGATCAACCTGTCCACGCTCGGCGCCGGCAAGCAGCCGACCGTGCAGAGCTTCGCGGCCGGCTCGGTCCCGCCGAAGGCGGCCGGCGGGCTGGTGATCGCGGATTCCATCGCGGGAGTCCCGGGCGAGGCGGGGGTGATGGTCGTGAACCCGGCCGACGACACGACGTATTTCTACATGGAAGGCATGAACGCGGCGGCGAGCAATTACAAGACCTTCGGGGCGCGCGCGCGCGCCGTGACGGTGGTGGACCGCAGCCTGCGCGAAATCGAGCCCGGCGTATACGCGGGGCGCGCCAAGCTGCCCGCGGCGGGGCGCTACGACGTCGCCTTCTCGCTCGACACGCCGCGCCTGATGCACTGCTTTTCCGCGCAGGTGGCCGCCGATCCGGTCCTGGCGGCGGGCCGCAAGGGCGTGGAGGTCGACTACGAGGTCGCTTCGCGGCAGGTGCAGGCGGGCAAGCCCCTGCGCGTGCGCTTTCGCATCTACGACGGCGCGAGCGGCGCACCGAAGGCGGGCCTGGGCGACGTGCGCGTGATGACGCTGCGCGCGCCGGGACGCCGGCTCGGCACCGTCGAGGCGCGCGAAGTGGGCCAGGGCGTCTACGAGGCCGAGGTGGCGATCGGCGCGCCGGGTGCGTACTACATCTATGTTTCCTCGGCGGCGCTCGGCAAGGAGTTCGCGGAGCTGCCGTACCTGTCGCTCGCGGCACAGTCCGGCGCGGGCGCGCCGCCGCGGCCCTAGACCGGGGAGCGCGCAAGGATGCACAGGCGAAATCTGGCAATGGCATGGGCGCTGGCGGCGGGCGCGGGCCTGAGCGTCGCGGCATTCGCGCACGACAAGGCGGCCCACGAGGCGAATGCGGCGCGCGCGGCCTCGGCCCGGCCCGTGGGGGTGCAGCTGCGGCTTCCGGATGCGCGCCTGGTGGACCAGGACGGCCGCGAGGTGCGCCTCGCCTCCGACGTACTCGGCCAGCGCGTCGCGGTGGTGAGCTTCGTCTACACCACCTGCACCACCGTCTGCCCGGTGCTCTCGGCAACGATGTCCCAGCTGCAGCGGCGGCTGGAAGGGCGCCTGGGCGAGAAAGTACTGCTCGTCTCGATCACGGTGGACCCGCAGCGCGACACGCCGGCGCGGCTGAAGGAGTACTCGGGCCTGCACGGCGCGGGCGAGCACTGGCGCTGGCTCACCGGCCGCAAGAGCGACGTCGATGCGGTGCTGAAGGCCTTCGGCACGTTCACGCCGAATCCCGAGGATCATCCGGCGGTGACGATGATCGGCGACGCCGAGGGGCGCCGCTGGACGCGCTTGTACGGGTTCCCGAGCGTGGAGGAAGTGCTCGCGCAGGTCGAGCATGCGCTCGCGGTGCCCGTCGCCCGGCAGCGGCACTGATGCGCGGCGGGACGCGCCTGGGACTCGCGCTCGTCCTGGGCGCGCTGGCGCTGGGTGCGGCGCTGCGGGCGCCCGCGGCGCCGGCCGAGGACGCGCGCATCGATCTGGGGCGGCGGATCTTCCTCGAGGGCCGCAACGAGCGCGGCGAGCCGGTGCGCGCCCTGGTCGGGCCCCAGGGCATCGCGCTCGCCGGCGCCGCGGTGTCCTGCGGCAACTGCCACGGCGCGGACGGCCGCGGCCGGCCCGAGGGCGGGGTCCTGCCGACCGACATCACCTGGGAGAACCTCACCAAGCCCTATGGCCTGGTGCGCGCCGACGGGCGCCGGCACGGGCCCTACAACGAGCGCAGCTTCGCGCGCGCGGTCAGCGAAGGGCTCGACCCGGACGGCGCGCGTCTGGATGCCGCCATGCCGCGTTATTCGCTCTCGGTGAGCGAGTCGGCGGCGCTGACCGAGTACCTGAAGCGCCTCGCCGAGGAGCGCGACCCGGGCGTGAGCGATGCGCTGCTGCGCCTGGGCACGATCCTGCCGGATCGCGGGCCTGCCGCCGCGGTCGGCGCGGCGATGCGCGGCGTGCTGAGGGCCTACGTCGGCCGGATCAACGAGCAGGGCGGCATCCACGGCCGGCGCCTGGAGCTCGTCGTCGCGCCGGACCTTGCCGAGGCGCAGGCGCGCTTCGGCGAGCTGCCGGTGTTCGCGCTCGTCAGCCCCTACAGCGTCGGCAGCGAGGCCGAGATGGCGCAGTTCGCGCGCGAGCGCGCGCTTCACGTCATCGCCCCGTTCACCCTCATGACCGGCGCGAACGCTTCGCCGCGCACCTTCTACCTTTATCCGGGCATGCCCGAGCTCGCGCGCGTGCTCCTGGATTTCGTCGGCCGCGGCAAGGATCCCAAGTCGGAGCGGGTGACGGCGTTCGTGGACGACCCCGAGGGGCGCGTGGCCCGCGCGCTGCAGGATGAATGCGAGCGCCTGCAATGCGGCGGGCTCGAGCTGCTGCCGGCGCGCTCGGCGGCCGAGCCGGGCGCGGTGGCGCGGCTGAGCCACCTGGGCGTGCAGAGCGTCCTGTTCGCGGGCAGCGATCGCGAGCTTGCCGCGCTGCTCGGCTATGCCGAGCGACTCGGCTGGCGGCCGGCGATCTACGCGCCGGGGGCGGGGGCCGCGCGCGCCATGTTCTCGGCGCCCGCCGCGTTCCAGGGGCGCCTGTTCGTCGCCTACCCGACGCGCGGCGACCTGCAGGGCGGCAGCCCGGCCGCAGGCGCGTTCGAGCAATTGCGCAGCGAGCGCGCGCTCGGGCAGGGCCACGCCGCGGCGCAAGGCTTCGCCTACGCGGCGCTCTCCATTACCCTGGAAGGGCTGCGCCGCGCCGGGCGCGAGCTCAACCGCGAGCGTTTCGCGCGCGCGCTCGAGGGCCTGCACCGCTTCGACGCGGGCCCCACGCCGCCGGTGAGCTTCGGGCCGGGCCGGCGCGTCGGCGCGCTGGGGGGCTACGTCCTGGCGGTGGATCCGCAACGCGGCTTCCGGCCGGTCTCGGACTGGATCGGCCTGGAGCCCCTGTGAGCAACGAATCGGAATCGAACGGAGGTCAGGCATGAATTTCGGCAACTTCACGTCGCGGCTGGCGCTGGCGCTCGTGCTGGCGGGCGCTGCGCCGGCGCACACGGGCGCGCATACCCCCGCCGCCGACGCCGGCAAGGCGAAGGCGCAGGGCGAGCCGGCGCAGGACGTGCGCGCCCGCCCCGACGCGCGCGCCTACTTCACCGACCTCGAGCTCCTCACCCACGAGGGGCGCAAGGTGCGCTTCTACTCCGACGTGCTCGCGGGGCGCACCGTGCTGATCAACGTCATCTACACCAACTGCAAGGACGCCTGCCCGCTCATCACGCAGCACCTGAACCAGGTGCGCGGCCTGCTCGGCGATCGTTTTGGCCGCGAGATCATGTTCGTCACGCTCAGCTCGGACCCCGAGCGCGACTCGCCCGCGGCGCTGCGCGGCTTCGCCGAGGCGCAGAACGCGGACCTCTCGGGCTGGGTCTTTCTCACCGGCGCGAAGTCGAACATCGACCACATCCTGAAGAAGCTCGGCCAGTTCTCGCCGAGCGTCGAGGCGCACTCGACGCTGCTCATCGCCGGCAACGTGCCCGCGAAGCGCTGGGCCAAGATCCGCCCCGACGCACCCCCGATCGCCATCGCCGAGCGGCTCAAGCTCCTCGCGGACAGCCCGCGGCCGGGTGCGCCCGCGGCGCGCTGAGGGCGGGGCGCGTTGTCCATGCGGTCGATTCGCTTCTTCACCGGGGCGTGCCTCGCTCTCGCGGCCGCCGGCGCAATCGCCCAGGTCACGCCCGGCACGGCGGCGCGCGTGAACGGCGCCGCGATTTCCATCCAGCAGCTCGAGCGCGGCTTCGAGCAGGAGCTGCGTGCGCGCAATCTCAACATCGCCGCGATGCGCCGGCCGGAGACGGTGGCCGAGATCAAGCGCGAAGTGCTCGAGCGCCTGATCGGCGAGGAGCTGCTCTGGCAGAAGGCGCAGCGCGACGGCCTGGTGGTCGGCGACGCGGACGTGGATCAAGCCGTCACGCGCACCGTGGCGCAGTTCAAGTCGCGCGACGCGTTCGAGCGGCGCATCGCGCGCGACGGCTTCGACGCGAAGAGCTACCGCGAATACGCGCGCCGCATGCTCTCGGCCGACCGCGCCGCGCAGGCGCTGCTCGAGGGCAAGCTGGCGGTGGGCGACGAGGAGCTCGAGCGCTTCTACCGCGACAACCCCGCGCACTTCCACCGGCCCGAGCAGCTGCGCCTGCGCGTGCTGCAGGTGCGCGCCGCGCCCGGCGCGCGCGAGCGCATCGAGGCGCTGCGCGCGCGGCTGGAAAAGGGCGAGGAGTTCGACGCGCTGGCGCGGCGCGAGTCAGACCACCCGACGCGCCCCTGGGGCGGCGCGATGGACCCGGTCGCGCGCGGCCAGCTCGCCGGGCCCCTCGGGGCGGCGGCCTTCGCGTTGCAGCCCGGCGAGCTCTCGGGGGTGGTCGAGGCGCCCGACGGGCTCTACGTCCTGAAGCTCGAGGAACGGATGCCCGAAGCGACGGTGCCCTTCGCGGCCGCCCGCGAGCGCATCCGCGAGCATCTGGTGCAGGGCCGCGGCCGCCAGACGCTCGAGCGCGAGGTGGCGGCGTTGCGCGCCGCGAGCAAGGTCGAGATCCTGCTCCCGCTCTAGGCGGGCGAAAAAAAAGCCCCGGCATGCCGGGGCTTCAGTTGCTGCGAAGTTGCCGCGTTATTGCGACATCAGGTTGTAGATGCAGGATTGCACTTCGGTGACCTTCGGCGTAATGGCGTCGTACCCAGCCTGCTCCAGCTTGCCCGTGCCAAGGAGGCTATTCAGCTTGGCGTGCATGTCGCTCACGATGACGTAGGCCTCGTTCACTTTGGCCTGGTCGAGCTTGGAGTCGATCGAGGAGAGGTAGTTGTACATGCTGCACGCGTCTTTCGCCATCTCATGGTTGATGTCATACGTCTGGGTGTTGTCCGGCTTGCCCTTCGCCGAGGGCAGCACGAGCTTGACCACGCATGGGTTGACCCGGTTATTGGCAACGAAATATTGCTCGTTGTTCTGCACTGCGCCCCACGCCGCGTAGTCCGATTTGAAACCCACCAGCGCGCGGCATTCGCTGACCGACGCGGCCTGCGCCGTTCCCAGCGAGGCGACCAGCGCCGCTCCGACTCCGAGGGTTACTGCCTTGAGCTTCATAGACTTCATGGTCCTGCTCCTTTCCATGCGACTTCGAAAAGCGCCCGGTCCGCTTCAAGTAGGTTCGCTCACACCTGGACCTGGCGCAGAAAAAGTCGAGCGCCCGACTGCATGGCGCAGCCTAAACCCGCAGTGCGCCGGGCGCCGGTTAACAAGTGTCCTGCCGATCGACCGGCTCAGCCGGCGGTCTATAAGAAAAGATAACTTAAACAATGGGTTATAGACTTGCCGGCACTGGATGCCGCGGCCATTTGTCGCGTCGCCGCACGGCAACACGCGCCTGCCTAAACGGTACGCCCGTCAAGCACTGCGGGCGCCGGCGCGCCGAAATCAGCGCCCGCGAACGCGCTCCGCGTAGATGCGCCCGTCGGCGCCGACCGTGCCGCGCAGCTCGACACGGCTGCCGATCGCGGCGCGCTGCTCGCGCCGGCGGCCCTGCCACTCGAAGTCGAGCTCATCGAGCTGCTGCGGGCCCGCGAGGGTGCCGCCGAGGCGCACGCGCGCTCCCGCCGGAACGGGGGCCCGATGCCCATCCGCGTCGCGCGCGCCTTGCTCGATCCAGCGCACGATGAGCGCGATCTCCTCCTCGCTCAGGTAGGGCGGCCCGTCGAACGGCATGCGCGGCAGCGACTGCCCGCGGATGCGGCGCACGAGCTCGCTCGCCGCGGGCCGGCCCGGCACCACGCGCGCGCGATCGCCGCTCGCCAGGGCGTTGGCGTAGTTGTTCAGCCGCAATCCCCCCGGCGGCGCCCCCATCTGCCCGTTGTCGGTGTGGCACTTGGCGCAGCGCGCGCCGAGGATCGGCTGCACGTCGGCGTAGGTGAGCGGCTCGCCCGGCTTGCGGGTCCGCGGCTGCGCGTCGGCCGCGGCGCCGCCGCGGGGCGCGCCCGCGGCGATCCACTTCTCGACCGACGCGATTTCCGCGTCGCTCAGGAAGGGCGGCCCGGTGAGCGGCATGCGCGGCTGGCTCGTCCCGCGCAGCCGGCGCACGAGCTCGCTGCCCGCGGGATCACCGGGCTTGACCACCGGACCCTTGCTGCCTCCCTTGAGCAGGGAATCGATGGACTCGAGCCGCAGC
>DATHYT010000056.1:0-62808 GCA_035459025.1 Burkholderiales bacterium | reverse complement strand
GGTGCCCTACTATGGCTACCGCCAGGGGTACCGCCAGGCCGTCGCCTATCGCCCGGTTTACGCGCACCGGCCCGTGGTCGTGCATCGCCCGGTAGTCGTCCAGCACCGGTACCGCGGCCACGACGTGCTCGGTGGCCTGATCGTTGGTGCCGTGCTCGGCGCGGTCATCGCCAGCCACGGCGGCTACTGAGAACTTCGCCGGCGCGACGGCGGTCCAACGGCCAGCAGCTGCTGGCCGTTGCCGTTTGTCAGGAACCGCGGCCGTACTCGACTAAACTGCGCAAGGAGGCACGATGGATCGACGCGGACTACTGAAAGCGCTGCTGGCGGCCCCCCTCGTAGGGATGCCCTGGCTCGCCTATGCGCAGAAGAAAGGAATGGCGATGGTCGAAGAGCTGCAGCGGAACTGGAAGATGTTCCTGGCCGCCGGCGTGGCGACGCCCTCCCCGGAGGAACCGCTCACGCTGTCCAAAGACGAGTGGCGCAAGCGCCTGCCGCCGGCTGCCTTCCACGTGCTGCGCGAGGAAGGCACCGAGCGCGCGGGCACCAGCCCCCTCGACGCCGAAAAGCGCGAGGGCGTGTTCGCATGCAGGGGCTGCGACCTGCCGCTGTTCACCTCCGCGATGAAGTTCGACAGCGGCACCGGCTGGCCGAGCTTCTTCACCACGATTCCGGGCGCGTTCGAGACCAAGACCGACTACTTCCTGATCTACCCGCGCACCGAGTACCACTGCAAGCGCTGCGGCGGCCACCACGGTCATGTCTTCAAGGACGGGCCGCCGCCCACGGGCCTGCGCTATTGCAACAACGGCGTGGCGCTGAAATTCATTCCCAAGGAAGGCAAGGCCTAGAGCCCGAGCGCCCCGGCGAGCGGCGCCGCCGGGTAGTGAAACTTGACCGGCCCGTCGGGCTCCATGTGCAGGAACTGGTAAATGCGCGCGTCCTTCGAGTCGCGCAGTTCGGCGGGCGTGCCTGCGCCGATCACCACGCCCTCCGAGATCACGTACAGGTAGTCGGCGACCTTCAGTGACTCGTGTACGTCGTAAGTCACGATGATGGAGGTCGCGCCGAGCGCATCGTTCAGCGTGCGGATCAGATCGGCGATGACGTTGAGCGAGATCGGGTCGAGTCCCGCGAACGGCTCGTCATACATGGTCAGCATCGGGTCCATGGCAATGGCGCGTGCCAGCGCCACGCGCCGCGTCATGCCGCCCGAGAGATCGCCCACGCGCAGCGCGTGCGCGCCGCGCAGCCCCACCGCGTGCAGCTTCATCAGCACCAGGCTGCGGATCAGCGCGTCGGGCAGTCGGGTGTGCTCGCGGATCGGAAAAGCGATGTTCTCGAATACGCTGAGGTCGGTGAACAGCCCGCTGGTCTGGAACATCATGCCCATCTTGCGCCGCAGGTCGTAGAGCGGCGCGCCGTCCAGCTCGTGCACCGGCTGAGCGTCGACGTGCACGGTGCCGCGCAGCGGGCGCAGCTGGCCGCCGATCAGCTTCAGCAGCGTCGACTTGCCGCAGCCGCTGGTGCCGAGGATGCCGACGACCTTGCCGCGCGGCACGGAAAGCGACAGCCCGCGCAGCACCTGGTTTTCGCCGTAGGCGAAGTGCAGGTCGCGAATCTCCACGATGTTGTCGGCGGCGGCCCTCATGCGCGGTGATAGTCTAGCCGAACCGCATGACCGCGCCCGCGCCCTATGCCGGACTGACGCCGGAAACCGTGCTCGACGCGCTTCAGGTCGCGGGGCTGCGCGGCGACGGGCGCTTGCTCGCGCTGAATAGCTACGAGAACCGCGTCTACCAGGCTTGGCTAGAGGACGGCGGCAGCGTGGTGGCGAAGTTCTACCGCCCGGAACGCTGGAGCGACGCGCAGATCCTCGAAGAGCACGCGTTCGTGCAGGAGCTCGCCGCGCGCGAGATTCCCGCGGTGGCGCCGCTCGCACTCGAGGGTCGTACGCTCAACGCGCACGCGGGCTTTCGCTTTGCGGTGTTTGCGCGGCGCGGCGGCCGCACGCCCGAGCTCGAGGACCCGGAGACCCTGCGCTGGCTGGGACGCTACATCGGCCGCATCCACGCCGTGGGCAGCGGGCGCGGCTTCGACGCGCGGCCGGCGCTCAACGTCGAGACCTTCGGGCGCGAGCCGCGCGACTGGCTGCTCGCGCACGGCTTCCTGCCGCCCGACCTGCGCGAGGCGTGGCAGAGCGCGGCGGCGCTTGCGCTGCAGGGCGCGGCGCGCTGCTTCGAGCGTGCCGGAAGCGTGCGCATCCTGCGCCTGCACGGCGACTGTCACGCCGGCAACGTGCTATGGACCGACGCCGGACCGCACTTCGTGGACTTCGACGATGCGCGCAGCGGCCCCGCGATGCAGGATCTGTGGATGCTGCTCTCGGGCGATCGCGCATCGATGGCGCGGCAGCTCGGCCTGGTGCTCGAAGGCTACCGGCCGTTCTTCGAGTTCGAGCGGCGCGAGCTGCACCTGCTGGAGGCGCTGCGCACGCTTCGCCTGCTGCACTACTCGGCGTGGATCGCGCGGCGCTGGGACGATCCCGCGTTCCCGGCGGCCTTTCCCTGGTTCAATACGCAGCGCTACTGGCAGGACCGCATCCTCGAGCTCAGGGAACAGATCGCACTCCTGGACGAGCCACCACTCGAGCTCGCCTAGAGCAGGCGCCAGGCCTCGAGCAGGACCTGCCGGGCGCGGCGCTGCGCCGTGGCGATGGCGATGGTGCGGTTGAGCCACAGCGCGCCGGCATCGCCGGTCTCGAAGCGCATCACGGTGCGAAAGAAGTATTGCTCCGCGGGCACGTCCTCGCCGCGCCCGAGCGCGGCCAGCACCTCGGGGGGACCGTGACGGTAGCCCTGGCTCACCACGCGGATCAGGGCGCCGGCGTCGGTGCGAATGGCGTAGCGCGCGTCGATGTCGAGCACGCCGTCGGCGCGCACGATCTGCCAGTCGGCACCGCCGGGCACGATCTTGCCTTTCAGCTCCGGACCCTCGAACGTCCCACCGGTGATCGCCACCACGCGCCGCTCGCCGAGCGGACCACCGCCCAGGGTCTGCAGCTCGCCGACGTCGGCGGCAATCTTCATCAGGAATTCGAGCCGCGGCGCCATTATCAGTCCGGCAGATCGTCCAGCGCGCGCTCGAGGTGCGCGACCTGCGCCCACGACCGCACGTGCCACGCCTGCTGCCCGATCTCGATCCAGTTGAGGGCGGCATTCGGGATCGCGAAGTCGCGCGGCGCGGACAGTCCCGTGCCGTGCGCGTGCCGGTGCACCATCTCGAGCACGCCGCCGTGCGTGAAGACCAGCGCCGTTTCGCCGGCGTGGCGCGCCGCGATGCTGGCGACGCACGCCACCGCACGCTCGTAGAACCCGCGCAGGCTTTCGCCACTGCCGAAGTCGTAGTCCGGATCCTTGGCCTTGAAGCGCGCGTAGTCCTCGGGCAGGCGCTCGCGCGCCTCGGCGTAGGTCAGGGTCTCGAACTTGCCGTAGTGGCGCTCGCGCAACGCCGGCTCCAGGCGCACCGGCAAGCCCAGGCGCGCGGCCGCCGGCGCCGCGGTCTGGCGCACCCGCGCGAGGTCGCTCGAGTACAGCGCCACAAACCGCTCCCCGGCGAGCGCCTCGCACACGGCGCGCGCCTGGGCCTCGCCCACCGCCGACAGGGGCACGTCGGTTTGCCCCTGTACCCGCCCCTCGGCGTTCCAGGCGGTCTCGCCGTGACGAATAATGCAGATACGAGAAGTTCCCATCTACCCCTGCGCCGAAGGCAGCTATGATAGCGGCGACATGACCGATTCGCCGCCCGCGCACCACAGCGCCCTGCCCAGCATCGAGCAGGAGGAGCTGCGCGGAATCTCGCGCACCGTCGCCGAGATCGAATGGCTGCTGCTGGTCCTGGTTCTCGTGTACGTGGTGTTCGGCCGCCCGCCCGTCGAGGTGGAGACGGCGCTGTCGATGGCGCTGTTCTTCTTCGCCGCGTTCGTCATGAGCTTCCGCTACACCAACTTCTACAAGCGCGAGACGCGCTGGAAGATCGCGGTGGAGACGCTGGCGATGATCGTGTTGATCACCTGGGCGCTGTGGTTCACCGGCGGGCCGGCGAGCCCGCTGCTCAATGCCTACCTGCTGGTCGTGATCACCGCAGCGCTAACGCTGGGCAAGACGGTGACGCTCATCGAAGTGGCGCTGATCGGCGCCTGCATCGTGCTGCTCGACCTGCAGGTCGGCGGCAAGGACATGATGCAGCTCGCCTACCTGGGCAATTTCGTGGCGCAGCTCGCGCCGGTGATACTGGTGGCCTACATCACCACCATGTTCTCGGCGGACATCCGCTACGGCCTGAACCGCGCCAAGCTCCTGTCGGAGACCGACGAACTCACCGGGCTGTACAACATGCGCGGCTTCATCGTGACCGCGAACCGCCTGTTCGCCCAGGCGCAGCGCTACGCGCGCTCGGCGAGCTTCCTGATGGTGGACTCCGACAGCCTGAAGCAGGTGAATGACAGCTACGGCCACGAGGCCGGCAACCGGCTCCTGCAGCACATCGTGAAGTCGATGCAGGGACACCTGCGCGCCACCGACGTCCCGGCACGCTATGGCGGCGACGAGTTCGTCATCATGCTGCCCGACACGCCGGCGCGCGGCGCGCTCGAAGTCGCCGAGCGCATCCGCAACGCCGTGGAGGCGACGCCGTTCGCCACCGAGGCCGGGCGCGTGCCATGCACCGTGAGCATCGGGGTCGCCAGCTACCCGCAGGACGGGCGCAGCATCGAGGCGCTGCTGGCGCGCGCCGACCGCGCGCTCTATGAAGCGAAGGCCGCCGGGCGCAATCGCGTGGCGCAGCACGACGTCGCCATGCAGTGCGGCGCGCAGCCCGCGGGCGGATTTCAGATCCCGAACTCGACGTAGGTGTAGATGAAGTTCGAGCCGCCGTCGACACTGCCGAGCAGCCGCGACATGGCGAACACGCCCGAGCGGTGGGACACGCCCAGGCCGACGTAGGTGTTCTTCAGCGCACGGCTGCCGACGAGGTCGCCGACGCTGAAATCGATGGTCGGGTCGAGGTAGGTCAACAGCTTGTGGGTGTTCTCGCCGCGGCGGGCCTGGTCGCGCGCCTCGATGGTTGCCACGCGTTCGGCGTACGACAGCCCCGAGCCGATGCCGATGCGGGTCTTCACGCGCTCGCGCCACGGAAAGCCGTACCAGTAAGACTTGAAGTAGGCATTGAGCTGCCAGTGGTCGGGCTGGAAGCCGTTCTCGTCGTGGTGCAGCACCCCGATATAGCCCGCGATGTCCATGTTCCAGCCGTACAGGCGCTCGATCAGCGTGCGGCCGAGCTCGACCGAGGTCACGCGCGTTTCTTCCGGAGTGCGGGTAGAGGTGCAGCTGAGCTTGACGATCTGCAGCACGTCGCATTCGCTCGCCTTGCCGTGATAGACCTTCACCCACAGCAGGCGCGACGCGCTCCAGGCCGCGGGCTCGGGTGAATGCTCGTAGAGCAGGCCGACGGTGGCCGCGGCTTGCACCCGGTTCTCGACGATCGGGCTCACGCGCACGCTGCTCGACCACTGCGTCGCCGAGATGCCGCCGAGAAGTTGCCAGTTCCGACTCAGCGGGTAGCTCGCGTAGAGCGCGAGCTCGAGATTGAGCCCCGAGTCCGCGACGTAGGCCGGCCGCGCCGCGCTTGCCTCGCTTGCGCGCACGCCGTAGTAGTAGTCGTTCAGTTTCGTGTTGCGCCATGCCAGCATCGCCTGCGGCCACAGGCGCAGCTCGCCGCGCCGGATTTCCTCCGCCAACCGCAGGCGCACCTCGGTGCCGCGCGACGCGTCGTCCACGTTGTGCAGCAGCTCGACACCGAGCGCGCCCCACGCCATGCGCCGGCGGTAGCCGAGGCCGAGGTCTGTGCCCTGCTCGCGCAGCGCCATGCCGGCCAGGGATGCCGGCGCGCGCACGAGCGGCGTGCCCTCGTAGCGATGCGCGAGAAACACGTCGACGCGCTGGTCGGCGTCGAGATCGAGCTTCAGGCCCACGCGATCGGAATGCAGGTATGCGTGCTCGCCGGCGTAAACGTTCAGCGGCAGGTAGTCGTAACGCACGCCGTCGCCGAGATACGGCGAGCGCTCCGCGCGAACCGCACTGCCCGAGCCGGCGCCACCGACGTCCAGCGCGGCGTCGAATCTGTCGCCGTAGGCCGACGCCACGCCGAGCCACATTGTTAACAGGATGAATCCGGCCGCACGCACCGCACTTTCCTCCCCATGGGAACGCGCGAGCTTACATGGAAATCACGCTACGATAACGCTGCCACTTGAGCACGCTTAGTCCAGGAGTCCGCATGCCGCTTCGACATCTCATGCCCGGTACGCTCGTTGTTTGCGCGTGCCTCGCCGCAGCGCCCGCAACCGCGATGGAGCCGTGGAACCTGCTCGCGCAATCGCGCAAGCAGACGCCGCAGCCGCCGTGGTCCACCGGCGACGAGCGCGGCATGGCCAACCAGATCGGTCCTGCGACCTGGGCGCGCTGCGCCTGGCACCTCGGGCAGCGCTCGGCAAAGGCCTACGAGCTGTCCCACGAGCGCTCGAGCACCATGCCGCTGTCGCCGTTTACCGGGCCGTACGTGCAGACGCCCAAGCTCACGGCGGGCCTGCCCGGCACCGGCCACGGCTTCAACGGCGAGTCGCTGAACGAGGGCGCCGAGCCCGCCGCGCAGGGCACGCAGATGGACGCCCTCGGCCACTTCGCCTTCATGACCCAGCCCTGGGACGGCAAACCGCCTTTCCCCGCGGACACTCTGCGCTATTACGGCGGCTTCACGCAGGCCGACGTGAAGCCCACGCCGCAATCGCCGCTTGCGCGGCTTGGCATGGAAAAGGCGCCGCCGATCGTGACGAGCGCCGTGCTGCTCGACGCCAAGACGCATGTCGGCGGCGGTGCGGCAATGAAAGCCGGCGAGGTGGTTACGCGCAAGGACATCGAGGCGATGCTCCGTGCCCAGGGCCTCGGCAAGCGCGGCATCCAGTACGGCGACGTGGTGTACGTGCGCACTGGTTGGGGCGAGCGCTGGCGCGACCCGGACACCGAGAAAAGCTACTACGCGAAGGCGCCAGGCCTCTCCTACGACGCGGCGCAGTACCTCGGCGAGCGCCGCGTCGTCGCCGTCGGACTCGATACGCCGTTCATCGACCCGGTGCCCGAGGGCATGCTGACGGGCAAGGCGAGCCCCGCGCCGGGCACCCCCGAAGGCCTGCCCTTTGCCGTGCACCACCATCTGCTCACGCAGATGGGGATACACCACATCGAGAACGCGAAGCTCGGCGAGCTGGCGAACGACAAGGTGTGGACCTCGTGCACCATGATCCTGCCGTTGCGCGAGCGCGGCGCGGCGGGCTCGCCGGTGCGGCCGGTCGCCATCGGCGTGCCGGGCCGGTAGGCCGGCCTCAGGCGCGCGCGTCCGGATCCAGCGGATAGGCGGGCCGGCGCACGCGCTTGAACCGCAGCTGCGCGTAGTCGGAGGTGCACACGCCCTCGCCCGCGCACTCGACCACGGCATGCGCGAGGGGTCCCAGGCCGGCGCGCCAGTGCACGCGGCTCTTTAGCATGACGTAGCGCTTCTTCGCCGGATCGAGCCCGAGGGCGCGAAACGCGCCCAGGTCGTACGGCTCGGTGTGGCGCGAGATCACCGCGACCTGCACGCGCCCGGTGTCGAGCACTGCGGACGGGCCCATGTCCATCCGCTCGCCCTTCGCCATCGGGCCTTCGTTCCGGTAAGTCCCGTCGATGAGCCGCGTCACGGTGCCGCTCACTTCGAGCGGCCGGCCCTTCAGGCCGAGCGCCGGCATGTCGAGCTTGCCGCCCAGAGGCAGCGTGACGCGCGCGCCCTTCCCGGCCGCCTTCATCTTCTGCACCGCGTCCGGATCGAACACGGCGAACGCGCATACGTCCGCCAGGCGCGCCTCGAGAATGCCGCCGAGCACCGTCATCGTGTCCATGGTGCCGCCCGAGGCGCAGTTGTCGTAGTGATCGAGCAGCACGATCGGACCGCCCTGCAGCGAGCGCGCGCGCTCGAGCGAAGCGGCGAGCGGCTCGACGCGGTAGACGAACTGCTCGCGGCTGTGCCACGCCATGTCGAGCAGCTCGTCGGCGAGGCGCTGCGCCCGCGCGCGATCGCCTTCGGTAACCACCACCGCCGACACGCCCGCGTAGGGAATGTCCGCGTGCGGAAAGCCGACGAAGAAAGTGGCGCTCAGCGCTTCGCCCTTCGCCTCCATCTGCCGCGCGCGCGCCTGGATGCTGCGGTTGGGCTCGTCGAGGCTCGACTGGCGCATGACGTGCGGCAGCATCGGGCGCCAGCCCCAGGCCATCGCCGGCCGCGGCCTGCCCGCGAGCATGCCCAGGACCGGCCTTGCCGCGCGCAGGCCGGTTTCGTACATGTCGATGTGCGGATAGGTCTGGTAGCCGGCAATCACCGTGGCGTGCTCGCCCATCGCCGGAAAGAGATTGGTGTGCATGTCCAGCGCGACGCCGATCGGCACCTGCGGCGCGACGCGGCGGATGCGCGCGAGAAGCTCGCCCTCGCCGTCGTCGTGGCGCTCGGTGACCATCGCGCCGTGCAGGTCGAGAAGCACCGCGTCGCAGCCCTTGGCCACCGCGTCGACGATGCGGCCCGCCATGTGCTCGTAGGCCGCGCGCTGCACCGGGCCGCTCGGCGCGGCGTTGCCCGCCACCGGCAGCACCGCCTCGGCGTCCGCCTTCTCGGCGAGATCGAGGAATGCGCCGAGCGCCGTGCCGGTGCCCTTGAACGCGGCGCGGATCGCCTCGCCTTCGAGGGGTGCGGCGCGCCCGCCCGCAAAGCGCGCGAGGTCGGTCGCTACCGGCGAGAACGTATTGGTTTCGTGCTTCATCTGGGCGATGACGAGGCGCATGGCGGTGCTCGGGTTCGATTAGACTGCGGGACCATGCGAGCCTACTTCATCCGCGCCGGCAACGGCCAGGCGAGGGTCGAATCGAAAGACGCCGCGCTCCCGGAGCCGGGCCCGCAGCAGATGCGGGTCCGCGTGCGGGCGGCGGGCCTCAACCGAGGCGAGTTCATGGGTGCCGGCGCCACCGCCAAGCCCGCCGGCACCGATGCGGCGGGCGAGGTCGAAAAGCTCGGCCCTGGCGTAACGCGGTTCAAGGCCGCAGACCGCGTCATGGGCCGCTGCCCGGGAGCCTTCGCCGAATACGCGCTCATGGACGAGCGCGAGACGATGGCGGTGCCCGAAAAGCTCTCCTGGGAGGATGCGGCGGCAGTGCCGATCGTGTTCCTCGTCGTGTACGACATGCTGGTCGCGCAGGGCCGCCTGAAGGCGGACGAATGGCTGCTCGTCACCGGCGTCACCTCGGGCGTCGGTGTCGCCGCATTGCAGACGGCGAAGGCGCTCGGCGCCAAGGTCATCGGCACCTCCGGCTCCAAGGACAAGCTCGCGAAACTTGCGCCGCTCGGGCTGGACCTCGCGCTCGCCACGCGCAAGCCTGACTTCGCCGATGCGGTTCTCGACGCTACCGGCGGCAAAGGCGCGAACCTGTGCGTGAACAACGTCGGCGGCACGGTATTCGCCGAGTGCGTGCGTGCGCTCGCCTTCGAGGGACGGCTCGCGGTGGTGGGCTACATGGACGGCGTGCTGAAGGCCGAGATCGACCTCGACGCCCTGCACGCCAAGCGCCTCACGCTCTTCGGTGTCTCCAACAAGCTGCGCAACGCCGAGCAGCGCGCCACGACGGTGCGCGGCTTCAGCGACAAGGTGCTGCCGCTCATCGCCGAGGGCCGCATCCGGCCGCTCATCGACCGCGTCTATCCGTTCGACGAGCTGCCCGCCGCGGCCGAGCGCCTGCAGGCCAACGCCCACGTCGGCAAGATCGTCGTGATACTTAAATAGGGACAGACCTCATTATTTCGCTATGCGAAAAAATGAGGTCTGTCCCTAATTAGATGGCCTTTGCGGCGCGCAGGCTCGCGATTTCGTCGGCGCCGTAGCCGAGCTCAGCCAGGATCTCGTCGGTGTGCTCGCCGGCTTCCGGCGCTGCGCGCAACATGCGCGCCGGGGTGCGCGAGAGCTTCACCGCCTGGTTGACGACGCGGAACTTGCCGAGCGCGCGGCTTTCGACTTCCACCGGCACGCCGAGGTGGTTCACCTGCGGGTCGGCGAACACCTGGTCCATGGTGTAGATCGGGCCGCAGGGCACGCCTGCCGCGTTCAGCGCCTCGATCCATTCGGCGCTCTTTTTCTTCCCCAGCGCCGCGTTGATCTCGGCATTCAGTGCGGCGCGGTTCTTCGCGCGCGCCGGCTGGCCCTTGAACTCGGGCCGCGCGAGCAGGTCCTCGCGGCCGAGCGTCGCGCACAGCCGCGTCCACATGCCCTCGCCGGAGGCGGCGACGTTGATATGGCCGTCGGCGGTCTTATAGGCCGAGGTCGGCATGCTGGTCGGGTGATCGTTGCCGACCTGCGGCGCCACCTCGCCCTCCTTCAGGTAACGCGCCGCCTGGAAGTCGGTCAGCGTAATCCCCGCCTGCAGGAGCGAACTCTGCACCCACTGCCCCTTGCCCGAGCGCTCGCGCTCGAGCAGCGCCGTCATGATGCCGAGCGCGGCGAACAGCCCCGCCGACACGTCGGCCACCGCCGCGCCCACGCGCACCGGTCCCTGCCCCGGCAGGCCGGTGATCGACATCAGGCCGCTCATGCCCTGCGCGATCTGGTCGAAGCCCGGACGGTCGCGGTACGGCCCGTCCTGGCCGAAGCCCGAGATGCTGGCGAGGATGATGCGCGGGTTGATCGCCGCGAGCGACTCGTAGTCGATGCCAAGCCGGAACTTCACGTCGGGACGGTAGTTCTCGACCACCACGTCCGCGGTCTTCACCAACCGCCCGAAGACCTCCTTCGCCTGCGGCTGCTTGAGATTCAGCGTCAGCGAGCGCTTGTTGCGCTGCAGGTTCTGGAAGTCCGACCCCGTGCGCGCGCCGCCCATGCCTTCGTTCGGGTCGAGACCCGGCGGCGACTCGATCCTGATCACGTCGGCGCCGAAGTCGGCGAACTGGCGCACGCAGGTGGGCCCGGCGCGCACGCGCGACAGGTCGAGAAGGCGCAGCTGCGAGAGCGCGCCAGAACCGCCAAGCTTGGCCATGGCGCGAATCTTATCCTGAGCGCGGCTAGGCCTGCGCGTCGCGCTGCTGCCAGGCGGCGCGCCGGTAGCCCGAGCGCCGGGCGACCGGGCGCGCCGCGTACTCCCGGATCCGCGCCAGGACCTCGCGCCGCACCTCGGCAGGCAGCCCGCCGCCGGCGCGCTCGAAGCGCTGCAGCAGCACCTGCAGGTCGGGCGCGGCACCGGGCGCGCCGTCGTGGAACAGGCGCTCGCCGCCGAGCCACACCAGCGCCCGCTCGCTGGCGCCGGCGCCGTAGCACAGCTCGAAGCGCGCCAGCGCCCCGAGCGCGTCCTGCCAGACGAACAGATCGAAGTACTCGTCGTGGAACCAGCGCCGGCGCAGCGGCGCTTCATCGCCCAAGCCCAGGATCTCGCGCATTGCCCGGTTCGACTCTCGCGCGCGGCGCCAGTTCCCGCCGCCTAGCGCACCGCGGTGACGCGCGTATTGGCGAGCACCAGGCGGTCGACCAGGTTGCGGACCAGCGCGCGCGTCAGCTGCAGCTGCGCCCCGCCGCTCATCCGTGCCAGCGCCGCGTGATCGAACTCGGCGAGCAGCAGCTTGGTCATCGACTCCACCGTGGCATGCCGCGGCAGCTCGCCGCCCCAGATGTAGGCCATCTCGCCGAAGCATTCGCTGTGGCTGACGACGTTCAGCAGCCGCCCGGCCTTGGTGACCTTGACCTCGCCTTCGGCAAGAAAGAAGAAGCTCTTGCCCTTGTCGTTCTCGCGCACGATGGTCCGGCCCTTTTCGACGCGCGTCCACTTGCCCGCGCTCGCCAGCTCCCACAGGTCGGCGTCATCCAGGCGCGAGAGCATCTCCACGCGCTTCAGCGCAACGTACTTCTCTGTATCGGGGATGGCGTTCGGCGGCACGCTCTGGCGCACCACCTTGGCAAGCTCGGCCGCGAACTCGGCCCAGGTCGGATAGCGCGCTTCGGGCTTCTTGCGCAGCGCGCGCAGGATCACCGCGTCGAGCTCCCGCGGCAGGTCCCTGCGCACCTCGCTCGGCGGCAGGGGCTCGAGCTCGAGGATCTTCTTCAGCAGCGCGTCCAGGTTTTCGGCGCGCAGCGGCCGCTGCCCGGTGAGCATCTCGTACAGCACCACCCCGAGCGCGTACATATCGCTGTGGTGCGTAAGCTCGTGCCCGGCGATCTGCTCGGGCGACAGGTAGTACGGCGAGCCCATTTCCGCGCTCTGCACCGCCTGGGTCTTCCTCAGGAAGGCGGCGCCGAAATCGGCGATCTTGACGTTCGTGCCGCCTGCGAGCATCAGGTTTGCGGGCTTGATGTCGCGATGCACGATCCCCTCGCGAAAGGCATAGTCGAGCGCCCCGCAGCACTTGAAGCCGATCTGCAGCACGTCGGCCACCGGCAGGAGCTTGCCCGGCTGCGTGTGCGCGGCCAGATCGCCCCCGGTGACCAGCTCCATCGCGATGTAGCCGGAGTCCTCGCCCACCACGGCATCGAGGATCGAAACGATGTGCGGGTGCTTGAGCTTGCCGGCGAGCGAAGCCTCGTTCTGGAACTGCGAGCGGTACACGGTGCCGAACTCTGGGTCGCGGAACACCTCGGGCTCGATGGTCTTCAGCGCCACGTCGCCCCCGGAAAACGTGTCGCGCGCCAGGTACACGGTGCCGGTCGCGCCCTTGCCGAGCAACTTGTGCACGTCGTACTTGCCGACCTGCAGGCTCAGTCCGAGGTCGATCGTGTCCGGCACCGCCGTTATCCCTTCCGTTTGGTCTCCCGGTCCGGGATGGTACTGCATGCCGCTTGCCGAGCGCGCGCGCAGGCGACAAAATCGGCTTCTCAATTTGTCCGGTGGCGGCGCGCACATGGAACACAAGGAAGTTCCGGTCGAGTATCTCGAGTTCGGCATGTTCGTCGCCAAGCTCGACCGGCCGTGGACCGAAACGCCGTTCGTCTACCAGGGCTTCGTGCTGAAGACCGAGCAGCAGCTCGAGGCGTTGAAGAAGTACTGCAAAGTGGTCTATGTCGACCCCGAGAGGCGCCAGGAGGTCGTGGCGGCCAGGCTGCTCTCGCTGCCTCCGGGCTCGACGCGCCAGGTGATCGCCGAGCAATCGAAAGAGAAAGTGCGCGGCACCGTGATCTACAAGGAGCTCGCCACGGTCGAGGACGAGCTGCCGCGCGCGCGCTCGGTGTTCACGCAGACCAACGCCATCGTGCACACGATGTCGCGCGCGGTGGTCACCGGCAACGCGCTCGACGGCAACCGCGCCAGGCAGGCGGTGACCGAGATCACCGATTCGGTGGTGCGTAACCCCGACGCCATGATGCTGCTGGTCACCATGCGCGACAAGGCCGAGGAGACACTGAACCGCTCGACCCAGGTCTCGGTCTATATGACCGTGTTCGGCCGCTTCCTGCAGCTCGAGCGCGAGCGCCTGGAAATTCTCGGCCTGATCGGCCTGCTGCAGGACGTGGGCATGCTCAAGCTCCCCGCCGGCATTCCCGGGCGGCGCAGCGATCTGGCGCAGGAGGAGGACGCAGTCTTCAAGTCGCACGTCACCCACAGCGTCGAGATCCTGTCGCAGACCGCGGGCCTGCCGCCCGAGCTGCCGAGCCTGGCGTCGCTGCACCACGAGCGCTACGACGGCAGCGGCTACCCGCGCGGCCTGAAGGGCGGTGCGATTTCGCAGACTGGCGCCATCGCCGGCATCGTCGACACCTTCGACATGCTCACTGCGCCCGCGCCCTACGGCATGCAGATGCCGCCGTCCAACGCCCTGAACGTGCTGTTCCAGAACCGCGGCACGCAGTTCCACGCCGCGCTCGTCGAGCAGTTCATACAGTGCGTCGGCGCCTTCCCGGTGGGCAGCGTGGTCGAGCTGAACAGCGGCGAGGTCGGCGTGGTGATCACGCAGAACCTGGTGAAGCGGCTGCAGCCGCGCGTGATGGTGGTGCAGGACGCCAACGGCAACCCGATCCATCCGCACAAAGTGCTCGACCTGGTGAACGAGCCGATGGCCACGGCCGACGAGCCCTACCGCATCCGGCGCACACTCGACCAGTCGACGGTCAAGATCGACTCGCGCGAGCTGTTTCTGTGAATTCGGCGCTGGACCGCGCCGCCATCCTGCGCCTGCTGGAGCAGTTCGGCCTCGGCGATGACGCGCTCGCCGCGCTCGAGGCGCTGGGTGCGGCGCTCAGCAGGCAATCGCCCGAGGCGCTGCAGGCGGCGCGCGGCGAGAGCGCGCTCGCCGGCGCGACGTCACCGTTCTTCCTGCCGCTGCTGCCCGCCGCCATGACGGAGTCGCAGCGCGCGCTGGTGGGCGCGATCGCGCGCGGCGCCCTGGGCGGCGAGGCGCTGCCGCAGCTGCTGCTCGACTGGGCCGCCACGCTCAACCCCGAGGAGCCGAGCGAGCGCGCGTTGCGCGACTGCCGGCCGCTGCAGGAACTGCTGCGCTCGGGGGCGCTGCACGTGTACGCGGGCGACGCCGCGTCCTGCGCCGCGGCGCTCGCGGCGGCCGAGCGCCTGGGCGCCGTGCAGCTCGCGCTCATCGCCGAGACCGCGGCGCGCGGCGCGCCCGGCGGCGCGCCCGCCGCCTTCGGCCTGTCGGACTTCATGGCGCAGGTGGACGCCTGCGTCGCCGCGCGCATCGCCGACGGGCGCCAGATGGCGCTGCTGTTCGTCGACTGCGGCGTCATCGGGCGCATCGACGGCGTATGGGGTTACGTCGTCGGTGACGGCGTGCGCGAGCGTCTGGGCGCGCGGCTGCGCACCGAAGTGCTGCGCACCCAGGACCTGCTCGGGCACCCCGGGCGCGACCAGTTCATCTGCGTGCTCGCCGACCTGCACAGCGCCGGGGTGGCGACGCTCGCCGCGGAGAAGCTGCTGCGCGCGCTCGACCAGCCGCTGTGGGTGGACGTGGACGAGCTGTACCCGCGCCCGGCGGTCGGCATCGCCGTGTACCCGGAGCACGGCACAAGCGGGGTGGAGCTGCTGCAGCGCGCGCGCGTTTCCGCGGACGCAGCGCGCGAGCGCCCCGAGCGCTACGCGCTCTACAGCGCCGACCAGGAACGTTCCGAGATCGAGCTGCTGCTCTACGAGAACCGGCTGCGCGCAGCGATCGCGCAGGATGCGCTCCACATCGTGTTCCAGGCGCAGCGCGACGCGCGCACCGGCCTCATCGTCGGCGCCGAGAGCCAGCTGCGCTGGCGCGACGCGGGCCTGGGCGCCGTGCCGATGGAGAAGGCGATCGCCGCCGCGGAGTCCGCGGGCCTGGTGAACGAGGTGACGCTGTGGCTGGTGAACGGGGCGCTGCGCAACTGTCGCCAGTTGCGCGACACCGCGGGCCTCGACCTGCGCGTCGGCGTCACGCTCTCGGCGAAGAGCCTGCGCCAGCCCGACCTGCCCGACTTCGTCCTGAGCGCGCTCAAGACCTGGAACCTGCGCCCGAGCCGGCTGTCGCTCGAGATCACCGACACCTCGGTGCTGGCGGCGAGCCTGGAGTCGGTGGAGACCCTGCAACGCCTGCGCGAGGCGGGCGTGCGCCTGTCGCTCGACGATCCCAACGCCGGCTACGCCTCGCTCGCGTGGCTCGCGACGCTGCCGTTCCACGAGCTGCGCGTCGATCTCGCCAACATCGGCAACATCGTCGATTCACAGGAGCACCTGGCGCTGGTGCGGGCACTGGTGGAGCTCGCGCACCGGCTGAAGATGGACGTGCTGGTCGCGGGCGTGGACGACGAAGCGAGCGCCGCACGCCTGGAAACCCTGGGCTGCGACCTGATGCAGGGCACGTTCATCAGCCCGCCGCTGGAGACGACCGCGTTCGTGGACCGGTTCCGCGGGGACTGAGGGGTAAGGCGCCGATGGGTGACTTCGGCATCGGCCAGCCAGTGGAGCGCTTCGAGGACCCGCGCCTGCTGCGCGGCGCGGGGCGCTTCGTCCACGACCTGAGCCTGCCCGGCCAGGCATGCCTCGTGCTGGTGCGTTCGCCGCACGCGCACGCGCGCATCGTCGCCCTCGACGCCGCCGCGGCGCGCGCCGCGCCGGGCGTGCTCGGCGTGTACAGCGTCGAAGACCTGCGCGCCGACGGCACCGGCACCAGCGCGGTGGCCCTTGCGCGCCGGCGCGCTGTGCGCGCTGCGCGTCGAGAGCCACCCGGTGCCGACGGCGCTCAACCCGCTCGGGGCGAAGGGCGCAGGCGAAGCGGGCACCGTCGGCGCGCTCAGGGCGCGCAGAAGTAGTTGCGCTTGCCAAGCTCGACGCCGTTGTGCCGCGGGATGGCGCAGCCCGCGGTGGGATTGTGTCAGGGCAGTGGCAAAGCGATGATCTTGATGCCCGGGCGCGAACCGCGGCGTCCGGACGGCAGTCGAATCATCATTTCCGCAAGGGAGAACGACGCCATGCGCAACGCAAGTCTCGCAGTCCTGCTCGCCACTGCCCTCGCCGCCTGCAGCGAGGCCGAGCCGCCCAAGTCGGCCGCGGCGCCCGAGCCGCCCAAGCCGGTCGTGCTGGCGCCGGCCCCGGCGCCAACGCCGTCGCCCGCGCCCGCCACCGCGCCGGTGGTCTCGCCCGAAGAGCAGCTCGCCGAGCGCGTGAAGCAGGCGCTGCGCGACACGCGCAAGGTCGAGGGCCAGGGCGTCGGCGTGCGCGTCGCCGGCGGCACGGTCACCCTCTACGGCACCGCGCCGAGCGCCGACGAGCGGCGCCGGATCGAACAGTTCGTCGCCGGCGTCGAAGGCGTCCAGGCGGTGGTCAGCAAGCTGGTGATCGTGCGCGGCTCGTAGCCGCGGCGCGAAAGCCCCCGCGGTAGGCGGCGCGCCGCTCTTCGCCGTCCCGCCCCAGCGCGCAGTACAGCGCATGCGGGGTGACGAGCGCGTCGGCCTCGCCGAGCGCATTGGCGCGGTAGCTCGACCAGCGGTAGTGCGCCGGATGGCGCACCAGGCCCGCGCGCACCGGGTTGAGCTCGATATAGCGCATGCAGGCAAGGACATAGCGCCGCGCATAGACAGGCGTGGCGTCGGCGGCGAGTGCTCGCATGGCGTGGACCAGCGGCATCGCGCCGTCCGCCCCGAGGGGCGTCAGCAGCAAGTGTGCGTGCGTGCCCATCAGGACGTAGGCATGCACCGCGCAGCCCGCGGCCGCGCGCAGACGCTCGAGGCACGCAGCGGGGTCGGCCGCGCTGCGCCTCAGCACGACGTGCAGCGGGACGCCGGGCAGCTGCGGACAGGGCATGCGGGTCATGAGCAAGCAACGACCCGCCGCGCCCGCGGTTGACAGCTCAGCGCAGCAGTTCCGCGGCCTTCCTCAGGAACGCCGCGCCGCGCGGGCCCACTACTTTCTCCAGCATCGGGCGATGCCTCTCCACGAACGCGCGCGCCTCGTCGGGCGACTTGCACGCATCGAGCTGCATGACGATCGGATCACCCTCCGGCCCAAGCGCCTCGGTCAGCGCCTGCGCCAGCTGAATGCGGATCTCCTTGAAATCGGCGGCGGGCGCCGCCGCCTCGACAAAGCCGTCGGCGAGCAGCCGCTCGAGCATCGGCCGGATATCGCCGAGCTGCTCAAACTGCTTCACCAAGTCCGCGCCGGTCGCCTTGCCGTTCACCACGATGAGCAGCGTGCGCAGCTTCTGCTCCAGCCGGTGCTTGCGCGTCTCGATCTCCTCCACGCCCTTGCCCGATTTCTTCAGGACCGCTTGCAGGTCCATGCCTGGCCTCCCAGACAGCTTGCCTGCGGCAAAGCGTACCGCAGGCACGTGCGACAGGGAACCGGGCCGCGGTAGGATGCGTCCTCCGCATAGCGAGGCCCCACATGAGCACTCCCGAAAAAGCCGCCGCGCAGGCGCCGCACGACCCGATCCAGGAGCTGGCGGAGAAGATCTACGTGCAGCTGTGCGGCCGTATCTACGGCCAGGGCGGTGAGAAGCCGCAGCCCAAGGCCGTCGCGCAGTTGTGCTTCAAGCTCGCGGAGACCTTCATCGCCGCGAACTACGAGTTCAACCCCACGGCGATCGCCGCGCGCGAGGCGAAGAACAAGGCCTCGGTCAAGCTCGACTCGGTGCAGATCGATTTCGGCGCAGTGGACAAGGGCTAGGTCCGTTGCCATGCTTCAGGCACCGGTGCGTAAGCGCACTTCGGGGGTTCTCTAAAGTGGGGTCATGGCTTCGGCGGTGCCGGAGCGGACGATTAACCACTTGAAAGGAGCCTCAGCATGGAGCACTAAGTTCTCGCAGTCGACCTCGGCACCGTGTTTGCGCTGCCGGCCCTCGCCAACAACGAAATCGATTCCGCCTACACCGGCGCGGCGCAGAAATCCACGCCGATCGCCCCGGTGCTCGCCAACGCCGAACTCGGCACCAAAGGCAACCAGCTGTAAGCCCTACGGCAAGTCCTCTCCGCAGTTCCGGCAGCCCGCAGTCCCTCCCGCCGCGGTGCTGCTGTTTGACGTAAGGTCGTGCGCCGCCAGGGGTTTTCGGAAACCTGCGCCGGCCGGAAACTTGGGCCGCCGTCCGCGGGTCACAAGGTCATGGCCAAGCTTGCCCGCCCGCTTCTGGAAACACTCGATGCGCGCGAGCGCGCGTTGCGCGACAAGATCGCCGAGCGTCGCGAAGCGCTCGAGGACGCCTCGCGTCCGGCTGATCCGGCCGGGGACGAGGCCGACAAGGCGTTCGAGCGCACGTGCGCCGAGGTCGAGCACGACCTGATCGAGATGTCGCTGCGGGAACTCACCGAGATCGCGGCGCTGCGCGAGCGCCTGGCCAACGGCACCTACGGCGAGTGCCTCGAGTGCGGCGAGCCGATCCCGCCAGCGCGGCTCGAGGTGAACCCGACGGCCCGCCGCTGCGCCGATTGCCAGGCGCGGCACGAGAAGCTCTCCGGGGCGCTCTAGGCGAGCCGCGCCAAGTCGTTTTTCAGGTTCGGCGGCGGTTGAAACAACCCCGGGCCGCGCTTCGCGCCGAGCTCGGCGAGGTTGACGAAATGGGCTAGCGGCGTGTCCGCCGGCGCGCCTGCGCGGCGGCAAGCGCGGCGCCGACGATGCCGGCGTCGTTGCGCAGCTGCGCCGGCACCACCGGCGTCGGCAGCGTCAGGCGCGGCAGGAACTTGCGCCAGCGCCGGCTCACGCCGCCGCCGACGATGATCAGGTCGGGCCAGAAATAGCGCTGCAGCAGGTGCAGGTAGGCGTCCACGCGCCGTGCCCATTTTTTCCAGCTGAGGCTCTCGTCTTCGCGCACGGCCGCCGACGCCCAGGTCTCGGCGTCGCGGCCCTTGAGCGTCAGGTGGCCGAGCTCGGTATTGGGCACGAGACGCCCGTCGATGAACAGCGCGGTGCCGATACCGGTGCCGAGCGTCACCATGAGGACGAGGCCGCCGCGCCCGCGGCCCGCGCCGAAGGCCATCTCGGCCAGGCCCGCTGCGTCGGCGTCGTTGATCACGCCCACCGCTCGTCCCACGGCGGCGCCGAGCAGGGCGTGCGCATCGACGCCCAGCCAGCTGCGCGCGATGTTGGCCGCCGTGCGCACGCGTCCGTGCTTTACCACCGCGGGCAGCGCGCAGCCCAGCGGCCCCTTCCAGGCGAAGCGCGCCGCGAGCTGCGCGACCGCGCGCGCCACCGCCTCCGGCGTCGCCGGCTGCGGCGTCGCGATGCGGCGGCGGCGCGCCAGCAGCCGGCCGCTGCGCGTATCCACCGGCGCGCCCTTGATGCCGCTGCCGCCCACGTCGATGCCGAGAACCTTGATGGCCGTGCCCCTCCCGTTCAAGCCGCGGCGATGCCGAGAAAGGATGCCGCGACGCCGACCAGGCTCTCGCCCGCGACAAGCCCGGCCGCCGCGGCGATGGTAAAGCGCGCGGCGAGCGACGCAAAGCGCCGCTCCAGGAGCCACGCGGCGAGCGCGCCCAGCGCCATGGTGAAGCAGATCGAGGCGGGGATGACGAAGGCCAGGCCGAACGCCACCGCGCTCGGCGCGTAACGCCAGCGCGGCTCGAGCGCGCCGAGGGCGACGCCCGCGAGCGCCCCCAGCGCCATGGCGATGCGAGCGCTCGCGGGCACCGCCGTGAGTCCCGCAGACATCGCCTCCGCGACGGCCTTCCAGGTCGCCACCGCCGGCGCCGGCCACTCGGCGGTGAGCAGCATGCCCGCGGGATCCGGGATCAGCGCGAGATAGACCACCGTCCCTACGAGCGCGCCCGCGAGCACGCCGCACACCTGCGCCACCGACTGGCGCACCGGCGAGGCGCCGATCGCGTGGCCTACCTTGTAGTCGTTCATCAGATCGGCGCACTGCCCTGCGGCGCCGCCGGCGACGTTCGCGGCCATCAGGTTCGTTACCGCCTGGCCGGGCGCGGCGAGGCCGATGCCAAGCTGCGACACCTTGCCGATGGCGCCGATCGGCGGAATTCCGGTCTCGCCAACCACGCGCGCCGCGACCGCCGCGAGCACGAGCGCCAGCGGCACCGCGAGCAGCGCGATGACAAACCCGATGTCGAACAGCATCACCTGCATCGCTACCGCGAGCGCGCACGCGAGCGCCAGGCCGGCGACGGCCACCGGCGTCCAGTGCGCCCCGATCGTGAGGCGCGCGCCGCGCACCTGCAGCGCGAAGCGGGTGGCGGCCGCCGTCACCATCAGCGCGACGCCGGGCCACAGCAGCCATTCCACCAGCGGCCCGAAGCCGCCCTGCGCCACCCGGCCCGTCCCGAGCAGCCACGGCGCGAGTGCGCCCCAAGCGACGAGCGCTCCCGCGGCGAGCGAGAGGCCCGCGCGCAGCCCGATGATGGCGCCGAAGCCGGCGAGCAGCGGCGACGGATCGAGCCCGATCGTCAGGCGCGCCGCCGCCGCGCTCGGCGCCCACGCCGCGAGCGGCGCGAATGCCTTCCAGGCGGCGGCGGCGAGCGCCGCGCCGGCGAGCACGGAAATGCGCGCGGTGGCTTCCCGCCCGTGCGCGAAGACGTCGCGCAGCGTCTCGAGCGTGGCGACGCCCGCCGGGAACCGCAGCGGATGCTGCACGATGAGCGCGGGCCTGAGCGCCCAGGCCACCCAAACGCCGAGAAAGCTCACCGTAAACACCCAGGCGACGAGCGGCCAGGGGTCGAACCCGCGCCCGGTGATCAGCGTATAGGCGGGAATCGGCGCGACCAGTCCGCCGGAGACGATGGACGCGGCCGCGCTCGCCGCGGTCTGGCTGATGTTGCTTTCCTTCATCGTCCACTGCGGTGCCCGCGCGGCGCGCTCCGCGGCGCGCCAGAAGGCGAGCCCGGCGAGCAGCGCCGCGATCGACATGTTGAACGACCAGCCGATCTTCAGGCCCGAGTAGACGTTGCACGGCGCGAGCAGCGCGCCGAGAAGGACGCCCGTCAGCAGCGCACGCGGCGAGAGTTCGCGCTCGGCCGCCATCCAGAGCGCAGCCTAGCGCTTCTCTTCGGCCGCCGCCGCCGGCCCCGACGGGGTCAGCAGCGTGCTCTTCGCCTCCTTCATCGGCTGCTTGGTGAAGCCCTTGAGCGAGCTGATGTCCTCGGCATCGCGCGGGATCTCCACCGGGCTCGTCGCGTAGGCGGTCACCAGCTCGGCCAGGGACCGCAGCGCATGCATGTGGATGCGCTCGTGGCCGTGCGAGGCGTCGATGCCGAAGGCGATGAGCGCGGCGCGCACGTCGTGTCCGGCCTCGACGGCCGAGGCGCTGTCGCTGCGGTAGTAGCGGAACACGTCCTGCTGGTAGCCGATGTCGTTCTCGCGGCACAGCTTGATGAGCTTGCGCGTCAGGTGGTAGTCGAACGGCCCGGTCTGGTCGGCCATGCCGATGGTGACGCCGAACTCGTCGCTCGCCTGCCCGGGCGCGGCAGTGCCGTTGTCGATCGACACGAGCGAGGCCACGTCGTGCGTCAGCACCGAGGACGCGCCCACCCCCACCTCCTCGGAGATCGAGAAGATGAACAGCATGTCGACGGGCAGCTTGCCGCCGTCTTCCTGCAGCGCCTTCAGCGCCGCGAGCATCGATGCGCAGCCCGCCTTGTCGTCGAGATGGCGCGAGACGATGAAGCCGTTGGCCAGGAACTCGGCGCGCGTGTCGATGGCGATCGTGTCGCCGATGGCAATCCCCAGGCGCTCCAGGTCGCGCCGCGTGCGCGCCAGCGCGTCGACGCGCAGCTCCACGTGCGGCCAGCCCACGGGGTGCGTGTCCACCTCCTCGTTGAAGGTGTGGCCCGAAGCCTTCAGCGACAGGATGCTGCCGCGGTAGGACCCGCGCTCGGTGAACAGGGTGCAGCGCGCGCCTTCGGCGAAGCGCGCCGACCAGTGCCCGATCGGCACCACCTCCAGGCGGCCGTTGTCCTTGAGGTTCTTCACCTGCGCGCCCAGCGTGTCGAGGTGCGCGATCATGGCGCGCGCCCCCTTCTGTTCGGCGCCCGGCAGGCGCGCGCGGATCGCGCCGCGGCGCGTGAGCTCGTAGTTCACGCCGAGCTTGCCGAGCTCGTCACAGGTCATGCGCACGATGGTGTCGGTGTAGCCCGAGGGACTCGGGGTCTCCAGCAGGCGCTTGAGCACATCGGCAAGGTAGGTGACGTCGATGTTCAATCGAGACATGCGTTTCTCCTTCAGCGCGCGGCGCGCTTCACCGCGGTCGGCATGGATTGCGGGAACAAGAGATCGACGAAGCGCTCCGCGGTCGGCTGCGGCTCGTGGTTGGCGAGGCCAGGTCGCTCGTTCGCCTCGATGAACCAGTAGTCGGGCTGGCGCGGGTTGCGCACCATGAAGTCGATGCCGGTGACCGGAACATCCAGAGCGCGCGCCGCGCGGATCGCCGCGTCGATGAGCGACGGATGCACTTCGGCGGTGACGTCGTGGATCGTGCCGCCGGTATGCAGGTTGGCGGCCTTGCGCACGTTGATCTCCTGGCCGCTCGGCGGCACGTCGTCGAGCGTGTAGCCCGCCTTGGCGACGCAGCGCTCGGTCTCGGCGTCCAGCGGGATCTTCGACTCGCCGCCGGTGGCCGCCGCGCGGCGCCGGCTCTGGCGCTCGATCAGCTCGCGGATCGTGCTCGCGCCGTCGCCGATGACGCGCGCCGGACGGCGGATGGCGGCGGCCACCAGCTTGTAGCCGATCACCACCAGGCGCAGGTCCTCGCCCGTCACGCATTGCTCGATGAGCACGCGGTCGCTGTGCGCCTGCGCGCGCTCGACCGCGGCCATCGCCTCCTCCAGCGTCTCCAGCCCCACCGCCACGCCGCGGCCCTGCTCGCCGCGCGCCGGCTTGACCACCACGCTGCCGTGCTTGGCGAGGAACGCCGCCAGGTTCTCGCGCGTATCGAACTCGATCTCGTCGGGCACGCGCACGCCCGCGCGCGCCACCGCGCGGCGCGTCGCCGCCTTGTCGTCGCACAGGCTCATCGCCACGGCGCTCGTCAGCTCGGACAGGCTCTCGCGGCAGGCGATCGAGCGCCCGCCGTAGGTGAGGCGGAAAAAGCCGCCCTCGGCGTCCAGCACCTCGACGCCGATGCCGCGCCGGCGCGCCTCATCGACGATGATGCGCGCGTAGGGGTTGAGCTGCGCTTCCGGCGGCGCGCCGACGAACAAGCGCTCATTGATGGCGTTCTTGCGCTTCACGGTGAACACCGGCAACCGCGTGAAGCCGAGCTTCTCATAGAGCTCGATCGCCTGGCGGTTCGATGCCATCACCGACAGGTCCATGTGGCGCACGCCGCGCGCCTGGAAATACTCGGCCAGGCGCCGCACCAGCGTCTCGCCCACCAGCGGGCGCGCGGCCTGCGGATCAACGGCCAGGCACCACAGCGAGGCGCCGCGCTCGGGATCGCCGAACGCGCGCAGGTGGTCGACGCCGGTCACCGTGCCGATCACCTGCTGCGTCACCTCGTCCTCGGCCACCAGGTACACGATGGTGCGGCTGTCGCGATGGCTGAACATGAACTCCGCGGGCACCGTCACCATGCGGTGCGCGAGGTAGATGCGGTTCACCGCGTCGGCGTCGGCCTGGCTCGTTACCCAGCGCACGACAAAGCCGCGCGGGCGCTTGCGCGAGCCGCGGTAGGTGCTGAGGTCAAGCCGGTAGGTGTTCGACGGATCCAGGAACAGCGCCTGCGGCGCCGCCGCCAGCACCAGGTGCGGGTCGCGCACCCAGGAGGCGATGTCGCGCCGCTCGGGCCCCTCCTGCGCGAGGGCTGCGGCGAGCGACCTGGCATCGGGGTAGGTCTGCGCGAACAGCAGTCGTCCCCAGCCGCAGTCGAGCGCCACTTCACTGTCGGGCACGTGGGCCACGTACTTGCGCTGCACCCGGTGCGTGTACGCGGCGTGCGGGCGCCGCTTGGGCCGCGCTCGGTTCACTTTGGCTTCCATGTCATACCCCGTGCGCCTGCAGCCACAGCTCGAGCAGCGCCGCCTGCCAGAGCTCCGAGCCCTGCAGCGGCGTGATGTGCGCCTTGGGATCGGCGAACAGCTGCTCCAGGTAGTCGCGGCGGAACAGGCCCCGCTCCTTCGCCGCGCGCGCGCCGAGCGCCTCGCGTGCGAGATCCAGGAACGGACCCTCCAGGTACTTGAGCGCCGGCACCGGGAAGTAGCCCTTCGGCCGGTCGATCACCGCCGGCGGGATCACCTGCCGCGCCACGTCCTTCAGGATGCCCTTGCCGCCGTCCCGGAGCTTGTGGTGCGGCGGGATGCGGGCGGCGAGCTCGACGAGCTCGTGGTCGAGGAACGGCACGCGCGCTTCCAGCCCGGCGGCCATGGTCATGTTGTCCACGCGCTTCACCGGGTCGTCCACCAGCATCACCGTGGTGTCGAGGTGCAGCGCACGGTCCACCGGGTCGCCGGCGTCGGACGCCGCCATGCGCTCCTGCACCAGCTCGCGCGCGTGGTCGAGCCCGACGTACTCCGCCGACACCTGGCTCGAATAGGCGGCGAAGTCGCGGTCCATGAAGGCGCGCGCGTAGTCCTGCGCCGGATCGCCGGAGCCCACGAGCTTCGGGTACCAGTGGTAGCCGCCGAACACCTCGTCGGCACCCTGGCCCGACTGCACCACCTTGACGTGGCGCGCCACTTCCTGCGAAAGCAGATAGAACGCGACGTTGTCGTAGGACACCATCGGCTCGGACATGGCAAGCACCGTCGCCGGCAGCGCATCGAGCAGTCGCGAGGACTGGATGAAGATTCTCTGGTGCTCGGTCTCGAAGCGCTGCGCCACGATGTCGGACCACTGGAACTCGTCGCCGGACTCGCCGTGCGCGCCCTCGAAGCCGATGGAGAAGGTGCGCAGATCGACGTGCCCGGCCTCGGCCAGCAGCCCCGTGATCAGGCTCGAATCGACACCGCCCGAGAGCAGCACGCCCACCGGCACGTCGGCGATCCTGCGCCGCTCGACCGCGAGGCGCAGCGCGGCAAGCAGCTCCGCGCCCCAGTCCGCGGCGCTTTTCTGGATGTCGGCGCTCGAGCGCTCGAACGAAAGCGACCAGTACACGCGCTCGTGCGCCTTGCCGTCGGGCTCGATCGAGCGCACGGTAGCGGGCGGGAGCTTGCGCACGCCCTTGAGGATGGTGCGCGGCGGCGGCACCACGGCGTGGAACGACATGTAATGGTTGAGCGCCACCGGGTCGATCGAGGTGTCCACGTCCCCGGCGGCGAGCAGCGCCGGCAGCGTCGAGGCGAAGCGCACCCGGCCCTTGGTTTCCGCGTAGTACAGGGGCTTGATGCCCAGGCGGTCGCGCACCAGCGTCACGCGGCCGCTGTCGCGCTCGGCGACGGCGAACGCGAACATGCCCTGCAGGCGCTCGGGCGCGCGCTCACGCCAGGCGTGAAACGCCTTCAGCACCACCTCGGTGTCGCCGTCGGAAAAGAAGACATAGCCCAGCCCCTGCAGCTCCTTGCGCAGCTCCTTGTAGTTATAGATGCAGCCGTTGAACACGACCGACAGGCCGAGCACCGGGTCGGTCATCGGCTGCTCGGCGCGCTCGGAGAGGTCGATGATCTTCAGGCGGCGCTGGCCGAGGCCGATGCGCCCGCGCACCAAGAGGCCCGCGCCGTCGGGGCCGCGCGGCGCCAGGCTGTCGGTCATCGCCTCGAGGGAGGCGGCGGAGGCCAGGCGACCGTCGAATGTCAGCTCGCCCGCAATTCCACACATGGCTGTCCCTTGTGCCTTATTTTAAGTGGCTGTATTATATATTTATATTACTTTGAGGTCAAACCATTACCGACGCTGAAGCACGAGTTCTCTCGGCCATCCGCCGCATAGTGCACGCGGTCGACCGGCACTCCAAGACGGTGGGAAAGGCCTCGGGCCTGACGCTGCCGCAACTGGTAGTGCTCGCCGCGATCCGTGCCCGGGGCGAGGTGACGAGCGCGCGCCTGTCCGCCTCGGTCAGCCTCACGCCTGCCACCGTCACCGTCATCCTCGACAACCTGGAGGCGCGCGGCCTCATCGAGCGCTACCGAAACGCGGCGGATCGCCGCGTGGTGCACTCGCGCCTCACGCCAGCGGGTGCCGACGTGCTCGCGCGCGCGCCCGGCTTCCTGCACGAGCGCTTCGTGCGGCGCTTCGCGCAGCTGCCCGCCGTCCGGCAGGAGGTGGTGCTCGCGGCGCTGGAGGAAGTCGCCGCCATGATGGGCGCGCCGGAAGCCGCGCCGGCCCCCGTGCCCCTCGAGGCCGGGCTCGCGGCCGAGCTCCCCTAGCCGATCGCCTTGGCAAAGCGATTCTTCTACGGCTGGCGCATGGTCGGCGCCGGCGCGGGCATCCAGTTCCTGCAGGCGAGCTTGCTGCTGCAGTCTTTCGGCGCCTACGTCGCCGTGCTGCAGGACGAGCGCGGCTGGTCGAAGACCGAGCTGTCCTTCGCCGCGGCGCTGCACCAGATGGAGGCCGCGATCCTCGGCCCGCTGCTGGGCTGGATCATCGACCGCTTCGGGCCGCAAGGCGTGATCCGCACCGGCGTGGTGGTGCTCGGCGCAGGCTTCATGCTCCTTTCGCAGATCGATTCGCTCGCCGCGTTCTACGGCGCGTTCATCGTGGTGGCGCTCGGCTCGAGCATGTGCGGCTTCATGCCGCTCAACATCTCGCTCATCTACTGGTTCGAGCGGCAGCGGGCGCGCGCCCTGTCCACGCTCGGCTTCGGCCTGGCGCTGGGCGGTGTCGCCGTGCCGCTGGTGGCCTGGTGCATGGCGGCCTGGGGATGGCGCGTCACCGCCTTCGCCTCGGGCGTGCTGATCCTCGCCGTCGGGCTGCCGCTCGCCTTCGTCATGCGCGGCCGCCCGGCGCGCTACGGCGAAACCGTCGACGGCGAGCCGCCGCTCGCCACGCCGAGCCAGCTGCCCGCGCTGGACACGGCGAAGGCCGCGCGCGACTTCACCGCGCGCGAGGCGCTGCGCACCAGCGCGTTCTGGCTGCTCTCGCTCGGGCACGGCTTCGCGCTGTTCGTGGTCACGGCGGTGAACGTGCACGCCATCACCCACCTCAAGGAGGGCCTGGGCTACCCGGTGCAGACCGCGGCGCTGTTCATCATGGTGATGACCTTCGCGCAGATCGGCGGCATCGCGCTCGGCGCGGCCTTCGGCGACCGCTTCGACAAGCGCCTGGTCTGCGCGGGCTGCATGATCCTGCACATGACGGGGCTGCTGTTTCTCACCTACGCGAACGGCGCGGCGATGGTGCTCGCGTTCGCCGTTCTGCACGGCACCGCCTGGGGCTTGCGCGGACCGTTCATGCAGGCGATCCGCGCTGAATACTTCGGCGTAAGCGCGATCGGCATGATCCTCGGCCTGTCCTTCATGATCATCGTCGTCGGCCAGGTCGGCGGGCCGCTGATCGCGGGCGGCCTGGCAGACCTGACCGGCAACTATCGCGCCGGCTTTACCGTGCTCGCGCTGCTCGCCGGCGTAGGCTCGCTCTTCTTCCTGCTGTCGAAGAAGCCGGCGCGGCCGCGCGGCTAGGCCGCCTTCAGGCGCCGCACCGGCGCGCGCGCGAACTCGCCCGCCTGGTAGTCGGCGATCGCCTGCTCGATCTCCTCGCGCGAGTTCATGACGAAGGGGCCGTACTGCACCACCGGCTCGCCGATCGGCCGGGCGGCGAGGACCAGCACGCGCGCGCCCGTGTCGCCGGCGACCATCGACAGCCTGTCGCCCGTCGACAGCAGCCCGGCGGCGCGATGCGGCAGGGGCTTTCTGTCGTCGCCCACGAAGGCCTCGCCCTCGTAGGCGTAGACAAAGGCGGCGTGCTCCGCCGGCAGCGCGCCTTCGAACGTCGCGCCAGGCTCGAGATGCACGTCCCAGTAGTGCGGTTCGGTCGTGCCGCCGTGCACCGCGCCGCGCGTGCCGCCGAACTCGCCGGCGATCACCTTCACGGCGCCCCGCTCGATCGCCACCGAGGGGATCTCCCTCGCCGCGATGTCGCGGTAGGCCGGCGGCTGCATCTTCTCCTTCGCCGGCAGGTTGAGCCAGAGCTGAAAGCCGCGCATGCGCCCTTCGCTCTGCTGCGGCATCTCGGAGTGGATCAGGCCGCGCGCCGCGGTCATCCACTGCACGTCGCCGGGCCCGAGGTCGCCCGTGTTGCCGCCCGAGTCCTTGTGCTGCATGTGGCCGTCGAGCATGTAGGTCACGGTCTCGAATCCGCGGTGGGGGTGCGAGGGAAAGCCCGCCAGATAGTCGTTCGGGTCGTCCGAATAGAACTCGTCGAGCATCAGGAACGGGTCGTGGCGCGCCAGCGGGCTCGCGCCGAGCGAGCGGCGCAGCTTCACGCCCGCCCCGTCCGAGGCCGGGATCGAGGGGATCACTTTCTGCAGGGTGCGTATGGTCATCCGCCCGATATTAGGCCGACGGACCGGCGTTACAAGGGCCGGACCAGGATCACGGCGTGCGCGACGCGCGCGCTGCGTACACTATTCCGCATGCCCGCGACGCGCAAGATCATCCACCTCGACATGGACGCGTTTTATGCCTCCGTCGAACAACGCGACGACCCGACGCTGAAGGGCAAGCCGGTCGCGGTCGGCGGCTCGCCGCAGGGGCGCGGCGTGGTCGCGGCCTGCAGCTACGAAGCGAGGAAATTCGGCATCCATTCGGCCATGCCGATGGCGCGTGCCGTGCGCGCCTGCCCCGGGCTGGTGATCGTGCGGCCGGATTTCTCCAAGTACAAGGCGGTGTCGCAGCAGGTGATGGCGATCCTGCGCTCGGTGACGCCGCTGGTGGAACCGCTGTCGCTCGATGAGGCTTATCTCGACGTCACCGAGAACGCGCTCGGCCAGCCGCTCGCCATGGAGGTGGCGAGGCATCTGAAGGCACGCATCTTCCTGGAGACTGCGCTGACCGCGTCGGCCGGTGTCGCGCCGAACAAGTTCCTGGCGAAGATCGCCTCTGGCTGGAACAAGCCGAACGGCCTGACCGTCATCGCGCCGGAGCGGGTCGAGGCCTTCCTGCAGCAGCTGCCGGTGGAAGCGCTCTGGGGCGTGGGCCCGGTGACAGCGAAGAAGCTGCGTGCCCTGGGCATCGGGCGGCTGGTCGACGTACGCAGCGCGGATGAAGCGCGGCTGCGCCGGGCGGTCGGCAGCCACGCCGATTGGCTGCAGCGCCTGTCGCGCGGCGACGATCCGCGGCCGGTGACGCCGAACCGGCCGTGGAAGTCGATCTCCTGCGAGGACACCTACCCCGAAGACCTCAGCGAGCTGCGCGAGATGCGCGCGGAGATCGAGCGCCTGGCCAAGCGCACGGCGTCCTCGCTGGAAAAGAAGGGCCTCGCGGCGCGCACCGTGACCATCAAGGTGCGCTACGCAGATTTCACGACGGTGACGCGCAGCCACACCGAGGCGCCGGCGACGAACGACGCGGCGCGCCTCGTCGAGCGCGCACGCATCCTGCTCGAGCGCACCGACGCGGGCAAGCGGCCGGTGCGCCTGCTCGGCGTCGGCGTGCATGGTCTCGCCGCGGCCGGAGGCGCGTCCACCCCCGGGCCGCTGCCGCTCGAGGCCAAGGGGCCGCTTTCCCCCGCGGATTTGCTCTAGATCAAAGGAGCGGGCGGATCCCGGCATTACCGTGCCGACTGGAGTAAACCAAGGCATGGATCCCAGCAAGCTGTCCCAGTTTGAAATCGTTGCGCGGCAGGATTTTTCCGACGTCACCTACCTGCTCGAGGTGCGCCATCCGCTGATGGCGAAAGCGGCCCGGCCGGGCCAGTTCGTGATCGTGATGGCGCATGAACATGGCGAGCGCATCCCGCTCACCATCGCGGATTTCGACCGGGCGAAAGGCACCATCACCCTGGTGATCCAGGCGGTGGGCAAGACCACGCGCGAGATGCAGCAGTCCTGCGTGGCGGGTACGACGCTGCACGCGCTCGTCGGCCCGATGGGCATCCCGAGCCCCGTGGGCAGCGCGAAGAAGGTGGTCTGCGTGGGCGGCGGCCTGGGCGTGGCGCCGATCTTCCCGCAGGCGCGCGGCTTGAAGGAAGCGGGCGCCTACGTGATCGGCGTGCTCGGCTTCCGCACCAAGAGCCTCGTGTTCTGGGAGCACAAGTTCCGCGCCTGCTGCGACGAGCTGATCCTGTGCACCGACGACGGCTCGGCCGGCCTCAAGGGCCTGGTCACCGAGGGTATCCGGCGCGCCATCGATAAGCACGGCGACATCGACGAGGTCATCGCCATCGGCCCGCCGGTGATGATGAAGGGCTGCGCCGAAGCGACGCGCGCGCACAAGATCAAGACCCTGGTGAGCCTCAATCCGATCATGGTCGACGGCACCGGCATGTGCGGCGGCTGCCGCGTGAAGATCGGCGACCAGGTCAAGTTCGCCTGCGTCGACGGCCCGGACTTCGACGGCCACAAGGTGGATTTCGACGACCTGATGACGCGGCTGCGGCGCTACACGCAGGTGGAGCGCGCCGCGGCCGAGCGCTGGTCGGCGAACTGCCGCATGAAGGACATGGCGGACCCGGCCGCGCCCGCCGTCGAGCTGCTCGAGCTGCCCGATCCCTTCGACGACGTGAAGGGCGGGTAGCGTGCCGGCGGCGAAGAAGAAGACCATCCGCACCATCCCGCAGGAACGCACGCCGATGCGCGAGCAGGAGGCGCGCGCGCGCGCGAAGAATTTCGACGAGGTGGCGTGCGGCTACTCGGTCGACGAGGCCCTGCGCGAGGCCGAGCGCTGCCTGCTGTGCCCGGACGAGCCCTGCGTCAAGGGCTGCCCGGTCAGCATCGACATTCCGGGCTTTATCCGCAAGATCGGCGAAAAGAACTACCGCGGCGCCTATGACGTCATCGCCCAGACCAACCTGCTCGCCGCGGTCTGCGGCCGCGTCTGCCCGCAGGAAACCCAGTGCGAGGAGGTGTGCACCGTGGGCGAATCGCTCGAGCCGGTCGCCATCGGGCGCCTGGAGCGCTTCGTCGGCGACGCCGCGATCCGCGAGGGCTGGGTCAACGTGCCACCCATCGAGCCCAACGGCTTTCGCATCGGCATCGTCGGCTCGGGGCCGGCAGGCATGGCGTGCGCGGCGGACATGGCCAAGGCCGGCTGCGAGGTCAGGGTGTTCGAGGCCTTCCATCAGCCCGGCGGCGTGCTGAAGTACGGCATCCCGGATTTCCGCCTGCCCAACGAGGTGGTCGACGCCGAGATCGAGAACCTGCGCAAGATCGGCGTGCGCTTCGAATGCAACACGCTCGTCGGGCGCCTGTTCACCATCGAGCAGATGGTCGACGAGCTCGGGTTTCACGCCGTGTTCATCGGCACGGGCGCGGGCTATCCGTCGATGCTCGGCGTCCCGGGCGACTCGCTGAACGGCGTGCTCTCGGCGAACGAGCTGCTGACGCGCTGCAACCTGATGCGCGCGCGCGATGCCGACTTCGACACGCCGATCCCGCTCGGCAAGCGCGTCGCCGTGATCGGCGCGGGCAATACCGCGATGGACGCGATGCGCGTGTGCCTGCGCCTGGGCGCGGAGAAGGTCTACTGCGTCTACCGGCGCTCGCGCGCGGAATGCCCGGCGCGCGCCGAGGAAGTGCACCACGCCGAGCAGGAAGGCATCGAGTTCCACTGGCTCACCGCACCGGTGGCGATCCTCGACGACGGCAAGGGCGGCGTGCGCGGCATGCGCTGCATCCGCATGGAGCTCGGGGCCCCAGACGATTCCGGGCGGCGCCGCCCGGTGCCGGTGGCGGGCAGCGAGTTCGACTTCGAGGCCGACCAGGTGGTGTACGCGATCGGCACCAACGCCAACCCGATCATCGGCCAGACCTCGCGCCTGAAGCTCGACAAGCGCGGCTACATCGCGACCGATGAAGACCTCGCCACCTCGATGCCCGGTGTGTACGCCGGCGGCGACATCGTCACCGGCGCCGCGACCGTGATCGAGGCGATGGGCGCGGGCCGCAAGGCCGCGCGCAACATGAAGGCCTATCTCGGCATCCGCGATCCGGCGCGCGCCGCGGCCGGGGAGACGCTCTTCGGCATCGACCGCGCCGAGCGCAATTTCGTGCGCCTGCGCGCCGCCGCCTGAGAGACCCATGCCAACCGCCCAGAAAGCCGTCACCACCCTCAAAGAGCACATCGTCGAGATCATCAGCGACTCGGGCGAGGGCGCGCAGCGCTGCGGCCAGTCGCTCGGCGCCATCGCCGCGCGCATGGGCAACGGCATCTGGACCGTGGAGATCATCCCGGCCGAGATCCGCCCGCCGGCGCGCTCCATCGCCGGGGCGAGCGGCAACCGCATTCGCATCGGGGCGCAGCGCGTCACCAACGGCGGCGACGAGACCGACCTGGTGGTCGCCTTCAACGAGCAGGTGCTGCTCGGGCGCGTGCGCGCGGGCGAGCTCAAGCCCGGCTGCATCATCCTGCTGGAAAACATGTGGCGCAGCCACGGCGACGCGGCGATCGCCGCGGCGTACGTGGAGACGCACGACCGCCTCGTCGAGGCCGGCTATCGCGTGATCGAAATTCCGATGGAGCAGGAGTGCCGCACGCTGGTCTCCGATCCGCGCCGCGGCAAGAACATGTTCGCCCTCGGCATGCTGTGCCATCTCTACAGCCTCGACCTGCAGCTCGCGCGCGAGCAGGTCGCCCTCGCCTTCGGCAAGAAGGAGGGCTCGGTGGTGGCGCAGAACGTGAAGCTGCTCGAGGCGGGCCACGCGTGGGCGGAGGCCAACCTCGAGTTCAGGTACCGCATTCCGGCCGCGCCCGTCACGACGCCGCAGGTCGTGATCAACGGCAATACCGCGATCGCGCTGGGCGTGCTCGCCTCGGGCATGGAAATCTGCGCCATGTACCCGATCACGCCCGCCACGTCGGCCTCGCACTACCTGTCCGACGTGTTCGAGAAGGTCGGCGGCGTGGTGCACCAGGCCGAGGACGAGATCGCGGCCTGCGCCTTCGCCATCGGCGCGTCGTATGCCGGCAAGTGCACGGTGACCATCACCTCGGGGCCCGGCTATTCGCTCAAGCAGGAGGCGATCGGCCTTGCCGTGATGGGCGAGATCCCGCTGGTGGTGGTGAACGTGCAGCGCGGGGGCCCCAGTACCGGGCAGCCCACCAAGGTCGAGCAGGGAGACCTGCTCACCGCGATCTACGGCAGCCACGGCGACGCGCCCAAGGTGGTGATGGCGCCGAGCACCATCGAGGACTGCTTCTACTCGATCATCACCGCACGGCGCATCGCCGAGACCTTCAACATGGTGGTGGTGGTGCTCTCGGACGCGAGCCTCGCGACCTCGCAGCAGCCGTTCGCGCGCCCCGAGTTCAGCGAATCCTGGGTCGCGCCGCCCGTCGACCAGAGCGCGATCCCCGAGGGCATGAAGCCCTACGACTGGAACGAGGCCACCGGCCTCGCGCGGCGCTTCATCCCCGGCCAACCGAACGGCATGCACACGCTCACCGGCCTGGCGCACGACCGCGCCAGCCACGTCGCCTACGACCCCGAGATCAACGAGGAGAGCATCCACTTCAGGAGCCTCAAGCTCGCCGCGCTGCAGAAGACGCTGAAGACGCCGCCCGTGTTCGGCGGCGACTCGGGCGAGCTGCTCGTGGTCGGCTGGGGCAGCACCCAGGGCGCGATCGAGGAAGCGGTCGCCGCGCTGCGCGAGGAAGGGCGCAAGGTGTCCTCGCTGCACCTTCGCTTCCTGCAGCCGCTGCCGGGCGGCCTGAAGCAAATCATGCAGCGCTTCCGCCGGGTGATGACGATCGAGGGCAACTGGAGCGACCGGCCCGACGACGCCATCATCGACGAGGACAACCGGCGCTACTCGGCGCTCGCACTGCTGCTGCGCGCGCGCACCCTGGTCGACGTCGACTGCTGGAGCGAAGTCAAAGGCCAGCCCATCAAGCCGAGCACCATCCGGCGCGTGCTGCTCGACGCGCTCAAGCCCAAGGTTAAGGAGCGCGCGCGATGACCATGATGGCCACCGAATGCCTGCTGCAGCTGTGCGAGCAGCGCTACGAGATCGAGGATTTCCAGAGCGCCGTGCCGCGCTGGTGCACCGGCTGCGGCGACAACGCGATCCTCGCCGCGGTGCAGCGGCTGTGCCGCGACGAGGGCCTGCGGCCGGAAAAGACCGTGTTCGTATCGGGCATCGGCTGCTCGAGCCGCTTCCCGCACTACATGCGCACCTACGGCTTTCACGGCATCCACGGCCGCGCGCTGCCGGTGGCCGAGGGCGTGCGCCTGGCGCGGCCCGACCTCACCGTGTTCGTGAACACCGGCGACGGCGACTGCTGCTCGATCGGCGCGGCGCACTGGATCCACGCCATCCGCTACAACATGAACATGACGGTGTTCCTGCACGACAACCAGATCTACGGCCTGACCAAGATGCAGGCCTCGCCGACCTCGCCGCGCGGCACGAAGAGCAACACCACCCCGCGCGGCTCGACGCTCGAGGCGCTGCAGCCGCTCTCCGTCACGCTCGGGGTGCAGAACGTGTCCTTCGTCGCGCAGGCGGTGGACTGGATTCCCGAGTCGCTCTACGAAGTCGTCAAGGCCGCCTACCACCACCAGGGCTTTTCCTTCGTGCGCATCGTGCAGCGCTGCCCGGAGTGGCTGCCGAAAGTCTGGGACCCGTGGCTGCACGACCCGAAGCGCATCCTGATGCTGGACCACCCGCAGGGCCTCCGGGTGAGCGACGGGCTGAAGCAGGTCTACCGGAGCACCGATGCGCACGACCCGTCGAATATCGACCGCGCGCGCGAGATCGCGTCGGACACCGACCGCATTCCGGTGGGCATCCTGTACCGCAACCCGGAGGTGCCGTGCTACGAGGAGCTGCGCGCGACGCCCGGACTGCGCACCATCGCGAACCTGAAGCAGGGGCTCGAGGCCGAGCTCGACAAGTTCACCTTCTGGCCCCAGTGAGGCGCTGTCCGTGCACGCCGAAGTCCATCCCGACGCCGCGTTCTACGTGACCGGCCACCAGGCGGCTGCGGCACCGGGCACGCCCGCGGCGCCGGCGCTGCGCCCGGCGCTGTTCGCCGCGTACCGAGATTTGACCAGGTTGCGTTACGACTTCCCGCTGGTGCTGCGCGCCGATGCCGCGGACGGGCGGGTCTACGAGCCGCTCACCGCGCTTGTCGAGCGCCTGATCGAGGGCGGCGCGGAACGGGCGAAGGCGCTGCGCATCGAGGACGAGCTGCGCGCGGCCGCTGCCGGCGGCACCGGCTCGCTCGCCGCCCTCGGCAAGGTCGAAGGCGAGCTCGTCGATTGCGATGCCGCGCTCCCGGCCCGCCTGCTCGCCCATGTCTGGCGCGCCGCGCAGGCGGAAAAGGCAGCCGCGTTCCGCCGCGACGTCGAGCGCCTCATCGTCAAGCTCGACGACATCCTGCGCGCGGACCGCGCACGCTCGGCCGCGGGCCGCAGCCCGGCCAGCCTCAAGGCCTCGTTCGGCGCGCTCCACGACCAGGCGTTCGATTTCGAATCGATGTCGCAGTTCCTCGGCACGGTGTCGGTGCAGACCGCGCTCAGCGACGCCCGCCGCGGCCGCATAGAGGCGACGCTCGCCGAACTGCGCGCACAGCGCTTCTATGCGGCGCCCGGCGTCGAGGCGCTCGAATTCCGCTTCGACAGCTGCGCCGCCGCGCTGCAGGCGTTCCGCGCGCGCGTGCCCGACATGATGCGGCTGGCGAAGGCGATCACGCTCGCCGAACTCGAGGTCGAGGGCGAATTCAGCAGCGAGCGGCACGACGCGCTGTTCGAGCGGCTCGCGGCGAGCGGTCTCGACCTGCGGGACCTGGCGCTGTTCCCCGACTACCTGGTGTGCGTGCGCGACGCGCTGGTGCGCGGCGCCGAGCAGGACGCGCTGCTCGAGATCCTGGCGGGCGGCCTGCCGATGAAGGTCCTGCTGCAGACCGACGATCTCCTGGGCGAGCCCTCCGGGCGCGCGGGCCACGTTGCCGCGGGCGCGCACAGCCGGCAGCTCGCGCACATGGCCCTCGGGCTGAACAGCGTGCTCGTGCTGCAGGCGAGCGCGGCCCAGCTCGGCGCGCAGCGCGAGCGCGTCCTGCGGGCAATGCGCTACCCGGGCGCGTCGCTCCTCAGCGTGTACTCGGGCGCCGGCGGCCACGCCGGCGCGCTGCCGCCCTACCTCGTCGCCGCCGCGGCGACCGAGTCGCGCGCGTTTCCGTCCTTCAGCTACGATCCCGCGGCGGGCCCGGACTGGGCGTCGCGCTTCTCGCTCGAGGGCAACCCGCAGATGGATCGCGACTGGCCGCTGCACGAGCTCGCCTACGAGGACGCGGATCACCAGCGCGTGCGCGTGCAGGTGGCGTTCACGCTGATGGATTTCGCCGCCTGCGACACGCGCTACGCGGGGCACTTCGCCGCAGTGCCGCAAGCGGGTCGCGGCGCGGCCCGCGTGCCGGCCGCCGAGTGCGTGCAGCGCGAGGCGAAGGGCGTGCCCGACGCGCTGCCGAGCCTGCTGATGGTCGACGAGCGAAATTTCGTGCACCAGGCGATCGTCGACGACCGGCTGCTGCGCGAGGCGCGCCGCTGCAACGACGCCTGGCGCAGCCTGCAGGAGCTGGGCGGCATCCGTAACTCGCACGCCGAGCGGCTGCTGGCGCGCGAGCGGCAGAAGTGGGAGCAAGAGCGCGCCGCCGCCGCGCCGGCGCCCGCACCCGCGTCCGCGCCCGCGCCCGCACCCGAGGGGGCGACGCCCGCCGCGGCCGCCGCGGCGGCGCCTGGTCCCGCCGAAGCGGCCCCGCCACCGTCTTCCGACGAGCCCTACATCGAGACGCCGCGCTGCTCGAGCTGCGACGAGTGCATCCAGATCAACAACAAGATGTTCGCCTACGACGCCAACAAGCAGGCACGCATCGTCGACGCGAGCGCCGGCACCTACCGCCAGCTCGTCGAAGCCGCGGAGAGCTGCCAGGTGGCCATCATCCATCCCGGCAAGCCGAAAAACCCCGACGAGCCGGGGCTGGAAGATCTGCTGCAGCGCGCTGCCGCCTTCCCATAGGCGCCGCGGCGGCGCAACCTTGACGTACGTCAAAACCCGTCTCGCCGATCGGGTGTAGCAATCAAGAAAGATCGAGCAGCCGCAGGAGGCGAACATGAACATCGCACCCACCGTTCAGCACTACTTGTCGGCGCAGCAGATTGAGTACGAAGTCATCCCGCACCCGCGCACGGTGAGCAGCAGCGGCACGGCGCACGCCATGCACGTGCCGGGCACGCGCCTGGCGAAGGCCGTTGTCGTCAAGGACAACAAGGGCTACGTGGTGGCGGTCCTGCCGGCAAGCCATCACGTCGCCCTGGCGCAACTCGGCGCGGCGCTGCGCCGCGACGCGCTGCGGCTGGCGAGCGAGGCGGAGCTGCAGGATCTGTTCACCGACTGCGCGCTCGGCGCCGTGCCGCCGCTCGGCGCGGCCTACGGCCTGCCGATGATCATCGACGAGACGCTCGCCGAGCAGCCGGAAGTGTTCTTCGAGGCTGGCGACCACGAGCATGTCGTGCACGTCACGCGCAATGCGTTCATGCGCATGACCAAGAACGCACCGCGCGCGCATTTCGGCGAGCCGGGCGCATCAGGAGGTGGCCTATGGATGCAATGACGGTGTTCGTCTTCATCGCGGCGGGCCTGGCGGCCCTGTCGCTGTACAAGGGCGTGGTCTCGATGGCGCACGGCGGCGAAGCCGACCAGAAGGCCAGCCACAAGCTCATGTTCCAGCGCATCGCCTGGCAGGGAGCAGCGGTGGTATTCGTGCTGCTCGCGGTGCTCGCCGCCGGCTAGGCGCCGCCGCGCGCGGCGCTCAGAAGCCGCGCGTCTCTCCCGGCTTCATCTCCACCATGCGTGCGCCGAGCCCGCGCTCGTCGAGCGCCGCGCGCACCGGGTCCATGGTGAAGTGCCCGCCGATCGCCGCGAACATCACGTCCACCTTGTAGAACTGGCTGATCAGCCTCGTGTCGTTGTGCACGTCGGTGTCGCCGGTGTGGTAGATCACCGGGCCGTTGTTCACCTGGATGAGATACCCCACGGGGTTGCCGCTGGCGAGCGCAGCGGCGTCGCCTTCGTTCTTCGGCGGCACGAGCTCGGAGCAGCGCGCGCGCCAGCAACTTGGTATTTCGTCATGGCGTGTCCCCTCCTTTGGTATGCGTCGGCCGCTACGTTAACCCAATCCGCTGCGCAAGAGCACCTGCCCGGGCCGCGCACCGGTGCTCTTGCCTTCCTTCCAGACCACCTCGCCGTTCACGATCACCGCCTCGATCCCCTTGGCTGGCTGGATCGGCCGCGCGAAGGTCGCCGCCTCGTCCACCGTGCCGGCGTCGAACACCGTGATGTCCGCGGCGTAGCCCTCTCTGAGGACCCCGCGATCCTCCAGGCCGAAGGTCTTCGCGGTGAGGCCCGTCATCTTGTAGACCGCCGTCTCGAGCGGGAACAGGCCGAGGCCCCTCGCGTAGTGCCCGAGCACGCGCGGGAACGTGCCCCACAGGCGCGGGTGCGGCGCGGCGTCGTGCGGCAGGCCGTCGGAGCCGACCATGGTGTTCTCGAAGGCGAGAATGCGTTGCACGTCGTTCTCGTCCATCGCGAAGTACACGGCGCCCGCGGGCAGCAGCTTCGCGATCGCTTCGTCGGTCGCAAGCCCCAGCTTCTTCTCGATCTCGGAAAGGTCCATGCCCGCGAGCTCGGGATGCGGCGTGGACCAGGTGACGAGCACGCGCGTGGCGATCTTCGCGCGGCTTGCCGTGAGAATGGTGGAAGCCGCGCAGTACGGATAGCAGTCCAGCCCGATCGGCTGGTCGCGCATTCTGGATGCGATCAGCGGCAGCGTCTCCGCCGAGCGCCCGTGATTGGCCTTGCCCATCACCTTGTGGTGCGACACCACCACCGGCACGCCGAGCTCGCGCCCGATGCGGAAGGTCTCCTCCAGCGAATCCAGGACGCGATCGCCCTCGTCGCGCATGTGCGTGCAGTAAAGGCCGTGGCGCTTCGCGAGCGGCCGGCACACCTCGATCACTTCTTCGGTCGTCGCCGCGCTCGCCGGCTCGTACCACAGGCCGGTGGACACGCCGATCGCGCCCGCGGCGAGCGCCTCGTCGGCGAGCGCGCGCATGCGCTCGATCTCCCTGGCGTTCGCCGGACGATCGAGGCGGTCCATCGTCTGCACGCGCAGCGTCGAGTGGCCGACGAGCAGCGCGGCGTTGGCCGCCGCGGGCTTCGCGCGCAGCTCCGCCACGTAGTCGGCGAAGCCCGGGAAGCGGTACCAGCCGCCCTCGGCGTCGAGCAGGTCGAGCGGCGGCACGGGCTTCATGCCGCGCGGCGAAGGCGCGAGCGAGATGCCGCAGTTGCCCGCGACGACGGTCGTCACGCCCTGGCTTGTCTTCGGCGCCATGTCGGGCGCGGAAAGAAGCAGACGGTCATCGTGCGTGTGCGCGTCGATGAAACCGGGCGCCACGATCTTGCCGGTGGCGTCGATCTCGGCGTCGCCGCTTGCGCCCGTCAGCTCGCCGATCGCCGCGATGCGCCCGTCCGCGACGGCGACGTCGGCGGTGGTGCGCGGCGCGCGCGTGCCGTCGATCACGGTGCCGCCGCGGATCAGCAGGTCGTAGCGGGTGCCCATAGCGCCTGCATTCTATTGCAGCGGATACGGCTCGAGCTGCAGATCCTCGAGCCGCGCGCCGAGCATCACGATCGCGCCGTGGCGCCGGTTATCGCCGGTGTCGGAGAACTCGAACGTGTAGGTGCGCCGCAGCCGCAGCTGCCCCGCGTCGTCGCGCGCGAGGCGCAGGCGCGCGAACGCGACGGTTTCGTCGAGCAGCTGCACGCCATAGCGCTTGCATGCGGCGCGCCCGGCGGCGACCGCATGCTCGCGCGCGCGCAGGCTGTCGATCCACAGCCAGGCGGCGGCGAGCGCGAGCGCTAGGACGGCCAGTTCCCACATCGGTCGGGAAGTGTAGCCCGGGCCTTGTTCGCGCCCCGTGCCTCAAGGCACACTGGCGCCGTGCTGCGCGACCCCCCCACCGCCGCCGACCTGGCGCACGCCCCGCCGCGCGAGGTGTTCGCTGCCATCGCGGCCGCGCTCGATGCGCGCGTCGTCGGCCAGCAGGCGCTCACGCAGCGCCTGCTGATCGCGCTGCTGTGCGACGGGCACGTGCTGGTCGAGGGCGTGCCGGGCCTGGCCAAGACCACCGCGGTGAAGACGCTGGCCGAGCTCCTGGAAGCCGACTTCCACCGCATCCAGTTCACGCCCGACCTGCTGCCCGCCGACCTCACCGGCACCGAGGTGTTCCGCGCCGAGAGCGGCACCTTCGAGTTCCGCCCCGGGCCGGTGTTCCGCAGCCTCGTCCTCGCCGACGAGATCAACCGCGCGCCCGCCAAGGTGCAGTCGGCGCTGCTGGAAGCGATGGAGGAGCGCCAGGTGAGCGTCGGGCGCGCGAGCTTTCCGCTGCCCGAGCTCTTCATGGTGATGGCGACGCAGAACCCGATCGAGCAGGACGGCACCTATCCGCTGCCCGAGGCGCAGCTCGACCGGTTCCTGCTGCACGTGACGGTGGGCTATCCGCCGCCGGAGGCCGAGCACGCCATCATGCAGCTTGCGCGCAACGGCCCGGGGCGTGCGCCGGCGCAGGCGATCGCGTCGTCGGCGCAGGTGTTCGCCGCGCGCCGCGAGGCGCTCGCGCTGCACATGGCGCCCTCGCTCGAGCGCTACATCGTGGAGCTGGTGCTGGCGACGCGCGAGCCGGGCGCCTACGACGCCGAGCTCGCGCCGCTCATCCGCCTCGGCGCGAGCCCGCGCGCCTCGATCGGCCTGGATCGCGCGGCGCGCGCGCACGCCTGGCTCGCCGGGCGCGACTACGTCTCGCCCGCCGACATCCAGGCGATCGCGCCCGACGTGCTGCGCCATCGCCTCCTGCTGTCGTACCAGTCGCGCGCCGACGGCGTCGGCGCCGACGCGATCGTCGCGCGCCTCATCGCGCAGGTGCCGGTGCCGTGACGAGCGCCGGGACGCCGCGGCACGTGCCGCGCGGCGTGCGCCCGGCGCTGGATCAGCTCGCGGGCCTGCGGCGCTACGGCGCCCAGATGCGGCGCCTGCTCTCGCTCGACGCCGCGCGCCGCGAAGGCCCGCGCGCGCCCGCGGCGCGCAGCCAGGGCATGGACTACGCCGATTCGCGGCCCTACACGCCGGGCGACGATGTGCGGCGCATCGACTGGCGCGTCACCGCGCGCACCGGCCGCGCGCATACCAAGTTGTTCGAGCCCGAGCGCGGCCACGACCTGTACTGCCTCGTCGACCAGCGCACGCCGATGCGCTTCGGCACGCGCGCCGCGTTCAAGTCGCTGCTCGCCGCCGAGATCGCCGCGCTCGCCGGCTGGGCGGCGGCCGAGGGCGCGAACCGCTTCGGCGCGCTCGTCGCCGGCGCTCGCGGCGCGCAGGTGCGCGCGGGCGCCGCCGAAGGCGCGGCGCCCGCGCTCTGCCGCCTGCTCGCGGCGCTCGAGCCGGACGCGGACGCGCCGCTCGACGAGCTGGCGGCGCGCGCTGCGGCCGAGGCCGCCGTCGGCACGCGCTTCGTCGTCGTCTCGGACTTCGCCGACGGCGAGGCCGCGCTCGAGAACGCGCTGCGGCGGCTGCGCGCGCGCGGCGAGGTGGTGCTCGTCTGGGTGTACGACGTCCTCGAAGCGCGCCTGCCGCCGCCCGCGCGCTACCCGCTCACCGACGGGCGCGAGCACTTGCTGCTCGACACGGCGAGCGCCGCGGTGCGCGCGGCGCAGGCGCACGCCGTGGCGGCAAAGCGCGCGCGCCTTGCGCGCTTTGCCGCGCTTCCCGGCACGCGCTGCCACGCCGTGCGCACCGGCGAAGAGCTGTTCGGTGCGCTCGAGCGACCGTTCCTGGAGCAGGCCCCCGCGTGACGCCGGAGCTCGAGCTGCTCGCGCGCCTGCGCGACGTGCATCCGCCGCCCGCGCCGTCGTGGTGGCCGCCGGCGCCGGGCTGGTGGCTCGCCACCGCGCTCGCGGTGGCGCTCGGCGTGGTGCTCGTGCGCTACGCGCCGGCATGGTGGCGCCGCCTGCGGCTGCGCCGGCGCCTGCTCGCCGCGCTCGAAGCCGCCGCCAGCGCAGCCGAGGTGTCGCAGCTGCTGCGCCTCGCCGCGCTCGAGCGCTTCCCCGAGCACGCGAGCGCCGGGCTCACCGGTGCCGCCTGGCTGGCGTTCCTGGAAAGCTGCGACCGCGCCCCGGGACGCTTCGCGCCGCTTGCCGCGGCGCTCACCGAGGCGCCCTACCGCGCCGGCAGCGACGCGGACGTTTCCCGGCTGCGCGCGGCGGCGCGCGACTGGCTGCGCGCGGTGCTCTGATGCTGGAATTCGCCTGGCCGCTCGCCGCGCTTGCCCTCGTCCTGCCGGCGCTCGCGTTCGGCTTGCTGCCGCGCGCCGCGCCGCTCGCGACGCCGCTGCGCGTGCCGTTCCTGCACGAAGCGCGCGCCTGGTCCGCCGCCGGCGCGGGCGCGCCCCCGCGCCTGCGGCTCGTGCTGGCGCTCGCGGCGTGGTCGCTGCTCGTGGCGGCAGCGTGCCGGCCGCAGTGGGTGGGCGAGCCGGTCGGCGTGCCCTCGAGCGGCCGCAGCGTGCTGCTCGCGCTCGACGTCTCGGCGAGCATGCGCATGGCTGCGCTCGGGCCCGAGCTCGGCCTCGAAGTGATGCGCCGCACTGCGCGCAGCTTCGTCGCCGCGCGCGCCGGCGATCGCATCGGCCTCATCGTCTTTGGCTCCAAGGCCTACGTGCAGGCGCCGCTCACCTTCGACCTGCGCGCGGTGGCCGAGATGGTGGACGAGACCTTCATCGGCCTCGCGGGCGAAGGCACCGCGCTCGGCGACGCCATCGCGCTGGGGGTGGCGCGCCTGAGGGCCATGCAGCGCGACGAGCGCGTGCTGATCCTGCTCACCGACGGCTCGAGCACCGACGGCACGGTGACGGTGGCGGACGCCGCGCGCCTTGCGCGCCTGCACGGCGTGCGCGTGCACGCCATCGGCATCGGCACGCCGAGGAAGGACCTCGAGCTGCGCCCGGGCGAAGGGCTGGACGAGGACGCGCTGAAGCTCCTCGCCGCGCACTCGGGCGGGCAGTATTTCCGCGCCGACAACCGCGCGGCGCTGGAGCGCATCTACGCAGCGCTCGAGGCGATCGAGCCGACGGCGCTCGACGAGCGCCGCTACCGACCGAGCGCCGAGCTCTACGCCTGGCCGCTCGCCGCCGCGCTGGTGCTCGCGCTTGCGGCGCTCGCCGCGGGCCTGCGCGAGGGACGTCGATGATCGAGTGGCTGCGTCCCGGCTGGCTCCTCGCGCTGCCCCTCGGGCTCGCGATGCTGGCGTGGTGGTGGCGCGCCCGTGCCGGCGCGGGACCGTGGCGCCGCCACGTCGACGCCGAGCTGCTGCCGCACTTGGTCGGGCGCGCGCCCGCCTGGAGCGCGCGCCTCGCGCTCGGCCTCGCCGCCGTCACCCTCGCGCTCGGCTGCATCGCGCTCGCCGGGCCGAGCTGGCGCGCGGAGCCGGCGCCGCTCTACCGCGACCAGAGCGCGCGCATCGTGGTGCTCGACCTGTCGCCTTCGATGGACGCAGTGGACGTGGTGCCGAGCCGGCTCGAGCGCGCGCGCGCGGCGATCGGGACGCTCCTGCGCGACACCGGCGAGGCGCAGCTCGGCATCGTGGTCTTCGGCGCCGACGCCTTCACCGTGGCGCCGCTCATGAACGATCCGTCGGCGCTCGTGCACCTGCTCGCGAGCCTCGACACGGCCACGCTGCCGCGCGCGGGCAGCCGCCCAGACCTCGGCCTCGAGCTCGCGCGCGAGCTCCTCGAGCGCGCGGGCGCGGTCGCGGGCGACGTGATCCTGGTGGGCGACAGCGCGGGCGACGCGCGCACGCTGGAGGCGGCGCGGCGTCTCGCCGGCGCGGGCTATCCGCTCTCGGTGCTCGCCGTCGGCACGCCGCACGGCGGGCCGGTGCGCCTCGCGGGCGGCGCCTTCGCGCGCGCCGAGAGTGGCGAAGTGCTCGTCGCCCGGCCCGAACTGGCCGCGCTCGAGCGCGTGGCACTCGCCGGGGGCGGGCGCTTCCACCTGCTCGGCGCCGAGACGCCGCGCTTCGCGCGCGGCGCGCAGGCCTGGGCCGCCTCGCCCGCGGCGCCCGCGGGCGAATCGCGCGTGCGCCAGGACGGCGGCATCTGGTTCGTGCTCGCCGCGCTGCCGTTCGCGGCGCTTCTTTTCCGGCGCGGCTGGGTCGCGGGGATCGCGGCGCTCGCGGTGTCGCTCCCGCCCGGCGAAGCGCTGGCGTTCGACTGGCGCGACCTCTGGCGGCGCGCCGACCAGCAGGCGGCGCAAGCGTTCGCGACGGGCGAGTTCGGCAATCACGGCGCGCTCGCTGCGCGCCTGGGCGAGGACTCGCCCTGGCGCGCGCTGCTGCTCTTTCGAAGCGGCCGCTTCGCGGAGTCCGCGATGCTCTTCGCCGCGGGGGACAGCGCCGATGCGCACTACAACCGCGGCAACGCGCTGGCGCTCGAAGGCCGGCTCGACGCCGCGCTCGCCGCCTACGGCGCCGCGCTCGAGCGCAGCCCCTCGATGCGCGACGCGCTGTTCAACCGCGCGCTGGTGCGCGAAGCCCTCGCGCGCCGGCGCGCCGAGGCGCAGCGCGGCGGCGAGACCGAGCCTCGCACGAAGCCGGGCGCCGAGAGCGTGCGGCGCGAGAGCAGCCTCATCCGCCGCGGCACGCGGCCCGACGCGGCGCGGGGCGAGGCGCAGGCGGGCGCGGCGTCGCAGCCCGGGCAAGTTGAAGAGCGCACTGACCTCGCGCAACAGGAAGGGCGCGGCGGCGCGGTGAGGCCCGAGCACGCGCCCGACGCAGCCGAGCTGAAGCGCCTCGAAGCGCTGCTCGCCGGCGTGCCGGACGATCCGGGGTCGCTGCTCGCCAACCGCTTCGCGCGCCAGATGCGCATGCGCGGCTCGTGGCACCACGACACGGGGGCGCGCTGGTGAGGGCGGCGCTCTGCGCGTCGCTGCTTCTCGCGGCCTTGGGCGCGCGCGGCGCGCCGCCGCCCCTCGTGGTCGAGGCCGAGCTCCTGCCCGCGCGCGTGTACGTCGGCGCCGAGGCGCGTCTGCGCCTGCGCGCGTTGCGCGCGCCGGGGATCCCGCACGGCGTGCTGCGCCCGCCCGAGCTTGGCGACGCGGCCGAGGTCTCACTCGTCGGCACCATCGATACGTACCAGAGCGAGCGCGCCGGGGTGCTCTACGAGGTGCTCGAGCGCACGCACGTCATCGTGCCGCGGCGGCCCGGGCGGCTGCTCGTGCCGGGCGCGGAGTTCGAGAGCGTGCTGCGTTACGCCGAGACCTTCCAGCGCGACCCGCGCGCCTCGGCTGCGCCGCTTTCCGTGCGCGGGCCCGAGCGGGTGCTGGAGGTGCGCGCGGCGCCCGCGGGCGCGGGCGAGCCGTGGCTGCCGGCGCGCGCGCTCACGCTGCAAGAGGCCTGGTCGCGCGATCTCGATGCGCTGTCCGCCGGCGCGCCGGTGACGCGAACCCTGGTACTGCGCGCCGAGGGCCTCGCCGCCGAGCGCCTGCCGCGGCTCGAGATGGCCGCGCATCCGGCGCTGCGGGTGCACCACGACCAGCCGGTATTGCAGACGGAATACCTGTCGAGCGGCACGGTCGGCCGGCGCGTCCAGCGCATCGTCCTGATGCCGGTCGGGACAGGCGAGGTCGCGGTGCCCGAACTGAGCGTGCGCTGGTGGGACCTCGAGGCCGATGCCGCGCGCGTGGCGACGCTCGGCGCTCGCACGCTCGTCTTGCACGCGGCGATCGCGCCGGTCGCGGCGCCGGCGCAGGCCGAGGCCCGCTTCGACTGGCAGGGACTGCTGCGCTGGAGCCTGCTCGCAATCCTGGTGATGGGCGCGCTCGGCCTCTGGCGGCACGAGCGCGCGCGCGCGCGGCGCGAAGCGCGCGCGGCGCTGCACGCCGCATGCCGCAGGAACGATGCGCGCGGCGCGCGCGACGCGCTCCTCGCCTGGGAAAGCGCGGTCGGCGCGAAAGCCGCGCTCGAGCCCGCGCAGGCGCAGGCGCTCGACGCCGCGCTCTACGCGGATCGCGCTTGGGACGGGAAGGCGTTCTGGCGCGCGCTGCGGCTGGCGAAGCCGAAGCCGCGGCGCGCGGCGCCCAGGGCGCCGCTGCCGCCGCTCTTCAGGCTGCAGGCGCCTAGCGCACGCTCTCGGCCATCTGCGTGAAGTGCGCCGAGAGCCGGGCGATGTCCTCCGGCACCTTGTGGCGGCGCGGCGTGTAGCCCGGGAGCATGGAGCGGATGCGCATGCCGATGGGGAACGTGGCGAGCTGGAATTTCTGCCGCGCCCCGATGCGGCAGCGCTCGCCGTGGCGGGCGATGTCGTGCTTCGACATCAGGTCGGCGCAGTCGTCGAGGAAGCGCAGCATGTGCCCCTGCGAGATCCAGCACATGCGCACCCGGTAGAGGGCGCCGCCGTAGAGGTGCTGGTACAGGTCGAAGGCGACCGTGCGGTGCTCGATTTCCTCCAGCATGTGCCACTTGAAGAGCGCGCCGAACGCCGGGTGCGTGCGGCGGTGGTCGTACAGGCCGCTGCCGATCATGTTGAGGGCGAACTGCGTGGTGTAGGACTCGAAGCCCTCGACATAGCCGACGCAGTACCGGTCGCTCGCGTTGCCGAGGACGCGCTCGAGGTCCTGGCGCAGTTGCTCGATGCGCGCTTCCAGCCCCGGGTAGCCGTGCGCGAGGATTACCTTGTTGAAGTCGATGTGGCGCTGGTAGTGCTGCGCCTCCTGGCGGCAGAAGCGGTCGACCTCCTCCCGGAGCTTGTCGTCGCGGATCTTGCCGAGGACTTTCCTCAGCGACTTGACCGCGAAGGGCTCGAGCAGCGCCACGTACAGGCCGAAGGCGGAGTGGCTGTAGGAGAGCGCCGCGCTGCCCGCGAGGTACAGCGGGTGGAAGTCGGCGGCGCTCGGCACGTCGAACTTCATGGTGCGCACGGGGATGGGGTGCATGCGCACCATCTTAGCGCTAGGCGGCCAGCGCTTCCAACCTTCCGGCGAGGTAGTCCTCGTAGCTGCCCTTGAAGTCGATCACTTCGCCGCCGGGCTTCAGCTCGAGGATGCGCGTGGCGAGGGAGGACACGAACTCGCGGTCGTGCGAGACGAAGATGAGCGTGCCCGTGTACTTGTCGAGCGCGCCGTTCAGCGACTCGATCGATTCCATGTCGAGGTGGTTGGTGGGCTCGTCGAGCAGCATGACGTTCGGCATCTGCAGCACCAGGCGTCCGATGAGCATCCTCTGCGCCTCGCCACCGGAAATGACCTTCAGGGATTTCTTCTGGTCGTCGCCGGAGAAGAGCAGCTGGCCGAGCGTCGCGCGCACGATGAGCTCGTCCTGGGCCTTGTCCTTTCTCCTCCAGCGGCCCATCCAGTCCGCAAGCGACTCGTCGCCCTTGAATTCGTCCGCCGGGTCCTGCGGCCAGTAGCCTCTATTGGCCTTCTCGGCCCATTTCACCGTGCCCTGATCGGGCTTCAGGCTGCCTTCGAGGCACCGCAGGAGCGTGGTCTTGCCGACGCCGTTCGGGCCGATGATCGCCACCTTCTCGCCCGCCTCGATGGCGAGGTCGAGGTTCCTGAACAAGGGCTTGCCCTTCTCGTAGCCCTTGGTCAGCGCCTTCGCCTCCAGCGCGAGGCGGTGGAGCTTTTCCTTCGGGTCGACGAGGAAGCGGATGAACGGGTACTGGCGGCTCGAGGGCTTCACGTCCTCGACCTTCAGCTTCTCGATCATCTTCTGGCGCGAGGTCGCCTGCCGCGCCTTCGCCTTGTGCGCGCGGAAGCGGCGCACGAAGTCTTCCAGGTCGGCGATGCGGTCCTTCGCCTTGGCGTTGTCCTTTTCCAGCTGCTGCTTGGCCAGGGTGGAAGCTTCCATGTAGTCGTCGTAGTTGCCGGCGTAGATGCGGATCTGGCCGTAGTCCACGTCCGCCATATGCGTGCAGACGCTGGAGAGGAAGTGCCGGTCGTGCGAGATGATCACCATCGTGCTGGTTCTGCGGTTGAGCACGTCTTCGAGCCAGCGGATACTGTGGATGTCGAGGTTGTTCGTCGGCTCGTCCAGGAGCAGGATGTCCGGGTCGCCGAACAGCGCCTGCGCGAGCAGCACTCTTACTTTCCAGCCCGGGGCGACGGCGCTCATCGGGCCGTGGTGCTGGTGGGTGGGGACGCCGAGGCCAAGCAGCAGGTCGCCGGCGCGGGCTTCGGCCGTGTAGCCGCCGTATTCCGCGTACTTCTGCTCCAGCTCCGCGGCCTTCAGGTAGTCGTCTTCGTTCGCGCTCTCGTTGGCGTAGATCGCGTCGCGCTCCTGCATCGCGGCCCACATCTTCTCGTGGCCCATCAGCACCACGTCCAGCACGCGCTCGGTTTCGTAGGCGAACTGGTCCTGGCGCAGCCGGCCCACCCGCTCGTTGCTGTCGATCGCGATGGTGCCGGCGCTCGGTTCCAGCTCGCCGCCGAGGATCTTCATGAACGTGGACTTGCCGCAGCCGTTGGCGCCGATCAGGCCATAGCGGTTGCCGCCGCCGAACTTGACGGAGACGTCGGTGAACAGGGGCTTGGCCCCGAACTGCATGGCGATGCCGGAGGCGACGATCACTGAAGGATTCCAGAAATAAAGAAGCCGGCCGCGGCCAGCTTCGGATTGGGACTCACTGCGCAGGGCGCATTGTAGCAGGCGCGCCGTGCAGCGGTCCCCGTCGCTGTCAGATCAATTCGCGTGCGCAGTTACGTGCAGCCGAACGCGAGTTCTCCTTTGCAGCGCCTGCACGATGTCGAAGAAGTTCTCCGTGCTGGGGTTCCCGCGCTCCGCGAGCATGCGGTGCAGGCTCTTGGAGGGCTTCCTGACCTCCGCGGCGAGACCTTCGAAGCCGATCGTCGCGTTCACCAGGTCACGAAGCATCGCTTTGCCGGTGCGCGTGTCGCCGGCGAGGTAGGCATTGAGCGCCTGGGTGAACATCGCCTCGCGAAACCTGGCGTCCCGCTGGGCCCGCTCGACCACCGTTTCCTTGAAGTCTCTCGTCAGTGCCATGTCTCGAATTCGCTATCTCTTGCGCCGCTTGTAGTCCTGCCAGGCTGCCTGCGCCCGGCCGATCGCGGCGCGCTGGCGCTTCTTGGTGCTGCCGCCCAGCAGGATTAGCACCGTCTCCCCGTCCTTGCCGAAGTAGACCCGGTACCCGGGCCCGAAATCGACCTTCAGTTCGTAGACGCCCGCACCCACGCCCTCGACTCTGGAGAAGTTGCCTTCCTCAAGCCGGTAAAGATAGGCGCCGACCCTGGCAGCAGTCGTCGCCTCCAGGTCGTCGAACCAGTGGCGGAACGGCGACCGACCGGACGGCTCGAGGTACTCCAGTACCCGGATCGAGACCATGGCTATGGTAACACGTGTGTTACCAGGCGCGGTGCGGGCAGCATGACCGCCTAACGCGGGCCCCGCCCGGCGGGATGACTTACCCAGCTGAGCCGCGCAACGCCTCGGGCGTTATACCCTCCGGAAATGACTAAGCCACTGCATGCGTTTTCCGCGGCCGAGGCCGCGCGTCTGATCGAATCCCGCGAGCTGACCGCCGAGGCGCTCGCCGCGGCCTGCTTCGAGCGCATCGCGGAGCGTGACGACGCGGTACGCGCGTGGGCGTTCATCCACGAGAAGCAGACGCTCGCCGCGGCACGCGAGCTCGACCGCGCGCCGCGCAGGAGCCGCCTGCACGGCGTGCCCTTCGGCATCAAGGACATCATCGACACCGAGGACCTGCCGACCGAGTACGGCTCGCCGATCTACCGCGGGCACCGGCCCCGGGCGGATGCGGCCTGCGTCGCGCTCCTGCGCCGCGCCGGGTGCCTGATCCTCGGCAAGACGGTCACCACCGAGTTCGCCAACAACCATCCCTCGATGACGCGCAATCCGCACGATCCCGCGCACACGCCGGGCGGGTCTTCCAGCGGCTCCGCGGCCGCGGTGGCCGACCACATGGTGCCGCTCGCCTTGGGTACCCAGACCGGCGGCTCGGTGATCCGGCCTGCCGCCTACTGCGGCGCGTTCGCGCTGAAGCCGAGCTTCGGCAGCATCAACCGCCAGGGAACGAAGTTCGTCGCCGAATCGCTCGACACGATCGGTATCTTTTCAAGAAGCGCGGAGGACCTGGCGCTCGCGCTCGAAGTCCTGTCCGGCCGTTCCGTCCCGGACTTCGCCTCCTTCACCGGCAAGCCGCGCATCGGGTTGTGTCGCACGCCGCGCTGGCAGGAAGCGGACACCTTGTCGCAGACTAATCTGGAGCAGGCCGCCCGGCTGCTTGCGAAGGCCGGCGCTACGGTGAGCGACTTCGAGCTGCCTTCCGGGAGCGAGGCGCTCTTCGACCGGCATAGTGTCATCATGGGCTACGAGAGCGCGCGGGCGCTGGCCTGGGAGTACGAGAACCATCCCGGGGAGATCAGCACGAGCCTGAAGCCGCGCCTCGAGGAGGGGTGGCAGGTGGCGCGCGCCGAGTACGACGCCGTGCGCGAGACCGCGCGCCAATGCCGGCGCGCCCTGGCGGACAGAATGCGCGAAGTCGATTTCCTGCTCACGCCGAGCGCGACCAGCGAGGCGCCGCGCTCGCACGCGAGCACGGGCGATCCGGTGTTCAACCGCGCGTGGACCTTGCTCGGCGTTCCCTGCGTCACCGTGCCTTTCGGCAAAGGCGCGCACGGGTTGCCGCTCGGCATCCAGGTTGTCGGCGCCTTCGACGGGGACAGCGCGTTGCTAGGCTGGGCGCACTGGGCGACCGCGGCGCTGGGCCGCGGCTAGGCCGGCGCCCGGGCGAGGAACGGCCGTCAAACCCGATACGGCTCCTTCCAAAAGATCGGCCGCGAGGGAAGCTTCGGCCGGTACTTTGCGGGCGCATCTTCAATGCGTTCCCGCACGCTTTCGTGGACCGGGTCGGCCGCTCTGACGATGCGCGCCTCGCTGCCGAACGCCTTCCAGATACCGCTGTAGGAGTCGTGCATGCGGCCGCCGGGACGCGGGTTCAGAGCGCGGAACTTCGTCTCGCTGAAATCGAGGCCGTGGTCAACGCCGCGCCAGACCATCCATTCGAGGGCGATGTCGGAGAGCGCCGCCTCGTGGTACCCGCCGCCGACGTCGGCGTGGACGCCGGCAAACCAGAGCTGGGTCACTCTCGGGTCCGCGGCCCACCGCAATACCGGGAACACCCGGCGCTTCTCGTCGATCGCCATGGCGTGATAGCCCGCGACCACGTTGCCGCAGAGCTCGTCGTCGTGGTAGTCGGCATCGTTGGTCGCCTTGACCGTGTCCCAGACGCCGACCATCTCGACGGGGAAGTCGAAGAACCGCCCCTCCCTCTTCAACTTGTCGACGCTGACCTGATCGCGGCCCTTGTAGAGCTCGAAGCCGAGCTCGGTGTCCTCCACGTCGACGGGAATGCCGCTGTGCGCGATCAATCCGCTGATGCGCCGCGCGGTGTACGCCCCGCGGCTGAAGCCGAACAGGAAGATCCGGTTGTCCTCGCGCCGCCAGTCCGAGTCGGCGAACCGCTGGCAGAGAAACCGGTACGCGCCGAGAATCCTTTCATCGAGCCCGTAACCGATGATGCCGCCGCGGACCTGCTCCCACATCCCGGTCCCCACGCCCTCCTCGTAGTGAATCCGCTGCCCGCGCTTAAGCAGCGACAGCAGCTTCGCGACGTTGGTCGGCGCGACCCTGCCGGCGTCGAGCTGTCTCGGCTCGTTGAACGTTCCGTCCAGGCCGACGATGAGGTTGCGCACGTTCATCGCGGCCGCGGTTTCAGCGACGGTCCTTCGTCTGCTTTGGGGTCTTCCCGCGGCACGCACCACCATTCGATCGCCTGCGGCACGTAGGCCCCGAGCGTCGCGGCCGAAGCGAGGACGTAGAGCGCGTTCTGGTGGTACTTGATCCGGTAGAGCTCGTGGTTCTTCTCGCACTTGGCCACCGCCGGCTTCACCCAGAGGAAGCCCCAGAACGATCCGTGGATCGTTTCTTCCACCTTCTGCGCGGCCGTGGTCTTGTCCCGATCCCCGGCACCTTCGATCACGAAGCTCATGCAGCTCGAGACGCCAAGCGCGGCGCCGGCGACGACGAATGCTCGAACCAGTCTTACGGACATGTCGGTCTCCTGTGGTGAACCTGTGCTCAGCGCAGCGCCCGCGTGAGAAACGGCAGGCTCACGTCCATGCGGTAGTCGATGTCCGAGTGGTCGTCGGGGAATTCCTCGTAGCGGTGGCGGAGGTTCGCTTCCGCGAGGCGCCGCGAGAGGATGCGTGAGCCGTACTGGATATGGTACTGGTCGGTCCAGCCGCAGTCGATGTAGATGCCGCGCAGCGATCTTAGGTTGTTCTTGTATCTGGAAACCAGGTTGATGGGGTCGTGGCGCTGCCAGTTCTTCCAGCGCGCCGCGATCAATTCGCCCGTTTCCGCGTTGAACGGGATGCGAAAGCCGTTGGGCGCGCGCGGGTCGGGGTCGTAGGTCGCCGCCATGCAAAGGTTCATGATGCAGTGGACCTCCTTGCCGGCGAGCTTCTCCTTCTTCCACACGTGCTGCAGGAAGCGCTTGATGCGGCCGTCGTCCCTGCCCTGCTCCAGGCCCTTGCGTCTGGCTTCGCGGCGCGCGTCGTAGGCGCCGGCCTTTCGCTTCGGCGCGCGGTGCTTGGCGAGCTCGTTCAGCGTGTTCGGCCAGTCGTGCCAGTAGACGAAGTCGAAGTAGGCGTCGCCCGAATGATTCGCGATCGCGCCCCAGTATCTTGCGTACTTCATGCCGTGGATGATCGAGCCGTAGCCGCCCGAGGACTTGCCGAAGCAGCCGCGGTGCTCGCGCGACGGCAGAGTGCGGAACTCCTTGTCGACGAAGGGGATGATTTCTTTGGTGAGGTAGTCGGCATAGTCGCCGATGGCCGAGGAGTTGACGTACTGGTTGCCGCCGAGCGCGGTGAAGCAGTCGGGGAAGACGATGATCGCCGGCCCCATCTTCTTTTCGTGGATCAGGCGCGCCGCGCGCTCCGGGACGTTGTCGCCGAAGGACTTCCAGGCGGTGTGCGCGAGGCCCGAGCCGGTGAAGCCGACGAGGTCGTAGAGGACGGGGAAGCGCTGCTTGCCCCAGTCGTCGTACTGCGGCGGGAGCCACACGCCGAGCTTTCGTACGTGCGGATCCCCAAGCGGATTTCCCTTGAGGAGCCGCGACACGTGCTCCAGGACAACGAGGGTGCCTGCAGAGCCCTTGGGTCGTTTCAGTGCCATGGTTCATCCTTTCTCACCATTCGCGCCAGCCCTTCTGCAGCGGAAAATATAGCCCCCGCCGCGCACCGCCGAGGGCTTCCGCGTACGCATCGAGCTGCGCCGCGTAGCGCACCTTCTGCACATCGAGAAACGCCTCCACCCCCGTGCCCTCGTGCGCGCTCGCCTTGTAGTCCACCACCCACATATTCCCGTTGGCGTCCTCGAATACCCGATCGATGCGGAAGCTGCGCTCGCGGCTCCGCAGCCGGTACTCGTTGCGCGCCGCCTTCTGCGGCCCGAGGACCCATCGACCGCGCTCGTCCGAGATCGCGTTCTTCAGCCCCAGCACCACCAGCGCGGCGGCGCGCTCCAGGTCGGCCGGCGCAATCCCGCGCCTTTGCAGGTCGCTGGCAAAGCGGTCGCGCAGCGCGTCGACGCGTTTTACATCCCAGCCGCGCAGCTCATCCTCGGCGATGCGCTGCAGCCACGCGTGCACCACGATCCCGGCCACGCGCACCGCTTCCTTCGCCCAGTCGAATGGCGGCCCTGCTTCCTCCCGCCCTTCGCCGGACGCTTTCCACGCCATGGCCATAGGCGCCCTAGGCATCTCAAAATCCGACGGCAGCCTAATCAACTCCCCCGCCGGCAACGGCTTGCTCCCCGCCTCCTCCGCCGCCACCGCCGCAGGCAACCTCACCGACTCCCCCAAAGCCGGCCACGCCAGCCCGAGCAGCGACCGCTTCGAAGGCAGCCGCACCACCCCGTCCTCAGAAATCTTCACGCACCCCAGTAAGTACAACCGCGACTCGGCCCGCGTCGCGGCGACGTAGAACAGCCGCCCCGCCTCGATGTCCTCGGCCTCCCGGTCGAGCAGCCGCACATACCTATAGAGCGGCTCGGCCTCCCCGCCGGTCTCGTCGATCGGCGCCAATAACAACTGCCCCCCGGGCAAGGACCGCCAGGCGAACAAGGGCCGCCGCGCGGCGCGCGGCGGACGATCGAGGCCGGGAACGATGACGGCGTCGAACTCCAGGCCCTTGGCCTTGTGGATGGTCATGATCTCCACCGCCTCGGGGCCGGCCTCGACGTCGGGCAAGGCGAACAATTGACTGAGGCTGCGCGAAAGCGCGCCGAAGTCCTCGAGCTCGCCCGCGACTTCCAGGCGCTCGAGCTCGTCGAAGAAGATCTCGGCGTCCTCCAGGTCGGTCGCGTCCTCGACGCACGCCGGGCCGCCCAGCGCGAGCCAGACGCCTTCCACGCAATCGCGCAGCGTGCCGCGCAGCCGGTTCTCCAGAGCCGGACGCAGGACGGAGACGAGGCGGGAAAAACGCTTTTCGTCCTGGATGCGCTCCCACACGGTCTCGAAGCGGCCTTCGAAATAGGCGGCGAGCTCCTCCGGCGTGCAGCCGCACCACGGCGCGCGCAGCACGGCGAGCCACGCCACGCGGTCGCCCAGGTGAGTCAGGGCCCGCGTCAGCGCAAAGAGGTCCTGCACCACCTGTCTTTCCCCGAGCTGCTCGATCTCCACCGCGCGAAAGCGCACGCCGGCGCTCTTCAGGGCGGGCACGATCGAATCGAGGTGCGAGCGGTTGCGCACCAGGATCGCGGTGCGCCCGCGCGCCTCACTGAGCAGCGCCACCACCCGCTTCGCCTCCCCTTCCCGGTCGGCGAAGAGCTCGAGCGACGGCTCGCCCTCGGCGTCGGCCTCGTGAAAGGCGACCGAGGCCGAATACGGCACCGCGCCGGAGGCCTCGTCCTCCACCGCCGGCAGCACCTGGGGAAAGACCCGGTTCACCCACGACACGATCGCCCCCTGGGAACGGAAGTTCGTAGACAGCGTGAGCCGCTCGAGCCGCACGTTCGGCAGCCCCTCGCGCCGCGCGCGCAGGAACAACCCCACCTGCGCATCGCGGAACCGATAGATCGACTGCATCGGATCGCCCACCACGAACACCGTGCGCCCGTCGCCCTCCTGCCAGCCGCCGGTGAGGCGCTCCAGGAGCTCCCACTGCGAGTTGGAGGTGTCCTGAAACTCATCCACCAGCAGATGCCGCACCTGAGAATCCATCGACAGCAGCAGATCGGTGGGCTCATCCGCAGAGCCGAGCGCGGCGAGCGCGCCGTGCGCCACCTCGGTGAAGTCCACCTCTCCGCGCTCGGCGAACAAAACCCGCAGCTGCGCCACCGCGGGGTTCAGCAGCGCAAGGATCGCCTCCAGCGCCTCCCACTGCTGATCCGAGAACGTCTCCGGCGGCATGATGAGGAGCATCCCGAGCATCTCCTCCAGCCCCGGCACCGCGCGCAGGTCCTCGGGCGCCCCCGCGCGCCACTTGCCGTCCTTCCTCAACATCTCGCGCGCGAGCGCGGGCGAGGCTTGCGCATGCAGCGCCCGCGCGGCCTGCAGCAGCCGCCCGCGCTCGACGCGCAGCGCGAGCTCCAACTCTTTTCGCGTGGGCGCGCGCCCGGTCGAGCGCAGCCACTGGTCGCGCCGCTCGAGCATCGCGGCCAGCAGCCCGGTCGCGCCGGCGACGAAGTTGTCCAGGTGCGCAAGGAGCCGCGCCACCGGCGGCGTCACCTCCGCGAGCGTGCGCGCGGCGGCCTCGTGGTACAGCAGCGCCGGGTCCTCGCTGATGCGCGGCTGCGCGCCGAACTTCGCCAGCACCGGCATGCGCGCGGTGAGCGCCGCGCACAGCGCGTCGATGGTCTGGATGCGAAGCCGCGGCGCGAGCTCGGCCGGCACTGCCTCCAGCACCCGCTGGCGCATCTCCGCGGCCGCCTTCTTGGTAAAAGTGATCGCCACGACCTCCTCGGGCTTCGCCACCTCCTGGAGGAGCTTGAGATAGCGCTTGACCAGCAGGTCGGTCTTCCCCGAGCCCGCGGGCGCCTGGACGATGAACGAGCAGGCGGCGTCCAGCGCCCGATCGCGCTCTTTCTGGTCAGCTATCATCGCCGTCATGGCGCTCAAGATGTGGGACCTTGCCGCCGCCGAGGACGACCGGCGGTTCTCGCCGTACTGCTGGCGCGCGAAGATGGCGCTCGCGCACAAGGGCCTGCAGGCCGAGACCGTGCCGTGGCGCTTTACCGAGCAGGAGGCGATCGCCTTCTCCGGTCAGGACAAGGTGCCGGTGCTGCGGGACGGCGACAAGGAAGTCCACGACTCCTGGGCGATCGCCAATTACCTGGAGGACCAGTACCCGGTGAAGCCGCTCTTTGGCAGCGCGCAGGCGCGCGCGCTCACCTACGTGTTCAAGATCTGGACCGAGTCGACGATCCATCCGCCGGTGCTGCGCGCCGTGATCCTGGATCTGTTCGCCGCGCTGCACGAGAAGGACCAGGCGTACTTCCGCGAGTCGCGCGAGAAGCGCTTCGGCAAGACGCTGGAGGAATTCGGCGCCAATCCGAAGCAGGCGATCGCCGACCTGCGCGGCGCGCTGCTGCCGGTGCGCCAGCAGCTGGTGCAGGCGCCCTACGTCTGCGGCACCGATCCTGGATTCGCCGACTACGTCCTCTTTGGCGCCTTTCAGTGGGCGCGCGCGGTGTCGCCGCAGCGCCTGCTCGAGCCCGACGACCCGGTGTTCGCGTGGCGCGAGCGCATGCTCGACCTCTACGGGGGCCTCGCGCGCAACGCCAAGGGCTACCCGGTCTGGAGCTAGCGCGCTCATTCGTCCCCGCCCCCCTCGTCCAGCGCGCTGACGCGCTCGTATACGCGGCATAGCGGCTGCAGGTCGCAATAGCGGCAGGTCTGCAGCATCTTCTTCGGATCGACGCGCGCCTCGCCCGCAGCGAAGCCCGTGCCGAGCGCCTCGAGCTCCTTTCGCCAGCCGGCCACCAGCGTCTCCCAGTTCTTCGCCGCCTGCACCTTGGGGATCGCGTCCTTCGCGCGCGAAAACCCCATGTAGCGCATCTCGCCCGCCTTCAGCTTCGCGAACGCGGCCGCCGACACGTCCTCCGCGTTCAGCGCATAGAGCGGCACCTGCGGATCCTCGGGCCGCTCGCCGAGCCACTCCTGCGGCGTCGTGCGCCCGGTCTTGTAGTCGATCACCGCGTGCCCGCCGGAGGCGAGCCGGTCTATGCGGTCGATGCGGCCGTTCAGCTCCAGGCCCGCGACGCGGAGCTTGCGCTTTTCCTCCAGCGCCACCACCTCGAAGGGCGCACGCTCGGCCTCCACCCGGAGCCAGTCGCGCGCGAGCTTCGCGAGGCGCATACGCTCGAGGCTCGCCAGCGGCTCCTCCACCGCTTCCTCCTGCACCGCCTTCGTTGCCGCCCGCTCGATCGCGCCAGCCACGTCTCCCTTCAGCCCCTCGCTGCCCTTCAGCTCGGTCCACAGTTCCTTCATCAGGGCATGGAGCAGGGAGCCCCGGTCTCTCGCGTCCAAACCTTCAACAGGCTCTTCCAGGGCTTCCGCTCCGAGCCGGTGCCTGGCGAAGGCCCGGAAAGGACAGGCGGCCTGGTCCACCAATATCCTCGTACCACCCCGTGGCGTCTTCGTCTGCAAGGCCGGTGCCTTCCCGTCCTTAACTCGCTCTACTCGTCGCTCCGCGAAAAGCACGTCCCTATACCGATCGACCCTTATGGCCTCCGGCGTTCCGGAAAAGCTCGGAACGCCGGAGATCAATGGAGAACCGATCAGGTCTCGATCCTCTTCGCGGGCCGCGTGGCTCACGATCACTTCAGGTGCCGCTTCCAGCCATCCGTTGGTGATCTTCTTTGCTCTTTCCAGCGTCGCTTCCGGCGTCGCCTCGGGGATGCCCGCTTTCTTCTGCAGCGCGACCGGAATGAAGGGGTTCGGGCTGGCGTGCAGCGGCCAGGCCTGATCCGTCAGCCCGCTCACCCACAGCGCGTCGAACTCCAGCCCCTCGGACTCGAACACGCCGAGCACCTGGATCGGCGCGTCGGGCGACTCGGGCTGGAACAAAGTGTCTCCGCACAGTCGGCGCAGCGCGTCGAGGGCGTCCTCCTGGCGCATGCGCGGCGCGACGCGCTCGAGCCTGGCGAGCTCGGCGAGGGTTGCGTTGAACTTGGCGCGGGTCTGGAATTCGTCGGAGTTGAGGCTGCGGCCGGGGAAGCCCATCGCCTCGAGCAGGTCGGTGAAATGGCGCGCCCAGTCGTGCGGGGAGTCGTTGGCCGGTCGCATGGTGCCGAAGAGCGCTTCCAATCTCTGCCTCAATATCGGAGCGCCCTTGACAAGGGCGACGAGTTTGCCGAGGTTGAGTTTCGCCGGGGCGATTCTTCGCAAGGAGACGTCGAGTAAAGCACGCTGTGCCATCTCGGAGGACGCCCCGGCGATGAAAGGGGAGCGCATGAGCTTCGAGGCGTGATCGAACGTCACCTCATGCGTGGCCAGCGCGAGGATCGCGAGCGCGGCGTTGACGAGCGGGTAGTCCGCGAGCGGCGCGCCCAGGGAGACGTTGAAGGGCAGCGCGCGCGGCTCGGCGCCGGGCAGGTTGTGGTCCGGACGCATGACGCGCGCGAAGACGCGCACCACCTCGCGCCGGCGCCGCTCGAGCTCGGGGACGACGACGCCGATCCGGCCCGCGCCCGCCTCGAGCTTGGCGCGCGCCCACTGCGCGGCGGCGTCGAGCTCTTCGCGTGCCGCAGGGAACACCCGCCGATGGGCCTCGCCCTCCCTCTTCCCCGGCGCGCAGGCGCGCACCTCGATGCCCGACTTGGCGCACGCGTCAAAGAAGTCCTGCTCCTGCGGGGTCACCACATCGAAGGCGTAGGCGACGAGCAGCTTGGGCTTGCGCAGCGCCGCTTCGGGCAGGAGCGGTGCGACGACGTCGGCGAGGCGCGCCTCGTCGGTGCTGCCGTCCTTGTCGCAGCGGCGCGCGACCTCGCGCGCCCACTCGGCGAAAGCCTTCGCATCGTCGTTGCCGGGATAGGACGCGAGCGCGCCGTCGATGCGCCAGGCGTGCGCGAGCGCCCAGGCGCGCGCCGCGTCGGCGGCCGCCTGCGGCGTGGCGAGCAGCCCCTCGCCCCAGCGGCTCGCGCGGATCGTCGCCTCCCACAGCGCGCGCGCCTGCGCGCTCGTGAGCAGCAGCGGCAGCCGCTCCGCGAGGTCGGAGTACAGCGCGTCCTCGTACAGGCGCTCGACGAAGGCGCCGAACGGCAGGATGTCCGCCGTCTCCCAGACCCGCAGGTCCTTGGCCGCCTGTCCGGCGTCGAACTCGCGCGCGAGCTCGCGCGCGAGGCGCACGTTCGGGGTGACGACGGTGATGCGCGCGGCGTGGCCCGCGGCGAGGCGTTGCAGCAGTTCCTGCTTGGCGACCGGCGCGGGCGGCATGCGCCGACAGTTTAAATGGGGACAGACCTCATTTTTCTCATCTGCGAATCAGGTGCAATTGCGAAAAATGAGGTCTGTCCCTATTTATTGCAAGGCTAAACCGTCCTCAGCACGCGCCGCAGCAGCAGCGCCGCGAGCGCGCCCATGCCCGCCATCACCGCGCCGCTGCCGGCGCCGCCTTCCGGCGCGAGGCCGGTGACGCGCAGCCCGACGGCGAACACGAACGCGCCGACGAGCGCGAACACGACGTCGCCCGCGACGCTGAAGTTGTTGCCGGCGAGGAAGCGGCCGACGAGCAGCCCGACCAGCAGGCCGATGACGCCGATTGCGACGTACTCCATGGGAACTCTCCCGCAGGGAACACCCAGCATACGCGCTATTGCGCGCGCAAACCGGCGGGGGCGAAAATAGGCTGGATGGACCCCGGCGACCCCCTGCTCCTCGCGCGGGCCCAGTTCGGGCTGAATATCGCGTTCCACATCCTGTTCCCGACCATCACCATCGCGCTGGCGTGGTTCCTGATCGGCTTTCGCGTGAAGTACGCGCGCACGCGGGACCCGCGCTGGCTCGCCACCTACCGCCTGTGGGTGAAGATCTTCGCCCTCAGCTTCGCCATGGGCGTGGTCTCGGGCATCACCATGAGCTTCCAGTTCGGCACCAACTGGCCGGGCTACATGATGAAGGTTGGCAACGTCGCGGGGCCGCTGCTCGGCTACGAGGTGCTGACGGCGTTCTTTCTGGAAGCGACATTTCTCGGCGTGATGCTGTTCGGCATGGAGCGGGTGTCCACGCGCGTGCACATCCTTTCGGCGGTGATGGTGGCGCTGGGGACGACGCTGTCGGCGTTCTGGATCCTCGCGCTCAATTCCTGGATGCAGACGCCCGCCGGGCACGTGATGGACGGCGACGCGCTCATCGCCGGCGACTGGCTGGCGGTGATCTTCAACCCGTCGTTTCCCTATCGCTTCACGCACGTGATGCTCGCCTCGGGGCTCACGGCGTCGTTCCTCGTCGCCGGGCTCTCGGCGTGGCGCCTGCTCAGGCACGCCGCGGACGAAGGCGCGCTGAAGACGCTGAAGGCGGGCGTGCTCGTCGCCGCGGTGCTCGCGCCCCTGCAGATCTTCGTCGGCGACCTGCACGGCCTGAACACGCTCGAGCACCAGCCGGCGAAGATCGCCGCGGTGGAGGCGATCTGGAGCACCGAAAAGGGCGTGCCGCTGGTGCTGTTCGCCATCCCGAACCAGCTCGCGGGCCGCAACGACTACTCGATCGAGGTGCCCAAACTCGCGAGCTTCGTGCTCAAGCACGACTTCGACGCCGAGTTGCAGGGGCTCGACGCGTTCGCCCCCGACCACCCGCCGGTGGCACCGGTGTTCTTCGCTTTCCGAATCATGGTCGGCATGGGCGTGCTGATGCTCGGCCTGGCGTGGCTCGGCGCCTGGTGGCTGCGAAAGCGCGCGCCGCCGCGCTGGCTCCTCTGGGGCTTCGCCGGCATGACCTTCTCGGGCTGGGTCGCGACGCTCGCCGGCTGGATCGTCACCGAGATCGGCCGCCAGCCCTGGCTCGTCACCGGGATCCTGCGCACCGCGGACGCCGCGGGGCGCGTCGCCGAGGCGAGCCTCGGGGCGAGCCTCACCGCCTACGCGCTCGTCTACGCGGTGATGCTGCTCGCGTACATGGTGACCCTCACGCACATGGCCGGCGAAGGAGCGAAAGCTTGAGCCTCGACCTGCCGCTCATCTTTGCCGTGCTGATGGGCGCGGCGATCCTCGCCTACGTGCTGCTCGACGGCTACGACCTCGGCGTCGGCATGCTGATGCCGGCGGCGACGCCCGACGAGCAGGACGTGATGGTCGCTTCGATCGGGCCGTTCTGGGACGCCAACGAGACCTGGCTGGTCCTCGGCGTGGGAATCCTCCTCATCGCGTTTCCGGCGGCGCACGGTTACATCCTGGGCGAGCTCTACCTGCCGGTGGCGGCGATGCTCGTCGGGCTGATGCTGCGCGGCGTGGCGTTCGAGCTGCGCGTGAAGGCGGTCGGCTGGCACGCCGAGCTGTGGAACTGGCTGTTCTGGCTCGGCTCGTTCCTCGCCTCGTTCGCGCAGGGCTACATGCTCGGGCGCTACCTCACCGCGTTCCAGCCGGGCTGGGGCTACGGCCTGTTCTCGCTGCTGACAGGGGCAGCGCTCTGCGGCGGCTACGTGCTGCTCGGCGCCGCCTGGCTCATCCTGCGCACCGAGGGCGAGCTGCAGAAGAAGGCCATGGCGTGGACGCGCTGGGGCCTTGCCTGGGTGGCGCTCGGCGTGGCGCTCGTGTCGCTCGCAACGCCGATGGTGAGCGAGCTGGTCTATCACCGCTGGTTCGACTTCCCGGCGACGCTCGCGCTGATGGTGCTGCCCGCGGCTTCGCTCGTATCCTGGCTCTGGGTGTGGCGCTCGATCGGGCGCTCGGACTGGAAGCCGCTCGCGGGCGCGATGGCGATCTTCGTGCTGGCGTTCCTCGGCCTCGCCTACAGCGTCTTTCCGTATCTCGTGCTCGGCTGGCTCACGATCTGGGACGCCGCGGCCCATCCCTCGGCGCTCAAAGTGGTGCTCGCGGGCGCGCTCATCGTGCTGCCGTTTCTCGTCGGCTACACCGTCTTCGCCTACCGCGTGTTCCGCGGCAAGGCGAAGGCCGGCCTCTACGGCCACTAA
>DATHYT010000055.1:0-44475 GCA_035459025.1 Burkholderiales bacterium | reverse complement strand
GCGATTCCACCCGTCCGCGCTGCGCCCACGGCCCGTGCGCGTGGCCGCAAGGCATTCAGGTAAACCGGGTTATGCGAAATAATGGTCTACTTGAGTGTCCCGCGCAGGAGGCCGCATGCTCACCAGAATCGATTTCTCCAGACTTACGCTGATGGATGCCCTGGATCTCGCGAGCCTTATCGAGGTCGAGGCGTATCAGCGCTATACGCTATTTGCCGCGCAGCTCGGCTCACGCGATGTCGGCGACGCCAGTTCGGTGTTCCGGTCGATGGCCGAAAACGAGAAGAAACATGGCGAGGAGCTCGCCAGGCGCCGCAAGACACATTTTGGCGACACCCCTGCAAGAGTGACGCTCGACGACCTCTTCGATGTGGAGGCCCCCGACGTCGGCGCGCCGCGCTGGAACATGTCAGCGCTCAATGCGTTCAAGGTGGCCTTGGCCGCCGAACAGAAAGCCTTCGCGTTCTACGATCAGGCCATCCCTAACGTTAAACAGCCGGACGTCAAGGCGCTCTTCGAGGAGCTGCGAGACGAAGAGGCCGAGCATGTTCGCATGGTCGAGGAGATCATCGCGAAGTTGCCGCCGGAGGCGGCGATCGAGCTTGAAGATCAGGACGCCGATTAGCGCGCCGCGCCTTGCGGGCGGTCGCGGCCCATTTCTGCGCTCCTGATCCCGAAGTTGGCACTCCTGTACTGGCTACTGCAGGCCGATAGAAGACGTTAGGCCGGCTGCGCCAAATTTGTGCCGGAACCGGCATGAAGGCGCCTGTCCGGCATTGACTTCCCCTGACCGAAGGTCCGCCGGCAAGCGCTGCGAGCGGCTCTAACTTCGGCTCTTGACCCGTTGGTCGGCGGCTCGAATCCGCCACGGCCCGCCAATCAATCGGGATCAGGACGGCTGGCTAAACCGGCCTTGATTCCGGTCAATATGCCGCTTCCGGAAAGGAGTACTCAGGAGGGTCAATAGCTTCGCGCGTCTTCGACGAAGTTATCGTACGCAGTCAAAGAGGATCGGCTTTCCCGGACCAGTCCGTCCGCCGGTTCGGCTTCGGGCCCGCAGGCCCCGCGCTTTCGGTACAGCCTGTACCGACCTGCAATGTTGGAAGTGAGCGTCGCGCGGCGTGCACGCACGGTGCCGCGAGCGCTCGATCCTTACGAGCCACATGTGCAAATAGGAGACATCATCATGACCAGCAGATGGTTCAAGTTGATTCTCGTGAGCCTCGTTACACCGGCGTGGCTGTTGGGCGCAGCAGTGCCCGCTCAGTCGCAGACGGAGACGACGGTGCGGTACAAAGAAGTCCACAACCAGGTTGCGCAGAACGCCGTTCTCATCGGTGATCCTGCGCAAGGCCGCGTTCACGGGGCATGGGTCAGGAGAGGCCTGACGATCTTCGATGATGGAGAGGTCGCCGCGTATTCCGCTTTGGGGGATTTCGACATCACGAAGGGCAAGGGGACCATATCCGGCTATGACACGACCTTCTTCGAGGACGGGTCGTCGTGGTCAACGAAATTTACGGGTCAGTTTTCCGTCGGGCCAAAGGGCCTCTGGGTGATCCCGCACGAGGGCCAGTTCATCGCCGGAACCGGCAGATTCGAAGGGATACGCGGGAAGCTCGTGTATACATCCAGGCAAATCAACAAGCACCCGGACTTCGTCGACTACGCGGAAACCGAGGGAAGCGCCACATACACGCTCCCTCCGAAGCCTTCGAAGTAAGGGGCCGGCGGTTCGAAACCGCCACGTTCCGACAATCCGTAAAGGCTCTAGCGTTTGCTGGGGCCTTTTTCTTTCTCTGCCGCGGGAAAATTTAGCAGCACGGCGGTCGCGGCCGCGGACAGCCTCGGCGACGCTCAAGGCGCGACGCGCAGGCGCACGATACGATCGTTGTAGGTGTCGATCACCCAGACAAACGGGGCACGCGCGAGCACCGCTTCGGGCTTGTGGAATTCCGTCGCCGAGCGGCCGCGCTTGCCGCTGCCCAGGATGCCCACGGGCCGCAGGCTACGATCGAGTGCCACGATGCGATGGTTGTATTCGTCCGCGAGCCAGATGCGCTCGCCGTCGAACGAAAGGTACTTCGGCTCATTCAGCCCGAGCTCCGCGCCGACGCTCGCGAGAGGCTTCAGGTCTGCGTCCAGGATCTGGACCCGATGGTTGCCCGAATCGACCACATAGACCTTGCCGTCACGGTCGACCTCGACATCGTGCGGGCGCGAAAACTGGCCCGCGCCGCTTCCGGGCTGCCCGACAGTCCGCTCGAGGCGCCCACCGCGGAACACGCTCACGCTGCCGGCGCCCGTGTTCGTCACGTAGACGCGGCCGTCCGGCGCGACCCCCACCCCCTCGGGGTTCGCCAGGCCCGTGAGCTCGCCAACGAGCATCGGCTTGGCGCCAGCGACGTCATAAATAACCACACGGTCGTTTCCGCTGTCCGCCACCAGCAGTCGCCCTTGCGCGTCGAACTCGGCGTCGTGCGGCCTGGAAAGCTCGCCGCGCCCGAACGTGTCCAGCAGGCGCAGCGATTCGGCGTCCAGCACGCGCACCAGGCTATTGGCCATGTCGGTGACGTAGATGCGTTTCCCATCGGGCGAAAACGCGGCATCGTGCGGCCGAGAGAGGCCGGCCGCGGTTTCGGCATGCAGCGTCGCTCTGAGCACGGGTTGCGGGAATGCGGCGGGCATGGCGCACAGCCACAGGGCGAAGGACATCACGATGCGGGGAACCATGTTCGTCTCCGTAGGTTTGAACGAGCGCTCAGAGGCCGGTGAGGGTGCCTACGACCTGCGGCGCGCCGCTTGCGTCGAGGCGCAGAACGTAGCCCCCGCCCGATGCGACGCCGCGCCCGGTGATGCCGCTGACCGTCACCTGGTGGGTGACCAACACGACCGGCGCGCCGTCAGCCGGCAGCCCGGCAAGAAACGCGCGTACGGCTGCGAGCTTTCGCTCCCGCTCCTGCGGGCGGTCGAAGAACGAGTTCAGCGCGGGCAGCGGCTCGACCTCGCCGATGCCAAGCAGGCGGGCAGTCTCCAGGCAGCGGCACCACTGGCTCGAATAGACCTTGGCGCGGCGAATGCCCGCCGCGCGCAGCCGCGCGCCGAGCGCACGCGCCTGCTCGCGCCCGGTGGCATCGAGATTGCGCTGTGTCGCGCAGTCGCCGAGCCTGAACGCCGCCGGATCGCCGAAGCCGGGCGCGATGGCGTGGCGCATGAGCAGAATGCCGCCGGGCCGGGCGAGCTCAGCGAGGGCGCTTGCGTCTTCCTCCGTGGCCCGCGCGGGCAGGGAGAGCGAAAGGGCTACGCACAGCACGGCCATGCAGCGCAGAATCATCGTCATCCGCGCAAGACCGGCCGGCGCACGCGCAAGTTCAATTCCTGCGGTCGCAATTTCGACTCTACGGTTGGTGGACGGCCGCAATCAAGGCTGCCGGCGAGGGTTGCCGCCACGGCCTGCGCCTCAGCCCGCCGGCCCTGAAAACGCGCCGCGCTCGAGCAGCCACGACGCGGCGAGGCCGAACACCAGGCCCCAGAACGGGGCGCCGACGTTGAGAATCGGCACGTCGGCCACGGTGACGAGGAAGGTCACGAGCGCGCCGAGCGCGAACTTGCCGCTGAACGAGATGCTGAACGCGGTCTGCAGCACCCGCAGCATGGCGAGCCCCGCGAGCGCGGCGATGAATGCCTTGGGCGCCGAGAGCATCAGCCGCGTGAACACGGGCGACAGCAGCCCGAAGCCGAGCGCGAGCACGCCGACCATGATGCCCGCCGTGTAGTGGCGGTGCTTCTCGCCCGAGGCCGTAATGATCGCGTTGACCGGACCCGTGAGGCAGGTCGAGACGGTGCCGACCATGCCGCTCACGAGGGCCCCCACGCCGCACGCGGCGGTGATCGCGTTGATCGGCGGCTGGTGCTCGGCGGCGCGCAGCACCGCGATGCCCTGGCCGTTCTGGACGACCAGCACGGTGATCGCGATCGGCACCACCAGCTCGAGCATCGCCTGCCAGGAGAATGCCGGCAGGTACAGGTTCGGGCGCACGATCGCGAATGCTTCCGCGCCACGCGCCTCGAACTGGCCGAGCACCGCGATCATGAATATGCCGACCACCAGCGCGCCGATCACCGGCGGCAGCGCCCGGGACAGGCGCGGTGAGGCCGAAAGGGCGAGAAACGCGACCGTCATCGGCGCCGCGATCCAGAACGCATCGCGGATCGCGAACACGAGATCGAGCCCGAAGCGCAGGAACACGCCGGCGACCATGCCCATGACGATCGGCATCGGTACCGCGTCCATGAAGCGCTTGACCCATCCGGAGAGGCCGAGAACGAGCATGAGCACGCCGCAAGCCAGGTAGGCGCCGACGATCTCGCGAAAGCCCAGGTGGCCGAGCGCCGGGCCGACGAGCACCGCGCCGGGGATCGACCAGAAGAATACGAGCGGTTGCCGGTAGAACCAGCAGAACGCGATGCTGATGAGGCCGTTGACGAAGAACGCGCCGAAGAGCCACGAGGCGAGGTCGGACTCGGACAGGCCGCCGCGCATGCCGACGGCGAGCAGGATCGCGACCGGGCCCGAGGCCGCGAAGATGAAGGCGACGAGCGCGTTGGCGGCGTACAGGGCGCCGAAGTCGGCGAGCGTCTGTCGGAGCGAGGGCGGCGCAACGGCCGGCTTCTCGAGGGGCATCGGCGGAAAACTTCGCGTGCTGGGAAGGGCCGATCAGCCCTCGTCCCAGATCCTGTCCGTGAGCGGCAGGTCGCGGATCTCGGCGGCGCCGAGCGGCCGGTCCGGCGCGATGCCGATCGACTCGAGCAGCGCCGCGAGCTGGCGCACATGCTGCGCCGAATGCCACACCGTGCGCTCGAGCATCTCGTGCCGGCTGGTGCCGCCGAAGTAGGTCTCGACGCGCTGGGTGAAGTCCGCGCCGGCCGCGCGCGCCCACCAGCGCGCCAAGCGCTCGCGCACCGCCTCGCCGAACGCCGCGATCTGCGCGCCCGTCAGCATGTCCTCGGGCGGCGGCGCGACCATCACCTCGTACTCGAGCCGCGTGCCCTTTTCCTCCATCTCGAGGAACGCGACGGGGATCTGGAACGCGTGGTGCGCGAGCACGCGCCAGGAGCGCGGCCGGTTCGGCAGCACGTTGCCGAGCGCCGCATCCGGAAACTGGCGCACCAGGCGCGCCGCCGTCTCGAGCACGACATCCGCGCGTGCGGCAAGCGCGCCCGGCGCGAGCACCGGACCGCCCGCTTCGGCCAGGCCGAGGAAGGCGATCACTTCCGCGATGACCTGCGCGTAGACGAAGCGCCCGTCGCGCGCCACCACCGGCACCGAGCGCGCGCCGAGCGCGCGCAGCGCCGCCTGGCCCTCGGCGTCCTCGAGGACATTGACCGACTGGAACTCGATCCCACGGACCGAGAGATACTCCTTGAGCCGGAGGCAGCTGGTTCAGTGCGGCTGCCAGAAGACCTGGATCGGTGCGCTCATCGCGATGTCCGTTGGGCGGAAGCCCAAGCATACCTCGCGGCCGCGCACGCGTCATGGCCGCGCCATGCTAGATTGCCGTTCGTCACGTCATCGGCGCATCTTCGTTTGAACCGCACCGACCCGCACTTCGCCACGCCGCTGCGTATTCCGGGCGATCGGTTTCTGCATGCGCCCGGCCCGACGCACATTCCCGCGGAGGTGCTGGCCGCCATGCACCGCCAGCCCATGGACCATGGCGACCCGCGCCTCGACCAGATCATCGCCGTATGCGAAGCCGGCCTGCGGCGGCTGCTGCGCACCGAGAAGGCCGACCTCTTCATGTACGCCGCGAACGGCCACGGCGTCTGGGAAGCGACCACGGACAACCTGCTTGATCTGGGCGACGCCGCACTGATCCCCGGCAGCGGCCACTTTTCCGAGCAATGGGCGCTGCAGGCCGAAGCGACCGGCCGCCGCGCGCTGCGCACGCCCTACAAGGAGGGCTACCCGATCGACCCGAACGACATCGAGCGGGCGCTGCGCGCGGACAAGAAGGGCGAGATCGCGGCGGTCTTCGTCGTGCACACGGACACCGCGAGCGGCATCACCAACGATCTGCAAGCGATCCGCGCCGCGATCGACGCTGCCGGTCACCCGGCGCTTCTCGTCGCCGACGTCGTCGCCTCGCTCGCCGCCGCGCCGTTCGCGATGGACGCGCTCGGCGTGAACGTCGCGGTCGGTGCATCGCAGAAAGGCCTGATGTCGCCGCCCGGCTTGGGCTTTATCGCCGTGGACGCGCGCGCGGCGCAGGTCGCCGCGAAGAACCCGGCGCCGCGCCACTACTGGGACTGGAAGCGGCGCAAAGGGGACTACAGCTACACGAAGTTTTGCGGCACGCCGCCGCAGAACCTTCTCTACGGCATCGAGGCCGCGCTCGCGCTGCTCGATCGCGAAGGCATGGACGCGGTACTTGCCCGCCACGCGCTACTCGCGCGCGCAGTGCAGACTGCGGTCGAGTGCTGGGCCCAGGAGGGCGCGCTGTTCCTGCATTGCCGCGTCCCGGCAGCGCGCTCGGTGTCGGTCACCACGATCGAAGCGCGCCCGGGTCTCGATGTCGAGGCGCTGCGCAGCGTTGCGCGGGAACGCTTCCAGGTCGCGTTCGCGGGCGGCCTCGGGCCTCTGCAGGGCCGCGCTTTTCGCATCGGGCATCTTGGCGACGTGAACGCGGCGATGATCCTCGGCTGCCTTGCCGGGGTGGAGGCCGCGATGCGGGTGCAGGGGACCCCGTTCGGTCGCGACGGGGTGGCGAAAGCCGTGGAGTGCCTCGCGGCAAGCTGACCTGCAGTCACGGCGCCAGCCGCAAGTCGCGCTGCGCGAGCGCCAGCACGGCACCGACCGCGAGCAACGCGGCGGAGGCCGCCAGCCCGACCTGCAGCGAGCCCGAACGGTCGGCGAGCCAGCCGATCGCCACGGGCCCGGCGATCTGCCCGGCGGCGAACACGACGGTGAAGGTGGCGATGGCCGAACCCCAGGCGGGGCTGGGCAGCGCGCGCTTGATGAAGCTGCCGACCGACGACGGCGCGCTGAACATGGCCAGGCCGAACAGCGCGGCGGACAGCAGCATGGCCGCAGGATGCGTGGAGACGAGCGGCAGCGCGGCTCCCGCGGTGAGCACGGCCATCACTGCGGCGAGCGGGCGGCCGCCGGGCCAGTGCTCGGCGGGCTTGCGCCACACCAGCGGCGCGAGCAGGGTCGCCAGCCCCAGCACGAACCACACCGCGATTACCGACGCGGTGCTCGCGCCGTTGACGCGCATCCACGCGATGACGAAGGTCATGTAGCCGATGTAGCCCAGCGCGAACAGGGCGTAGGAGGCGAGCTCGGCAGCAAACGGCCGCACTTCCCAGCGCGCCTCGCCCGGCATTCTCCCTGGCTCGGCGATGCGCAATGCGGCCCAGGCCGCGGCCCCGGTCAGCAACAGGCTCGCGTAGCCCATGCCGCGCCAGGCGAGCGGCCAGGACGCGCTGCCGCGCGCCTCCAGCAGCAGCGGCAGCGCGATGCCCGAGAGCATCAGGCCGAGGCCGCCGCCGGCGAAGTAGATCGCGATGGTCGTCGTGGCGAGCTGCGGGCGCTTCGGAAAGATGTTGCCCGAGAGTGCGCCGCCGCAGATGAAGACCGCGGCGCCACCCACGCCCGCCAGCGCGCGCACCGCCATCAGCGCGTCGAAGTCGCGCACGAAGCCGGTAGCGGCGATGGCGACGGACGTGATCACCATGCCCCAGCCATACAGCAGGCGGTTGCCCAGGCGCGCCACCAGCGCGCGGGTCAGCAGCGCGCCGACGAGGTAGCCCAGCGCGTTGACGGTGTTGATCGAGCCGGCCTGCGAGTAGCTCCACTCGAGTTCGCTGCGCATCGCCGGCAGGATGAGCGCGTAGGCGAAGCGCGAGAAGGAGTTCGAGACCGCCGGGCCGAACGAGAGCAGGAACGCGATCAGCAGCCCGCGCGCCAGTGAGATGTCCCGGGGATCGGCGCCCACGGTGCTAGAGATGCGCGTTGGCCGCCGCCGAGTGGTGCCACAGCGCGCTGCGCAAGCGGTAGCCGATGACGAGCGTCGCCGCCAGCCCGATCCCGCCGTAGATCAGCGTCGTCGCGCCGTAGCCGATCCCCGCGATGATCGGCCCCGCGGCAAGCAGCCCCAAGGGCAGCCCCCAGATCGCGAGCATGCGGATCCCCATCACCCGACCGCGCATCTCCTCGCTCGAGGCGCGCAGCATCACCGCGGCGAGCGGCGTCATGCAGAAGCTCTGCACCAGGCCCGACAGGAACAGCAGCAGCAGGCCGACGCTGATGAAGGGAATCTGTCCGAAGAGCACGACCGCCGTGAACCACGCGGCGCCGCTCCACATCATGATGCGCCCCGCGCGCAGCGGCAGCCGCGTCACGCTCAGCAGCACCGAGCCGGCCAGGGCGCCGGTCGCAAACGAGGCGGCCAGGTACCCGAGACCCGCCTGGCCTATGCCGTACACGTCCTTCGCGACGTACGGCAGCAGGCCGAGGAAGAAGGGATACGCGAGCAGGTTGACGAGAAATGCCATCCCCAGCGCGCCCAGCAGGTCAGGTTTGCCCCGGATATAGCCGATCGCCTGCTGCAACCCGGCAAGCACCGCAGCAGTCTCGGTCTTGCCGCGCACCGGCGTTCCCGCGACGCCCAGGGACAGCAGGAATGCGGCAACGTAAATCGCCGTCACCACCACGTACGCCGGCCCCATGCCGATCAGCGCCACGCCGCCGGTGCCGGCGAGCGCGCCGGCGATGCGCGCGGTGTCGGACGTGGTGCGCGAGATGCCGAGCGCGCCCATCAGGATCTCGGGGCGCATGGTCTGCCCGACGAGGACGTTCCTCATCGCCATGTCGGAAGGGCGCATCAGGCCGGCGAGCGCGGCGATGACGAAGACGTGCCAGGCGGCCAGCGCTCCGGTCAGCGTCAGCAGCGCCAGCACCGCCGCCAGCAGCGCGTAGGCCCCGCGCGTGATGCAAAGCAGCGCGCGCAGGCCGATGCGGTCGCCGGCGACGCCGAAGAAGGGCGAAAACAGCGACCCGAGCCACGCCAGCGCGGCGACCAGCACGAGCTTCTCGACCGAGCCCGTGGTGCTGAGCACGAACCAGCCGAGGATCAGTGCCTCCATCTCGAAGGCCCAGGAGGTAGCGAGGTCCGCCGGCCACTGGAAGCGGAAGCTGCGCACGCCGAAGGGCGCGAGCGTTGGCGCGCGCGGCATCAGTGTGCGCCCGACCGGCTACTTCGCGCGCCAGCCGCCGTCGACGACGAGCGCGTGGCCGTTCACGTAGTGCGCGGCGTCCGAGGCGAGGAAGCTCACCGCGTCGGCGACGTCCTCGGGCGTGCCGCGTACGCCGAGCGGCACGAGTGCCTTCACCATCTCGTCGTTCACCGCCACGCCGCGCCCGCTCATGTCGGGCACGCCCGGGCCGAGGATCGCCTGCGAGTGCGCGCGCAGGCCCGTCGGGATCGCGCCCGGGCAGACGCAGTTGGCGCGGATGCCGCGCGCACCGTACTGCACCGCCATCTGGCGCGTGAGGCCGACGACGCCGTGCTTGGCCGCGATGTAGGCGGCGCCGCCGCCGGTGCCGTTGAGGCCGGCGACCGAGGACATGTTGATGATGCGCCCGCGCTTTCGCGGCAGCATCTCCTGCAATGCGCGTTTGGAGCCGAGGAACACGCCCGTCAGGTCGATCTCGATCACCCTGCGCCAGAGCGCTTCGTCCATCTCGTCGACGTCGAAATAGCCATCGAGGATGCCCGCGTTGTTGACCATCACTTCGAGCGTGCCGAGTTCCTTGATTGCCGCCGAAACGGCCTTGTCCAGCTCCGCGGCGCGGCTGACGTCGGCGCGGTACGCGGCGGCCTTGCCGCCGATCTGGCGCGCGGTCTGCTTCGCCGCCGCCTCGTCGAGGTCGATCGCCGCCACGGCGAAGCCGTCGGCGGCGAGCTTCTTCGCGATCGCCTGCCCGAGGCCCGAGCCCGCCCCCGTGACCACCGCGAGGCCGCTCATGCCGGCGGCTCCGCGCACACCTGCTCGTAGCGGTAGCGGCGCTTCAGTTGGCCGTTGAACTCGAACACGTCGAGGGTCTTCTCGTAGGCCGCGCGCGTGATCTCGACGTGCCGCGTCCAGCAGCCCAGCTTCTGATAGGTGGCGATGCAATCGGCGAGCACCGCCTCGTCGATCTTGGGAAAGAAGGGCTTCTCCGCCTTCGCGATCTGCGCGGCCGGCGCGTCGTTCATGTAGGCCCGGGTCTTGCGGTAGGCGCGCATGAACGCCTTGGCCATGTCGCTTTTCAGCCACTCGCGCGTCGCCGCGAGGCTGGAAAACCCGCACGGCCCGATCTGTGGGCCGACCTGCGCCACGACGTGGCCGACGCCGTCAGCCTGCAATTGCTGCGGGAAGGGGCCCTGCTGGTGCACATACTGCCCCTGGCCTTCGCGGAACGCCTTGTCGATGTCGGCGGGACCGCCGGGCGTGACGAGCTTGATCTTCGAGTAGTCGATGTTCGCCTTGTGGCAGGCGTACTTGAACATCGCGGCCGGCTGGCCGCCCTTGAAGGTGACGAGCTCGGCGCCCTCGAGCCTTGCCCAGCTGAACGCGGCGTCGGGCTTGCGCGCCGTGAGGAAAAACCCGTCCATCTCGTTCACCTGGGCGAAATGCACGGCCGACGGCGTCTCGCCCTTGTCGAGGGTGACGAAGCCCTGCGACAGCGCCGATTGCACGACGTGCGCAGAGCCGTCCTTCAGGGACTGGAGCGCCGAAACGCCGGGCGGCGACACCGACCACTCCGGGTCCAGGCCCTCGGCCCTGAGAAAGCCGCCCGACATCGCCGAGATCAGCGGCGAATAAAACGCGGAGAACAGCGTGAACTGGATGCGGATTTTTTCCAACAGCTACTCCTCCCTGACGAAATCGTACTTGCCGACGCCCTGAATCAGCAAGAAACGGCACCGCGATTTCGCAGAGTTGGACACCTGGTGCACGGTGCCCGGCGTGACGCTCGCGCTTTGCCCCGCGCCCAGGTCGTGGCGCGCCACCGGATTGCGCGACTCGACCACCACCGTGCCTTCGAGGCCGTAGTAGTAGTCGGCGACTTGGCTGTGCCGGTGCCACGGAATGGTGTCACCCGGGTCGAGCGTGTACTCGCGTACCAGCATGTCGTCGCTCTTCGCGACGACATGGATGTTGCGCACCTTGTAGGGCTGCGGCTTCACGCGGGTCTCCCGGAATCAGTCTGGGCGCAGGTCCCAGTGGGGCGAGTCGTGGCTGACTTCGAGCAGGCGCTGCACGAACGCCGGAACGGATTCCTGGACCGTGGATACGTAGTCTGGCCTCAGGCGATCGCGATGCCGGGGCGTGCTCATGACGCGCATGGCATCGGCGAGCGTGAGGATTCCCGCCTCCGTGCCCGGCTTGAACCCGGACCACTTCTTTACGTGCTCTTTCGACCGAAAGAGGTTCATGCGGCTTCAGGCAAAGGGCAGGTTGGCGAACCACTTCTTGATCGGCAGCTCGACGTAGAAGTGGATGTCGCCCGGCTCCGCGCGCTCGATCTCGCCGTCGACGATTTCGACCCGGATCGGCTCGCCGCAATCGAGGCAGGGGGCGCTCACCGTCACCCGCTTGCCCGGGAAGAGCCAGGTCATCGCGAGCGATTCCAGCCCGCACTGCGCGAACCACTTCTGCTCGCCGTCCACCGATATCCGGTACTGCGTCGGCAGGTTGTTGAACGGGGCGAACGAGGCGATGAGGTCGGTGTCCGGGAACAGCCAGTTCGGCAGGCGCTCGGCCATCAGCTCGCGCAGCCGGCGCCTGCCTTGCTCGGCGGGAATGCCGAACTTCGCTGCGATCTCGGTGAAATGCGGCGCCTGGCCGCGCGCCACGAGCGTCGAGAGGATGTAATGGTAGGTCTGGTCGAGCTGCGCCGCGGCCATCCCCGAAGTGGACGCCCGGCGCAATCCAGAGTCAAGTACCGCGCCCGGGTTGCCGGGCGAGTGTCAGCGCGCGGCCAGCGGTTTGCTGATCAGGCCGCCGTCGGGACGGGGCGCGCGCTTGCGCAGGCGCGCCGAGAGGAAGATCCCGATGAGTGCCGCGGCCACCGCGATCGCCGCCGACCCGATCCACGCGCCGACCGCCACCGCGGCCAGGCCGCCGTGGGTGAGCCGATAGCCCACGGCGACGGCGCCGCAGGTGGCGAGCAGGATCAGCAGCGGGGAAACCACGCACAGAATCGCGTCGTCCGAGGTGATCCACAGGTCAGGGCGGTGGCGGCACGCCTCCCGCACCAGCCCGGCGACGAGCGCGACGGCGCACAGCGCCGCCACGGCCGACATCATGTACATCAGCTCAGAATGCCCTTGAGCACCAGCCCGCCGCCGATGACGAACGCGGTGACGATGGCGAGCGCCAGCATCGTGGAGCGGGCCTCGGTTCGGGTCCAGAAGCTCGCGGGCCGGCCCTCCTTCGGGCTGACGGTGTACAAGGTGTAGCCGGAGCCGAATAGGCAAGCCACGCCGGAAGCAACGAGTGCTGCACTGGTCAAGACCATGATGAAACCTCCTGGCGCGATTGTCGGCGGCAGGGGCATTAACGTTCCATACGCGGGCGGGCGCAGCGGCATAACTGCCGCGTAAACGCTCAGGGCGGCAGCTGGTCCGGCGTGCGCAGCCGGTAGCCCACGCCAAGTTCCGTCTGCAGGTAGACCGGGCGCGCCGGGTCGGCCTCGATGCGGCTGCGCAGCTTCCTCACGAACACGCGCAGGTACTGGACGTCCTCACGGTGCGCCGCGCCCCAGATGTCATTCAGCAGCTGCCGGTGGGTGACCACCTTGCCGGCGTTGGTCACCAGGATCTGCAACAGCTGGTACTGCTTGGGCGAGAGCCGAACCGGCGCGCCGCTCACCCGCACCACGCGGCGCACGAGGTCCACTTCGAGGGCGCCAACGCGAAATACGGGCGCCGGCGCCGCGGCCTCGACACGGCGGCGCAGCGCCGCCTTGATGCGGGCGAGCAGCTCGGGCATGCCGAAAGGCTTGACCACGTAGTCGTCGGCGCCGAGCTCGAAGGCGCGCACCTTTTCCGCCTCGCGGCTGCGCACCGAGAGCACGATCACCGGGACGGACGACCACTCGCGCAAGCGCGCGAGCACGTCGAAGCCGTCGCCGTCCGGCAAGCCCAGGTCGAGCACGACCAGATCGGGCGGCGCCGCGGCCGCCGCGCTGAGCGCCGCGGCGGCCGAGCCCGCCTCGTGCACCGCATAGCCATGCCCTTCGAGGCCGAAGCGCAGAAACTTGCGGATCTGCGGCTCGTCGTCGACGACGAGCACCTGCGGCCGCGGCTCGCTCATGCCGGGAGCCGGATCTGCACCCGGGTGCCGCGCCCGGGCCCCGCGCTGGCGAGGGTCACGCTGCCGCCGTTGGCCTCGACGAAAGCGCGGCAGATGGCGAGGCCGAGGCCGCTGCCCGCGGCGGCGCCGCCTTCCTGCGGGCTGCCGCGGTAGAACGCCTCGAAAACGCGATCGAGCTCGTCGGCGCGGATGCCGCGGCCGGCGTCCGCGATCTCCAGCAGCACGCCGCCGTTGGCCGGCCGCGCGGAGATGCTCACCGTCGAGCCCGCGGGCGAGAACTTGGCCGCGTTGTCGAGGACGTTCGCCAGCGCATGCTCCATCAGAAATAGATCGAGCCGCAGCATCGGCAGGCCCGCCGGCACGTCGACCTGCAGCGTGTGCCCGGCCAGCGCCTTGTCCTTGCGCCGCAGCGCGCCGTTGATGATATCGGAGAGCTCGACCAGCTCCAGGCGCGGCGCGATCTGGCCCGCGCGCACGCGCGTGAGATCCAGCACGTTGCCGATGTGGCTGGCGAGGCGCTCGGCCTCCTCGCGGATCGTCGCCGCCAGCTCGCGCCGCACCCGCGGCTCGCCGGCGTCGCCCAGGGTCTCCAGCACGCTCGCCGAGCCGAGGATCGCCGCGAGCGGCGTCTGCAGGTCATGCGACATCGAGTTGATGAGCGCCTCGCGCAGCGCCTCGCCCTGCGCCTTGAGGCGCGCGTCGGCGATCTCGCGCGCCTGCCGGCGCACGCCGTCGGCGAGCCGGCTGGTCAGCACCGCGACGATGATGAATACCGCGAGGTCGGCAAAGTCCTGCGGGTCGGTAACGTGGAAGCTGTAGACCGGCGAGTAGAACAGGTAGCTGCCGGCGGCCACGCTGAGGAAAGCGGCGAAGAGCGATGGCCCGAGTCCCCAGAGCGCCGCACTGGTAATCACCGCGGCGACGAACAGCACGGACACGTGCGGCAACGGCACGAGCCGCGTGAGCGCGTGCGCGGCGAGGCCTACCCCCGCCACGGCCAGCGCGCTCTTCAGGTAGGCAAGCAGGGCCAGGCGGCCGCGCACGCGGGCGCTACTCGCGCACGCGCGCGAGCTTCTTTACGTCCGGCACGCGCCTGAGCGCGCGCATCACGCGCGCCAGGTGGCCGCGGTTCGACACCTCGAGCACGAGATGCATGTTGGTGAAGAACGCCCGGTCGTCCTCCATGCTGATCGAGTCGATGTTGGCGCCGGCCTCGGCGATCTCCGAGGCGACCTTGGCGAGCACGCCGCGCTGGTTCGCGACCATGACTTTGATCGCGGCCTGGTACAGGCGCGTGGTCGCGGGCGCCCACTCGACGTCGATCCACTGCTCCGGCTCGTTCTTCCGCGAGCGCTCGATGACGCGGCAATCGGCGTTGTGCACCACCAGCCCCTGGCCCTTCTTCATGGAGCCGACGATGCCGTCGCCGGGGATCGGGTGGCAGCACGAGGCGAGCTGCACCGCCATGCCCTCGGTGCCGCGGATGACCACGCTCACCGCCTTGGAGACGGGCTTCGCGTCGGACTCGGCGCGCATCACCAGCCGCCGCGCGACCACGGCGGGCAGTTGCTTGCCCAGGCCGATGTCGGCGAGCAGCTCGCGCTTGGTGCGCCCCACGGTCTCGCGGATGACGCGCTCCCAGCTGGCATCGTCGATGTCGGTGATCGCCACAGCGTAGCCGTTCAGCGCCTGCTCCAGCAGCCGCTCGCCGAGCGCCGCCGACTCCTCGTACTGCATGGTCTTCAGGAAGTGCCGGATGTTGGCGCGCGCCTTGCCGGTGCGCACGTACTGCAGCCAGGCCGGATTCGGCTTGGCGTGGCTGGCCGTGATGATCTCCACGCGCTCGCCGTTGCGCAGCTCGGTCCTGAGCGGCACCAGCTCGCCATTCACCTTGGCGGCGACGCAACGGTTGCCGATGTCGGTGTGCACCTGGTAGGCGAAGTCCACGGCGGTGGCGCCGCGCGGCAGCGACAGGATCTTGCCCGCCGGCGTGAACACGTACACCTCGTCGGGGAACAGGTCCACCTTCACGGTCTCGAGGAACTCGTGCGGGTCGCCCGACTGGTTCTGGATCTCGAGCAGCGACTGCAGCCACTGATGGGTCTTCTTCTGCAGATCCGACAGCGACACCGCGTCGTCCTTGTACATCCAGTGCGAGGCGACCCCGGCTTCGGCGAGGTGGTGCATCTGCTCGGTGCGGATCTGCACCTCCAGCGGCACGCCATAGGGGCCGATCAGCGCCGTGTGCAGCGACTGGTAGCCGTTCGCCTTGGGAATGGCGATGTAGTCCTTGAACTTGCCGGGCACCGGCTTGTAGAGCGCGTGCAGCGTGCCGAGCGCCAGGTAGCAGGTGGCGACGTCCTTTACCACCACGCGCAGGCCGTAGATGTCGTGCACCTCGGAAAACGAAAGGTGCTTCTCCATCATCTTGCGGTAGATGGAGTAGATGTGCTTCTCGCGCCCGCTCACTGCGGCGGCGATGCCCGCGTCGGTGAGGCGCTTGTTCACCGCCGATTCGATCTTGCCGACCACCTCGCGCCGGTTGCCGCGCGCCGCCTTGGTCGCCTTGACGAGCGTGCGGTAGCGCAGGGGGTACAGGTGCGCGAACGCGAGCTCCTGCAGCTCGTGGTACAGGGCGTTGAGGCCGAGCCGGTTGGCGATCGGCGCGTAGATCTCCATCGTCTCGCGCGCCACGCGGCGGCGCTTCGCGGGGGGCACCGCGTCGAGCGTGCGCATGTTGTGCAGCCGGTCGGCGAGCTTGATGAGGATGATGCGCACGTCGCGCGCCATCGCCAGCAGCATCTTCCTGAAGTTCTCGGCCTGCGCGTCCTCGGCGGACTGGAACTCGATCTTGTCGAGCTTGGACAGGCCGTCTACCAGCTCGGCCACCGGCGTGCCGAAGGTGTCGGAGATCTCGGCCTTGGTGACCGCGGTGTCCTCCATCACGTCGTGCAGCAGCGCCGCCATCAGCGCCTGGCCGTCGAGGCGCCAGCCGGCGAGGATCTCGGCCACCGCCAGCGGGTGCGAAATGTACGGGTCGCCCGACTGGCGCTTCTGGCCCGCGTGCGCGGCCTCCGAGAAGCGGTACGCGTCCGCCAGGCGCGCGATGTCCGCCTTCTTCAGGTAGCCGAAGCGGCTGGCGTCGAGGCTTTGTACGGCGGCGGCCATCCGGGGAGATTACCCCAGGGCCGACCCCCTTCGGGGGCTGGTCCCGGGGCTCAGGGCGCCGGGGGCGTGGGCACGATCGGGTTGCGCTTCAGGACTTCGGTGCCGACCTTGCCGGTGGCGATCTCGCGCAGGGCGATCACCGTGACCTTGTCGCGGTTGGGCTCCACGAGCGGCGAGGCGCCGGCGCCGAGCTGGCGCGCGCGATAGGTCGCGGCGAGCGTGAGCTGGAAGCGGTTGGGGATTCTCTGCAGGCAGTCGTCTACGGTGATGCGGGCCATGGTCAGGGTTCCGGTCTGAAGACTTCGGGGTGCCGCGCCAGCTGCCGGGCAACGGCCAGGCGTTCTGCGCGCACGACCGCCCGCAGATCGAGCAGGGCGTCGTCGAAGTTATTGTTAATTATAGCGTATTTGAACTCGACGGCGTGCGTCATTTCGTCCGCCGCGCTGGCGAGGCGGCGCTGGATCACCGCGTCGGCGTCCTGGGCGCGGGCGCGCAGCCGCCGCTCGAGTTCGCCCATCGACGGCGGCAGGATGAAAACGCCGATCGCGTCCGAGTGCAGCCGCCGCACCTGCATGGCGCCCTGCCAGTCGATTTCGAGCATCAGGTCGAGCCCCGAGGCGCGAGCTTTCTCGATCACCTTTTGCGAGGTGCCGTAGCGGTGGCCGTGCACCTGCGCGCTCTCGAGGAACTCGCCGCGCTCGAGCATCGCCTCGAACTCGCGCAGCCCGACGAAGTGGTACTCGCGTCCGTCGGCTTCGCCCGGGCGCGGCGGGCGCGTGGTGTAGGACACCGACAGCGCGATGCCGCGCTCGGCCGCGAGCAGCCCCTTGATCAGCGAGGACTTGCCGGCGCCCGAGGGCGCGGTGACCACGAAGAGCAACCCGTTCATTCGATGTTCTGCACCTGCTCGCGCACCTGCTCGATGAGCAGCTTCAGCTCCAGCGCGCAATCGGCGATCTCGCGCGTGGCGGCCTTCGAGGCGAGGGTGTTGGCTTCGCGGTTGAGCTCCTGCGCGAGAAAGTCGAGCCGCTTGCCGGCAGCGCCGCCCGCGGCCAGCACGCGCTCCGCCTCGGTGATGTGCGTGCCGAGGCGCTGCAGCTCCTCCTCGACGTCGGTCTTCACCGCGAACACCGCGAGCTCGGCGCGCAGGCGCTCGTCGTCGGCGGCGCCGAGCGCCTCGCGCAGCCGCTCGGCGAGCCGCGCCTGGTAGGCCGCGTTCGCCTCCGGCACCAGCGGTGCGATCCGGGCGAGGCGCTTGCGCATTTCAGCGACGCGCTCGCCGAGGATCGACGCCAGCTTCGCGCCCTCGCGCTCGCGCGTCGCGCACAGCTCCTCCACGGCGCGCGCCGCGAGCGCGCCGACGCTCGCGCGCAGCGCGTCGGCGTCGAGCGTGCCCTCGCGGACCACGCCGGGCCAGCGCAGCACGTCGCTGGCCGCAAGCGGCGCCGCGTCCGGAAACGCGCGGCGCGCCGCGGCCTCGAGCTGGCGCAGCGACTCGAGCGCCGCGGCATCGAGCGCCGGCGCGCTGCCCGCGCCTGCCGCGAAAGCGAGGCGGCAGTCCACCTTGCCGCGCGTGAGGCGCGCGACGATGGCCTCGCGCAGCACGGGCTCGAGCGCGCGCAGCTCCTCAGGCACGCGGAACTGCAGGTCGAGAAAGCGCGCGTTCACCGAGCGCAGCTCGAGCGAGAGCGCGCCGCGCGGATGCTCGGCCGAGGCGAGCGCGTAACCGGTCATGCTGCGGATCAAGGAGGCAGTTCGCGGAGCAAAGCGTGCGAATCGAAGCGGGTATCATAGGGGAGATGCCCGCCCAAGCCAACCTGCCGCTGCCGGAGGGGCATCAGCTGCTGAACTACCGCATCCTGCGCCTGCTGTCGCACGGCGGCTTTTCCTTCGTGTACCTCGCGCACGACGAGAACGAGGCGCCGGTGGCGATCAAGGAGTACCTGCCGGCGACGCTCGCGCTGCGCACCGCCGGCGGGCCGCTGCCGGTGGTGCCGGAGGCGCATGCGGCGGCATTTCGCTACGGGCTGAAGTGCTTCTTCGAGGAGGGCCGCGCGCTCGCCACGCTTGCCCACCCGAACGTGGTGCGGGTGCTGAACTTCTTCCGCGCCAACGAGACCGTATATATCGTGATGCGCTACGAGCGCGGCCGCACGCTGCAGGAGCACATCCACGCGCGCGGCGGCGTGCTCAGGGAAGCGTGGATCCGCGACACCTTCGCCAGCCTGTTGAACGGGCTGCGCGAGGTGCACTCCAACAAGCTGCTGCACCTCGACATCAAGCCCGGCAACGTGTACCTGCGCGGCGACGGCACGCCGCTGCTCATCGATTTCGGCGCCGCGCGCACCATGCTCGCCGGCGAAGCGCCGGTGCTGCCGCCGATGTATACGCCGGGCTTTGCTTCGCCGGAGCACCATGCCGACCGCTCCAAGCTCGGCCCCTGGAGCGACATCTACTCGGTGGGCGCGACGCTTTACGCCTGCCTGGTGGCGGAGGCGCCGCCGCCGGCCGAGGAGCGCATGGAGAAGGATCGCTACGTTCCCGCGCGGCGCGCCGGCGGCGGCAAGTTCACGCCCGAGCTGCTCGACACGGTGGACTGGTGCCTGCGCCTGAACCACCTCGAGCGGCCGCAAAGCGTGTTCGCGCTGCAGAAGGCACTCACCGGCGAGAAGCCGCCAGAGTACCGCGGCGCTACGCCGGTGCTGGAGAGGATCAAGGGGGCGCTCGCGCGCTTTTCGCGCCGATGAAGTGCACGATCTACCAGGAAACCCATGTCGGCAAGCGGCCCTACAACCAGGACCGGCTCGGGCACTGGCGCACGCCCGAGGCGCTGCTCCTGGTGCTGGCCGACGGCATGGGCGGGCACGCGCATGGCGAGGTGGCGGCCGAGCTCACCATGCGCCACATCGCCGCCGCCTTCAAGCATGAGGCGCAGCCCCGGCTCGCAAATCCCGACCTGTTCCTGTTCCGCGCCGTGGGCCGCTCGCACGGCATGCTGCTGCGCGAGGCGCGCGCGCTCGGGCTGAAGGAGTCGCCGCGCACCACGGTCGTTGCCTGCGTGGTGCAGGAGGGCCGTGCGTACTGGTCGCACGTCGGCGACTCTCGCCTGTACCTGGTGCGCAAGGGCGAAGTGCTGGTGCGCACGCGCGACCACACCCTGGTGCAGCAGCTGATCGACGCAGGCCGTCTGCGCGAGGAGGACGCCGGATCGCACCCCGAGCGCAATCGGCTGCTGCAATGCGTGGGCGGCGCGCACGCGCCGCGCATCTCGCCCACGGCGCATGCACGCCTGGAGCGCGACGACATCGTGCTGCTGTGCTCGGACGGCCTGTGGGGCCCGCTTATGGAGCGCCAGATCATCGCCGGCCTGGAAAGCGGCCCGCTGCCCGAGGCGATCGCGCGCCTCGCGTCGCTCGCCCAGGAGCGCGCCGGCCCCAGCAGCGACAACGTGTCGGCGCTCGGGCTCGCCTGGCACGAGGACGCGGTGCCGCTGCGCGACGGCCCGCGCACCGTGCCGCTCGCCGAGATGTCCACCGAGGTGCAGGATTTCGGCGCCACCAACCCGGAGTTCCTGCGCATGACGGACGGCGACATCGAGCGCGCCGTCGCCGAGATCAAGGACGCGCTGAAGAAGCGCGCGCCGCGGTGAAGCGCCTGGTGCTCGCGTCGAACAACGCCGGCAAGCTGCGCGAGATGCGCGCGCTGCTGGCGCCGCTCGGCTGCGAGGTCATCGCGCAAGCCGAGCTCGGCATCGCCGAGACGGAGGAGCCGCACGACAGCTTCCTCGAAAACGCCCTCGCCAAGGCGCGGCACGCCAGCCGCGCGAGCGGGTTGCCGGCGCTCGCCGACGATTCGGGCCTGTGCGTGGACGCGCTCGGCGGCGCACCGGGCGTGCACTCGGCCTACTTCGCGGGGCGCGAGGGCAGCCGCGCGGAGCGCGACGCGAGGAACAACGCCAAGCTCCTCGCGAGCCTCGGCCAGGCGCGCGCCGCGCACTACCGCTGCGTGATGGCGCTGGTGCGAAGCGCTGACGATCGGCAGCCGCTCATCGCCGAAGGCGTATGGCATGGCGGCATCGCGCGCGCCCCGCGCGGTGCGAACGGCTTTGGCTACGACCCGCTGTTCCTCATCGACGGCGACGGCCGCACCGCGGCCGAGCTGCCGGAAGCGGAGAAGAACCGCATCAGCCACCGCGGCCGCGCCGCGGCGCGGCTGCTGGAGCTCCTGCGGTGAGCGCCGTGGTGCGCGCGCCGCACGAGGTGCGCTTCGCGGCGCTGCCGCCGCTTGCGCTCTACGCGCACCTGCCCTGGTGCGTGCGCAAGTGCCCGTACTGCGACTTCAACTCGCACGAGAAGGCGGACGCCTTGCCCGAGCGCGAGTACGTCGAGGCGCTCGTCGCCGACCTGGAAGGCATGCTGCCCCTGGTGTGGGGCCGGCGCGTGACGAGCGTGTTCATCGGCGGCGGCACGCCGAGCCTGTTCGCGCCCGAGTCGATCGATGCGCTCCTCGCCGCGATCCGCGCGCGCGTGCCGCTCGAGCCCGGCGCCGAAATTACGCTGGAGGCGAACCCGGGCACCGCGGAGGCGGGGCGCTTTCGCGGCTACCGCGAGGCCGGCGTGAACCGGCTGTCGCTCGGCATCCAGAGCTTCGACGATGAAAAGCTGAAAGTCCTCGGGCGCATCCACTCGGCGGCCGAGGCGCGCCGCGCCATCGAGATGGCGCAGGCAGTGTTCGACAACGTGAACCTCGACATCATGTACGGGCTGCCGCAGCAGACGCTAAAGGAGACGCGCACCGACGCGCGTGCGGCGCTCGCCTTCGGCACGACGCATTTCTCCGCCTACCAGCTCACGCTCGAGCCGAACACCGTGTTCTACAGCAAGCCACCGCCGCTCCCCGTGCACGACACCTGCGCCGACATGCAGCTCGCGGTGGAGGAGATCGCGGCCGAGGCCGGATTCGAGCACTACGAGACCTCGGCCTTCGCGCGCCCGGGACGACGCTGCCGGCACAACCTCAACTACTGGGAGTTCGGGGATTACCTGGGCATCGGCGCGGGCGCGCACGGCAAGCTCTCGTTCCCCGACCACGTCGCGCGCCACGAGCGCGCCAAGCAGCCGCGCGAGTACCTGGCGCAGGCGGGAAGCGCCGTGGACAAGCCGATCGCGCCGCGCGAGCTGCCGTTCGAGTTCATGCTGAACGCCCTGCGCCTGGTGCAGGGCGTGCCGAAGGTGCGCTTCGAGGAGCGCACCGGGCTGCCGCTTGCCGCTGTCGCGCGCAAGCTCGCCGCCGCCGAAGAGAAGGGCCTGCTGGAGAACGACCCGGCGCGCATCCGCCCGACGCGGCGGGGAAGGCTGTTCCTCAACGAGCTATTGCAGATGTTCCTCGACTGACGATGCGCCTGGACAAGTGGCTGTGGGCCGCGCGCTGGTTCAAGACGCGCGGCCTGGCGCAGCTGGCGATCGCGTCGGGCCGGGTCAAGCTGCACGAGGAAAAGACCAAGCCCGCCCATGCGCTGAAGGTCGGCGACCAACTGGAAATTCGGGTGGGGGAATCCGTCTGGCAGGTCGAGGTCACGGCGCTTTCCGACAAGCGCGGACCGGCGGCGCAGGCACGCAAGCTCTATGCGGAGTCCGAAGCGAGCCGCGCCGAGCGCGAGCGGCGCGCCGACCTGCGCCGCCATAGCGCCGAGCCGGCGCGCACGATCAAGGGCCGGCCGACCAAGCGCGACCGGCGCAAGCTCGACGAATTGAAAAGCTGATTCAGCGCCTCCGGTAGACGAGGTCGCGCACCTCGTGGCCGAGCTTCATCCCGCGTTGCTCGAACTTGGTGGCGGGACGCTCGCGCGCCGCGGCGCGCGTGAGCAGCGGCTCGGCATCGAGAACCTCCGCCATCTGCTCGGCGTACTGCGGCCAGTCGGTCGCGGCGTGCAGGTACCCGCCCGGCGCGAGCTTGCGTGCGGCCAGGGTGGCGAACGCCGGCTGCACCAGGCGGCGCTTGTGGTGGCGCTTCTTGGGCCAGGGGTCGGGAAAGAACAGGTGAATGCCTGCGAGCGAGGCGTCGGCGATCATGTGCTCGAGCACCTCGATGGCGTCGTGCCGGATGACGCGCAGGTTCTTCAGGCCCTGCTCGTCGATGCGCCTGAGCAGGCTGCCGACGCCGGGGCCATGTACTTCCACGGCAATGAAGTCGCTGCCGGGCTGCGCGGCGGCGATCGCCGCGGTAGTCTCGCCCATGCCCGAGCCGATCTCGAGGACGAGCGGCTTGCCACGCGGCTCGAGCAGCGCCTGGCGGAAGGGGATGCCGTAGACCGTGAACAGCTCATCGAGCGCCCGCTGCTGCGCGGGCGTGGTGCGGCCCTGGCGCAGCACGTAGCTGCGGATGCCGCGCTTCAAGCCGCCTTGCTGCGGGAAGGCGCGATCGTCCCTTCGGTGGGTGAAGAGGGCGCCGCCGTATAGAGCTTCTTCGGCATGCGCCCGGCGAGCCAGGCCTCGCGCCCGGCTTCGACCGCCTTCTTCATGGCGCGGGCCATCATGACAGGATCCTTCGCCGCGGCGACTGCGGTGTTCATGAGCACCCCGTCACAGCCCAATTCCATGGCAATGGCGGCATCCGAGGCGGTGCCCACTCCGGCATCGACGATCACCGGCAGCTTCACGGCGTCGCGCACCAGCTGTACCTGCCAGGGATTGAGGATGCCCATGCCCGAGCCGATCAGCGAGGCGAGCGGCATGATGGCAACGCAGCCCGCGTCTTCGAGGATCTTCGCCTGGATCGGGTCGTCCGAGCAGTACACCATGACCTTGAAGCCGTCCCGCACCAGCTCGCCCGCCGCCTTCAGCGTCTCCGGCATGTTCGGATACAGCGTGTGCGGGTCGCCCAGCACTTCGAGCTTCACCAGGTCGTGGCCGTCGAGCAGCTCGCGCGCGAGGCGTAGCGTGCGCACCGCGTCCTCGGCGCTGTAGCAGCCGGCGGTGTTCGGCAGGTAGGTGAACTTCGAGGGCGGCAGCGCCTCGAGCAGGCTCGGCTCGTTGGCGTTCTGGCCGATGTTGGTGCGCCGTATGGCGACGGTCACGATCTCGGCGCCGCTCGCCTCGACCGCGGCGCGCGTTTGCGCGAAGTCCTTGTACTTGCCGGTGCCGATGAGCAGCCGCGAGCCGTAGGCCTTGCCGGCAACGAGGAGCCTGTCGCTCATCCGCCTCCCACCGCGACCACGATCTCCAGGCGGTCGCCGTCGGCGACCAGGGTCGAGCCGTGCGCGCTCTTCGGCACGATCTCGCCGTTTCTTTCCACCGCGATCTTCTTGCCCGAAAGCGCGAGCTCGGCCACCAGCTCGTTCACCGCCAGGGGGCGCTCGAAGCGCCGCGCCGCGCCGTTCACAGTGACTTGAATCATAGGGCAAATGATACACTTGGCCGCAACCCGCGGGTGTCGTCTAATGGCAAGACAACAGCTTCCCAAGCTGTGAACGTGGGTTCGATTCCCATCACCCGCTCCATATGCCATGCCTGTAACCTTTGACGGAAAACTGGTGGTCGCCATCTCCTCCCGGGCGCTGTTCGACTTCGAGGAGGAGAACCGCGTCTTCGACCGCGACGGCGAGCCAGCGTACGTCACGCTGCAGCTTGGGCGCCTCGACGTGCCGGCCAAGCGCGGGGTCGCCTTCCCGCTGGTGCAGAAGCTGCTCGCCTTCAATACCCCGGAGGCTCAGCGCGTGGAGGTGGTGATCCTCTCCAAGAATGATCCGGTAAGCGGCCTCAGGGTGTTCCGCTCGGCCAAGCGCGAGGGCCTGAGCGTCGAGCGCGGCGTGTTCACGCGCGGGCGCGACCCCTACCGGTATCTCGATGCGCTGCGCGCCAACCTGTTCCTCTCGGCCAACGAGCGCGACGTGATGGCCGCGCTCGACGCGCGGATTCCCGCCGCGCGCGTGGTGCCCGAGTCGGCGCAGGCAGCAAGCCGGCACGCCGACGAGGTGCGGATCGCGTTCGACGGCGACGCGGTGCTGTTTTCCGATGAGGCCGAGCGCGTCTACCAGGCCGACGGGCTGGAGGCGTTCACGCGCCACGAGACCGACCGCGTGAATACGCCGCTGCCGCCGGGGCCGTTCAAGCCGCTGCTCGAGGCGCTGCACCGCCTGCAGACGGCGAAGGCCCCGATGCGCCTGCGCACGGCGCTGGTGACCGCGCGGAGCGCCCCGGCGCACGAGCGCGCGGTGAAGACCCTGATGCACTGGAAAATCTCGGTCGACGAAGCGCTGTTCCTCGGCGGGCTCGACAAGGGCGAGTTCCTCGGCGCGTTCGAGCCCGATTTCTACTTCGACGACCAGCGCGGCCACGTCGAGTCTGCCGGCAGGCACGTGGCCACCGGCCACGTCCCCTTCGGCATCGCCGGGAGGAAACCCGCATGAAATGGCTGAAGTACGTCCTGTACTCCTTGCTCGGCGTGATCGTGCTGGCGCTCGTCGGTGTCGCCGTCATCGTCGCCACGTTCGACCCCAACGCCTACAAGGGCGAGATCGAGAAGCGTGTGAAGGAGGCCACCGGCCGCACGTTGAAGTTCCACGGCGACATCGCGCTCGCCCTCTGGCCCAAGATCGGCGCCAAGGTGGGCAAGGTGACGTTGTCGCGGCGCGCGAGCGAGCACGACTTCGCCGCGATCGACGGCGCGCAGGTCGCGGTGGCGCTGCTGCCGCTCCTGTCGGGCCAGGTGCAGGTCGACGAGGTGACGCTCACCGGCCTGCGCGCCAGCGTCATCCGGGCGAAGAACGGCAAGTTCGACTTCGAGGACCTGCTGGGCGCCGGCGGCGGCGCGGGCAAGGCGCCGGCGGCGCGCGGCGCCGCGCCGCGGAAGGTGGCGTTCGACGTCGCGGGCATCAGGCTGCGCGATGCGCGCTTCGCCTATCTCGACGAGGGCAGCGGCCAGCGCCTGGAGCTCGACGACGTGACGCTCACCACCGGGCGCATCGCCGACGACGTGCCGGGGACGCTGGCGCTTGGCGCGCGCGTGCGCGGCAAGAAGCCGCTCATCGACCTGAAAATGGATCTCGCCGGCACCTACCGCCTCGCGCTCGAGCGCCGGGAATACTCGCTCACCGGGATGAACCTGGGCGTGAGCGGTACGGCGGACGAGTTCACGCGCATCGCCCTCACGGTCACGGGCGACGCCACCGCGCGCCTCGCCAAGGAGGCGCTGGACGCGGACCTGGTGGCGAAGTTCGACGACACCACGGTGAAGATGAAGCTCGGCATGGCCGGCTTCGACGCGCCGAGCTATCGGGTGGACGCCGCGGTGGACCGCATCGACCTCGACCGCTACCTCGTGGCGCAGAAGGACGCCAAGCCCGCGCCGAGCGCGGGGCCGAAGGTGGCGGTGGACGTGCCGGTCGACCTGAGCGCGCTCGAGGGCTTGCGCGCCAGCGGCAAGCTCTCCATCGGCTGGATGCAGCTTATGGGCCTGAAGGTCTCGGACCTGAAGGCCGAGCTGCGCGCGGCAAACGGGCGCGCCGACATCGCCCCGCATTCGGCGAAGCTGTACGAAGGCGGTCTCGAAGGCGCGATGACGCTCATCGCGCGCGGCAACCGCATCGCGGTGAAGGAGACGCTGCGCGGCGTCGCGATCGGCCCGCTGGTGAAGGACCTGATGGCGCGCGACGCGGTGGAAGGGCGGGGCGACGTGGCGGTCGACGTCACGGCGTCCGGGCCCACCGTGAACGCCCTGAAGAAGTCCCTCGCCGGCACCGCGCGCGTCGAGCTGAAGGACGGGGCGGTCAAGGGCATCAACCTCGCCGAGGTGCTGCGCAAGACGCGCGCCGCCTTCGGCTCCAAGTCGGCGCAGGAGCAGCCCTCGGACACCTCCAAGCGCACCGACTTCTCGGCCATGAGCGCGAGCTTCGTCATCAAGGACGGCGTGGCGCGCAACGACGACCTGGATGTGCGCGCGCCGGCGCTGCGCGTGGGCGGGGCGGGCGACATCGACATCGGCAACTCGCGGCTGGACTACCTGGCCAAGGCGTCGGTGGTGGCGAGCGCCGAGGGACAGGGCGGCGCGGGGCTCGAGCACCTGAAGGGCCTCACCATCCCGGTGAAGCTCACCGGCCCGTTCGACGCGCCCAAGTACGAGATCGACTACCGCGCGCTTGCCGGCGACGCCGCCAAGGCGAAGGTCAAGGAGAAAGCGAAGAAGGCCGAGGAAAAGATCGAGAAGAAGCTGGAAGACAAGCTGCGCGGCCTGATCAGGCGCTAGAGGCGCCCTTCCTCCACCGCGTGGCAGGCCACCGCGCCGCCGGCGGCGGGACGCAGCCGCGGCCGCTCCGAGCGGCAGCGCGCATCGGCGTGCGGGCAGCGCGGGTGGAAGGCGCAGCCGGCGGGCGGCGCGAGCGGATTGGGTACCTCGCCAGCCACGGGCGTGCGCGCCTTGCCGCTCATCTCAAGGTCCGGGATCGCGTCCATCAGCATGCGCGTATAGGGATGGCGCGGCGCGGCGAACAGCTGCGCCGCGGGCGCGATCTCGACCACGCGGCCGAGGTACATCACGCCCACGCGGTCGGCGACATGCGACACCACGGCGAGGTTGTGCGAGATGAAGAGGTAGGTGAGGCCGAGGCGCGCCTGCAGCTCGGTCATCAGGTTGAGGATCTGCGCCTGCACCGAGACGTCAAGCGCCGAGGTGGGCTCGTCGCACACCAGGAACTCGGGGTTGCCGGAGAGCGCGCGCGCGATCGAGATGCGCTGGCGCTGTCCGCCCGAGAACTCGTGCGGGTACTTCTCGCCGTCCTCGGGCGCGAGGCCCACCTGGCGCAGGAGCTCGGCGACGCGCGCGCGCTCGGCGTCCTTTGAGGCGGTGAGCCCGAGCACGCGGATCGGCTCGGCGACGATGTCGCGCACGCGCCAGCGCGGGTTGAGGCTGGCGTAGGGGTCCTGGAAGATCATCTGCATGCGCCGCCGCTGCCGGTGCGCGCCGGCCGTGGACAGGTCGGCGCCGTCGAACTCGATGCGTCCGCGCGTAAGCGGATACAGGCCGACGATGAGGCGCGCGACGGTGGACTTGCCGCAGCCCGACTCGCCCACCAGCGCGAGCGTCTCGCCGCGCGCCACCTCGAAGGAGACGTCGTCCACCGCGCGCAGCAGCTGGCGCGGCGCGCCCTCGAGCAGGCGGTTGAGCCAGGGGCGCGAGACGTCGAAGTCCCGGCTCGCGCCCTCGAGGCGCAGCAGCGGCCGGCTATCCATAGAGCCAGCAGGACGCGCGGGCGTTGCCGACGGGCAGCAGCTCGGGCCGCTCCGCGTCGCAACGCGCAAAGCGACTGGGGCAGCGCGGATGGTAGGCGCAGCCCGCCGGGATCGCGGTGAGGCGCGGCATGGCGCCATCGATCTGCACCAGGCGGGCGTGGCGACGAGACGTGCCGAGCTTCGGGATCGAGCCCATCAGGCCCGCCGTGTAGGGATGGCGCGGCGCCTGCAGCACCTCGCGCACCGGCCCGATCTCCGCGATGCGCCCCGCGTACATCACCGCGACGCGGTCGGCGGTTTCGGCGATCACGCCCATGTCGTGCGTGATCAGCATCACGGCGGTGCGGTGGTCGCGCGCCAGGCGCTTGAGCAGCGTGATGATCTGCGCCTGGATCGAGACGTCGAGCGCGGTGGTCGGCTCGTCGGCGATGATCAGCCGCGGCTCGGCGGCGAGCGCCAGCGCAATGACCACGCGCTGGCGCATGCCGCCGGAGAACTGGTGCGGGTACTGGTCGATGCGCGCATCGGGCGCCGGGATGCCGACCTCGGCGAGCAGGTGCAGCGCACGGCGCCGCGCTTCGTCGCGGCTCATGTCGAGGTGCGTGAGGATGGTCTCGACCAGCTGATCGCCCACGGTATACAGCGGGTTGAGCGAGGTGAGCGGGTCCTGGAAGATCGCGCCGATACGCCGGCCGCGCAGCTTGCGCATCTCGCCGGGCGGCAGCTCGTCGATGCGCCGGCCCTCGAGGCGGATCTCGCCCGCGGCGATGCGCCCGGGCGGCTCGAGCAGGCCGATGATCGCCGTGCCGGTGAGCGACTTGCCCGCGCCCGACTCGCCCACCACGCCGAGCACTTCGCCCGGGGCGATGGCGAAGGACACCCCGTCCACCGCGACCAGCGTGCCGCGGCGCGTGGGGAATTCGACCCGCAGGTCGCGGACCTCGAGGAGCGGCGCGCTCACCGGAGCTTCGGGTTGAGCGCGTCGCGCAGCCAGTCGCCGAGCAGGTTCACCGCCAGCACCAGGATGACCAGGGCGGCGCCGGGAAACAGCGCGATCCACCACTCGCCCGACAGCAGGAAATCGTTGCCGATGCGCACCAGCGTGCCGAGCGAGGGCTGCGTCGGGGGCACGCCCACCCCGAGGAACGACAGCGTCGCCTCGGTGATGATGGCGGTGGCGACGTGGATGGTGGCGATCACCAGCACCGGCCCCATGACGTTGGGCAGCACGTGGTGCAGCATGACGGCGAGCGGGTGCCGGCCGATGACGCGCGCGGCCTGCACGTACTCCTTCCCCTTCTCCACCAGCGTCGAGCCGCGCACCGTGCGCGCGTACTGCACCCAGCCCGAGAGCCCGATCGCCAGCACTAAGACGTAGACGGCGAGCGCGTCGTGCAGCTCCCGTGGCAGCGCGATGCGCGCGATGCCGTCGATCAGCAGCGCCACCAGGATCGCCGGGAAGGACAGCTGGATGTCGGCGATGCGCATGATGAATGCGTCGAGCCGTCCGCCGAGGTAGCCCGAGACGAGCCCGAGCGACACCCCGAGCAGCGCCGAAAACAGCACCGAGGCGAGCCCCACGCCGAGCGAGATGCGCGCGCCGTACATGATGGTCGAGAGCACGTCGCGGCCCTGGTCGTCGGTGCCGAGCAGGTACTTGGCGCTGCCCTTGTCGCTCCACGCCGGCGGCGTGAAGCCCTCGGAGAGGTTCAGCGTCGCGCTGTTGAAGGGGTCGTGCGGCGCGAGCCAGGGGGCGAGCAGGGCGCCCCCCACGCACAGCGCCGTGAGCACGGCCGCGGCGAGAGCCACCGGCGAATGCCGGAAGCTCCACGCCAGGTCATGGTCCCAGGCGCGCCGCAGCCAGCTCACCCTGCTTACTCGACGCGGGTGTAACGAGACTCGTGCCGGTCGACCGCGTTATGCACCGCAGTGACGTTCTTCTTCATCGCCCACGGCCGCAACTGGTGGTGCAGCGGGACGTAGTAGTGGTTGTCGCGCGTCAGCACCAGCGCCTCGCGCAGCATGGCGTCGCGCTTGGCGGTGTCGAGCTCGGTCTTGATCGCGTCGACCAGGGCGTCGATCTTCGCGTCGCTGATGCGGCCCAGGTTGAAGCTGCCGTCCGCGCCGGTGGTCTTGGTGCGCACCAGCGACTGCAGCGTGTAGTTGGCGTCGAAGTTCGGCACGCCCCAGCCCAGCATGTAGGCGTCGTGGTCGAACTTCTGGATCTTCTGGATGAAGGTGGCCATCGGCTGCGCGTTCAGCTTCGCCTTCAGGCCGATCCGCGCCCACATGCCGACCAGCGCCTGGCAGATTTCCTCGTCGTTCACGTAGCGGTTGTTGGGGCAGTCCAGGCCGAACTCGAAGCCGCTTCCGTAGCCGGCGTCGGCCAGCAGCTTCTTCGCCCCTTCCACGTCGAGCGCGAGCGCCTGGTCGATGTCCTTGGCGTGCCCGTGCACGCCGGGGGCGACCATGATCGCCGCCGGGATGGACAGCCCGCGCATGGTGACGCGGCGGATGGCCTCGCGATCCACTGCGAGGTTGAGTGCCTTCCTCACGCGCACGTCCTTGAACGGGTTCTTGCCCTTGACGCTGGAGTACTTGAGCTCGTCGGAGTGCTGGTCCATGCCGATGAAGATGGTGCGCACCTCGTGACCGTCGAGCACCTTGAGCTTCGCCTCGCTCCGCAGGCGCGTCACGTCCTGCGTCGGCAGGTCGGTGACCATGTCGACGTCGCCCGAGAGCAGCGCCGCGATCCTCGTGGCATCGGCCTTGATCGGCGTGTAGACGACGTCGGTGACATTGCCCTCGCGCTTGCCCCACCACTCGGGGTTGGCGGTCATCACGATGCGCTTGTCGGGCTCCCAGCCCTTGATGATGTAGGGGCCGGTGCCGTTGGTGTTGCGCGAGGCGTAGGACTCCTCCTTGGCGACGTAGTTCTGCACGTTCTCGGACTTGTGCTTCATCGCCCAGGTCTTGCTCATGATGCGGAAGTCGGCGATGTTCCTGAGGAGCACCGGGTTCGGCCCGGCGAGCATGAAGTCCACCGTGTAGTCGTCGACCTTCTTTACTTCCTTCACGCCGCCGACGTAGATCTGCATCGTGCCCTGCGGCTGCAGGATGCGGCCGTAGGAGAACACCACGTCCTCGGCCGTGAACGGGCTGCCGTCGTGGAACTTGACCCCTTTGCGCAGCGTGAAGCGCAGGTGCGTCGGCGAGAGCTGCTGCCAGCCGGTGGCGAGCGCCGGCTCGATGCTGTAGTCCTTGGCGTAGCGCGTCAGGCCCTCATAGGCGTGCTGCAGCAGCGAGCTGGTGGTGGCGTGGTTCTGGGAATGCGGATCGAGCGTGAGAATGTCGTTCTGCGCCGCCCAGCGCAACGTTGCGGCGTGCGCCGGCAGCACGACCGCGACGAGCGCGGCCGCGATCAGGTGCTTGAGCTTCATGGTGCGGTCTCCTTGGTTTACTTCAGTGGCAGGGCGGCCTCGGCCAGCGCCGCGAGGTAGCCGGCGCCGAGCGGGATCACCTCGTCGTTGAAATCGTAGGTCGGGTTGTGCAGGAAGCAGCCGCCCTGGGCGCCGCCCTGGCCGAGGAACACATAGGCGCCGGGCTTGGCCTGCAGCATGTAGGCGAAGTCCTCGCCGCCCATGGTCGGCTCATGGTCGGTGATGACGTTCGCTTTTCCGAACACCTTCTCGCCGACCTGCGCCGCGAAGTGCGCTTCCTTCTCGGTGTTGACGGTGGCCGGGTAGCCGCGCCGGTAGTTGATCTCGGCGCTGCCGCCCAGGCCGAGCGCCACGGCGTCGGCGATCTCGCGGATGCGCCGCTCGGCCAGATCGCGCATCTCCGGGGTGAAGGTGCGCACCGTGCCGACCAGCTCGACGTGCGTCGGGATGATGTTGAAGGCGCCGAGCTGGCTCGTCTGCATCGAGCACAGCGACACCACGACCGCGTCCACCGGATTGGCGTTGCGGCTGGCAATGGTCTGCAGCGCGGTGATGATGTGGGCGGCGATCACCACGGGATCGGTGGCGAGGTGCGGCAGCGCGGCGTGGCCGCCCTTGCCGCGCACCTTGAGCTTGATCTCGTCAGTCGCCGCCAGCATGGGGCCGGGGCGCACGGCGATCTTGCCGGACGGCAGGCCCGGCCAGTTGTGCAGCGCGTAAACCGCCTCGCAGGGAAACTTCTCGAACAGGCCTTCCTCGACCATGACGCGCCCGCCGCCGCCACCTTCCTCGGCCGGCTGGAAGATGAGGTGCACCGTGCCGTCGAAGTTGCGCGTCTGCGCGAGGTAGCGCGCCGCGCCGAGCAGCATCGTGGTGTGGCCGTCGTGGCCGCAGGCGTGCATGCGCCCGGCGAACTTCGACTTGTGCGGCGCGTCGCCGGTCTCGTGCAGCGGCAGGCAGTCCATGTCGGCGCGCAGCCCGATGGCGCGCCCGCCGTCCTTCCTGCCCTTCACGACGCCGACGACGCCGGTCTTCGCCAGGCCCCGGTGCGCCTCGATACCCCAGTCGGCGAGCCGCTCGGCGACGAGTTGCGAGGTGCGCGTCTCCTCGAAGCCGAGCTCGGGGTGAGCGTGGATGTCGCGGCGGATGTGGACCAGGTCGGCGTGGTACAGCCGCAGCATCTCGAGGGGATCGTTCTTCATAGGCTCCTCACTGCGCCATGGCGCTGCGCTCGACGCGCAGGCGCGGGTCGACCGCGTAGTAGAGCAGGTCCACGGCAAGGTTGATGACGACGAAAAACAGCGCGATCAGGCACAGGTACGCGGCCATCACCGGCACGTCGGCGAAGCCCACCGCCTGGATGAAGAGCAGGCCCATGCCCGGCCACTGGAACACGGTCTCGGTGATGATGGCGAAGGCGATGATGGCACCGAGCTGCAGCCCGGTGATGGTAATCACCGGCACCAGCGTGTTCTTTAGCGCATGCCCGAAATGCACCGCGCGGTCGGTAAGGCCGCGCGCGCGCGCGAACTTGATGTAGTCGGTGCGCAGGACTTCCAGCATCTCGGCGCGCACCAGGCGCTGGATCAGCGTCATCTGAAACAGGCCCAGCGTGACCGCGGGCAGGATCAGCGCCTTGATGCCGCTCCAGGTCAGCAGGCCCGTGCTCCACCAGCCGATCATCACCGTCTCGCCGCGGCCGAACGAGGGCAGCCAGCCGAGCAGCACCGCGAACACGAGGATCAGCAGGATACCGATGAGGAACGTGGGCAACGATACCCCGAGCAGCGAAACCGCGAGCAACAGCTGCGACAGCCAGGTGTGGCGCCGGAGCGCCGTGTATACGCCCATGGCGATGCCGGCGACGAGCGCGAAGGCGGCGGCGACGAACGACAGTTCCAGCGTCGCCGGCAGGCGCTCCACCAGCAGCTTCGATACGGGCTGCACCTGGCGCAGGCTGAGGCCGAATTCGCCCTGCACCGCGCGGCCGACGAACTTTGCGTACTGCACGTAGAACGGCTGGTCCAGGCCGAGCAGCCGCGTGATGCGCTCGCGGTCCTCCGGCGTCGCGTCCTGCCCGAGCATGAACAGCACGGGGTCGCCGACGAAGCGGAACAGCGCAAACGCAATCAGCCCTACGGCGAGCATGACGAGGACCGCTTGCCCGAGGCGGCGCAGGACGAAGGCCAGCATGGGTGGCGGCAATCATACCGTGCATACAATCGCGCATGAGGCAATTCGCCCCCCGGCTCATCGCCTGGCAGCGCCGCCACGGCCGCCACGACCTGCCGTGGCAGGGTACGCGCGATCCTTACCGCGTGTGGCTCGCCGAAGTGATGCTCCAGCAGACGCAGGTGGAGACGGTGATTCCCTACTACCGGCGCTTCCTTGCGCGCTTCCCGGGGGTTGCGGTGCTGGCGTCGGCGACCGAGGACGAGGTGCTTCGGCGCTGGAGCGGCCTGGGCTACTACGCGCGCGGGCGCAACCTGCACGCGGCCGCGCGTGCCGTGGTGGCGCGTGGGGGATTTCCGCGCGACGCGGCGGGGCTGCAAGCCCTGCCCGGGGTGGGGCGATCGACCGCCGCGGCCATTGCGGTGTTCGCCTTCGGCCGGCGCGCGGCGATCCTCGACGGCAACGTAAAGCGGGTGCTCGCGCGCCGCTTCGGCGTGCAGGGCGAGAAGGCCCAGTGGGACCTGGCTGAAGAGCTCCTGCCGCGCAAGGGCGTGCGCGCCTACACGCAAGCGTTGATGGATCTGGGCGCGCTGGTGTGCACGCGCACGCGGCCGGCCTGCGAGCGCTGCCCGGTGGCGACGGGCTGCGTGGCGCGGCGCGAGGGACGCATCGCCGAGCTGCCCGCAGCGCGCGCGCGCAAGCCCCTGCCGCTGAAGCGCGCCCACTGGTTCGTCTACGTGCGCGGTGCCGAGGTGCTGCTGGAACGCCGGCCGGGCGCGGGCCTGTGGGGCGGGTTGTGGACGTTTCCCGAGGCGCGCCTGCCGGCGGCGCCGCGCGGCCGCAAGCTGGCGCTGCTCGAGCACGGCTTCACGCATTTCCGGCTGCGCGCCCAGCCCTGGCTCTGCGCGCTGCGCGGCGCGACCCCGGCCGGCGCGAACCGGCTCTGGATCGATATGGCGGAAGCCACGGGCGCCGCGGTCCCGGCGCCCGTGCGCCGATTGCTGCGTTCGCTACTGGCCGGCCGAGCTGATTAGGCGGCGCAGGATCTCGAGGCGGTCGCGCGCGTCGTTCATCTCCAGCAGGCGCTGCTTGGCGTCGAGGGACAGCGGCAGGAGCTCGGCAAGACGAGCGCTCACCCAGGCTGCCGACGCGTAGCGCAGCGGCGGCTCGACCAGCGCCTCGCCGCCCGATTCGACCGCTTTGCGCAGGACGCGCGCGCAAAGGTCGGTATCGGGCTCGAGCTTTGCGTCGAGCTCCGCCGCAAGCAGTTCAATGCTCGCGCGCACGAGTCCGTCCGCCTGCACGCGGCGCTTGCGGATGCGAAAGCGCTGCTCGCCGCGCGCCTGCACCTGCAGCACGCCGAGCTGCGGCATGTCCCAGGCGACGATGCGCGCGAGGCAACCGACCTCCTCCGGCACCGCGGGCGCGCCGACCTCGCCGCCCTCGCGGATCAGGCACACGCCGAAGGGCGAGTCGTCCCGCAGGCACGCCTTGGCCATGTCCATGTAGCGCTGCTCGAAGATGCGCAGCGGCAGCCGCCCGCCGGGAAACAGCACCGTCTGCAGCGCAAAGAGCGGCAGGTCCGCGAGATCGGCGTCGCTCACTCTCGGGCGAGGCCCCGATGGCGCACCAGTACGCGGCTCTCGGCCGCGAACGCCGCGGCAAGCCTCTCCGCCAGGTAAACCGAGCGATGCCGCCCGCCCGTGCAGCCGATCGCCACGGTCAGATAGCTGCGGTTCTCCTTCACCACCTCGGGCAGCCACCGCCCGAGGAACGCGCGCACATCCGCGAAGAAGCGCTGCACCGCCTCCTGGCCGTCCAGGTACGCGATCACCGCGGCGTCGCGGCCGGTGAGCGGCCGCAGCTGCGGGTCGTAGTGCGGGTTGGGCAGCATGCGCGCATCGATCACCCAGTCGGCATCGAGCGGCAGGCCGTCGCGAAAGGCGAACGACTCGAACAGCACCACCAGCCTGCCCGCGCCCAGCCCGAGCAGGTCGCGGATCCAGTTGCGCAGCACCTTGGGCTGCAGCTCGCTCGTGTCGATGCGATGCCCGAGCTCGGCGATCTCGCCCATCAGCGTGCGCTCGCGCTCGATGGCCTCCGCGAGCGTGAGGCCCTGCACCGTCAGTGGATGGCGGCGGCGGGTCTCCGAGAAGCGTCGCACCAGGGTCGGCGCGTTTGCCTCCAGGAACAGCACGCGGCAGTCGGCCCCGTCGGCGCGCAGGCGTGCAACGCTCTTCGGCAGCGCGGCGAGCGCCGCGCTGCGCGCATCCACCGAGAGCGCGGCGCGCTCATGCCCGGCGTCGGCGAGAAAGCCCACCACGTCCATCAGCAGCGTCGCCGGCAGGTTGTCGACGCAGTAATAGCCCGCGTCCTCGAGCACGTCGAGCGCGATGCTCTTGCCCGCGCCCGACAGCCCGCTCACCAGGATGATCTGCACGCGGCGCCGATCAGTCGCCGTCCATGGCGCGCTTCTGGCGCGCCATGAATTCCGCTCCGGAATGGATGCCGCGCAGCTGCAGGATGTAGTTGCGTACCGCCGCCTCGAGCAGCACGGCGAGGTTGCGCCCGGCGGCCACCGGAATCACCACCTTTCTGACCGTCACGCCGAGGATATCCTCGGACTGCTCGGCGAGCGGCAGGCGCTCGGCGACGTCGCGCCCGGCGACCGCGGCGGGCCTGTCCAGGTGCGCGATCAGCCTGAGCTTCATCTTCGGCCGCACCGCCGTCTCGCCGAAGATCGTGCGCACGTCGAGCAGCCCCAGGCCGCGCACCTCGATGAAGTCCTTCAGCACCGGCGGGCAGCGCCCCTCCAGCGTGTCGGCGGCCAGGCGCGAGATCTCCACCATGTCGTCGGCCACCAGGCCGTGGCCGCGGCTGATCAGCTCCAGTCCGAGCTCGCTCTTGCCGACGCCCGAATCGCCGGTGATCAGCACGCCCAGGCCGAGCACGTCCATGAACACGCCGTGGCGCTCGGTGCTCTCGGCGAGCGCTTTCGCCAGGTAGCGCGCGAGCTTCTCGATGACGCGCGCTGCGGCGAGCGGCGTGGTGAACAGCGGCGTGCGCGCGCGCTCGGCGCGCTCGAGCAGTGCGGCGGGCGGGGCGACGCCGTCGGCGAGGATCACCGCCGCCGGCGCGGCGGCGAACAACGCTTCGGCCAGGCGCTCGAGCGCGCCGGCTTCGTCGGCGCCCGCGACCTGGATGCGATTGGGATGGGTGAGGTTGAGGTGGCCGATCAGCGCGGCCGCGGCACCGGGCTCGCGGCGCACGGCCGGATCGGCATCGCGCCCGGCGACCCATGCCAGGGCGAGCGCCTCGCGGTTGACCTCATGCAACCGCTTGACGTTGACCTGCTGCATCGGGCTGCCAGGCGGCGATCAGCTGGTGCAGGGCGGCGGCGTCGGCGGCGCCGGCCATGGCGTCGCGCAGCGCGCGGTCGCTGAACATCTGGGCGAGCTCCGACAAAATCTGCAGGTGCTTCTCGGTGGCCTGCTCGGGCACCAGCAGCACGAACAGCAGCGTCACCGGCTTGGTATCGGGCGCATCGAAAGGCACCGGCTGCGCGAGCCGCACGAACGCGCCGAGTGCGTCCTTCAGTCCCTTGATGCGGCCGTGCGGGATGGCGACGCCCTGGCCCAGGCCGGTGGAGCCGAGGCGCTCGCGCGCGAACAGGCTGTCGAAAACCAGGCTGCGCGCAATGCCGTTGTGATTCTCGAACATCAGCCCGACCTGCTCGAACAGGCGCTTCTTGCTCGAGACCTGGAGGTCGAGCAGGACGTTGGCGGGAGGAAGCAGTTTCGCGACGAGACTCATGATCCGGCGCCCGTGCGGCAGCGCAGCAGAGGGCGCGGATTATAGCCCAAGGCGATGTCCGCTGCGCGGGCCGGGGCTGCGGTCAGACATTGTCAGCGCGCTTGCGCGCCTCGTGCGGCTTGGCACTGCGCTTGGACTTGTATTTCAGCACCTGGCGGTCGAGCTTGTCGGTGACCAGGTCGATGGCGGCGTACAGGTCCTGCTCCTCGGAGGCGCAGTGGATGTCCTTGCCGCGCATATGCAGCGTCACCTCGGCCTTCTGCCTGAGCTTGTCGACCGACAGGACCACGTGCGCGTCGATGACGTGGTCGAAATGGCGCGTGACGCGCGCCAGCTTCTCCTCCACATAGCTGCGCAATGACGGGGTGATCTCGAGGTGATGGCCGCTGAGGTTCAGATTCATGCGCTCCTTCCTACAGGCTCTTACGCTGGTTGACCGGCGGGATCTGCAATGATTCCCGGTATTTCGCGATCGTGCGGCGCGCCACGACGATGCCCTGCTGGCCGAGGAGCTGCGCGATGCGCGCGTCCGAAAGCGGCGCGTGCGCGTCTTCCGCCCCCACCAGCTGCTTGATGAGCGCCCGGATCGCGGTCGAGGAGGTCGCGCCGCCGGCGTCGGTGGCGAGCTGGCTGCTGAAGAAGTACTTCAGCTCGAAGGTGCCACGCGGCGTCGCCATGAACTTTTGCGTGGTGACGCGCGAGATGGTGCTCTCGTGCAGGCCGAGCGTCTCGGCGATCTCGCGCAGCACCATCGGCCGCATCGCCACCTCGCCGTGCTCGAGGAAGTGGCGCTGCCGGTCGACGATCGCCTGCGACACGCGCAGGATGGTGTCGAAGCGCTGCTGCACGTTCTTGATCAGCCAGCGCGCCTCCTGCAGCTGCGAGGCGAGCGCGCTCGAGCCGTTGCGCGCGCTGCCCGCGAGATCGGCGTAAAGGCGGTTGATGCGCAGGCGCGGCATGGCCTCGGGATTGAGGCTCGCGCGCCAGACGTTGCGCGTCTTTCGCACGATCACGTCCGGGATCATGTAGCGCGTCTGGACGCGCGCGAACGCCGCGCCGGGGTGCGGGTTCAAGCTCTGGATCAGCTTCTGCGCCGCGCGCAGGTCTGCTTCCTGCGCGCCGGTGAGCGCGCGCAGCCGCGTGTAGTCGCGCCCGGCGAGCAGCGCGAGGTGCCTGGCGGCGATCTCGCTGGCGAGCGCGCAGGCCGGGTGCCCGGCGTGCGCGCGCAGCTGCAGCAGCAGGCACTCCGCCGGCGAGCGCGCGCCGACGCCCGCGGGCTCCAGGTTCTGCAGGTGCTTGAGCGCGATCGACAGCTCCTCCAGGTCGACCTGCGCCTCCGCGGCGAACAGCGCCGCGATCTCCTCGAGCGGCTGCGTGAGGTAGCCGTCGTCGTCGAGCACATCGATCAGCAGCGCCACCAGCGCGCGGTCGCGCTCGCCGATGCCGGTGAGCGTGAGCTGCTGGTTGAGGTGGTCGCGCAACGTCGGCGTGTCGGGCGCGGCGAGCGTGCGGTCGCCGTCTTCGTCGTCGTCGCCGCGCCACGCGGGCGCCGCGAGCTCGGCCAGCCAGTCCTCGCGGCGCTCGGTGGTTTCATCCGCGGCCTGCGTGGCGGCCTCGGACGCGCTTTGCAGGGTGTCGCGCGGCGGCGTGAACGCGGCCTGCGCGTCGCCTTCCACGTCCTCGCGCTCGAGGATCGGGTTTTCCATCAGCAGGCGCTCGATCTCCTGGTTCAGCTCGATGGTGGAGAGCTGCAGCAGGCGGATGGACTGCTGCAGCTGCGGCGTCAGCGTCAGGTGCTGCGAGAGCCGGAACTGCAGAGTAGGCTTCATGGCGGCGGGAACTGCGGTGGCTACATGCGGAAATGCTCGCCGAGATAGACCCGGCGCACGCTGTCATTATAGACGATCTCCTCCGGGTGGCCCGAGGCGAGTACCGCGCCTTCGTTGATGATGTAGGCGCGGTCGCAGATGCCCAGCGTCTCGCGAACGTTATGATCTGTAATGAGCACGCCGATGGCGCGCTCCTTGAGAAAGCGGATGATGCGCTGGATATCGAGGACGGCGATCGGATCGACCCCGGCGAAGGGCTCGTCGAGCAGGATGAACGCCGGCTTGGTCGCGAGCGCCCGCGCGATCTCGAGGCGCCGGCGCTCGCCGCCCGAGAGCGACAGCGCCGCGTGCTTGCGCAGGTGCGCGATGTTGAGGTCCTTGAGCAGCTCCTGCAGCCGCGCCTCGATGTCGGCGCGCGCGAGCGCCTGCAGCTCGAGCACCGCCTGCACGTTCTCTTCGACGGTGAGCTTGCGGAACACCGAATTCTCCTGCGGCAGGTAGGAGATGCCCAGGCGCGCGCGGGCGTGGATCGGCAGGTGCGTGAGCTCGCGACCGTCGAGATGGATGCGCCCGGCGTCGGCCGCGATCAGGCCGACGATCATGTAAAAGCAGGTGGTCTTGCCCGCGCCGTTCGGGCCGAGCAGCCCGACCACCTCGCCGCTCTGCACTTCGAGCGAGACGTCCTGCACCACGGCGCGCGACTTGTAGCGCTTGCGCAGCCGCTCGCAGCGCAGCAGGCTCACTTCTTTGCCTCGGGCTTGGCCGCCTCGGGCTTGGCGGGGGCCGGCGCGTCGGCCGCGGCCGGCTTTGGCTGGATCACCGCGCGCACGCGCGAGCCGGGGGCATCCTTGGCACTGGAGACCGAGAAGAACTCCGAGCGCTGGTCGTAGAGGATGTAGCTGCCGCGCACCTCGTCCTTGTCGCGCGTGACCTGCGCATTCTGGTGCAGCTCGATGCGCTCGTTCTTCTCGTCGATCTCGATGCGCCCGGCCTGGCCCTCGATCCACACGCCTTCCGCGCCGCCGCGCGGGTCGCTCTTCTGGCGAAAGCGCACCGGGTTGCCGCTCGCACTGGCGGTCTGGAAGCCATCGGCGTCCTGGCGCACGACGATGCGCTCCGCCTGCAGCTGCAGCGTGCCCTTGGTGAGCACCACGTTGCCCTCGAAGATGCTGATGCGCCGCGCCTCGTCGGAGGTCATGCGGTTGGCCTCGACCTGCGTGGGCTTTTCCCGATCGGCTTTTTCCGCCTTGGCGGAAAAAGCCGAAACCGCAGCAATCGCTGCGGCAAGAGCGATGGCGAGCCGCCGGCGCACTACTCTGGCTCCCCCTCGAACACGCCCCGCACCTGCGCGTGCAGTTCCAGCCGCCGCGCCTCGTTGTCGTACTCCATGCCCAGGCCGACCAGGGTGCGCCCGCGCTCGCTGATGCGCACTTCGCGGTCGGTGCGCACCAGCGAGCGGTCGCGGATCACGTGCAGGAAGCTCGACTGCATGCGGCCCTCGGCGGACTCGGCGAGCGCTTCGCGCAGCAGGAGCACGTTGTCGTGGAGAAACACCTCCGCGCCGTCGCGCGACAGCATGCCGCGGTCGGCGCTGAGGATGAGGCGCGGCTGTGCGGGCTTCGCCTGCACCAGGCGCGGCGCCACCAGCGCCGTGGTGTCGTCGTCGGGGTAGTGCACCATCTTCGCCGCCGACAGCGTCGACTCGGGCACCCCGGCGCGGCTGAAGTCGGTGATGGTGAATTGCTCGACGCTGTAGTCGGGGTCGTGGCGCGGCTGCGTGGCGGGCGCCGGCGCCTCGCGCGCGGTGCGCTCGAGCCAGAAGCTGAGCAGCGCGAGCGAGAGCATCAGCGCAAGCGGGAACAGGCGCGTGCCGGTGAGCCTCATGCCAGGTACCTCGCGAGTGCGTCCTCGAGCCGGCCCTGGGCGCCGAGCACGTACTCGCACACCTCGCGCGCGGCGCCGGCGCCGGCCGGCGCGTCGGGAACGTAGTGTGCGCGGCGCAGCGCGAGCGCGTGCGCGCCCGGCGGCGCGCAGGCAAAGCCGCAGTGCCCGAGCACCGGCAGGTCCGGCAGGTCGTCGCCCATGTAGCCGGCGGCGGCCGGCTCGATGCCGAGCTGCGCCAGCAGCCGCTCGAACGCCGGGCGCTTGTCCTCGACGCCCTGCAGGACATGGCGCAGGCCGAGCTCCGCGGCGCGCGCAACGAGCGCCGCGGAGCGCCGGCCGGTGAGCAGCGCGGCGGCGACGCCGTACTCGCCGAGCAGCTTCAGCCCATGCCCGTCGCGCACGTGAAACGCCTTCAGCGCCTCGCCGCCCGGGCCATACCACAGGCGCCCGTCGGTGAGCACGCCGTCCACGTCGAACACCATGAGCCGGAGGCGCGCGGCGCGCTCGAGCGCGTCGGCGGATGCCTGCGCCATCGCTTCAGACCACCTTGGCGCGCAACAGATCGTTCATGTTGAGCGCGCCGACCAGTTCTCCAGCCGCATCCACCACCAGGAGCTGGCTGATGCGGTGACGTTCCATGAGCGCCACCGCCTCGGTCGCGAGCGCCTCCGGGGCGATGGTGCGCGGGCCGCGGGTCATCACCTGCGCGATGCGCGCCGCCTTCAGGCTTCGGACCTTCTTCAGGGCGCGGCGCAGGTCGCCGTCGGTGAAGATGCCCTGCACGCGCCGCGCCGCATCCACGACCGCGGTCATGCCGAGGCCGCCGCGCGTCATCTCGTCGAGGGCCTGCTTGAGCGTCGCGGTTGCCCGCACCCTGGGCACGTCGGCGCCGCGGTGCATGACGTCGGCGACGTGCTTCAGCGCCTCGCGATGCAGCGATCCGCCCGGGTGGGAGCGCGCGAAATCGGCGGCGGAAAAGCCGCGCGCGTCGAGCAGCGCGATGGCAAGCGCATCACCCATGGCGAGCGCGGCCGTGGTGCTGGCGGTCGGCGACAGGTTGAGCGGGCAGGCCTCCTTGGCCACCCCCGCATCCAGATGCACGTCGGCCTCGCGCGCGAGCGACGACTCCGCGCTTCCGGTGATCGCGACCAGCTTGGCGCCTTCGCGCTTGATCGCCGGCACGATGCGCAGCAGCTCGGCGCTCTCGCCCGAATTCGAAATGCCGATGAACACGTCCTCGGCGCGGATCATGCCGAGATCGCCGTGGCTCGCTTCGGCCGGATGCACGAAGTAGGCCGGCGTGCCGGTGCTCGCCATGGTCGAGGCGATCTTGCGCGCAATGTGGCCGGACTTGCCGATGCCGCTGACGATGACGCGGCCGCGCTTGCTGTCGACGCAGTCCTGGATCAAGTGCACCGCGGCGAGGAAGCGCCCGTCGAGACGCTCTATCAGCGCGCGCACCGCGTCGGCTTCCACCGCCAGCACGAGGCGAGCGAGCTCCAGCGCACTGTCGCCCGAACGCGTCGCGCGCTGCCGCTCGGAGCGCACTGCGCTTATCATAGTCGCGAAGTATAACTCTCCCACTTCGCCGACCCTTCCAGCGGAAATGGACGCCACCGGCCTGGCGCTGCTCCCGGTCCTCGTGCTGCTCGCGGGGGGGGTGCTCGCCGTGGTGGCGTGCCGCAGCCTGGGGCTGCCGCCCATCATCGGCTACCTGGTGGCCGGCGTGGTGCTCGGGCCGCATGCGGCGGGCCTGGTCGCCGACACCGAGGCCGTGCGCCACCTCGCCGAGTTCGGCGTGGTGTTCCTGATGTTCTCGATCGGGCTCGAGTTCAGCCTGCCGAAATTGCACGCCATGGGCCGCGCGGTGTTCGGGCTGGGGCTGTCGCAGGTCGCCGTCAGCATCGCGCTCGGCGTGGCCGCCGCGCTCGCCGTCGGCGGCAGCTGGCAGGCCGGCATCGCGCTCGGCGGCGCGGTCGCGATGTCCTCGACGGCGATGGTCTCGAAGCTGCTCGCCGAGCGCCTGGAGCTCGACACGGCGCACGGCCGCGACGTGATCGGCGTGCTGTTGTTCCAGGATCTCGCAGTGGTGCCGCTGCTGATCCTGGTGCCGGCGCTCGGCGGCCCGGTGGAAGGCATCGGTGCCGACATCGCGGAGGCGCTCGCCAAGGCGGCGGCAGTGCTCGCGGTGCTGCTCCTCGCCGGGCCGCGCATGATGCGCGCCTGGTTCGGCGTCATCGCGCGGCGCCGCTCCACGGAGCTGTTCGTGCTGAACGTCCTGCTCATCACGCTGCTGCTCGCATTCATCACGGGCTTCGCCGGGCTGTCGCTCGCGCTCGGCGCCTTCCTCGCCGGCATGCTGATCTCGGAAACCGAATACCGCTACCAGGTGGAGGAGGACATCAAGCCGTTTCGCGACGTGCTGCTCGGCCTGTTCTTCGTCACTGTCGGCATGATGCTCGACCTGCGCCTGGTGGCGGCGCAGGGCTGGCTGGTGCTGCTGCTGGTCGCGGTGCTGCTCCTGGCCAAGGGCGCGCTGATCGGGCTGCTCGCGCGCGCCTTCGGCGCCGCTCCCGGCACGGCGCTGCGCACGGCGCTGGCGCTCGCGCAGGGCAGCGAGTTCGGCTTCGTGCTGCTGGCGCAGGCGCGCGGCGCCGAGCTTGCGCCCGAGCCGGTGCTGCAGGCGCTGATCGCGGCGATGATCCTGTCCATGCTGGCGACGCCGTTCCTGGTCGCCGCGAGCGACCGCATCGTGCTGCGTTTCACCGCGTCTGAGTGGATGACGCGCTCGCTGGAGCTGCACCGGGTGGCGGTGAGCTCGCTCCAGACCGAGCGCCACGTCATCATCCTCGGCTATGGCAGGAACGGCCAGCGCCTGGCGCGCCTGCTCGAGGCCGAAGGGGTGCGCTACGTCGCGCTCGACCTCGATCCCGAGCGCGTGCGCGAGGCGGCGCTCGCCGGCGACACGGTGGTGTACGCCGATTGCTCGCGGCGCGAGGCGCTGGTCGCGGCCGGCGTGGCGCGCGCCGCGGCGGTGGTCGTCACGTTCTCCGACGTGGCGGCAGCGGCGCGGGTGCTGGCGAACGTGCACGCGCTGAACGCGGCGGTGCCAGTGATCGTGCGCGCGCGCGACGAGGCAGATATCGCGCGCCTCACCGCCGCGGGCGCCTCTGAAGTGGTGCCCGAGGCCTTCGAGTCGGGCCTGATGCTCGCCTCGCACACGCTGGTCTGGTTGGGCGTGCCGCTCGCGCGCGTCATGCGCCGCGTCAGCCAGATGCGCGAGCAGCAGTACGGGCTGCTGCGCGGGCTGTATCACGGCACGAGCGACGCCCCGGAGGGCGGCGAGGCGCTGCAGCCGCGCCTGCATGCGGTGACGCTGCACGCGCACGCCGCCGCGCTCGCGCGCCCGCTGGCCGCACTCGGCATCGAGGAGCTCGGGGCGCAGGTGCGCGCGGTACGCCGCCCCGGGGCGGCGAAGAAGCTGGCGCCGGAAGAGGCCGGCGTGCTGCGCGAGGGCGACGTGGTGGTGCTGCTCGGCACGCCGCAGGCGCTCGCCGCGGCCGAGCTGCGGCTGCTGGA
>DATHYT010000054.1:0-1643 GCA_035459025.1 Burkholderiales bacterium | reverse complement strand
AGTGTTCGACGCGCTGGAAAAGCTCGCCATCGGCTAAGCTCGGCGCATGGCCGACCTCGACGCCTTCCTCGCCTCCCGGCTCGCCCGCGGACTCATCCACTTTACCCGCGAGGAACTTCTCCGCTCCCTCGCCGCCGGCTCCTGAACCCTCACCACCTCGTTAAGCAAGCTCGTCCGCAAAGGCCGCATCGCCAACCCGCGCCCCGGCTTCTACCTGATCCTCACTCCCGAGGACAAAGCCGACGGCGCGCCGGACCCCGCGCGCTGGATCGGCGCGCTGATGAAGCACCAGGGAATCGACTACCGCGTCTCGCTCCTCACCGCCGCGAAGCTCCACGGCGCAGCCGCCGAGCCGCAGGCATTCCAGGCGATCGTCCCGAGGGAGCACCGCGACTTCGCGATCGGCCGCTTCCGGATCGAGTTCCTCGCCCAAGCCGCCAGCACGTTCGCGAGAACGAACCGTTCCGAGTGGCTCGCGGAGCTGAAAACCGACACCGGAACGGCCAAGGCCGCCGGCATCGAGCTCACGCTCCTCGACTGCGCGCGCTGGTTCCACAGGGCGGGCGGCATCAGCCAGGTCGCGCAGGTCGCGCGCGACCTCGGCGCCAGGGCGAAAGTGCCCAGGCTCACCACGCTCGCGCGCGCCTATGAGAACGCCGCGGTCATGCGCCTGGGCTACCTGCTCGAGCTCGCCGGCCACGAACCGCAGGCGGCCGCGCTCGACCAGTTCGCCGAGCAAGCGAAGTCGGTGAAGCTCCTCGACCCCACCTCGAAGCTCGAGCCCGGCGAGATGAGCGGCCGCTGGAAGATCGTCGTCAACCGGCCGCTGAAGCCCGGCTCCTGAAGCGCGGCGCGCCTCAGAACTGCGTCACCAGCCGGGTCCAGAGCAGGTCGTTCGCCCCGGTTCCGCTTGCCGCGAACGCTTCGGCGTAAGCGGGGCTCACGCTGGTGACCTGCCCGGGATTCCTCACCCACTGGCGCGCGTAGCCCACGCCGAGCTGGGTTGCGTGGGAGAACCACCAGGTGAGGTCGAATGCCGCCTCGCGCTTTTCTTCGTGCACGGGACCGCTGCCCCGCCCCCGCTGCGCGATCTCCAGGTTGAGCCCGAGCAGTAGCTGGGAGCCCATCTGCCTCGTGACTCGGGCGAAGAGCGCCGCTGCGTCGGTCCCGATCCAGTGCCCGAGCGGCAGGCCGCGCTCGCGCATCCCGGTGGTGAACGTGCCGTTGTTGTACCAGACGCCGGGGAACGTCGTGTTGCGCCGCGTGAAGTCGGTGTCGGCATACTCGATACGCAAGTCCGCTGTGTCGCCAGCGAAGAGCTGCGGAACGTACACGCCGAAGAGAAAAGCGCCCCGCGAAGGCCGCCACTTGGACCACTTGTCCTCCGAGCCGATCTCGCCGTAGACCTGCATGCCCGCCGGGAAGGGCACGAGGTAGGGCCGCTTGGCCACGCGGGCACGGAAGTCGATCATCACCTGCTCGTTCGTCTCGCGGTTCCCGGGTTGATTGGCGCCGGAAGCGTAGGCGGTCAGGACGGCGCTCGGAAACGTCTGCCCGAAGCCCGGCCAGTCGAACTGCGTCAGGCGCGTAAACCCCAGCTCCAGCCAGTCCGCCGGCAGCACGCCGACGCGCAGCCCGAAGAG
>DATHYT010000053.1:0-36581 GCA_035459025.1 Burkholderiales bacterium | reverse complement strand
CAGGCGGTCGATGCGATAGAAGCGTTCCGTGCGGTCCATTCGCGCCCTACTCCAGTCTGAACTTCTTGCTTTTCACGTGCTGCCCGAAATCCGCTCGCATAACTTTGCTGTACTGCCTCACCTTATCTCCGCTCCACTCCTTTCCTCTCCTCCCATCGTATTCCCCCAACTCCTTCTCCACCGCCCCCCTGTCATACCGATCCTCATGCACCGTCGCCGCCATCGCCAGCCGCGCACTCATCGGCTCCTTCGCCTCCGGATACCCGAGCGCCAGCCCCGCCACCGGCACCACCCACTCCGGCAGCCCCAGCAGCTCATCCACCCGCGCAACGTGATCGCGAATCTGGCTGATCGGGCAACTCCCTAGCCCCGCCAGCTCCGCCGCCGACACGAACGCCCCCAGCACGATCGCCGCATCGACGGTCGCGTTGAAGAACGCATCCAGATGTTCATTCGGAAACTCCACCCCGCGCCGGGCGAACAATCTCCTCAACCGATACCCGTCCGCGCAGAAGACGAGCAGCTCCGGCGCCTGCGCGAGCCACGGCGAGCCCGGCAGCAGCGAACAAATCTCGGCACGCTTCTTCGCATCCTTCACCCGCACGATGGTCGCCTGCTGCAGGTCGCTCTTCGTGGGCGCGGACAACGCCGTCGCGCAAAGGAGCTGCACCACAGAATCCGGCACGGGCTTCGCCGAATAGCGCCGGCACACCGAGCGCTCGTTCAACACCGCCAGCGCCTCGAGCCCCGGCACCTCCGGCACCGCCAGCTCAGAACCAAACCGGCGCAGAACGGCGGCGCCAACGCGTTCACGGCTTTTCATGCGGCCCTCCTCCCCCGCCAGTCTGCACGCATTCCTCTACCATTGAACACCCATGGTCGAAATCCGTAAGAGCCGCGAAGCCGACCTCCCCGCGATGCTCACGATCATCAACGACGCGGCGCAAGCCTACCGCGGCGTGATCCCGCCCGACCGCTGGCACGAGCCCTACATGCCCGCGGCCGAGCTCGACGCGGAGATCGCCGACGGCGTCGTCTTCTGGGTCGCGCAGGAAGCCGAGCGCCTCCTCGGCGTGATGGGGATCCAGGACAAGGGCGAGGTCGCGCTGGTGCGCCACGCCTACGTCGCGCCGGCGGCGCAGAAGACGGGCATCGGCACGCGGCTTCTCAAGCACGTGGAAGGCCTCGCCAAAAAGCCCGTCCTCGTCGGCACCTGGGCCGCCGCCTCCTGGGCGATCGAGTTCTACCGCCAGAACGGCTTCAGCGTGGTGCCGGAAGACGAGAAGAACCGGCTGCTCCGGAAGTACTGGTCGATCCCCGAGCGGCAGGTCGAGACCTCGGTCGTGCTCGCCAACGCGCGCTGGAGGAACGCGCACCAGTAGCGGTGCGGCGTCTCACGCCTTTCCCTGCTTGGCCAGGAACCGGTCGAGCTGATCCGCAAACCGCTTCCGCTCCACGTTCCCCAGCGCCTCCGGCCCGCCCGTCCTCACCCCCGTCCCGCGCAGCTCGTCCAGGTAAGTCCTCAGCGCCAGCCGCTCCTGGATGGTCTCCGTCGTATAGAACTCCCCGCGCGGATTGAGCGCATGAGCGCCTTTCGCGATCACGTCGGCGGCGAGCGGGATGTCGGCGGTGATCACCAGGTCGCCCGGTTTCAGCTCCTTCACGATGTGGCTGTCCGCCACGTCGATGCCGCGCGGCACCTGCAGCGCGCGAATGTATTTGGACGCCGGCGTGCGCAGCATCTTGTTCGCCACCAGCGTCATGCTGCGCCGGGTCCGCTCCGCGGCGCGAAACAGAATGTCCTTGATGACCGCCGGGCAGGCGTCGGCGTCGACCCAGATGTGCACTAGGAACCGATCACGACCATTGGCGCTATGTTAGGCGGCAACCCGCCAGGGGACACGCCTGGCGCGCCTCGCGCAGGTCCGGGCTTGACCGCGTGTGTCTACAAGCACCATAATGCGTTCGTCTTAGTGTCTATATACACACAGTTCTATGGCAACCCGCTCCCGCTTCAAGAACCTCGCCCTCGACCAGCTCGACGACGCGATGACCGCCCTGCGCAAGAGCGCCGAAGTCCCGCGCCCGCCGAAAGGCTGGGCGCGCTCGATCCGCGAAGCGCTCGGCATGAGCCTGGGCCAGCTCGCGCGCCGCGTGGGCGTCTCGCGCGAGACCATCGCCACGCTGGAGCGCAGCGAAGCGCGCGGCACGATCACGCTGGCGAGCCTGGAGAAGCTCGCGCGCGGGCTGGGCTGCCGCGTGACCTACGCGCTGGTGCCCGAAGGCGGCTCGCTCGAGGGGCTGCGCCGCAAGCGCGCGCAGGAAGTCGCGCGCAAGGAGCTCGAGCGCGTTTCGCACAGCATGCGCCTGGAGGCGCAGGGCCTTGCGCCCGAGCGCGAGCGCCGGCAGCTCGAGCGCCAGGTGCAGGCGCTCCTCGCGGAAAACCCGCGCAGGCTCTGGGAATAGCGCGTGCCCGCGGGCACGACGCCGCTCGACCCCGACGAGTCCGCGGGGCTGCTGCCGGGGCACATCGCCACGCGCGAGCAGCTCGACGAATGGGAGGCGGAGAACATCCTCGAAGGCCAGCGCTGGGCGGCGGGCGCGGCCCGGCGCAGCGACATCCTCGACGACATCTTCCTGCGCGAGCTGCACCGCCGCATGTTCGGGCGCACCTGGAAATGGGCGGGCGCCTACCGCTCGACCGATAAGAACATCGGCGTTGCGTCCGCGCGCGTCGCCGAGGAGGTGCGGCAATTGCTGGAGAACACCCGCGCGCAGCTCGCGGGCAAGGTGGCGCCCATCGACGAGATCGCGGCGCGCTTCCATCACCGGCTGGTGTGGATCCATCCCTTTCCGAACGGCAACGGCCGGCACGCGCGGCTGCTGACCGACCTGCTGCTGGCCGCAAACGGCGCCGAGCCCTTCACCTGGGGCCGGGGCGACCTGGAGCACGCCGGCGAGGCGCGCGAGCGCTACCTCGCTGCGCTGCGCGCCGCCGACGCGCGCGATTTCGCGCCGCTGCTCGCGTTCGTGCGCGGCACCGGCTGATCTGCCTCGCCGGCGGCGACACGTCCGTGCAGCGCCGCCTACCCCAGCACCACGCGCACCTTGTGCACCGCCCCGTCATCGGCGAGCGGCACGCGCGCCGCGCCCAGCGCTTTCCCATCCAGCGTCACGGAAGCCACGCCGCGGCTGACCCCCTGGGGATTGTCCACCGCGATGTCGTAGCGCGCGGAGCGATGCTTGTAGACCATCTCGAAGCCGGGCCAGGCCCTGGGGATGCAGGGATCGATGCTGAACGACTCGCCCTGCAGGCGAAAGCCCAGGATCGACTCGACCCCGGCGCGATACAGCCAGCCCGCCGAGCCGGTGTACCAGGTCCAGCCGCCGCGCCCGACGTGCGGCGCGACCGAATACACGTCGGCGGCGACGGCGTAGGGCTCGACCTTGTAGCGCTGCACGTCGGCGCGCGTGCTCGTGCGGTTGATCGGATTCAGGAGCGAAAACAGCTCGAGCGCCTTCTCGCCCTCGCCCAACGCGGCGAAGGCGATCACCGACCACGCGGCGGCGTGCGTGTACTGCCCGCCGTTCTCGCGCACCCCGGGCGGATAACCCTTGATGTAGCCGGGATCGAGCGCCGTGCGATCGAACGGCGGCGCGAACAGAAGCGCCAACCCGTCCTCGCGCCGGATGAGCTGCGCGTCCACGGCGGCCATCGCGCGCGCGGCGCGCTCCGGCGCCGCCGCCCCGGAGATCACGCTCCAGGATTGCGCGATCGAGTCGATGCGGCACTCCTCGCTCGCCGCGGAGCCGAGCGGCGTGCCGTCGTCGTAAAAGCCGCGCCGGTACCACGCGCCGTCCCAGCCCTCTTCTTCCAGCGCAGCGCGCAGCGCCGCGGCATGCGCCAGCCACTTTGCAGCGCGCTCTTCTTCCCCACGCAGCTTCGCCAACGGCGCGAACGCAGAAAGCGCCGCATGCAGGAACCAGCCCAGCCAGACGCTCTCGCCCTGGCCTTGCCCGCCCACCCGGTTCATGCCGTCGTTCCAGTCGCCCGCACCGAACAAAGGCAGGCCGTGCGCGCCGAGCGCAAGGCTCGCATCGAGCCCGCGCGCGCAGTGCTCGAAGAGCGGCGCGCGCTCGTCCGACAGCATCGGCTGGAAATACGCGTCGTGCTCGCCCGCCCCGAGCATCGGGCCTTCGAGGAACGCCACGCTCTCGTCCAGCACCGCCTGGTCGCCGGTGGTTTCGACGTAGTGCGCCGCGGCGTAGGCGAGCCAGACGCGGTCGTCCGAAATGCGCGTGCGCACGCCCTGGCCCGAGGGCGGCAGCCACCAGTGCTGCACGTCGCCTTCGGCGAACTGGCGCGCGGCCGCGCGCAGCAGGTGCTCGCGCGTCAGCGCCGGCCGCGCCACGGCGAGCGCCATGCCGTCCTGCAGCTGGTCGCGAAAGCCGTAGGCGCCGCTCGCCTGGTAGAACGCCGAGCGCGCCCACACGCGGCAGGCGAGCGTCTGGTAGAGCAGCCACCGGTTCAGCATCAGGTCCATCGAGCGCTCGGGCGTTTTCACCTGCAGCGCGCCGAGCGCGTCGTCCCAGTACGCCGCGACCTCGCGCAGCACCGCGTCCAGGTCGGCCGCGCGGTAGCGTTCGATCAGCGCGCGCGCCTCGTGCGCGCTCGCCGCCTCGCCGAGCAGGAACACGATCTCCGCGCTGCCGCCGGGCTCGAGCACGAGCGGCGCCTGCAGCGCGGCGCAGGCGTCGAGGCCGGCGCCGACCCGCTTGGATAGCGGCGCGTCGCCGGCGAGCGCGGCCGGGCTGTCGAGCGTGCCGTTGCGGCCGAGGAACTCGCGCCGGTCGCCGGTCCAGGAGACCTGCCGCCCGCCCAGGTCGGCGAAGGCGACGCGCGCGCCGAAGGCCGCGTTCCAGGGATTGCGCGCGAGCAGCGCGCCGCTTGGCGCGTCGAGCTCGCTCGCCACCGACAGCGCCGAGGCGCCGCGCGACGGGCCGAGCACCCATTCCACGTAGGCGGTGACCGAAAGCCGCCGGGTGCGCGTGGAGGTGTTGCGCAGCGTGAGCCGCGAGATCTTGACCGGGTCCGCGAGCGGCACGTATTGCAGGAGCTCCAGCGCGATGCCGTGCGCGCCGTGCTCGAAGCGGCAGTAGCCCTGGCCGTGCCGCGCGACATACGGCGCGGATTCGCTGCGCATCGGCAGCGCCGTCGGCCCCCACAGCTCGCCGCTGTCGGCGTCGCGCACGTACAGCACCTCGCCCGGCCGGTCGGTGACCGGGTCGTTCGACCAGGGCGTGAGCTGGTTCTCGCGGCTGCCGCCGCACCAGGTGTAGCCGCTGCCCTCGACCGCGGCCTGGAAACCGAAGGCCGGGTTGGCCACCACGTTGATCCACGGCGCCGGCAGCCAGCGCCCGGCATCGAGCACCGTCACGTACTCGCGCCCCTGCGCGGCGAAGCCGCCGAAGCCGTTGAAGAATTCGAGCGCCGGCGGCGCCGCGGCGGCGGGCGCGGCCTGCACCGCCGGCACGCGCCGCGGCGGCGGCGCGACCGCCTCCGCCGCCGGCAGGCCGTTCAGCTGCTCCTGCAGCGTGCCGCGGCGCGCGGCGAGCACCGCGCGCGCCATGGCGAGCAGCAGCTCGCGCGTCTGCGCCGGAATCAGATCGGCGCGCAGCACGAACACCGCGCCGCGCGCGCCCTGCGCCGGGCCCGCGGCGCGCGTGCGGCCCGCGCGCACCTGCGTCTCCAGCGCGATCTGCAGGTCCTGGATGTACGAGCTGGCGCGCTCGTTCAGGATCACCAGGTCCACCGCGAGCTGCTTCATGCGCCAGTACTCGTGCGCGCGCAGCAGCTGGCGCACGACGGCGAGGTCCTCGAGGTCGTCGATGCGCACGAGCACGATCGGCAGGTCGCCCGAGATGCCCTGCGCCCAGAGCAGCTGCGGCGCGCCGGCGCCGCGGCGTAGCGTCTCGGCGGACGGGCGCAGCGAGGCATCGGCGTACAGCACGTGGCCCGCGAGGCGCTGGAACAGGCTCGCCTCCTCCGGCGCGATGCCCAGGTGGCTCGACTGCACCTGCGCGTGGGTCCAGGCCAGCGTGGCCGCGCGCTCGAAGGCCGTCGGGTCGTGGTGCTTGTCGGCGAGATCCAGGACGTCGCTGCGCGAGGACGCGACCACCGTCCAGAAGGCGATGCGCGCCGTTTTGCCCGGCGCCACGCGCAGGCGGCGGCGCAGCGCGAACACCGGATCGAGCACCGCGCCGACCGTGTTGGACAGCGGCAGGCCGTCGACGACCGCCATCGGCGTGCGCGCCTCGCGCCCGCGGCCGAGAAAGCGCGCGCGGTCGGTTTCGATCTCCGGCTCGCCCAGCGCCTCGCCTTCGACCACGGCGTGGTGCGCCGCCCAGATTTCCGGCTCGCCGGGCGCGCGGCGCCGGCGCGTCGCGAGCAGGATGCCGGGCTTGGCGAGGTATTCGGTTTCCACGAAGAGCTTGGAGAACGCGGGGTGCGCCGCGTCGGCGGCGAGCGGCGCCAGCACCAGCTCGGCGTAGGAGGTGAGGTCGATCTCGCGCGCCTCGCTGCCGGAATTCGAGATCGACACGCGGCGCACTTCGGCGTCGTCCTCGGGCGAGACCACGACCTCGAGCGTCGTGGCGAGCGCGCCGTCGTGCCGCACGAATGCGGCGCGATCGTCGCTGAAGCTCACCTCGGTGCGCTCGGCCTCGGCGCCGGTGGGCTGGTGGCCCGCCGACCACACCTCGCCGCTCGCCGCGTCGCGCAGGTAGACGTACGCGCCCCAATCGTCGCGCGTGGCGTCTTCGCGCCAGCGCGTGATCGCGGCCTCGCCCCAGCGGCTGTAGCCGGAGCCGGCGGCGGTCAGCATCACCGCGTAGCGGCCGTTGGAGAGCAGGTGCGCCTGCGGCGTGGCGCCGTGCGCGGAGCGCAGCCGCCGCACCGCGGGCAGCTCGAGCTCGCGAACCGCGGCCGCCGTGCCGGCCTCCTCCACCCGCGGGTGCGCGACGGCGACATCGCGCGGCGTGCGCTCCTGCAGCAGCAGCTCGGTGGCCCGCACCACCGGCTCGGCGTGGAACCGCGCCCGCATCGCGCCGTCGAGGAGGCAATTGGCGATCGCGACCACCGTCATGCCCTGGTGGTGCGCCATGAAGGCGCGCACGATCGCCACCTCCCTGCCCTCGGGCAGGCGCGCGCGCGTGTAATCCAGCGCCTCGTAGAAGCCGTAGCGGCCGCAGGCGCCGAGCGCGGCGAGCCGGGCGAAGTTGCGCGCCGCGGCGCGCGGGTCGACCATCGCCGCGAGCGCCGTCGCGTAGGGCGCGACGACGGCGTTCTCGCCCAGGCCGCGCTTCAGCCCCAGGCCCGGGATGCCGAAGTTCGAATACTGGTAGGTGAACTCCAGGTCGCGCACGTGGTAGCCGGACTCCGACACGCCCCAGGGCAGGCCGAGCCCGGCGCCGTAGGCGATCTGCCGGCGCACCACCAGCCGGTTGGTCTGCTCGAGCAGGCTCCCGGCGGGCGCGCGCATGACGAGCGAGGGCATCAGGTACTCGAACATCGATCCCGACCAGGAGATGAGCGCGGCGCCGCCGCTGACCGGCGTCACGGCGCGCCCGAGCCGGAACCAGTGGCGCGCGGCGACGTCGCCCTTGGCGATCGCCACGAAGCTCGCCAGGCGCGCTTCGGAGGCGAGCAGGTCGTAGCAGCTCGGGTCGAGCTCGCCCTCCGCGACGCGGTAGCCGATCGACAGGAGCCTTCTCTCCGGGTCGAGGAGAAACGCGAAATCCATCGCGCCGGCGAGGCTGCGCGCCGCCGCCTCGAGCGCCGCCAGGCGCTGCTGCAGCGTGCGCGCCTGCTCGCCGGTGCGCGCATGATCGCGCCAGCGGCTCTCGATCGAGCGGTGCGTGGCCTCGGCCCAGTAGAGCATCTCGGCGCCGGCTTCGTCGCCGCGCTCGCTCGCCAGCGTGCGCGCGATGTCGAGCATGGTCGCGGCCTGCGGTGCGCTGTGCGCGATCCCCCGGGAAAGCGCGGCGTCCAGCGCATCGAGCGCCTCGCTGAGCTGCGCGCGCGTGATGGTCTGCGTGCGGCGGTCCTCGGGAAGCGCGTGCACGGCTTCGCGCGTGAGCTCCAGAGCGTCGGCGATGCCGGCCAGCGCCCGCGCGTCGCCGGCGTCGGGCGCGTGCATCGAGTGCCGCCACTCGCGGCAGGTGTTGGCCAGCGCGAGCAGGTGCCCGGCGAGGTTGCCGCTGTCCACCGACGAGACGTAGTGCGGCTCGAGCGGCCGCAGGTCGCGCGTGTCGTACCAGTTGTAGAAGTGCCCGCGAAAGCGCGCGAGGCCGCGCATCGTCCCGAGCGTCGCCTCCAGCCGCTCCACGGTCTCGGCGGCGCCGGCCCAGCCGAAGTCGCGCGCGCTGACCGCGGACAGCAGATACACGCCCAGGTTGGTGGGCGAGGTGCGGTGCGCGACGACCGGCTTGGGGTCTTCCTGGAAGTTGTCCGGCGGCAGCCAGTGCTCCTCGGCCGTGACGAACGTCTCGAAGAAGCGCCAGGTGCGGCGCGCGACCCGGCGCAGCGCGCGCGCATCCGCGGGCGACACCGGCACGCGGCCGGCGACGAGCGGCGACAGGCTGGTCCAGCGGGCGATGGCGGGCGCGGCGAGCCAGGCGAGCACGAACGGCGCCGCCACCGGCCAGGCCTCGCTCCCGGCCCAGCCCAGAGCGAGCGCGGCGAGCGCACCGAGCGCCACGCCGCCGCTCATGTGCCGGTAGAACCCGGGGAGCTCGAGCCGCGGGCTCACCGTCGCCTGGCCGGCCGTGACCCAGTCGAGCAGCCGCCGGCGGCTCACGAGCAGGCGAACCAGCGTGCGGCCGATCGCGTCGCTCATCAGCCAGGCCTGGTGCGCGAGGAACGCGAGCAGCAGCGCGGTGAGCGACAAGGCGAGCCGCAGGTCCGCGGCGAGCGCGCCCAGGTGGCTGCGCGCGGTGGTGCGCGCGCGCGCCGGCACGATCGCCGAGAGCAGCGGCAGCAGCGTCGAGAGCGCGATCGTCGACACGATGAAGCCGGTCCAGAGGACGGCGGCATACAGGGGCAGCAGCCAGCCGGCGGCGAGCGCGAGAGCGCACGCCGGCGCCGACAGCGAGCGGCGCAGGTTGTCCAGCATCTTCCAGCGGCCGATCGGCGGCAGCGCGCCCGCGCGCCCGGCGATCCAGGGCAGCAGCTGCCAGTCGCCGCGCGCCCAGCGGTGCTGGCGCGCGGCGGCCACGTCGTAGCGCGACGGAAACTCCTCGACCACCTCGATGTCGGAGGCGAGGCCGGCGCGCGCGAACGTGCCTTCGAACAGGTCGTGGCTGAGCATCGTGCCGTCGCGCACGCGGTTCTCGAGCGCCGCTTCGAAGGCATCCACGTCGTAGATGCCCTTGCCCGTGTAGGAGCCCTCGCCGAAGAGATCCTGGTACACGTCGGACACCGCGGCGGCGTAGGGATCGATGCCGCCCACGCTGGAGAAGATGCGCTGGAACAGCGAGCCCTCGCGGCCCACCGGCAGCGAGGGCGTCACGCGCGGCTGCAGCACGCCGTAGCCCTCGACGACGCGCCGCGTGCCGGCATCGAAGCGCGGCTGGTTGAGCGGGTGCGCCATCTTGCCGACCAGGCGCCGCGCCGCTTCGCGCGGCATGCGCGTATCGGCGTCGAGCGTGATGACGTAGCGCACGCCCGAAATCGGCGCGGAGGGGCCGATAAAGGTCGTGTCGGCCGCGCCGCGCAGCAGCCGGTTCAGCTCGTGCAGCTTGCCGCGCTTGCGCTCCCAGCCCATCCAGCACTGCTGCCCTTGGTTCCACACGCGCCGGCGATGCAGCAGCAGGAACCGCTCGCCCGCGGCGGCCGCTCCGTGGCGGCGGTTCAGGCGCGCGATGCCCGCCGCCGCCGCGTCGAGCAGCGCGCCGTCCTCGGCCGCGGTCTCGGTCGCGGCGTCGGTCCAGTCCGACAGCAGCGCGAAATGCAGCTCGCGCTCCGGGCTGGCGAGGTAATGGATCTCCAGGCGCTCGATCTGCTCTTCCAGCGCATCCCGGGTGGTGAGCAGGATCGGCACCGCGACCAGCGTGCGCAGGTGCGAAGGGATGCCGTCGCGCAGCTCCAGCCCCGGCAGCAGGGTCGCGCCGAAGCCGCGCGTCACCCAGCGGTTCACGAGCGCCATCGCCGCGTCGAGCGAGGGCACGAGGCCGAGCGCCGCGAGCACGCCGAGCCAGGCGCCGCCGAGCCCCGCGCGCGCCAGCGCGAACCACGGCAGGGCGAGCACGAGCGCGGCGACCGCGGCGACCACGCCGACGTAGCCGCCGATGCCGAGCGCCCGGCTGAAGCGCCCGGGCCAGCTGCGCACGGGGGCGCGATAGCCGATCGACGCCTCGAAGGCGCGGCGCCCGCGCGCGATCAGGTGGTAGCCGGGATCCTTCTCGCGCGCGGTTCCGGCGGCGGCGGCGGCGGCGAGGGCCGCCTGCGCGATCTCCAGCTCCGGGCGCCGCGCGCCGCGCGCGAGCTCCTCGATGGCGCTGCGATAGAGGTTGCGCGTCGCGAAATCCATCGCCGCGAAGCCGCTCGCCGGCCGCAGCGTGTCGTCGATGAGGCTGACGCTCTCCACCATCTCGGCCCAGTCCACCGCGGAGATCAGCCGCATGCTGGTGATGACGTTGCGCACCGTCACGTTCGTCGCCCCCTGGCGCCGGTGCTCGTCGTGCACGATCTGCTCGACGTTCTTGCCCTCCGCCGCCAGGCGCTCCTCGAGCCACGCCAGCACCGGCGTCGCCTTCGGATCCTGGTCGCGCAGGCGCTGCACGAGCTGCACGGCGAAGGACTCCGGCAGGGGCGCTGCGCCGTGGCGCTCGAGGAGCTGGGCGATCTGCCCGGCCGCGGGCGCCTCCGCGCCCAGCAGCCGGTCGGCCAGCGCGTCGGCTTCCTGGCGCGCCGTGCGGCTGGTCACGATGCGGCGCGCGCCGCGCCGCAGGTTCTCCACCAGCACGATGCGCAGCGTGATCGCCACCGCCCACAGCTCGCCGATGGTGAGCGGCTGCACGCGCTGGTAGGCGCGCACGAAGCGTCGCAGCATCGCGGGGTCGAAGCGGCTGTCGGTGTGCGCGACGAACGCCCAGGCCACGCCGAACACGCGCGGATAGCCGGCGAACGGTCCGCCGGCGAGCTTCGGCAGCTGCCGGTAGTAGCCCGGCGGCAGGTCGCCGCGGATCTCGCGGATCTGCTCTTCGACCAGGGGGTAGTTGTCGAGCAGCCACTCGGCGGCCGGCGTCACGGCCCGGCCCTCGCCGACCGCGCGCGCAATGGCGCGATACGCGTCGAGCAATACCGTCTCGTTGTCCTTCAGCCGCGCGGTGAGCGATCGCCCGGTGATCGGCCTCGCGGTCACGCGCTGTGCCGCCGCGAGGCTCTCGGCGTGCTCCTCGAGGCGCTCGACACCGAAGAGCTCCTCGCGGATCGACTCTTCGCTATTCCAGGGGACTGCCGGCGGGGCGCGCCCGAAGGCGCGAAGAATTGCTGATTTCAATATGACCTTTGTGGGTCAGCGCATTATCCCCCCTTCGGTGCCCGGCGAGGCGAATCTCCGCGCGCGCGCTACGCGCGGCGCTGCGGCTAGTTGAGCCGCCACAGCGCCGCGTTCAGCACCGCGGCAAACGAAACCCAGGCCGCATACGGCACGAGCAGCGCGCCGGCCGGCCGGTCGAGGCGCCAGAAGAGCGCTGCATTGACGACGATCGCAACGAGCAGCGCCGCGATCACGAAGAGCGCCGGCCCGATCAGGCGCGCGCCGAAGAACACGAACGACCACGACAGGTTGAGCGCGAGCTGCACCGCGTACACCGCGAGCGCGGGGCGCGCCGCCGCGCCGCGCCGCCACGCGCGCCAGCCGGCGATCGCGATCATCAGGTAGAGCGCGCTCCACACCGGCGCGAACACCCAGTCGGGCGGATTGAACGCGGGCTTGGCGAGCGTCGGGTACCAGGTCGTGACGCTCGAAGAGGTCGCCCAGCCGCCCAGCGCCGAAACGGCGGCGTTGATGCCGACGAACACCGCCAGCCCAACGTAGTCCCGCGCGCGCGGCACGCTACTTCTTCCCGAGATACGCCACCGCCTCGATCTCCACCAGCGTCTCCTTACCGGCAAGCGAGCGCACCTCGACCAGCGTCGAGGCCGGAAAATCCCCGGTGAAGAACTCGCGCCGCGCCTTCCACACCTCGGTGTTCTTGGTGATGTCCACCAGGAAGATCGTCACCTTGACCACGTCCGCCATGCCCCCGCCCGCGGCCTCGCAGATGCGCTGGATGCGCGCGAAGATCTGCTTCGCCTGCTCGTACTCGGTCGTGCCGACGAGCGTCTGAGCGCCATCGAACGGCCGCGCCACCTGGCCGGAGATGTAGAGAAAATCCCCCGCGCGAATGCCGTTGGTCCACAGCCCCGGACCGGCCTCGGCGACATTGGGTACCTCAACCTTGGTTCTCGGCATAGCTCCCTCCTTTGCTCAAAGCCTCTCCAGGATCCTCTCCAGCGCCGCGATCAGGCCGGGCACGCTCTCCTTCCCGGTTCGGTACAAGCGCTCCTGGTCGATCACGCCGTACTCGTGCGCGAGGACGTTGCGCTGCCCGACGAGGCTGCGCCAGTCCACTTCCGGATGGGCGGCCCGGAACGCGTCCGACACCCGCCGCGCGGCTTCGCCCGCGAGCTCCAGTGCGCGCTCCAGCGCGAGCTGGCGCATGCGCTCGCGCAGGTAGGCCTCCCGCGTCACGCCCTCCAGCAGCTCGCGCGCCAGGCGCGCCGCGCGCAGCAGGTCCCACACGTACGCGGCATCGCGCTCCTCAGGCTTCATAGAGTACCTTCAGGTCGCGCAGGATGCCCTTCCTGCGATACGGGTTCTCCAGCACGGCGGGCGGCACGAGGTCCACGCGCCGGCCGGCGAATAGCGCGCTGAACGCCGCGCGCATCCCGGGCTCCGCCCAGAACGAAGGCGCTTTGCCCGGCTCGAACTCGACCAGCAGGTCGATGTCGCTGTCGGCCGCGAGCTCGCCGCGCGCGGCCGAGCCGAACAGCCCGAGCCGGCGCACGTGGTATTTGCGGCACAGCGCTTCGAGCCTGCGCGGGGCCACAGCGGGCAGCGGCGCCGCCGCGTACGCCGCGGCGGGCGAGTGCGCGGCCGGCGCCACCGCGGCGCCGGAGATCTTGGCCACCAGGCCGGCGAGCTCGCCGAATACGGGCGAGGCGCGATTGGCCTGGTAGCGCTTTCCGCGCCCGGCCGGCGTCGCCGTCACCAGTCCCGCGCCGACCAGCCGCGTCAGCTCGCGGTGCACCGCCCCGGTTCCTTTTCGCGCCTCGCGCACGATCTCGGCGAGCGTGAAGCCCCGCTCCGCCCGGGAAAAAAGCAGCCCCAGCACCGCCTGCTGGGTGCGCCCGAGGAGCGCCTCGGCGATGCCCTTGCGCGTTCGTCCCATAATGGGACGTTATCCTCCCGATCTGGGTCGCCGTCAAGCCGCGGCGGCGGCGACCTACAACACCCCCGACATCCCGCCATCCAGGTTCACGCTCGTCCCCGTGACGTAGCTCGCCGCGCCGGAAACGAGGAACGCGATCACGTTCGCCACTTCCTCGGCCTCGCCCACGCGCCCGAGCGGAATGTCGCCGCGCATCGAGTCGTAGAGCTTTTCCACCGCCACGCCTTCGCGCTTCGCGCGCGTCTCCCACTGCCCCGCCTTGATGCGCCCGATGCACACGGTGTTCACCAGAATGTTGAACGCCGCGTACTCCTTGGAAAGCGCCTTGGTGAGCGCAAGGCCCGCGGCGCGGGTGACGGCCGTGGGCATCTGGGTCGCGCCGGGCTGCTTGCCGCCCACCGTCGTCACGTTGACGATCCTCCCGCCGCCGCGCTTCTTCATCTGCGGCAGCACCAGACGGCACAGCCGCACCGCGGCCATCAGCTTGAGATCGAGATCCTGCTGCCACATCGCGTCGTCGACCTTCTCGAACTCGCCGCGCATCGAGGTGCCGGCGTTGTTGACGAGGATGTCGAGCCCGCCCCAGCGCTCGCCGGCCGTCTTCACCGCCTTCTCGAGGTCTGCAACGCGCGTGACATCCGCCTGCAGCGGCAGCGCCTTGCCGCCCGCGGCCTCGATCTCCCCCGCGCAGCGCTCCAGGCCTTCCAGCCCGCGCGCCACCAGCGCCACGCGCGCGCCTTCGCGCGCCAGCAACAAAGCCGTCGCCCGGCCGATGCCCTGGGTCGCGCCGGTGACGAGCGCGCTCTTGCCCTTCAATCCGAGATCCATGCCGCCGTCCCCCTCGCTCGTGATCGACCCGCACGGCGATGATAGCGCCGCCGCGCCCGCTTCCGCCGCGTTGCCAGGCCGGCACGCGAGGCGTAGGTTGGCGCGGTCCCGAAGCCCTTCCGGGACCGTCGATCAAAGGGGAGGCCGATGAAGGCCGAGCTCAGCTACCTTGCCTACACCGCGATGCTGACCGCGGCGCTGTGGAGTCAGGTAAGCCGGGCGCCGGCTCAGCGCGCGCCCTCGTCGGGCGCCTTGAAGCCCGACAGGGCCGCCAGATTGGCGACCGGCAGCACGCCGGTGTAGCGGCGGCCGTCGATGACCCAGGTCGGATAGTCGTTGATGTCGTTCGTGACGCAGTCCAGGTTGCGCAGGCCGTTACGCCCGTCCGGCGTGCACTCGACGTAGGGCAAGCGCTCGACGGACGCTTCGAACAACTCCTTCTGCTTCTGGCAGGACGGGCACCAGTACGCGCCGTAGAAGCGCGCCCCGGAATCGCTCAGGTGCACGGCGAGCGCTTTCAGGTAGGGCTTCTCGGGCCCGGCGGCGGGATCGAACAGGCCGCTGTAGTGCAGGAGCAGTCCGAGCACGATCACCGCGGCCGCGCCCGCCGGCGCCGGCAGCGACTTGCCCCACGCGTTCTCCGGCATGTGCGCGGGCCTGCGCAACAGCACCAGGACGAAGAGCGCGTTCGCGATCGCGAACGAGGCGAGGCACCAGGCGCAGGTCGCCTCGATGACGAGCACCGACACCGAGGTGAGATACCAGCTCACCGCGGCGCCGACGCCGGCGACGGTCAGCGTCATGCGCCAGGCGCTCGGGCGGGTGCGCAAGCGCCACAGCAGCCGCGCGAGCAGCGCGTAGGTGGCCAGGCCCCACAGCGCGATCGGCATGCCGAGCAGCGTGGCCCAGCGGCTTTGCTGCACGAGGCTGCAGTCGGACTCCGCGCCGCAGAACGCCGGCTGCGCGCCGAACCAGGCGACGAACGTCAGGTAGGTCGTCAGCGCGATGCCGGCGGCGGCAAGCCCGAGCAGCCAGTTGTCGAGCGCGTGCGGGCCGCGCGCCGCCGGCGCCTCGGCGCGGTGCGCCGTCTCCGGGGCGGAGCCTTGCCTGCGGCGGTGTTTTCTCGACATGCCGCCCCTAGCGCGTGATGTACTGCTCGAGCTGCTCGATCAGGAATTTCTGCTCGGAGATCACGTCCTTCACCAGGTCGCCGATCGACACCAGGCCCACGAGCTTGCCCTCGGCCATCACCGGCAGGTGCCGCACCCGGTTCTCGGTCATCAGCGCCATGCATTCCTCGCTCGTCTGCTCGGGGCGCACGTACCTCACCTGCGCCGTCATGGCCTCGCGCACCGGCGTTTCCTTCGACGACTTCGACATCAGCACGATCTTCCGCGCGTAGTCGCGCTCGGTGAAGATGCCGGCGATGTCCGCGCCCTCGCCCACCAGGACCGCGCCGATGTTCTTGTCGGCCATCAGCTTGACCGCGTCGAATACCGAAGCCGTGGGCGAGATCTTGTGCACGACCTGATCCGCCTTCGACTTGAGAATCTGCGCCACCGTCGCCATTAGTATCCTTTCCAGTAGTGGCCGCTACTGCTGCAGCGGCCTGCCGGTCCCGCCCCTGCGCCGTGCGCGCCCGCGGGCGCGGCCACGAGGCCGGCGCACGCCAGGATAAGGATCGGCTTGCGCACTGCCCCCATATGAAACCGACGCTACGCCCACTCCGAAACGCGGTCAACGCATGAAACGCGAAACGCTCTCAGTCCCGCGAGTTCGGCCCGGCGAAAACCCGGCGGCGGCGTGAACGAATCCTCACGCGCGCACGTCCAAGCAGGAAGGAGGGGTATGGTGCATTGCTGGCACCGGCCGCGAGCCGGCAACATCGAGCAATGCGGGGAGCATCACGATGCTTCCCACCCCTCCCCGCCTCGCGCGGCGGCGTCGCGGTGTAGCCGAGCCGGGTCGACGGGCGCCGCCAGGGATCGCGCTCAGGCGTAGCTTCTCAGCCGCAGCGAGAACTCTTCCAGCGACCGGATGCCGCTCGCCTCCGCCCGCTGGCACCAGTCCTGGAGCTGCGCGACGAGCTGGTCGCGCGAGGCGACCGAGCGCCCCCACAGCGCGGCGAGCTCGCGGCGCATGGCGTACACGGTCTGCAGCGCGCTCGACTTGGGCAGCGTCTCGGCGAGCCGCCGGCGCTCGGCGTCGCCCAGGATCTTCTCGTCGCGGTCGAGCAACGGCTTCACGGTCTCCAGCGCGTAGGCGTCCGCCGGCGCGCTGCGCCGCAGGAGCCGCACTTCCTCGGCGTAGGTCTGCCACAGCGAGCGCGCGTACTTGGCCAGCACGTCGTAGCGGTTGGTGATCACGGCCTGCAGCGTCTGCGGATCGATCGCCGGCCGCGGCGCGGCGAAGCGCGGCTTGGGCGCCACGTGCTTGACCTTCGCCAGCCCCAGCGCTTCGAGCACCCGGATGTAGCCCCAGCCCAGATCGATCTCGTACCACTTGCTGGAGAGCTTGGCCGAGGTGGCGAAGGCGTGGTGGTTGTTGTGCAGCTCCTCGCCGCCGATCAGGATGCCCCAGGGCGCGATGTTGGTGCTCCAGTCGGGCGTCTGCCAGTGCCGATAGCCCCAGTAGTGGCCCGCGCCGTTGATCACGCCCGCGGCCCAGAACGGAATCCAGATGATCTGCACGATCAGGATCAGCGCGCCCGGCACGAGGCCGAACACGAGGACGTCGATCATCCCCATGAGGATGATGCCGAGGCTCTGGTACTTCGAGTACAGGTGGCGCTCCAGCCAGTCCTCCGGCGTGCCCTGGCCGTAGCGCTCGAGCGCATGCGCATCCCGCGCCGCCGTCACGTACAGGAACACGCCGCCGAACAGCACGCGCGCGATGCCGTAGAAGCGCGGGCTGTGCGGATCCTCGGGCGTATCGCACTTGGCGTGGTGCTTGCGGTGCACCGCGACCCATTCGCGCGTCACCATCCCCGTGGTCAGCCACAGCCAGAAACGGAAAAAGTGGCTCGCCGCCGGATGCAGGTCGAGCGCCCGGTGCGCCTGGGCGCGGTGCAGGAAGATCGTCACCGCGACGATGGTGACGTGGGTGAGCGCGAGGGCCGCCAGCACGTAGCCCCACCACGGCAGGTCGACCATTCCGGCAAAGAGGAAAGCGTCCATGCTCCCCAAGACTCTAGCGCGCTTGCGGGCGCAATAAGTTGACGCCGCTCAACTACGCGTCCCGGCACGTGAGCTGCGCATCCGGCAACTCCCCGCCCTGCCCGGGTCCCGCCAGCCGCGCGCTGAGGGGGGAGGCCCGCCCGGGCAGGCGCGCGCTTTTCTTGATCCGCCTCAAACCCCCCCTCCCCGCAAGGCGCATGCTGGGCCGCGCGCATGCTCCAGATCATCGTCCAGGGACGTGGCGGCCAGGGGGCGCAGCTCGCCGGGACGCTGCTCGCCGCGGCGTTCTTCGCCGAGGGGCGCGAGGTGCAGAGCTTCTCGACCTACGGCGGCGCGCGACGCGGCACGCCGGTGAGCTCCTTCATCCGCGTGGACGACAAGCCGATCCGCCTGCGCTGCGACATCGAGCAGGCGGACGCGCTGCTGTGCTTCGACGCGAGCCTGCTCGAAGGAAAGTTCCTCGCCACCGCGACTCCGCGCACGCTGATCGTGGTGAATTCGCGCCTGGACGCGGAGCATTTCGACACCGTGCTCCCCGGCTACCGCACGCTGCCGGTGGACGGGCTGGAGATCGCGCAGCGTAACGGGCTCGGCCGCAGGGTGAACTCGGCGCTGCTCGGCGCGCTCGCCTGCGCCGCGGGCGCGCCGAAGCTCGAGACGCTCACCGCGACGATCACCGCGCAAGCGCCGAAGTACGCGCACGAAAACGCGGCGGCCTGCGTCGACGGCTATGGCCGCATCGCGGCGCAGCTGCAAAAGGCCGCCGCATGAATCCGGTCGCGCCGCCGCCCACCACCTGGACCACCGGCACCACGGCGGCGATCAAGACCGGCACCTGGCGCGCGGCGCTGCCCGCCTACCAGACGGCGCCGTCGCCGTGCCACCTCGCCTGCCCGGTGGGCGGCGACATCGCGCGCTGGATGCAGCAGGCAAGACAAGGAGACTGGCATGGCGCCTGGACGACACTCGTCGAGCACAATCCCTTTCCCGCGGTGGCTGGGTGGGTCTGCCACCATCCCTGCGAACAGGCATGTAATCGCGCGGAGTATGACGGCGCGCTCGCCATCTGCGCGCTCGAGCGCCATCTCGGCGAGCGCGCGCTCGCCGCGGGCTGGCGCTTCCCGGCGGCGCCGCTCGGCGAGCAGCGCGTAGCGATCGTCGGCGGCGGCCCCTCGGGCCTGTCGGCGGCCTACCAGCTGCGCCGCCGCGGCTACGCGGTCACGATCTTCGAAGCGCGACCGGCGCTCGGCGGGCTGCTGCGCTACGGCATCCCGCCCTATCGGCTGCCGCGCGCGGTGCTCGACGGCGAGATCGCGCGCCTGCTCGAGCTCGGCCTGGAGGTGCGCGCGGGCGCCGCAATCGAGAGCGAAGCCGAGATCATGCGTCTGCGCCTGGACTACGACGCGCTGTACCTCGCGCCCGGCGCCGCGGTGCCCAAGCGCCTGGCGCAGCTCGACTACGCCGCGCCGTGGGTCATCGACGGCGCCGCCTACCTCGAGCAGGCGAACGCGGGCCGCCCGCCCGCGCTCGGGCAACGCATCGCGGTGATCGGCGGCGGCAGCGCGGCGATGGACGTGGCGCGCAGCGCGCGCCGCGGCGGCCACGAGGTGATCGTCGTATCGCTCGAGGCCGAGGCGCAGCTGCCGGCGCAGCGCGAGGAGGTGCTCGCGGCGATCGACGAAGGCGTGCGGCTGCTGCACGGTGCGATGCTGCGCTCGGCCGAGCGCGTCGGCGAGCGCCTGCGCCTGAACTGCGTGCGCGTCAAGTTCGACAGCGGCGAGGTCGAGCTCGTCCCGGGCGCCGAGCTCTGCCTGTACGCCGACGCGATCGTCACGGCGATCGGGCACGACCCGCAGCTCGCGCCGCTGCACTGGCTCACGCCCAAGGCGGGCGCGCTGATCCGCACCGACGCGCTCGGCGCAACGACGAGCGCCGGCGTCTACGCGGGCGGCGACGCGGCGAGCCTGCAGCGGTACGTGACGCACGCCGTCGGCATGGGCCGGCGCTCCGCGCTCGAGATCGATCGCTGGCTGATGGGCGAGCTGGCGCCGTTGCGGTCGCGGCGCGCGCCGGCGAGCCTCGCCGCCATCAACACCTTCTACCACCCGCGCTCGCCGCGCAGCGCCGGCGGGCGCACGGCCGTCGCCGCGCAAGCCGAGGCGCTCGCCGAAGCCGCGCGCTGCTTTTCCTGCGGCACGTGCACATCCTGCGACAACTGCTTCGACGCCTGCCCCGACATGGCGGTGCGGCGCGTGAACGGCGGCTACGCCATCGACGGCAACTACTGCAAGGGCTGCGGCCTGTGCGTCGCCGAATGCCCGACCGGGGCGATCGTCATGCGCGAGGAGCTGCGATGAGCCCCGCGCAGCGCGCGCTGCTCACCGGCAACCACGCCGTCGCCTGGGGCGCGCGCCTCGCGCGGCCGCAGGTGATCCCGGTGTACCCGATCACGCCGCAAACGCCGGTGCTCGAGCTGCTCACCCAGTTCCACGCCGCGGGCGAGCTCGACGCCGAGTTCCTCACGCCCGAATCCGAGCACTCGGTGATGGCGGCGTGCATCCCGGCGTCGCTCGCCGGCGCGCGCGTGTTCACCGCCACCGCCTCGCAGGGCCTGATGCTGATGCACGAGCTGCTGCACTACGCGAGCGGCGCGCGCGCGCCCATCGTGATGGCGAACGTGAACCGCACCGTGGCCTCGCCCTGGGCCTTCTGGCCCGACCAGACCGACAGCCTCGCGCAGCGCGACACCGGCTGGGTGCAGCTGTACGTCGAGTCGGCGCAGGAAGCCCTCGACACGGTGCTGCAGGCCTTCCGCGTCGCCGAAGCCGTGAGCCTGCCGGTCATGCTGAACCTCGATGCGTTCTACGTCTCGCACGCCCTCGAGCCGGTGAGCGTGCCGCCGCAGGCGCTGGTGGACGACTACCTGCCCGCCTATGCGCCCGAGCACCTGCTCGATCCCGAGCGCGGCGAGTCCTGGGGCAACGTGGTGACCCAGGACATGTACTGCCGTCATCGCCGGGCGATCGGCGCGGCGATGGCGCGCGTGCCGGAGCTCGCCGCGGCGGCCGACCGCGAATGGCGGGAGCGCACCGGCCGCGGCTGGGGCGTGCTCGAGCGCTACCGCTGCGAGGACGCCGAGCTCGTCATCGTCACTCTGGGCAGCATGTGCGGCACGGCGCGCGAAGCGGTGGATGCGCTGCGCGCCTCGGGCCTCGCCGCGGGCCTGCTCAAGGTGCGCCTGTTCCGGCCGCTGCCCGCGGCCGAGCTGCGCGCGGCGCTCGCCGGCGTGCGCGACGTGCTGGTGCTCGAGCGCGATTTCTCGCCGGGCGCCGGCGGCGTGCTGCACCAGGAACTGCGTGCCGCGCTCTACGGCATGAAGGACGCACCGGGCGTGCACGGCGTGCTGGCGGGCGTGGGCGGGGTCAACGTGTCGGCGGCGATGATCGCGGAGCTCGCGCGGCGCGCGCGCATCGAGGACGCCGAGCCGGAGGCCGCATGGGCGTGATGACCGACCTGCTGTGCCCCGGGCACGCGGCCTGCCCGGGCTGCGTCGAGGCGCTGTCCCTGCGGCACGTGCTCGCCGCGCTCGGCCCCGACACGGTGGCGGTGATCCCGCCCTCGTGCCTCGCCATCATGGCCGGGCCGCAGCCGCTCTCGGGGCTGCGCATCCCCGTGTACCAGCCGGCGCTCGCCACCGCCGCGGCTTCGGCCTCGGGCCTGCGGCGCGCGCTCGATGCGCGCGGCAAGAAGGACACGCTGGTGACGGTGTTCGCGGGCGACGGCGGCACCTACGACATCGGCTTCCAGGCCCTGTCCTCGGCCGCCGAGAGGAACGAAGACATCCTCTACGTCTGCTTCGACAACGAGGGCTACATGAACACCGGCGCGCAGAAGTCCTCTTCGACGCCGCACTACGCGCGCACCGGCTCGACGCCCGCCGGCAAGGTGTCGAAGAAGAAGAACCTCACCGCCATCATGGCGGCGCACGAGGTGCCGTACGCGGCCACCGCATGCGCGGGCTACCGCGCCGACCTGCTGCGCAAGGTGGAAAAGGCGAAGGCGCTGCGCGGTTTTCGCCTCATCACGCTGCTCGTGCCCTGCCTGGACGGCTGGGGCGTGCCCGAGGACCAGGGTCTCGCGCTGTCGCGGCTCGCGGTGGAATCGGGCGTGTTCCCGCTCTACGAGGTCGAGGACGGCCACCGCTACACGCTGAACTTCCCGCACAAGTCGCGCCCGGTGCGCGACTACCTCGAGCGCCAGCGCCGCTACCGCGAGCTCGACGAGGCCGCCGTGGCGACGCTGCAGCGCGAAGTCGACGAGGGCTGGGCGCGGCTGCTCGCGCGGCTGTAGCGCGCCTACGCCGCGCGCACTGCGCGCCGCGCCGGCGGCGCCGCGAACAAGGCCGCCGCGCTGCCCGCGAAGGCCAGCACCGCGAACGTCGCCAGCGACGCCGAATAGCTCCCGGTCCAGTCGCGCAGCGCCCCCGAGAGCACCGGCCCCGAAGCCTGGGCGACGACCTGCACGGTGAGCGCGACGCCGCGGATCGCGCCGTAGCTCGCGCGGCCGAAGTAATCCGCCCAGGCGATCGGCAGCAGGGTGAGCAGGCCGCCGATGCCCAGGCCGAACAGCGCCGCCGCGCCGTAGGCGAGCGGCGCGGCGTGCACGGCGTTCATGAGCCCGCTGCTCGCCGCCAGCACGAGGCCCACCAGCGCCAGCGCGTAGCGCAGCGGCACGCGCCGCGGCCAAAAGCCGCTGGCGAAGCCGGCGAGCGCGGAGAGCAGCGCAAAGGTGCTGACTGCGGTCGCCGCCACGGTCGGATCGAGCCCGCGCTCGATGAGGAACGGCGCCTGGTGCAGGCTGATCCCGGCCTGCACCGGGTAGACCAGCAGCGTGAAGAGCGACAGCAGCCAGAACGCCGGCGTGCGCAGCGCCTCGGCCCGCGTGAACGCGGGCTCGGTGGCGGGCGCGGCGGATTCGCCCGCCGCCGGCGCGCGCTCGCCGTCCGGGCGCAGCCCGATGTCCTCGGGCCGGCGCACGTGCAGCACCCAGGTCGGCACGAACCCGACCAGCAGCACGGTCGCCCCGACCGCGATCCAGGCGCTGCGCCAGTCGCTCGCCTGCATCACGAAATGCGCGATCAGCGGCATGGTGACGAGCCCGGCCATCGCCGACAGCGTGGCGATCGAGGTGGCGAAAGCGCGCCGGCGCACGAACCAGTTGACGATCGAGCCGTAGATGCCGAGGTCGTAGGGCCCGGCGAAGCTCATGCGCGCGACGCAATACAACGTGAAGAAGAAGGCGAGCGACTGGGTGAACGAGAGCAGCAGCAGCGGGATGCCGGTGCCGAGCACCGCGAGGCACAGCACGGCGCGCGCACCGTTGCGGTCCAGAAAGGCGCCGGTCGCCGGCGCCACCAGCGCACCGAGGATCCCGCCCGCCGACACCGCCGCCGAGATCTCGGTGTGCGACCAGCCGAACTCCCGGGTCATCGGGTCGATGAAGATGGAGAGCGTCGCCACCGCCGTGCCGGTGCGCGAGAACCCCGCCGCGCACACGCAGGCGAGGATCACCCAGCCGTAGTAGAACGGCAGCCGCAAGGCGAGCGCCTCGACCAGGCGGCGGCGCAGATTCATCGGCGCTATATTAGTGCCCCAACCGCGGGGAGCACGTCCTGACCGACATACCGGAACTGCGCCGGCGCCTGCGTGCACTCGTCGAGACCGGCCGCACCGTGGCGGTGCCCGGCGCGACCGACGCGCTCTCGGCGCGGCTCGTCGAGAAGCACGGCTTCGAGGCCGTGTACATCGGCAGCTACGCCACCGCCGCGAGCCGCTACGGCCTTCCGGACACGGGCCTGCTCACGCTCGACGAGCTCGTCGGCCAGGCGCGCACCCTCGTCAACGCGGTGGCGATCCCCGTGATCGCCGACGCCGAGGGCGGCTTCAACGACCCGGCGAACATGTGGCGCACGGTGCAGGCGTTCGAGCAGGCGGGGGTGGCGGCGATCCACATCGAGGACCACGAAGGCCCGGGCAAGCACACCAAGCTGCCGCAAAAGCTGCGCGCGCCCGAGGCAGCCGCGGCGCGCATCCGCGCGGCGGTGCAAGCGCGCAAAGACCCGAACTTGCTCATCGCCGCAAGGACCGATGCGCTCTGGATCGGCGGCGAGCTCGGCGACGCGGTGCGCCGCCTCGAGGCCTACGCCAAAGCCGGCGCCGACCTCGTCTTTCCCACGCTCGCCACGCCGGCGCAGCTCGCCGAGATCCGGCGCCGGGTAGGCAAGCCCTTGATGATCGTCGACCTGCCCGAGGGCACGCTCGCCGACGAGGAAAAAGCGGGCGCGTCGATCGTCCTGTATTACGGCCTCGCCACGCTGGTGCAGTTCGACGCGCTGCAGCGCGCGCTCGAGACCTTCCGCAGGACGCGGGACGCGAACGCGGTCACCGGCTACCGCGAGCGCATCGCCGAGCTGGAGGATTTCCTCGGCTACAAAGACTACGTCGAGCGCGCCAAGCGCTTGGGCAGCTGATGGCCGCCCTCGACACCGCCGCCGCCCTGATCACGCTCGCGGCGCTGTTCAGCTGGGCCAACCACCGCTTCATCGGCCTGCCCTCGACCATCGCGCTGCTGCTTTTTTCGCTCGCCGCCTCGCTCGGCGTCGTGGCGCTCGGGCACCTGGGCATCCACTTCGACACGCTCGCGCTCGAGCTGCTCGCCGAGATCGACTTCGACAAGGCGCTGATGCACGGCATGCTCTCGTTCCTGCTGTTCGCCGGGGCGCTGCACGTCGATCTGGACGAGCTCGCCGAGCGCGCGGGGGCGATCGGCTTTCTCGCCACCGCGGGCGTGCTCATCTCCACCGCGCTCATCGGCCTTGCGAGCTGGTGGCTGTTCGCCGCGCTCGGCCACCCGGTCCCGTTCCTCTGGTGCCTCGTGTTCGGCGCGCTCATTTCGCCCACCGACCCGATCGCGGTGCTCGCCATCATGAAATCGGCCGGCACCGAAGCGTCGCTCCGCATCAAGATGACCGGCGAATCGCTGCTGAACGACGGCGTCGGCGTGGTGGTGTTCCTCGTGCTCCTCGGCCTCGCCGCGGGCGGCGCCGACGCCACGCCTGCGGGCGCGGCGATCCTTTTCGTGCGCGAGGCGCTGGGCGGCGCGCTTTTCGGCCTTGCCATCGGCTGGGCCGCCTACCGGATGCTCAAGAGCGTCGACAACTACCAGGTCGAGGTGCTGGTGACGCTCGCGCTGGTGATGGGCGGCTACGCGCTCGCCACGGCGCTGCACCTTTCCGGCCCGATCGCCATCGTCGTCGCCGGCCTGCTCATCGGCAACCACGGCCGGCGCTTCGCCATGTCGGCGAAGACCACGGAAAACCTGGACACGTTCTGGGAGCTGATCGACGAGATCATGAACGCGGTGCTGTTCGTGCTCATCGGCCTGGAAGTGCTGCTCATCACCTTCGATACCGAGTTCGGCTGGGCGGCGGTGCTCGTCATTCCGGTGGTGCTCGCCGCGCGGCTGGCCGCCGTCTCCCTCGCCGCGCTGATGCCCTGGCTGCGCCACGAATTCCCGCCGCGCGTCATCGGCCTTCTCACCTGGGGCGGATTGCGCGGCGGCATCTCCATCGCGCTCGCGCTGTCGCTGCCCGCCGGGCCCGAGCGGGGCGCGCTCATCACCGTGACCTACATCGTTGTCGTGTTCTCGATCCTGGTGCAGGGGCTGACGCTGTCGCGGCTCCTGCGCCGCGCGAGCCCCGCCCCTTCACACTAGACCCAGGGAGCAAACCATGGCGAAATCACCCAAGCGCAGCAAGGCCTATACCGAGGGACTGAAGATCCGCCGCCGCTGGCTCGGCAGCGCGTACGTCGACAAGGCGTTCAAGGACGCCGACGACTTCACCATCGACCTGCAGCACTACGTCACCGAGCACGGCTGGGGCGCAAGCTGGGCGCGCGGCGTGCTGCCGCTGAAGACGCGCTCGATCATGAACCTCGCCATGATCTCGGCGCTGAACCGCCCGCACGAGCTCGAGATCCACCTGCGCGCGGCGCTCCGGAACGGCATCACCAAGCGCGAGATCAAGGAGATCTTCATTCATGTGGCCACCTACTGCGGCGCGCCGGCGGCGCTCGACAGCTTCCGCATCGCGAAGAAGATCCTCGCCGAGAAGCCGGCGCGCGCATGACGCAGCTCAGGATCGGCGCGGCGGTCGCGGCGCGCATCGAGGAGAGCTACGAGCCGAACTTCAGGGCGTCGAAGTTCTTCCCCGACTGGGACGAGGCGGTGGCGAAGGAGCACGCCGCCTGGCTCGCGCCGGATCACTACGACCCGGGCTCGGGGCTGCTGAAGCTCAGCGTGCACAGCTGGCTCCTCACGATCGACGGCAAGCGCATCCTGATCGACGCCTGCGTCGGCAACCACAAGCCGCGCGAGAAGCGCCCGTTCTGGCACATGATGAACACGCCGTACCTGGAGCGCCTGGCGGCGGCCGGCGCGAAGCCCGAGCAGATCGACATGGTGATGTGCACGCACCTGCACGTCGACCACATCGGCTGGAACACGCGCCTGGAGAACGGGCGCTGGGTGCCGACCTTTCCCAACGCGCGCTACGTCTGGAGCCGCGAGGACTTCGAGCACTACCTCGCCATCGACCGCGACGCGGAGAAGGGCCCCGCCAACCTCGGGTCGTTCCGCGACTCAGTCCTGCCGGTGGTCGAAGCCGGGCTCGCGCAGATGGTCTCGGGCGCCGCGGCGCTCGATGAAAGCCTCTCCGTGGCGCCGGCGCCCGGGCACACGCCGGGGACGATCGCCATCAAGTTCGAGTCGCGCGGGCAGAAGGCCTTGTTCTGCGGCGACATCCTGCACCACGCGCTGCAGGTCTACCACCCCGAGTGGAACAGCTTCGCCTGCGCCGACGCGCACAACGCGCGCGCGAGCCGCAGGAAGGCGCTCGAGGATTGCGCCGCCGGCGCGCTGCTGATGCCGGCGCACTTCGGCGCGCCCTTCGTGTGCCGGATCGAGGCAAAGGGCGGCGGCTTCCGCCCGCGCTTCTAGCGCCGCGGCCCGGCGGGCGGCTCGCAGCCCGCGGCGGCGCCCAGGCCCTTCAGGAACGAGCGGCGCACGACGCCCGCGGCCGCCGCGGCGGCGACCTGCCGGGAATGGCGCTCGGCGCCGCTCAGCCTGCGCACCCAGCTGCGCATCGGCACCACGCCCTCGGCGGCGCTGCGCACCGTGCCGACCGCGGCGTCGCCGACCGTGTCGATGCCCCGCTCGATGACGCTCGGCTTCGGGCCGCTGTCGGCCGCCGCGTCGAGGTCGGCGCCGAGCTCGGCGTCGAGCAACGCCACCTCACCCGCCAGCCCGGCGCAGCTGCCGTCGGCGGGCGGCGCGTAGGGCGCATCCAGCGCCGAAACGAGTATTGGCGGGATCTTCGCGCGCAGCAGGTTGAGGTCGGTGAGGGGCGCCGTGACCGCCCGCCCCATCGGGTCGGTCGGGGCCTCCTGCGGCGTGGCGCAGGCGGCCAGCGCGCAGGCCAGCCCGGCGATCGCGAAATGACGCATCGGTCTTCCTCCGCCGCGCCCTCGCCGGACTTGCCGCATCCGGGGCGCGCGCGCACATTGTATGCATGCGCCACCTGGAGACCGGCATGAAGACCTGGACACGACGTGAATTCGCCACCGGCGCGGCGGCGCTCGGCGCCGCCGGGCTGCTGCCCGCGCGCGCGGTGGCGCAGGATCTGCTCACCCGCGCGATCCCGAAGAGCGGCGAGCGCCTGCCGGCGGTGGGCCTGGGCACTTCGCGCGTGTTCAACGTCGGCGACGACGCCGAAAAGCGCGCCGCGCTGGCCGAGGTGCTGCGCAACCTGGTCGCGGGCGGCGGCAAGATCGTCGACACCGCCACGTCCTACGGCTCCTCGGAAGCCGTGGTCGGCGACCTCGTGGCGCGGGCGGGGCTGCGCGCGCAGGTGTTCATCGCCACCAAGCTGCGCGCGAGCGACGCGGCCGAGCTGCGCGGCTCGCTCGAGCGGCTGCGCACGCAACAGGTGGACCTGCTCTTTCTGCACAACGTGCGCGACCCGGCGCAGGACCTGGGGCAGTTCCGCGACTGGAAGGCCGCGCGCGCCTGCCGCTATTACGGCGTCACCTCGACCTACGAAGGCGACTACCCCGCGGTCGAAGCGGTGCTCAAGCGCGAGAAGCCCGATTTCATCGAGATCGACTACTCGGTGGACAACCGCGAGGTCGAGCAGCGGCTGCTGCCGCTCGCTGCCGAGACGGGGGCGGCGGTGCTGATCGCCCTGCCCTTCGGCCGCGCGCGGCTGTTTCGCGCGGTGCGCGGCAAGAGCCTGCCCGAGTGGGCGCGCGCGTTCGGCGCGGCGAGCTGGGCGCAGTTCTTCCTCAAGTTCGTCCTCGCGCACCCGGCGGTGACCGCCGCCATCCCGGGCACCTCCGACCCCGCGCACATGACCGATAATCTGGGCGCCTTGCGCGGGCGCCTGCCCGACGCCGCCGAGCGCAAGCGCATGGTGGCATTCATCGAATCGCTCTGAAGGAGGTCCTCGTGGAACGCCGCGGTTTTCTCCAGTTTGCCGCGCTACTCGCGGCGCTGCCGCTCGCCGCGCGCGCCGCCCAGCCGCTGAAGATCGGCACCCTCGGCGCGGGCCGCATCGGCAGCACGCTCGGCGAGCTGTGGGTGAAGGCCGGCCACCCGGTGATGTTCTCCTCGCGCCACCCGGAGGAGCTGAAGGGCCTGGTGACCAGCCTCGGTCCGCTCGCGCAGGCGGGCACGGTGGCCGACGCGATCGCGTTTGCCGACGTGGTGCTGCTCGCCGTGCCCTATCGCGCGCTGCCCGAGATCGGAAAGGCGCATGCGGGCGCGCTCGCGCAAAAGGCCGCGGTGATCGACGCCTGCAACCCGTTTCCGCATCGCGACGGCGAGATCGCCGTCTGGGCGCGCGAGAAGGGCGCCGGCCTCGCGACGCAGGCGCTGCTGCCCGGCGCGAAGCTGGTGCGCGCGTTCAACGCCATCAGCTACGCGCGCATGGCGCAGATCGGGCGCGGCCGCGAGGGCGTCGGCATGCCGATCGCGGGCGAGGACGCGGGCGCGCTCGAGGTCGCCGCGACGCTGATCCGCGAAGCGGGCTTCGAGCCGGTGCGAGTGGGCGGCCTCGCCATGGGCCGGCACCTCGTGCCGGGCACGGCGCTCGCGGGCGAGCACAGCCCGGCGGAGATCCGGCGGATCGCGGCGACGCTGCAGTAGAAATGAAAGGCCCCGCACGAGGCGGGGCCTGTGGCCCGAGTCTACGGGCAGCGCTTTGTGGGCGCTCTTGCGATGCGCGGACGTGCCGCGCGCTGGACCGCTTGCCGAGGGGCGCTCTCCCGACTGGTCGCCGGGTATCCTGCTGGTGTCGCCGGATCGCTTTCGCGCCGGCTTGCCCTCGTTGGTCCGCTTCCAACATAGCACCGTGGCGCGCGGCGTCAATGGGAGAAATGGATTCGCTTAACGCAGATCAAACATTCGAACCGCGCCGGGCGAAGGGTTGAATTGCGGCGCGTTTGCCCTCACTGTCCGCAAATGGACATCACCACGCAGACTTTCGAAGCCGAGGTCCTCGAGGCCTCGCGGACGCTCCCCGTCGTCGCCGATTTCTGGGCGCCGTGGTGCGGGCCGTGCCGCGCGCTCACCCCGACCCTGGAAAAGGTCGCCGCCGACTACGCGGGCCAGGTGAAGCTGGTGAAGATCAACTCCGACGACAACCAGGAGCTCGCCGCGGCGCTCAACATCCGCTCGATCCCGAACGTGATCGCGTTCAAGGACGGCAAGCCCGTGGCGCAGTTCATGGGCGCGGTGCCGGAGTCGCAGGTGCGCGCGTTCTTCGACAAGCTCCTGCCCTCCCCGTCCGAGCTCGCGCTCGCCGCGGCCGAAGCGCTGTACCAGGCGGGCAAGCTCGACGCGGCCGAGGCGAAGCTCGCCGAGGTGAAGTTCGACCCCGACTGGGACGACAAGGTCGAGGCGCTGAAGCAGGGCATCGCCTACGCGCGCCAGGGCGAGGGCGGCCCGGGCGAAAAGGAGCTGAAGGCGCGGCTCGTCAAAGACCCCGCGGACCACGACACGCGCGCGGCGCTCGCCGCGCTCTACGCCGGCAGCAAGCGCTACGGCGAGGCGATGGACGAGCTGCTGGAGATCACGCGCAAGGACAAGGACTGGAAGGACGGCGACGCCAAGCGCCAGCTGCTCGCGCTCTTCAGCCTCGCCGCGGACCAGCCCGAGCTGGTCTCCGCGTACCGCAAAAAGCTTGCGCAATCACTGTACTAGGCTTGCGCCGGCACCCCCGCCTGGGGGATAATGCCGGCCTGCTGAGGAGCGCTGCGTCCCCCGCCATTCAAGGGAGTCAGGCTCAGCAAAATCAACGGCGCTCGCATCGAAACCGGTGCGGGCGCCTTGTCGTTTCAGGGGCCCGCCGAACGTGAAAGGAGCTCCGCAATGAACGCACCCAACCCGAAGTTCACCGACTACAAGGTCGCGGACCTGTCGCTCGCCGACTGGGGCCGCAAGGAAATCGCCATCGCCGAGTCCGAGATGCCGGCGCTGATGGCGATCCGCGAGGAGTACGCGAAGCAGCAGCCGCTGAAGGGCGCGCGCATCACCGGCAGCCTGCACATGACGATCCAGACCGCGGTGCTGATCGACACGCTGAAGGCGCTCGGGGCCGAGGTGCGCTGGGCCTCGTGCAACATCTTCTCCACCCAGGACCACGCCGCGGCGGCGGTGGCGGCGAGCGGCACGCCGGTCTTCGCCTACAAGGGCGAGTCGCTCGACGAGTACTGGGACTTCACCCACCGCATCTTCGAGTTCGGCGCCCAGGGGCCGAACATGATCCTGGATGACGGCGGCGACGCGACGCTGCTCGTGCACCTCGGGCAAAAGGCGGAGAAGGACCCCGCGGTGCTCGCGAAGCCGGCGAGCGAGGAGGAAACGTCGCTTTTCAAGGCGATCCAGAAGAAGCTCGCCAAGGAGCCCGGCTGGTACACCCGGGTGGCGAAGGAGATCAAGGGCGTCACCGAGGAGACCACCACGGGCGTGCACCGGCTCTACGAGATGGCGAAGGAAAAGCGCCTGCTCTTTCCCGCGATCAACGTCAACGACTCGGTGACGAAGTCCAAGTTCGACAACCTGTACGGCTGCCGCGAGTCGCTGGTGGACGGCATCAAGCGCGCCACCGACGTGATGATCGCGGGCAAGGTGGCGGTGGTCGCCGGCTACGGCGACGTCGGCAAGGGCTCGGCGCAGGCGCTGCGCGCGCTCTCGGCGCAGGTGTGGGTGACCGAGATCGATCCCATCTGCGCGCTGCAGGCCTCGATGGAAGGCTACCGCGTGGTGACCATGGACTGGGCCGCGGACAAGGCCGACATCTTCGTCACCGCGACGGGCAACTACCACGTCATCACGCACGAGCACATGGCGAAGATGAAGGACCAGGCCATCGTCTGCAACATCGGCCACTTCGACAACGAGATCGACGTCGCCGCGCTCGATAAGCACACCTGGGAGGAGGTGAAGCCGCAGGTCGACCACGTCATCTTCCCCGACGGCAAGCGCATCATCCTCCTTGCCAAGGGGCGCCTGGTGAACCTGGGCTGCGCCACGGGGCACCCGAGCTACGTGATGAGCTCGTCCTTCGCCAACCAGACCATCGCGCAGATCGAGCTGTTCACCCACACCGCCAAGTACCCGGTGGGCGTGTACACGCTGCCCAAGCACCTCGACGAGAAGGTGGCGCGCCTGCAGCTGAAGAAGCTCAACGCGCAGCTCACCGAGCTGACCGAGAAGCAGGCGGCCTACATCGGCGTGCCGAAGCACGGGCCGTACAAGTCCGACCACTACCGCTACTAAGACGTGCGACGCGCAGTTCTGCTTGCCTCGCTCCTCGTCGTCTGGCTGATCAACGCCGTCGCGCTGCTCACGGTGGCGTACGTCGTGCCGGGGATCACGGTGGCGGACTTCGCCGCCGCGCTGGTCGCGGCGGTGGTGCTGGCGCTCGTCAACACCATCATCCGCCCGATCCTGATCCTGCTCACGCTGCCGGCGACGCTGGTCACGCTCGGTCTTTTCATCTTCGTCATCAACGGGCTGCTGTTCTGGCTGGTCGGCAGCTATCTCGAGGGCTTCGAGGTGGCGGGGTTCTGGTCGGGCGTGCTCGGGGCGATCGTGTACAGCATCGTCTCGTGGGCGCTCGCCGCGGTGCTGCTGCCCGAGCGCCGCGTCAGAGTCACCGTGCACAGGGTCGACCGGCCATGAGAATCGCCGTCATGGGCGCGGGCGGCGTCGGCGGCTACTTCGGCGCGCGCCTCGCGCAGGCCGGGCACGAAGTGTCGTTCGTCGCGCGCGGCAAGCACCTCGAGGCAATCAGGGCGAAGGGCCTCAGCCTGAAGAGCCCGCTCGGCGACGCGACGCTCAAGGTGAAGGCCTCCGACAGGCCCGCCGAGCTGGGCGACGCCGAAATCGTGCTGTTCGCCGTGAAGCTCTGGGACACCGAGAGCGCCGCCGAGGCCATCCGCCCGCTGGTGGAGAAGGGCGGCGTGGTGATCCCGTTCCAGAACGGCGTCGAGTCGATCGAGCGCATCGCCAAGGTGCTCGGCGCCGAGCGCGTGATGGGCGGCGCCGCCTACATCGCGGGCCGCATTGGCGAGCCCGGCGTCATCGTGCAGACCGGCACCATGGCGCGCCTTCGCTTCGGACCGGTGCTGCCGGCGCAGAAGAAAACCGCCGAAGCGTTCCTCGCTGCCTGCAAGGGCGCGAAGATCGACGCCGAGCTCACCGACGACATCGTGAGAGTGCTGTGGGAGAAGTTCGTGCTGCTGGTGGCGGTTTCGGCCACGACCACCGTGACCCGCGGCAACCTCGGCGTGGTGCGCGCGGATCCCGACCTGAAGTGGCTGCTCGAGGCCTGCATGCGCGAGACCTGGGCACTCGGCAGAAAGAAGGGCGTGAAGCTCGCCGACGACCTCGTCGAGCAGACGCTGAAGATGGTGGACGGCCTGCCCGCGGAAATGCGCGCCTCGATGGCCGCGGACCTCGAGGCGGGCGGCAAGCTCGAAGCGCCCTGGCTCTCGGGCGCGGTGGCGCGCATGTCGCGCGAGGCGGGGCTCGAGGCGCCGGCCAACCGCACGGTGTTCGCGGCGCTCAAACCCTGCGTCGAAGGCAGGGCCTGATGGCGGCCGGCGAGCGCGTCTTCTCGTTCGAGTTCTTCCCGCCGCGCACGCCGGAAGGAAAAGCGAAGCTGCGCGCCACCTGGGAGGCGCTCGCGCGCCTCAATCCGCGCTTTTTCTCCTGCACCTTCGGCGCGGGCGGCTCGACGCGCGCGGGCACGCTCGAGACGGTGCTCGAGATCCGCAAGGCCGGACACGAGGCTGCGCCGCACATTTCCTGCGTCGCCTCCACGCGGCAGGACATCGCCGAGCAGCTCGAGCGCTACAAGGCGCACGGCATCCGCCACATCGTCGCCCTGCGCGGCGACCTGCCTTCGGGCATCGCCGCCTCGGGCGAATTCCGCTACGCCAGCGAGCTCGTCGCCTTCGTCCGCGAGTCCACGGGGGACTGGTTCCGCATCGAGGTCGCCTGCTACCCCGAGTACCACCCGCAGACGCGCAATGCCGCCGACGAGATCGTCAATTTCAAGAAGAAGGTCGACGCCGGCGCGAATGCCGCGATCACGCAGTACTTCTACAACGCCGACGCCTATTTCCGCTTCCTCGAGGAGTGCCGCGCGGCGGGCATCGGCGTGCCGATCGTGCCGGGCATCATGCCGATCGGCAATTTCTCGCAGCTGGCGCGCTTCTCGGACGCCTGCGGCGCCGAGATCCCGCGCTGGATGCGCGTGAAGCTCGAGGGCTATCGCGACGACAGCGCCTCGATCCGCGCCTTCGGCCTGGACGTGGTGAGCGCGCTTTGCGAGAAGCTGCTCGCCGCCGGCGCCCCGGGGCTGCACTTCTATACCCTCAACCAGGCGGCGCTCAGCACCGAGATCTGGCGGCGCCTGAAGCTGTGAAGCGGCTGTTCGCGGCGTTCGCCGCCGCCGCGCTCGCGCTCGCCGCGCTCGAAGTCTTCCTCGCTCACGGCCTGCAGCCGCTCGAGCACCGCCTGCTCGACGCCTTCGTGCGCTGGCATGCCGCGCGCCTCGCACCCGACCCGGCGATCGTCATCATCGACATCGACGAAAAGAGCCTGGCGCAGATGCAGGACGCGGCGGGGCGCTTTCCCTGGCCGCGCGTGGTGTACGCGGAGCTGCTCGAAGGCCTGATGGCGCAGAAGCCGCGCGCCGTGGTGTTCGACCTCCTGTTCTCGGAGAAGGACCGGTTCCGCCCCGAAAGCGACCGCGCCTTCATCGAGGCGGCGCTGCCCCACCGCAACGTCTTCTTCCCCATGCTGCGGCTCGACCCGCGCGACGATGCGAACGGCGCGAGCGCCGCGGAGCTCGCGCCGCTCGTGGGCCTGGTGCGCCGACCCGACGCCGACCCGCAGACGCGCATCGCCGTGGTGCCGCCGCTCGCGCTGCCTGCCGAGCTCTGGCGCGGCGGGCCGATCAACTTCCTCGAGGACGCCGACGGCGTCGGCCGGCGCTACCTGCTGCGCACGGTGGTCGGCGGCTGGGCGCTGCCGTCGCTGCCCGCGCGCGTGGCGCTCGACCTGGGATTCGGCGTGCCCGACGCCGACGACCTGATCCTCGCCTGGCGCGGCACGCCGCGCGGGCTGCCGCGCGCGTCGTTCGCCGACGTGTACCAGGACTTCGGGCGCGCCCGGCGCGAGCGCCCGGCGGACGAGTTCACGGGCAAGATCGTCGTCATCGGCGCCGCGGCGCCCGGGCTGGGGGACCTGCGCGTGACGCCGCTCTCGGCGACGCAGCCCGGGGTCGAGATGCTCGCCACCGCCATCGAGAACCTGCAGAACGGCCGCGCCATGCAGCGCGCGCCGCAGTGGCTGCCGTTCGGCACGGCGCTCCTGCTCATCGGCGCGCTCTTCGCCGCCTTTGCGCGCAACGTCGACGCGAGCCGCAGCGCGCTCGCCCTGGGCGCGGCGAGCGCGCTCGCCCTCGGCGCGAGCTGGCTCGCCGCCGGGACGCTGCTGCTCGTGCCGCTGCTCGCGCCGCTCGCGGCGGCGTGGCTGTACTACTTCGCCGCGGCGCTCGCCGCCTACCTCAGGGAGCGCCGCGCGCGCCAGGAAACCGTCGCCATGTTCTCGCGCTTCGTGAATCCCCACGTGGTGCGCGCGCTGCTGGAGCGCGGCGGCCTGGAAGGCGCGGGCCAGACGCGCGAAGTGACGCTGCTTTTTTCCGACATCCGCGGCTTCACCACGCTCTCCGAGACGCGAGCGCCCGAGGAGGTGGTGGCGATCCTCAACCGCTACTTCACGCGCCAGGTCGAGGCGGTCTTCCGCCACGGCGGCTCGCTGGACAAATTCATCGGCGACGCCATCATGGCGTTCTGGGGCGCGCCGCTCGACGACCCGGAGCACGCGCGGCACGCGGTGGCCTGCGCGCTCGACATGGCCGACGAGCTCGCCGCGTTCCGCGAGGAGCTGGGCGAGGCGGGCGCGGGGTTCGACGTCGGCATCGGCCTGCATTCGGGCCCGGCGGTGGTAGGCCTGATCGGCTCGGATAAGCGTCGCGAGTACACTTCCATCGGTGACACGGTGAACCTCGCCAGCCGCATCGAGGGCCTGACCAAGGATGCCGGGCGCCGCATTCTCGTTTCGCGCCAGACCATGGAACGGTGCCAAGGCGCCTTCGATTTCGTATCATGTGGCACCTTCCCGGTGAAAGGCCGCGCCCAGCCCGTGGAGCTGTTCGAGCCTCGCAGAAGACCATGAAAGCCGTCCTGCTCGCGCTCCTGTTTCCCCCGCTCGCGCTCGCCGCGCCCGCTACCGTGATCCGCGCGGTGGACCTCAAGCAAGCGCCCGCCAGCGACGCCGCCACCGTGGCCGCGCTCGCCGAGCAGTCCGGGGTCGAGGTGCTCGAGCGCAAGGGCGGCTGGACGCGCGTGAGAACCGCGGCCGGCGCCGAGGGCTGGCTGCGCATGCTCGCGCTGCGCTACGCGGCAACGGGCGACGCGAAGCAGGGCGACAGCGGCATCGTGCAGCTCCTGAACGTCGCGCGCACCGGCACGAGCGGCACGCAGGTCGCCACGGGCGTGCGCGGGCTGGACCCCGAGCAGCTCAGGAACGCCAAGCCCAATGCCGCGGAGCTCAAGCGCCTGCAGGACTACCGCGCGAGCCCGGACGCGGCGGCCGCGTTCGCCGAGCGCGGCCGGCTCCAGCCCAAGCAGGTGGCGTATCCGAAGGAGGGCGGATGAGGCACGCCGCGACGCTGCTCGCCGCGCTCGCGCTCGCCGCGCCCGCGCAGGCGCAGTTCAACATCAACCTCAACCGGCTGCTCGACGCGGGCAAGAACGTGCGCCAGGCCGCGGGCGAGATCGACGAGAAGGAGGAGATCGAGCTCGGCGGCGACGTGGCCGCGCGGCTGCTGGGCGCCGCGCCGCTGGTGCCGAACGCGGCGCTGCAGACCTACGTGAACCGCGTCGGGCGCTGGCTCGCCTCGCAGACCGAGCGCCCGAACCTGCCGTGGCAGTTCGGCGTGCTCGATGCCCCGCAGGTGAACGCCTTCGCCACGCCCGGCGGGCACATCTTCGTCACGCGCGGCCTGCTGGCGCGCATGAAGAACGAGGCCGAGCTCGCGGGCGTGCTCGCCCACGAGATCGCGCACGTGCTGAAGAAGCACCACCTCAAGGCGATCCAGAAGAACGCGCAGCTCGAGCTCGCCGGCACCGCGCTGAGCTTGTCGCGCCGCACCGAGGACGCCGACAAGCGCACCAAGCTCCTCGCCGCCGGCAGCGAGCTCTATCTGCGCGGCCTGGACAAGTCCGACGAGCTCGAGGCCGACCGCCTGGGCGTGGTGATCGCCGCGCGCGGCGGCTACGACGCCTACGGGCTGCCGGCGGTGCTGCAGACGCTGCAGGCCATGAACCCCGAGGACTCGGGGCTCGCGCTCATGTTCAAGACCCATCCCGCGCCGGCCGAGCGGCT
>DATHYT010000052.1:0-21863 GCA_035459025.1 Burkholderiales bacterium | reverse complement strand
GCATGCCCGAGGTGCTCGAGCATGAGCGCGCCCGACCAGATCTGCGCGACGGGGTTGGCGATCTTCTTGCCGGCGATATCCGGCGCCGAGCCGTGCACCGGCTCGAAGATCGAGGGCGCGGTCCTTGCGGGATTGATGTTGCCCGAGGGCGCGATGCCGATGGTGCCCGCGGTCGCGGGCCCGAGGTCCGAGAGGATGTCGCCAAAGAGGTTGCTCGCGACGATGACGTCGAACCTGTCCGGGTTGAGCACCATCTGGATGGAGAGCCCGTCGACGTGAAACTGGTCGGCGCGCACGCCCGGGTGGCGCTTCTTCGCCTCGGCGAAGCGCTCGTCCCAGTAGGGCATGGTGATCGAGATGCCGTTCGACTTGGTGCACGAGGTGACGTGGTTCTTGCGCTTCTTGGCAAGCTCGAACGCGTAGTCGAGGATGCGGTCGACCCCCTTGCGGGAGAACACGGCGAGCTGCGTCACCACTTCGCGCTCGGTGCCCTCGAACATGCGCCCGCCGACGCTGCCGTACTCGCCCTCGGTGTTCTCGCGCACCACGAAATAGTCGATCTCCCCGGGCTTGCGGCCGGCGAGCGGGCAGGGCAGGCCCTGGAACAGGCGCACCGGGCGCAGGTTGACGTACAGGTCGAACCAGCGGCGGAAATTGATCAGCAGCCCCCAGGCCGAAATGTGGTCCGGCACGATCGCGGGGTTGCCCACGGCGCCGAAGAAGATCGCGTCGAACTGGCGCAGGATCTGCGGCGCATCGTCGGGGCACATCTTGCCGTGCGCCTTGTACCAGTCGCAGCTCCAGGGGAACTCCTGCCAGTGGAAGTGCAGACCGTGCTTCGCGCCCACCGCCTCCAGCACGCGCACGCCTTCGGGCATCACCTCGCGGCCGATGCCGTCGCCCGGAATCACTGCGATCTTGTATGCGGTCATGGGGCGAGTATAGCTAGAATCGGCCGATGAAAATCGCCGCGTTCGAGACCGCCGGCGAGTGGTGCTCGGTCGCGTTGTGGCTCGACGGCGAGGTGCGCGCCGTCGAGTCGCGCGCCGGCCAGCGCCACGGCGAGCTGGTGCTGCCGATGCTCGAGTCGCTGCTCACTGGGGCGCGCCTCGGCATCGGCGACCTCGCGGCGGTGGCGTTCGGCGCCGGACCGGGATCGTTCACGGGTCTGCGCATCGCCTGCGGCATTGCCCAGGGCATCGCGTTCGCGCGCGGCCTGCCGGCCTGCGGCATCCCGACACTGGAGGCGCTGGCCGAGGAATGCGGCGCGCCGCGCGTGGTCGCCTGCCTCGATGCGCGCATGGGCGAGGTGTACTATTCGGCGCTGGAAAAGCACGCCGGCCGCTGGCGCGAAGTCGTTCCCGCGCAGTGCGTGGCACCGGAGCGGGCGCCGCGCCCGCCGGGCGCACGCTGGGTCGGGTGCGGCAGCGGCTTCGCGGCGCACGGCGACATGGGCTTCGATCGGATCTATCCGGAAATTCATCCCGGCGCGGCGGCGGTGGCGCGGCTTGCCGCGCCGCGGCTCGCCGCGGGCGAGGGCGTCGACGCCGCGCGCATCGCGCCGGTGTACCTGCGCGACAAGGTTGCGCTGACCACCGAGGAGCGCGGCCGCCGATGAGCGCCGTCCTCAAGGACCTTCCGCGGCTCGCGGCCATGCGCGAGACCGACCTCGATGAAGTGCTGGCGATCGAGAAAGCGGTCTATAGCCACCCGTGGACGCGCGGCAACTTCGCCGACTCGCTATGCTCGGGCTACGCCTGCCGCACCTGGCGCGCGGGCGGCGCTCTCATCGGCTACTTCGTGCTGCTTGCGGCGGCAGGCGAAGCGCACCTGCTCAACCTGTCCATCGCCGCGGCCTGGCAGCGGCGCGGCCACGGCACGGCGCTGCTCGCCGAGGCGATGCGCATCGGCCGCGATATGGGCGCGCGCAAGATCTTCCTGGAAGTACGGCCGAGCAACCTGCCGGGGCAGGCGCTCTACGAGCGCCACGGTTTCAGGAAGATCGCGCAGCGGCGCAACTACTACCCGGCGCCGAACGGGCGCGAGGATGCGCTGGTGCTGAGCAGGGCGCTGTGAGCCGGAGGCTGGAGATCCTGGAGGAGATGGGACTGGGTCCCGTCTGGCGGTTGAGGCAGGAAAAGAATCCCCCGGTTTCCGCGGAGACAACAACCGCGGAAACCGGGGGATCGAGGGAAGAGCAAGTCGCGAGGATGCAGTGGCCGGAGCTCAAGGCGGCCGTCCACAATTGCACCGCCTGCGGCCTGCGCGCCGGCTGCAAGCAAACTGTCTTCGGCGTCGGCGACGAGAATGCCAACTGGCTCCTCGTTGGCGAAGCCCCGGGCGCGGAAGAAGACCGGCTCGGCGAGCCGTTCGTCGGGCAGGCCGGCAAGCTCCTCGACAACATGCTCGCCGCGCTCGGCCTCGCGCGCGACAACAACGTCTACATCGCCAACGTGCTCAAGTGCCGGCCGCCGGGAAACCGCAATCCCGAGCCGCCGGAGGTCGCAACCTGCTCGCCGTACCTGCTGCGCCAGATCGACCTGATCAGGCCCAAGCTCATCGTGGCGATGGGGCGCTTCGCGGTGCAAACGCTGCTCAATACCGACGCCACCATCGGCAGCCTGCGCGGCAAAGTGCATCAGTATCACGGCGTGCCGCTGGTGGTGACCTATCACCCCGCGTATCTGCTCAGGAACCTGCCGGACAAGGCCAAAGCGTGGGCGGATCTGGTTTTTGCGCGGAGAACAATCGCCTCGAGTTGAGGCAGTGCCAGGTTTGGTTTTCTATGATCTCGTGTTTTTTCGGCCGAAAGATTCACCCGGCCGAAAAAACACGAGACCTATGAAGGGCAAAACCGGCGACGCGTCTTGCTTCGCCGCCTGCCTCAGTGCTTCTCCGACCGCGCGATCTCCAGCAGCGCCTCGATCTCCTCGCGGTGCACGCGGCGGTTGCGCCGGTACCACAGGAGCACCAGCGTCATGGTGCCGGCCACGAACAGGCCGAAGATCACGATCACCACGTAGATCGAGAGCCCGGCGCCGAGCAGCGCCGAGTACACAGCGATCATGATCAGGATGGAGGCGTTCTCGTTGAAGTTCTGCACGGCGATCGAGCGCCCCGCGCCCATCAGGTTGTGGCCGCGATGCTGCAGCAGCGCGTTCATCGGCACCACGAAGTAGCCGGCCAGCGCGCCCATCAGGATGAGCAGCGGGATGGCGATGCCGATGCTGCTGACGAAGTTCATGACGATGACCACCAGCCCCATGCCGATGCCGAGGGGGATCACGCCGACGGCCCGGTCGAGCGAGACGCGCAGCGACGCCACGACCGCGCCGGCGGCGATACCCAGCGCCACCACGCCCTGCAGGATGGCGGCGCGCGACAGGTTGTAGTCGAGCGCGACGCGCGCCCACTCGATGACGATGAACTGCAGCGTGGCGCCGGCGCCCCAGAACAGCGTCGTCACCGCGAGCGAGATCTGGCCCAGGCGGTCGGTCCACAGGCGCTGGCAGCAGTGGTAGAAGTCGCGCAGCGTCGCGAGCGGGTCGGGCGGCAGCGGCTTCAGCGCCACGCCGGTGCGCGGCACGTACAGGTTGAACAGGGCGGCCGTCGCGTACACGAAGACGATCACCGAAATGGCCGCTTCGGCCGCGTTGTCGATGCCGAGATCGACGAGCGGCAGGTCGTAGCCGAGCAGGTGCCCCGAGACGCGTGCGCTGATCAGCACGCCGCCCAGCACCGTGCCGAGGATGATCGAGCCGACGGTAAGGCCCTCGATCCAGCCGTTGGCGATCACCAGCTTGGTCGGCGGCAGGTACTCGGTGAGGATGCCGTACTTGGCCGGCGAGTACGCCGCGGCGCCCAGGCCGACCAGCGCGTAGGCGGCGAGCGGGTGCACCTCGAACAGCATCAGCGCGCAGCCGACGATCTTGATGCTGTTGGAGACGAACATCACGTGCCCCTTGGGCAGGCGGTCGGCGAAGGCGCCGACGTAAGGCGCGAGCGCGACGTACGAGATGACGAAGAAGAACTTGAGGTAAGGCGTGAGCCAGGTGGGCGAGTCGCCCAGCATGAGCAGCGCAATGGCCGCCACCAGCAGCGCATTGTCGGCGAGCGACGAGAAGAACTGCGCTGCCATGATGATGTAGAAGCCGAGGCTCATGGCTGCGGTCTTATAGCATGGCCGAGCGGTAGGCTATGCTTACGGCCCCATGCCGCGCCCGATCCGCGCCGTCGTCAAGGCGTCCGCCCTGCGCCACAACCTGCAGGTGGCGCGCGAGGCCGCCGGCGAGGCGAAGATCTGGGCGGTGGTGAAGGCGAACGCCTATGGCCATGGCCTGGAGCGCGCCGCGCGCGCCCTCGAGGGCGCCGACGGCTTCGCGCTGCTCGACTTCCAGGAAGCGGTGCGCCTGCGCCTTGCGGGGGTGACCAAGCCGATCCTCATGCTGGAGGGGTTCTTCCGGCCGCTCGATGTCAACCTGCTGTTCAAGTACCGCCTGACGCCGGTGATCCACAACCCCGACCAGGTCGAGCTGCTCAAGCACATGGATTTCCCCGCCGAGCTCGACGTCTACCTCAAGGTCAACAGCGGCATGAACCGGCTCGGCTTCGGCATCGATGAGGTGCGCGTCATGTACAACACGCTGCGCCTGCACCCGAACATCGGCCGCATCACGCTGATGACGCATTTCGCCGACGCCGAGGGCGAGAGCGGTGTGCAGGGCCAGCTGCGCTGGTTCGAGGAGCTGGTGCGCGGCATCGAGGCGCCGCGTTCGTTCGCCAACTCGGCGGCGCTGCTCAGGTTCAGGGAGGCGCGCGAGGGCTGGGTGCGCCCGGGGCTGATGCTCTACGGCTGCTCGCCGTTTGCCGACTGGAGCGCCGCCGAGATCGGCCTGGAGCCCGCGATGACGCTGACCTCGGAGCTGATCGCAGTGCAGAACCTGGCCGCGGGCGAGCGCGTCGGCTACGGCTTTACGTTCGAGGCGAAGGAACCGATGACACTCGGGGTGGTGGCCTGCGGCTACGCCGATGGCTATCCGCGGCACGCGCCCACCGGCACGCCGGTACTGGTGAAGGGCCGGCGCACGCGCCTCGTGGGGCGGGTGTCGATGGACATGATGTGCGTGGACATCACCGGCATCGACGAGGCCTACATCGGCACGCCGGTAACGCTGTGGGGCGAGGGGCTGCCTGCCGACGAAGTGGCCGCAGCCGCCGGCACCGTGAGCTACGAGCTGCTGTGCGCGCTCGCGCCGCGCGTGCCGGTGCGCGAGGAGGCCTGATGGCGAAGGCGAAGTCGGTGTTCGTGTGCGCGGAGTGCGGCGCGACGGCGCTGAAGTGGATGGGCCTGTGCCCCTCCTGCGGCGAGGCGGGCACGATGAGCGAGCAGGCCGCCGAGCGCGGCGGCCGCGCCAGCGGGCCGGCGGCGCACCCGGTGCCGCTCGCCGAGGTCGAGGCGCGCGAGGTCGAGCGCGTGGGCACCGGCCTGCCCGAGCTCGACCGCGTGCTCGGCGGGGGGCTGGTTGCCGGGCAGGTGACGCTGATCGGCGGCGATCCGGGCATCGGCAAGTCGACGCTGCTGCTGCAGGCGCTCGCCGCCCTCGGCGCGAAGCGCAAGGTGCTGTACGTCTCGGGTGAGGAATCCGCCGAGCAGGTGGCGCTGCGCGCGCGGCGCCTTGGGGTGGGCGCCGCGGGCGTGGGCTTGCTCGCCGAGATCCAGCTCGAGCGCGTGCTCGGCGCGCTGCAGGCCGCGCGCCCCGAGGTGGCAGTGGTGGATTCGATCCAGACGCTGTGGTCGGACACGCTGCAGTCGGCGCCGGGCTCGGTGGCGCAGGTGCGCGAATGCGCCGCGCAGCTCACGCGCCACGCGAAGAAGGCGGGCGCGGCCCTGTTCATCGTCGGGCACGTCACCAAGGAAGGCGCGATCGCGGGCCCGCGCGTGCTCGAGCACATCGTCGATACGGTGCTGTATTTCGAGGGCGACCCGCATTCGGCGTTCCGCCTGGTGCGCGCGGTGAAGAACCGCTTCGGCGCAGTGAACGAGCTCGGCGTGTTCGCGATGACCGACAGCGGGCTGCGTGCGGTGGCGAACCCGTCGGCGCTGTTCCTGCAGCGGCATGAAAAGGACGTCGCGGGGTCCTGCGTGCTGGCGACGCTCGAAGGCACGCGGCCGCTGCTGGTGGAAATCCAGGCGCTGGTCGACGCCGCGCATGCGCCCAACCCGCGCCGCCTCACCGTGGGCCTGGAGCAGAACCGCCTGGCGATGCTGCTCGCCGTCCTGCACCGGCACGCGGGTATCGCCACCATGGACCAGGACGTGTTCGTGAACGCGGTGGGCGGCGTGCGCATCGGCGAGCCGGCGGCCGACCTCGCCGCCGCCCTCGCCATCGTGTCTTCGCTCACCGACCGGCCGATCCCGGGCAAGCTCCTCGCCTTCGGCGAAGTCGGCCTCGCCGGCGAGGTGCGGCCCGCGCCGCGCGGTCAGGACCGGCTGAAGGAGGCGGCGAAGCTCGGCTTCGAGCGCGCCGTCGTGCCGCGGGCGAACGCGCCCAAGGGCCGCATCGCCGGGCTGGAGGTCATCGCGGTCGAGCGGGTGGACCAGGCGGTGCGGCTGCTGCGGGATCTCTGAGCAGCGCGGCGTAGAGCGCCTCGTCCTGCGCCGAGAAGCAGCAGAAGATCACCCGCCGCAGCTGCCCCGTCGCGTGCGTGGCGACGGTCGCGACCGCCACGCGGGCCGCGTCTTCCTTCGGATAGCCGTACACCCCGGTGCTGATCGCGGGAAAGGCAATGCTCTCGAGCGCGTGCTGGGCGGCAAGCTCCAGCGAGCGCCGGTAGCACGAGGCGAGCAGGGCGGGCTCGCTTCGATTGCCGCCGCGCCATACCGGGCCCACGGTGTGGATGACGTGCCTCGCCTTCAGGCGGTAGCCGAGCGTGATCTTCGCCTCGCCCGTCGCGCACCCGGCCAGGGCCCGGCATGCCTCGAGCAGCTGCGGCCCGGCGGCGCGGTGGATGGCGCCGTCGACGCCGCCGCCGCCGAGCAGGCCCTCATTGGCCGCGTTGACGATCGCGTCCACCTCGAGCGTGGTGATGTCTGCGTGCAGTGCCTCGAAGCGCGTCATACGGGCGGCGGGTTGCGCTCGCCGTAGATCGCGCGCTGGTGCCAGTAGGGGTAGGGGAGCGGCACCGCGCTCGCGGCGTCGAGCTTGGCGATCTGCGCCGGTGTCAGCTTCCAGCCCACGGCGCCGAGGTTGTCGCGCAACTGCGCCTCGTTGCGCGCGCCGATGACGATCGAGGTCACCGACGGCCGCTGCAGCAGCCAGTTGAGCGCCACCTGCGGAACGCTCTTGCCGCATTCCGCGGCCACCGCGTCGAGCGCGTCCACCACGCGGTACAGGTACTCGTCGGGAACCTGCGGGCCGCGTTGCGCGGTCGCCGGCGAGGCGAGCCGCGTGTCCTTGGGCAGGGGCTGGCCGCGGCGGAACTTGCCGCCGAGCCGGCCCCAGGCGAGCGGGCTCCAGACCACGGTGCCGATGCCCTGGTCGAGCGCGAGCGGCATCAGCTCCCACTCGTAGTCGCGGCCGACGAGCGAGTAGTACGCCTGGTGCGCGACGTGGCGCGCAAGGCCGTATCTGGCCGACACCGCGAGCGACTTCATCAGGTGCCAGCCGGAGAAGTTGGAGCAGCCGATGTAGCGGATCTTGCCCGCGCGCACCAGGCCGTCGAGCGTCTGCATCACTTCTTCGAGCGGCGTCATGGCGTCGAAGCCGTGCAATTGATAGAGGTCGATGTGATCCGTGCCCAGGCGCGTCAGGCTCGCCTCGACCGCAGCAATGAGGTGCTGGCGCGACGAGCCGACCTGGTTGGGGCCGGGGCCGTGCCGGAAGCTGCCTTTCGTGGAGATGAGCAGCTCGCCGCGGCGCCCCTGGACCGCCTTGCCGAGGATCTCCTCGGCCAGCCCGCCCGAGTACACGTCGGCCGAATCGAACATGGTGACGCCGGCCTCCAGGCAGATGTCGATGAGGCGCTTTGCTTCGGCGACGTCCGTTGCGCCCCAGGCCTTGAAGAACTCGCCGCCGCCGCCGAAGGTGCCGGTGCCGAAAGTCAGCGCCGGGACCATGAAGCCGCTGGCGCCCAGTTGCCGGTATTCCATCTATGCTCCTTTATGCGTCGACCAGCGCGCGTTCCGCCGCGCGCACGCCGCTGCGCGCCGCGGCTTCGAGCGTCGGCGGATACTCGGGATCGGTATAGTCGCCCGCCAGGAACACGCCCGGAAGGGGCGTTTCGATGCCGGGGCGGCGCAAGCCCGGCGCCACTGCGATGGTGGCGCGCTTTTCCGCGATGACGCGCGACCATTTCGGCTCGGGGAGGTTCTTCAGCGCAGCGGCGAGCTCGCGGTGGCAGGCGCGCGCGAGCTCGTCCTGCGTCAGCTGCTGGTGCTCGCCCTGCGCGCTGATGACGGCGGCGAGGCGCCCCTTTTCGCCGGTGAGCGCGCCGCGGTCGAACACCCACTGCACCAGGCCGCCGGCGAGGCCGAGCATCGGCAGCGGCAGCCGCGTCTTCGGGCCGTACTGCAGGTAGACGGTGGTGATCGGCTGGTACTGGAACTCGGGCGCCGACCGCGGCAGCAGGGTCTTCAACTGGTGCGGGCCGACGGCGACGATCACGGCCGCGTGCTCGGCACGCAGTGGATCCAGGTCTCGAACCGTCGTCCCGCAGCGCACTTCGGCACCCCGCTGTTGAAGCCACGCCATCGCCGGCTCGGGAAACAGCCGCGACAGGTCGATGCGCGGCAGGATCAGGTCGCTCGCCTCGGCCTGGCCGGCAAGCGTATCGCGCAGCACGGCGAGGAAGACGTTCGCCGAGGCCTGCGCCGGCGGGGTATTGAGCGCGGAAACGCACAGCGGCTGCCAGACGTAATGGCCGATGCGGCCGTCCTGCCGGTGCTGCGCGAGCAGCGCGCTCACGCTGCAATCCTCGGCCAGCCGGAAGTTGATCCGCCGCAGCGCCGCCATGAAACGCACCGCGCCGAGCTTCTCGCGCCACGGCAGGCGGCGCGCCAGCAGCAGCCCGCCGAGCAGCCCGAGCGGCGCGGGCAGGAACAGCCGCCGCAGCGACACGCCGTCGGCATAGCGCAGCTCGAGCGGCATGCGCAGCACCGCGTCAGAGGGCACGCCCACCGTGCGCATCAGGCCAAAGAGCGTGTCGTAGGCGCCGATGAGGATGTGCTGGCCGTTGTCGAGCGCCTCGCCGCCGCTCTCGACGCGCCGCGCGCGTCCGCCCGGCACGGGACCGGACTCGAAGACGGTGACCGCGGCGCCGCGCTTGGCGAGCGTTACCGCCGCCGCCATGCCGGCGTAGCCGGCACCGACAACGGCTATACGGCGAGCCACGTCTTCCAGGCGATCCAGAACTTGCGCAGCGGCGTGAGCGAGGTACGCGCGCGCAGCACCTGAAAGCCGTCGCGCTCGATCTCGTCGAGCAGCGCCGCATAGATCGCCGCCATGATCAGCCCGGGGCGCTGCGCGCGGCGGTCGGCGCGGGGCAGCGCCGCCAGCGCCTCGCGGTAAAAGCCGCGCGCGCGCTCGGCCTGGAAGCGCATGAGCGACACGAACGCGTCGCTATGGCGCGCCTGCAGCAAGTCCGCGGCGGCGACGCCGAACTGCTGCAGGTCGGCGATCGGCAGATAAATCCGGTTCTTGCGCGCATCCTCGCCCACGTCGCGGATGATGTTGGTGAGCTGGAACGCCGTGCCGAGGTAGCGCGCGTAGTCCAGCGTGCGCGGATCGCTGTAGCCGAAAATGCCGGCCGCTAGCATGCCGACCACGCCGGCGACGTGGTAGCAGTAGCGCTCGAGCGCGGCGAAATCGAGATAGCGCGTCTGCGTCAGGTCCATCTGCATGCCGTCGATGATCTCGTTCAGGCGCTGGGCGGTGATGCCGTAGGCGGCGATGGCGGGCGCGAGCGCCTTCGACACCGGGTGCTGCGGCGTGCCCGCAAACAGCAATCCCACTTCCTGGCGCCACCACGCGAGCTTGGTGGCGGCGAGCTGCGCGTCCGAGGTCTCGTCGACCACGTCGTCCACCTCGCGGCAGAACGCGTACAACGCGGTGATGGCGCGGCGGCGCGCTGGCGGCAGGAACAGGAATGCGTAGTAGAAGCTCGAGCCGCTGGCGGCGGCCTTTTGCTGGCAGTAGGCGTCGGGCGTCACAGCGCGCGCGCGGCGACGAGCAGCCAGTCGAACCCGCGGAGGACCGGACGGCGGCGGAACACGTCGTAGCCGGCGCGCTCGAGCTTCTCCAGGATGCGCAGGCCCCCCTGCACCGTGGCGCGGATCTCCAGGCCCACCCGTCCCGGCAGCGCGCGCCCGAGCGGCGCGCCCGAGAGCATCAGCGCGCGCGTGCGCTGCACCTGAAAGGCCATCAGCGCGCGCCAGGCGTCGTCGCAGCGCGCCTCCACCAGATGGCGCTCGGTGACACCGTGGCGCGCCATCTCGTCCTGCGGCAGGTAGATGCGGCCCTTGGCGTAATCGAGCGCGGCGTCCTGCCAGAAATTGATCAGCTGCAGCGCGGTGCAGACGGCGTCGGAGCGCTGCAGGTCCGTGGCAGACGTTCGCTTGAACAGGTGCAGCAGCAGCCGTCCCACCGGATTGGCGGAGCGGCGGCAGTAATCGAGCAGCTCGGCGTAGTCGGCGTAGCGCGTCTTGGTCACGTCCTGCGCGAACGCGTCGAGCAGGTCGCCGAACAGCTGCCGCGGCAGCGCGTGCTCGGCCACGATGCGCGCGACGTCCTCGAACAGCGGTGCGGCGGGGGCGCCGAGCTGCCGCCGGAACTCCTCCAGCTTGCGCAGGCGCTCCTGCGGCGCGTCGTCGCCCTCGTCGGCGATGTCGTCGGCGCCGCGCGCGAAGCGATAGATCACCGCCACCGGCGCGCGCAGCGGCGCCGGCAGCAGCAGCGAGGCGACGGGGAAGTTCTCGTAATGAGCGACCGACACGCGCAGGTATAATACTTTCTTTCCATTCGCTTTTTCGCGCGAAGGTGGCGGAATTGGCAGACGCACCAGACTTAGGATCTGACGCCGCAAGGCATGAGGGTTCGAGTCCCTCCCTTCGCACCAGCGCACAACACGGAAGGATCTAGACGGGCATGGCGGCAAACGTGGAACAACTCGGTGCGCTGGAGCGGCGCTTGCAGATGAAGGTGCCCCTGTCGGGCATCGAGCAGGAGATCGACCAGCGCCTGAAGAAGCTCGCGCGCAACGCGAAGATGCCCGGCTTCCGGCCCGGCAAGGTGCCGATGAAGGTGCTGGCGCAGACCTACGGGCCGCAGGTGCGCTCGGAGGTGCTCGGCGACGCCGTGCAGAAGGCGTTCAGCGACGCGGTGCGCGAGGCGAACCTGCGGGTCGCCGGCCAGCCGCGCATCGAGCCGAAGAAGGACGCCGCCGCGGACGCGCTGGAGTTCAGCGCCACGTTCGAGGTGTACCCCGAGTTCAGGATCGGCGACGTCGCCGCCGCCACCGTCGAGCGGCCGCAGGTCAGCGTGGACGACGCCGCGGTGGACCAGACCCTGGAGATCCTGCGCAAGCAGCGCGTGACCTACGCCGAAGCGGCCCGCGCCGCACAGTCCGGCGACCGCGTCATCGTCGATTTCGCCGGCACGATCGGCGGCGAGCCGTTCCCCGGCGGCAAGGCCGACGGCTTCGCCTTCGTGCTCGGCGAAGGCCGCATGCTGCCCGAGTTCGAGGCCGCGGCGGGCGGCGCAGCGCCGGGCGAAGCGAAGAACTTCTCCGTCACATTCCCGCCGGACTACCACGGCAAGGAAGTCGCCGGGAAGACCGCCGAGTTCGCGCTGACGGTGAAGAAGGTCGAGGAACCGCGGCTGCCGGCGCTCGATGCCGACTTCGCCAAGGCACTGGGCGTGGCCGACGGCGACCTGGCGAAGATGCGTGCGGAGGTCAGGCAGAACGTGGAGCGCGAGACGGCCAAGCGCATCGAGGCGCGGGTGAAGCAGCAGGCGATGCAGGCGCTGCTCGAGGCGACGCCGCTCGAGCTGCCGAAGTCGCTGGTCGCCATGGAAACGCGCGAGCTGGTGGAGCGCGCCGCCGCCGACCTGCGCGCGCGCGGCCTGAAGTTCGAGAAGCTGCCGCTCGACCCGCAGGCGTTCGAGGCGAGCGCGAAGCGGCGCGTGGCGCTCGGGCTGATCATCGCCGAGCTGGCGCGTGCCGAGAAGCTGCAGCCCAAGCCGGCCGAGGTGCGCGCCCTGATCGAGCAGGAGGCGCAGTCGTACGAGAGTCCCGCCGAGGTAGTAAAATGGTTCTACATGCAGCCGCAGCGCCTGTCGGAGATGGAGGGCCTGGCGCTCGAGGCCAACGTGGTGCAATGGGTGCTGCAGAAGGCCAAGGTGGTGGACAAGGCAATGCCCTTCGACGAGCTTATGGGAAGCAACGCATGAACTGGCACAACCGCATGCCGGAAGCGAATGACCTTGGTTTGATCCCGATGGTCATCGAGCAGTCGGGGCGCGGCGAGCGTGCCTACGACATCTATTCCCGGCTGCTCAAGGAGCGGGTGGTGTTCCTGGTCGGCGTGGTGACCGAGTCGACCGCCAACCTGATCGTCGCGCAGCTGCTGTTCCTCGAGTCCGAGAACCCGGACAAGGACATCTTCTTTTATATCAACTCGCCCGGCGGCTCGGTGTCGGCGGGGCTCGCCATCTACGACACCATGCAGTTCATCAAGCCCGATGTCAGCACCCTGTGCGTCGGCCAGGCCGCGAGCATGGGGTCGTTGCTGCTTGCCGCGGGCGACAAGGACAAGCGCTTCGTCCTGCCCAACTCGCGCGTCATGATCCACCAGCCGATGGGCGGCTTTCAGGGCCAGGCCACCGACATCGAGATCCACGCCAAGGAGATCCTGTACCTGCGCGGCCGCCTGAACGAGATCCTCGCCAAGCACACTGGAAAGCCCGTGGAGACCATCGCGCGCGACACCGAGCGCGATTTTTTCCTTGGGGCCGAAGACGCGGTAAAGTACGGCCTCGTGGACAAGGTACTCACCACTCGGGAGCCCGCCTAGGTGTCGGACAAGCCCGCCGCCGGCGACAAGCTGCTGTACTGCTCGTTCTGCGGCAAGAGCCAGCACGAGGTGAGGAAGCTCATCGCGGGTCCGTCGGTTTTCATCTGCGACGAGTGCATCGAGCTGTGCAACGACATCATTCGCGAGGAGACCGCCTCGGATAAGGGCGGCAAGGGCGCGCGCTCGGACCTGCCCACCCCGCACGAGATCCGCAATATCCTCGACCAGTACGTGATCGGCCAGGACCAGGCGAAGAAGATCCTTTCGGTCGCGGTGTACAACCACTACAAGCGGCTCAAGCACCTATCCAAGAACGACGAGGTCGAGCTCGCCAAGTCCAACATCCTGCTCATCGGCCCGACCGGGTCGGGCAAGACACTGCTCGCGCAGACCCTCGCGCGGCTGCTGAACGTGCCGTTCGTCATCGCCGACGCCACCACGCTGACCGAGGCCGGCTACGTCGGCGAGGACGTCGAGAACATCATCCAGAAGCTGCTGCAGAACTGCGACTACGACGTCGACAAGGCCAAGCGCGGCATCGTCTACATCGACGAGATCGACAAGATATCGAGGAAGTCCGACAACCCCTCGATCACCCGCGATGTCTCGGGCGAAGGGGTGCAGCAGGCGCTGCTGAAGCTCATCGAGGGCACGATCGCCTCGGTGCCGCCGCAGGGCGGCAGGAAGCACCCCAACCAGGACTTCGTCCAGGTCGACACCACCAACATCCTGTTCATCTGCGGCGGCGCGTTCGACGGGCTGGAGAAGATCGTGCGCAACCGCACCGAGAAGACGGGCATCGGCTTTGGCGCCGAAGTGCGCTCGCCCGGCAACTCCAAGGCCACCTTCGACCTGCTGAAGGCGGTCGAGCCCGAGGACCTGATCAAGTACGGGTTGATCCCCGAGTTCGTCGGGCGGCTGCCGGTGGTCGCGGCGCTCGAGGAGCTCGACGAGCACGCGCTGATCCAGATCCTGACCGAGCCGAAGAACGCCCTCATCAAGCAATACCAGCGCCTGTTCTTGATGGAAGGCGTGGAGCTCGAGGTGCGCACGGCGGCGCTCGGCGCGGTGTCGCGGCGCGCGCTCGCCCGCAAGACCGGGGCACGCGGCCTGCGCTCGATCCTCGAAAACGTGCTGCTCGAGACGATGTACGAACTTCCGACGCTGGAAAATGTCAGCAAGGTGGTGATCGACGAGCAGATGATCTCGGCTGACGGCAAGCCGCTGCTGATCTACTCCGACCAGCAAAAAGTTGCCGGCTCGTCGGCCTAAGCGCCGCTTTTCGTTGCAGTTTTCGCATTGCGAGCCTCACGCGTTGCGTGTAGGCTGGCCCCATTGATTTCGCTCCGGGAAACCTCACATGCCCGAGATGAACGAATCCCCCTCCGGACTGACCCAGTACCCGCTGCTGCCGCTGCGGGACGTGGTGGTGTTTCCGCATATGGTGATCCCGCTGTTCGTCGGGCGCCCCAAGTCGATCAAGGCGATGGAAACCGCCATGGAAGCGGGCAAGTCGATCCTGCTGGTGGCGCAGAAGTCGGCCGCCAAGGACGACCCGGGCCCCGAAGACATGTACGAGATCGGCTGCGTCTCGGGCATCCTGCAGATGCTCAAGCTCCCCGACGGCACGGTGAAGGTGCTGGTCGAGGGCGCGAGCCGCGCGCGCATCCGCTCGGCGACCGACCTGAAGTCGCACTGGATCGCCGAGGCCGAGCCGATCGCCATCGAGGGCGCGGCGCCCGCCGAGATCGAGGCCATGCGCCGTGCGCTGCTATCTGCGTTCGACCAGTACGTGAAGCTCAACAAGAAGATCCCGCCCGAGATCCTGACCTCGCTCTCGGGCATCGACGAGGCCGGGCGCCTCGCCGACACCGTGGCTGCGCACCTGCCGCTCAAGCTTGAGCAGAAGCAGCAGGTGCTGGAAATGTTCGACGTGAAGAGCCGGCTCGAGCACCTGCTCAGCCAGCTCGAGACCGAGATCGACATCCTGCAGGTGGAGAAGCGCATCCGCGGGCGCGTCAAGCGCCAGATGGAGAAGAGCCAGCGCGAGTACTACCTCAACGAGCAGGTGAAGGCGATACAGAAGGAGCTGGGCGAGGGCGAGGAGGGCGCCGACCTCGAGGAGATGGAAAAGCGCATCAAGCGCGCACACATGCACAAGGACGCGCGGCGCAAGGCGGAAGCCGAGATGAAGAAACTCAAGCTCATGTCGCCGATGTCGGCCGAGGCGACGGTGGTGCGCAACTACATCGAGACGCTGGTCAACCTGCCGTGGAAGAAGCGCTCCAAGATCTCGCGCGACATCAAGGCCGCGCAGGAGATCCTGGACAAGGACCACTACGGGCTGGAAAAGGTGAAGGAGCGCATCGTCGAGTACCTCGCGGTGCAGACGCGCGTCGACAAGATGAAGGCGCCGATCCTGTGCCTGGTGGGCGCCCCCGGCGTGGGCAAGACCTCGCTCGGCCAGTCGGTGGCGCGCGCGACCAACCGCAAGTTCGTGCGCATGTCGCTCGGCGGGGTGCGCGACGAGGCCGAGATCCGCGGCCACCGGCGCACCTACATCGGCTCGATGCCGGGCAAGATCCTGCAGAACATGACCAAGGTGGGGGTGAGGAATCCGCTGTTTCTCCTGGATGAGGTCGACAAGCTGGGCCAGGACTGGCGCGGCGATCCGTCCTCGGCGCTGCTTGAAGTGCTCGACCCGGAACAGAACCACACGTTCACCGACCACTACATCGAGGTCGAGTACGACCTGTCGGAGGTGATGTTCGTCGCCACGGCGAACACGCTGAACATCCCGGCGCCGTTGCTCGACCGCATGGAGGTGATCCGCCTCTCGGGCTATACCGAGGACGAGAAGGTGAACATCGCCGTGCGCTACCTGCTGCCCAAGCAGATGCAGAGCACCGGGCTGAAGGAAGGGGAGCTCTCGGTATCCGAGGCCGCAATCCGCGACATCGTGCGCTACTACACGCGCGAGGCGGGGGTGCGGGCGCTCGAGCGCGAGGTGTCCAAGATCTGCCGCAAAGCGGTGAAGCAGCTCCTCACGGACAAGCAATCGGGCGAAGGCAAGGCGCGCCGCATCACGGTGACGCCGAAGAGCCTCGACAAGTTCCTGGGGGTGCGCAAGTACAGCTTCGGCATGGCGGAGAAGCAGAACCAGGTGGGCCAGGTGACCGGACTGGCCTGGACCGAGGTGGGCGGGGAGCTCCTCACCATCGAGACGGTGACCATGCCGGGCAAGGGCAAGACCATCACCACCGGCAAGCTGGGCGAAGTCATGCAGGAGTCGATCCAGGCAGCGCTCTCGGTGGTGCGCAACCGCTCCCGCAAGCTCGGCGTGCAGGAGGACTTCTACCAGAAGAACGACATCCACATCCACCTGCCCGAGGGCGCGACGCCCAAGGATGGTCCCAGCGCCGGCATCGGCATCGCCACCGCCATGGTTTCGGTGCTCTCCGGCATTCCGGTGCGGGCGGATGTCGCCATGACCGGCGAGATCACGCTGCGCGGCGAGGTGCTGCAGATCGGCGGGCTGAAGGAGAAGCTGCTCGCGGCGCACCGCGGCGGCATCAAGACGGTGCTGATCCCGGACGAGAACGTGAAGGACCTGGTCGACATCCCGGACAACGTCAAGAACCGGCTCGAGATCATCCCGGTGAAGTGGATCGACAAGGTGCTGGAAGTGGCGCTCGAGCGCCAGCCCGAGCCGCTGCCGGCGCCCGAAGCGGCGGCGCCGCTGCCGTCCGCGGACGGCAAGGCGGGGACGGCGACCGCCGTCAAGCATTGAGGTGCCGCCGTGAACAAGGCGGACCTGATCGAGCACATCGCGCTGCAGGCCGAGATCTCCAAGCTCGCCGCGGAAAGAGCCGTGGACGCCCTGGTCGGCGCGGTGAAATCGAACTTGAGGAAGGGCCAGGCAGTGACGCTGGCGGGCTTCGGCACCTTCTACCCGGGCGAGCGCCAGGCGCGCACAGGGCGCAACCCGCGTACCGGTGCGCCGCTGCAGATCGCGGCGGCGCGCGTGCCGCGCTTTCGCGCTGGCAAGGCGCTCAAGGACGCAGTAAACTAGCGCCCCTTTGCGCGGGTGCTTAGCTCAGTTGGTAGAGCGTCGCTCTTACACGGCGAATGTCGGCGGTTCGACCCCGTCAGCACCCACCACAGCCACGCTGGAGCGGTAGTTCAGTTGGTTAGAATACCGGCCTGTCACGCCGGGGGTCGCGGGTTCGAGTCCCGTCCGCTCCGCCAACTCCTTAGCTGAATCCTTAGCTGAATGTTCGAGCTCATACAAAAGCGCAAGCGCCTGGCGCAGGTCGTGCTAGTCCTGCTGGTGATCCCGTTCGCCTTTTTCGGCCTGGAGTCCTATACGCGCTCGGTCGGCGGGCGCGACGATGTCGCCACGGTGAACGGCTCGCCCATCACGCAGGCCGAGTTCGCCGAAGAGCTGCGCCGCCAGCAGGATCGGCTGCGCGCGGCGTTCGGCCCGAACATCGACGCCGAGGCGCTGGACACCACCGAATCGCGGCTGGCGCTCGTCGACTCGCTGGTGTCGCAGCGCGCCGTGGCGGACGCCGCGCTGCGCGGCGGGCTCTCGGTGAGCGACGAGCAGCTGCGCGAGACCATCGCCGCGGTGCCCGCGTTCCAGGGCGAGAACGGCTTCTCGCGCGCCAACTACGAGGCGCTGCTGCGGGCGCAGAACATGACGCCGCAGACCTTTGAGGCGCGCCTGCGCCACGACATGGCGCTCAACCAGCTTACCGAGTCGGTGCGCAGCACCGCCATCGCTTCGCGCGCCGTCACCGAGCGGCTGGAAGCGATCCAGGCCGAGCGTCGCGAGGTGCAGGAGGCGCTGGTCCCGGCGCAGCCATTCCTCGCTGAGGTCAAGGTGAGTGATGCCCAGATCAAGGCCTACTACGAGTCCAACCCGGCGGAATTCAGCGTGCCCGAGCGCGTGCGTGCCGAGTACCTCGTGCTCTCGGCCGAGGCGCTCGGCCGGCGCGACGCGGTGAGCGAGGCCGACCTCAAGGCTGCCTACGAGGCGCGCGCCAGCCAGTACCGCGTGGACGAGCAGCGCCGCGCCAGCCACATCCTGGTGCAGAGCGAGGCCGAGGCAACCAAGCTCGCCGCCGAGGTGCGCAAGAACCCGGGGCGCTTCGCCGAGCTGGCAAAGAAGCATTCGCAGGATCCCGGCTCCGCCGCGGACGGCGGCGACCTTGGCTTCTTCGGCCGCGGCATGATGGTGCCGGCCTTCGAGGAAGCGGCATTCCGCCTTCGGGAAGGCGAGATCAGCGCGGCGGTGAAGAGCGATTTCGGCTGGCACCTGATCCGGCTGACGGGCATCCAGCCCGCCAAGGTGCGGCCCCTGGCCGAGGTCCGGGACGAGCTTGCGGCGGAACTCTCGCGCCAGCTGGGCGCGCGCCGCTTCGCCGAGGCTGCAGAGACGTTCAGCAACATGGTCTACGAGCAGTCCGACAGCCTGAAGCCCGTCGCCGAGCGCTTCAAGCTGCCGTTGCAGACCAGCGGCTGGATCTCGCGCGCCGTGCCCGCGCCGGAGGCCGGTGTGCTCGCCAGCCCCAAGCTGCAGGGTGCGCTGTTCGCCGACGATGCCGTCAAGGCGCGCCGCAATACCGACGCCATCGAGGCGGCGCCGAACGTCCTGGTTTCCGCGCGCGTCATCGAGCACCAGCCCGCATCGCAGAAGAAGCTCGAGGACGTGCGCGCCGACATCGAGCGCCGCTTGCGTTCGCAGGATGCGGCGCGCCTAGCGCAGCAGGCCGGCGAGTCGAAGCTCGCCGCGCTGCGCAAGGACGGCAAGTCGGAGGTGAGCTGGGGCGCAGCAAAGGCGGTGTCGCGACGCAGCCCGCAAGAAGTGCCGGCCGGAGCGCTGCGCGAGATCATGGCGGCGGACCCGGCCAAGTTGCCGGCGTACGCCGGCGCCGCGCGCGGCACCGAAGGCTACATGCTGTACCGCGTCGTGAAGGTGCTCGAGCCCGAGCCGAAGACCGAGGCGCAGAGGACCGCGGAGCGCGCGCGCGCCGCACAGCTCGCCGGCGCGCGCCAGCTGGACGCCTTCGTCGAGAGTCTGCGCGCGCGCGCCGATATCGAGATCCGGCAGAGAAACCTGGAAAAGAAGCCCTAGCCGCGCACGGTAGAATGCGGCATGTCCGCAGGAAAGGGCATGGGTGAGGGCGGCGCGGCCGCAATGAAGGACTGCGACGTCGCCGTGATCGGCGGCGGGCCGGCCGGCTCGACCGTCGCCGCGCTGCTTGCCGAGCGGGGTTTTCGCGTGGCGCTGTTCGAGAAGTCGCGGCACCCGCGTTTCCATATCGGCGAGTCGCTGTTGCCCGCCAATCTGCCGCTGTTCGAGCGCCTCGGCGTTGCCGCCGAGGTGCGCGCCATCGGCATGCACAAATGGGGTGCGGAGCTCGTGTCGCCGGCGCATCCCAGGCCGACGCGCCTGGCGTTCGCCGATGCCTGGGACAAGTCCCTGCCGTACGCCTATCAGGTGCGGCGCTCGCAGTTCGACGAGATCCTGTTCCGCAACGCCGCCCGCAAGGGCGCGCTCGCGCAGGAAGGCTGCCGCGTGCGCGGCGTCGAGTTCGCGCCCGGCGGCGGTGCGTGCCTGCAGATCGAGCGCGAGGACGGTGGCGCGGAGACGTGGCGCGCGCGCTTTGTCGCCGACGCCTCGGGGCGAGATACGTTTCTCGGCGGCCGCCTGGGTGCCAAGCGCCGCAACGCCCGGCACAACAGCGCGGCGATCTACGCGCATTTCCGCGGGGCGCGCCGCAACGCGGGTTCCTGCGAGGGTGACATCACGATCTTCTGGTTCGAGCACGGCTGGTTCTGGTTCATCCCGCTCGCCGACGGCATCACCAGCGTCGGCGCCGTGGTCTGGCCCTATTACCTCAAGTCGCGCACCAAGCCGGTGAACGAGTTCCTGATGGACACGATCGCGCTGTGCCCGAAGCTCGCCGCGCGCCTCGAGGGCGCCGAGCGCGTCACCGCCGCCGAAGCCACCGGCAACTACTCGTACGCCTGCGACCGCACCCACGGCCCGGGCTACCTGCTGCTCGGCGACGCCTACGCCTTCATCGACCCGGTGTTCTCCACCGGTGTGATGCTCGCCATGACCAGCGCGGTGGACGGCGCCGACGCCATCGAGACCTGCCTGCGCCGGCCGGGCAAGGCGCGGCGCGCGCTGGCGCGCTTTGACCGGCGCACACGGCGCGGCCCGCGCGAGTTCTCCTGGTTCATCTATCGCGTGACCAGCCCGGCGATGCGCGGGCTGCTGATGGGGCCGCGCAACCTGCTGCGCATGCGGGAGGCGCTGCTCGCGCTGCTGGCGGGCGACGTCTTTTCGCGCTCGCCGATCGGGCCGTCGCTGCTCGCCTTCAAGGGGCTGTACTACTTCCTGTCGCTCGCCGACCCGCGGGCCGCGCTGCGCGCCTGGCGGCGGCGGCGTAGCAGCCTGCGCGATGCCGCCAATGTGGGCGCATGAAGCGGGCGCTGTGGCTCCTGTGCGCGCTTGCCGCGGCGCCGGCGGCGGCCGAGGAGCTGCCGCTGTGGGAGCTGGGCGTGGGCGTCGGCGGCTTTGCGCTGCCGGATTACCGGGGCTCCGACCAGGCGCGTGGCTACGTGCTGCCGGTGCCCTACGTGGTGTACCGCGGGGATTTCCTCAAGGCCGACCGGCGCGGCATCCGCGGCGAGCTATTCGATACGGAGCGCGTGGAGCTCAACATCAGCGTCGCAGCCTCGCTGCCGGTGAACAGCTCGCGCAACGACGCCCGCGCCGGGATGCCGGACCTGCGGCCCTCGTTCGAGCTCGGCCCGAGCCTGGAGCTCGCGCTGTGGCGCTCGCGGGACGGCCGCGACCTGCTCGAGCTGCGCCTGCCCTTGCGCGCGGCGTTCACGCTGGAAGCGTCGCCCGAGCATATCGGCTGGGTGGCGACACCCAACCTGAATCTCGACCTGGCGGGGCGCGGCGCGCTCTCCGGCTGGAACTTCGGCCTGCTCGCGGGGCCGGTATACGGCAGCCGCCGGCAGCACGAGTACTTCTATGGCGTGGCGCCGCAGTTTGCGACGCCGGCGCGGCCGACCTACGCGGCGCCGGGCGGCTACGCCGGGTTCCAGTTCCTCGCCGCGGCCAGCCGCCGTTTCGCCGGATTCTGGGTGGGGGCGTTCGTGCGCGCCGATACGCTCAGCGGCGCAGCGTTCGAGGCGAGTCCGCTGGTCAAGCGCGACACCTACGTCGCCGCGGGGGCAGGCATTGCCTGGGTGCTCGGCGTATCGCGCGAGCGCGCCGAGGCGGCGGAGTGAGGGCGGCGTGATCCTGCGCTCCCTGCGCGCGCTGTGGGCCTACGCGGCGTTGTGGTATGGCCTCGCGCTGCTCGGCCTCGGCAGCCTCACCTGGAGCCTGCTCGCGGTGCCGCTGCGCCTGCTGCTGCCCGCGCGCGCCGGGCGCGCGCTCGGGCGAGGCGTGATCGCGCGCGGCTTCCGCTTCTACCTCTGGGCGCTGCAGGCGGTTGGCGCTTGCCACTTCGAGCTCGGGGAGCTGGACAGGCTACGCGGCGCCGGGCCGATGATCCTCGCCCCCAACCACCCGTCGCTGCTCGACGCGGTGCTGCTGCTGTCGCGCCTGCCGCAGGCGGCCTGCGTGCTGAAAGCGCCGCTCGCCGAGAGCCTGGTGTTCGGCGCCGGCGCGCGGCTCGCCGGCTACATCCGCAACGATTCGCCGATCGGCATGGTGCGCCACGCCCTCGCCGAGCTGCGCGAAGGCGGCCAGCTGCTGCTGTTT
>DATHYT010000051.1:0-6009 GCA_035459025.1 Burkholderiales bacterium | reverse complement strand
CAACCCCGCCCCATCCCCCCGCCACGCACTCCCGTGCATGCACGCGAGCGTCAGCGGCTTCTCCTGCGCCAGCTTCTCCAGCACCGCCGCGGTATGCGGCGCGTGCGCGTAGTAGTCCATCGGCGCCCGGAACTCTTCGCTCGGTCCCAGGATGTCGCCCTCCGTAAGCGCCACGGCCCCGCTCCCGCCCTGGGTGAACAAGTCCCCGGAGAACATGGTGCGCGTGGTGGTCTCCATCATGAAGCCGTTGTCCCAGCCGTGCGGGACGTGGGGGGCGTCGATCCAGCGCAGTTTCTTCGCGCCGAGGTCGAGCACTTCCCCATCGGCCATCGCCTGGGCCGGGCGGTCGGCAAAGGCGTTCACCGACACCATGGCGCCGACCTGGCTCGCGACGGGCACGGCGCGCGGCGCGGCGGCGAGGAACTGGTTCAGCGCGCCGCACTCGTCGGCCTCGAAGTGGGAAAAGGCGAAGTAGCGCAGCGACTCCAGCGGCAGGATCTTGGCGATCGCCTCGGAGACGAGGGGAAACAGGCCCTTCATCCCGGTGTGGAAGAGCAGCGGCGCCTCGTCCTTGACGAGGTACTGGTTGAAGTTGAACTCGGGCCCGCCCGGGATCTGCACCGGGGTGTTGATGCGGTAGATGCCGGGGGCGATCTCGTGCAGGTTGGTGCCGCTGGCGCCAGCCTCCTTCGCGATCTTGCGCTATTCGCGATTCGCGAATAGCATATCCCCATGATTCTCAAGCCCCAGGACGTCGTCGTCCTCCTCAAGCTGGTCGCCCTGGGTGACCAGCCCTGGACCTTCCAGCGCCTCGCGGTGGAGCTCTCGATCAGCCAGTCCGAGGTCCATGCGGCCGTGAAGCGGGCGGTCGCGGCGAAGCTGATGAGCGACGCCGCCTCCTCGAGCGGCCGGCCCCTGCGGCCGCAGCTCCTGGAGTTCCTGGTGCACGGCTTGAAGTACGCCTTCCCGCCGGAGCGCGGCGAGCTCACCCGCGGGGTGCCGACCGGCTACGCCGCAGCGCCGCTCAACACCCAGATCGCCGGCTCGAGCGAGCCGCCACCGGTCTGGCCCTACGCCGAAGGCAACACCCGGGGTTACGCGTTCGCGGCTCTTTACCGCACCGTACCCGAAGCGGCGCTGCGCGACCCGGCGCTCTACGAGCTGCTGGCGCTGGTCGACGCGATCCGCGACGGGCGCGCGCGCGAGCGAAACCTCGCCGAGAAGGCGCTCGAGAAGCGCCTGCGGCCGGCAGCGTGAGATGGCCGACCCGAACATCGAGATCCTCGCGCAGGTGGCGCGCGCCCTCGGCGAGCTGCGCGAGCGAATGACATTCGTCGGCGGCTGCGCCACGGGACTCCTCATCACGGATCCGGGCGCGAGCCCCGTGCGCGCCACGCAGGACGTCGACGCCGTCGTGGCGGTGGTCTCGCTCGCCGACTATCACCAGCTGGGCGCCGCGCTTCGCGCGAAAGGCTTCGCGCAGCCGCTCGAGGAAGGCGCGCCCGCGTTTCGCTGGTCGATGGCGGGACTGAAGCTCGACGTGATGCCGAGCGATCCCGGCGTTCTAGGGTTCTCCAACCGCTGGTACGACCACGTCATGCAGCATGCGCGCGAAGTGCGCCTGCCAGGCGGCATCGGGATTCGTGTCGCCGATGCGCCGAGCTTCATCGCCACGAAGCTCGAGGCGTTCCTGGATCGCGGCGCAGGCGACTACCTGTCGAGCCACGATCTCGAGGACGTGCTCTCCGTCGTCGACGGACGGACCGAGCTCGTGGAAGAGCTGCGCGCGGCCGACCCGGAACTCCGCGCATTCGTGGGCGCGACGGTCGCAGGCCTGCTCGCGGACGACGGGTTTCTCAATGCGCTGCCCGGCCTTGTTCTCGAAGGCAGCCCTGCGGTACGCACGCCCATCGTGCTGCAGCGCCTACGGCAGCTCGCGCAATTGCGCGACTGAGGACGCCGCGCCTGCTCGCGCAGGAGACCAGCTACTTCTTCCCCGCCTGCTTCGCCGCCCGCCGCAGCTTCTTCTTGATCTTTTGCTTCCGCGCCCGGTTGCGACGGTCGCGTGCCGTGTGTCTCATGGTCGGTTCCTCCTGGAAACGCGCAGTATATGCGCCCGCCCGCGCCCGGCCGCCCGCTGTGTACGCCAGCGCACAGAGCGCGCCGCGGAACGGGCGCACCCTGAAGGCTCGAGGACCCGGCGCACCGGGTCCCGGTCAACGAATCGAGGTACCTCATGAAACTTCCCGCCAACACCGCACCATTTCTTTACGGCATGGCCGCGGGCGCGATCGCGCTCGCCGTCATCGGCTTCAACTTCAGCGGCTGGATGACCCCCGTCGCGGCCGCCCAGCACGCCAGCGCGCGCGTGGAGCTGGCCAAGGTCGAGATGCTCACCACGATCTGCGTGGCCCAGTTCCAGAAGGACCCCAACGCGAAGGCGAGCCTCGCCGAGCTGATGGCCCGGGAGCGCTGGGACCAGGCCGACTACGTGAGCAAGGGCGGCTGGGCGACGATGCCCGGCGGCGGCGTCGCCGCGCCGAGCCGCGACGTCACCGAGGCCTGCGCCAAGACGCTCGCCAAGCGCGACGTGTAGGACACGGCGCCATGAAACCACCCGTCATCGCCGTTGCAGGAATCCCCGCCGATTGGAACGCCATCGGCAAGTCGATGCGCGCCGCCAACGATCCGGACATCGCAGCGGTGCAGGAATGGGAGGACGAAGGCGGCAGCGTCAGGCACCTGGAAACGCCACCGACGAAGCCGCCCGCCAAGCGGGACTGAGTCCTCCGCCGCGCGCGGCGGCGACGCTAGTCCGTATGCCTCAAGGCTCGACCTTCTCCGGCGGACCCGGCAAGCCGCCGGCCGCGGGCTGCGGCTCGCCGCCCAGCAAAGCGCAGACGGGGGGACGAGCGGAATCCTTCCTGGAAGCCCGCAGGCCTTCCCGCCGCAACTGCTCGAGCCGCAGCTCCAGGGCCTCGACCACGCCATAGCCCTCGATGTACTTCTCCTGGTTCCCCGAGGCGCGCCAGGTGTCGCGGTCCGACTCGGCCTTGGCGATGCGGTCCCGCAGGGCGACGATTTCATCTCTGAGTGTCATGACGCAGCCTGGGACCAGCGGCGGCCGGCGTCCGTGCGCTGGCGCACATGCGCGTAGCAGCCGCAGGCGGCGGCTTCCAGCCCGGCATGATCGACGATGCGGATGTCGCCGCGCTGGTAGCCGATGAGGCCGCGCCGCTGCAGGGCGGAGGCCGCCGCGGTGACCCCGACCCGGCGCACGCCGAGCATGTGCGCGAGGAACTCCTGCGTGAGGTGGAATTCCCCCGCGCCGACGCGATCGCGCGTCATCAGCAGCCAGCGCGCGAGGCGCGCCTCGACCCGGTGAAAGCGATTGCACGCGGCGGTCTGGGTGATCTGCGCCATCAGCGCGGCGGCGTAGCGATGCAGCGCGCGCTGCAGCGGGACGCTCGCCCGCAGGCACTGGCGCAGGCGCGCGGCGCTCATGCGCAGCGCGCCGCCGCCGCCCTGCACCAGGGCGCGCACCGGCGAGACGCCGATGCCGAGCGCGAGCGGGATCCCGACCATGCCCTCGTGCCCCACCAGCCCGACTTCGAGCGCGCTGCGGCCGTCGACGACGGTGAGCAGCGACACTACCGAGCCGCTGGGGAAGTAGACGTCGCGCATCGCGGCGCCGGGCTCGTAGAGCACGTCGCCGAAGACGAGCGCCGCGGGCGCGAGGCTCGGCGCGAGCTGCCGGTAGGCCGCGCGCGGCAGCGCGGCGAGCAGGCGGTTGGCGGGCATGCGCCATTGTGGGCAGCGCCGCGGCGCGCGTATGTTCGCGCGCGCACATAGCGCGGCTCTTTCAGTGCGCGGCCGCGCCGAGCAGCCGGTCGTACTCGCGCTTGACCACCGCGTAGCACTCGCACACGCGCGCTTCGAGCCCCGGGCGGTCGAGCACCGAGATGCGCCCGCGCCGGTACTCGATCAGCCCCAGCGCCTGGAGCTTGCCGGCCGCCTCGGTGACGCCCTCGCGGCGCACGCCGAGCATGTTGGCGATCAGCTCCTGGGTCATGCGCAGCTCGGGCGCGGACAGCCGGTCGAGCATCAGCAGCAGCCAGCGGCACAGCTGCTGCTCCACCGCGTGGTGGCGGTTGCACACCGCGGTCTGCGTCATCTGCGTGATCAGCGCCTGGGTGAAGCGAAGCAGCAGGTGCTGCAGCTCGCCGCGCGCTTCGAAGTGCTTTTTCAGCACCGCCGCGCGCACGCGGTAGCCGTGGCCGGCGCTCTGCACCACGGCGCGGCTCGGCGTGGTCTCGCCGCCCATGAACAGCGAGATCCCGACCAGGCCTTCGCGCCCGGTGACCGCGATCTCGGTCGAGGCGCCGTCCTCGAGCACGTAGAGCAGCGACACGATGCTGTCGGTCGGGAACACCACGAAGCCCTGCAGGCCGCCGGATTCGTACACCGCCAGCCCGAGCGGCATGGCCATCGGCTCCAGGTGCGGCAGCAGCGCCTGGTAATCGGCATCGGGGAGCGACGCGAGGAGCCGGTTGGCCCTCGGCGGCAGGCGGCTGGCGCTGCGCGGCTTGACCACCGGGCCATGCTACGCGCATCGCGGCGCCGGCGCACGCGCCCTATGTACGGCAGCGCACAGAAGGCCCCGCGCAATGCGCGCACCCTGCCATGACCGAAGCGCGCGGCGCCTGCGCCGCGCCTTCAACCACGAATCGAGGAGATGCCATGAAATTTCCTGCCAATACCGAGCCGTTCCTCTGGGGCACCGGCGCGGGCGCCATCGCGCTCGCCATCATCGGCTTCAACTGGGGCGGCTGGATGACCGAAAGCACGGCGCAGCAGCGCGCCAGCGCGCACGCGGACAAGGCGGTGGTCGCTTCGCTCACCCCGATCTGCGTGGCCCAGTTCCGCAAGGACCCGAAATCGCAGGCGAGCCTCGCCGTGCTGAAGGGCACCGATCGCTGGGACCAGGTCGAGTTCATCAACAAGGGCGGCTGGGCGACGATGCCCGGCAGCACCGCCGAGCCGAGCCGCGACGTCGCCGACGCCTGCGCGCAGGCGCTCGTCAAGCCCACCGTCTAGGACGCGGCTTCAGGACGCGCCGAGTACACCTTCGCACTCACGCCGGCCCAAGGTTGACGGTCGTTGCGCTAAAGGCTACAGTCGTAGCTCTTTAAGCAACGACCGATGGACCCCGCCGCGCTCCTTTTCGGCGCCTACCGCCGCGACGCGCTCGCGCTGCTCCTCCTGCACCCGGAGGCGTCGCTGCACGTGCGCGAGATCGCACGCGCCATCGGCAAGGCGCCGGGCACGCTGCTGCGGGAGCTGAACGCGCTCGCGCAGGCGGGCGTGCTGCTGCGCAAGCCCCTCGGCAACCAGGTCCACTTCCAGGCCGACCCCGACTGCCCGATCTACGAGGAGCTGCGCGGCATTCTCAAGAAGACCGTGGGCGTCGCGGACGTGCTGCGCGAGGCGCTCGCGCCGCTCGCGCCGCGCATCCGCGCCGCGTTCGTCTACGGCTCGGTGGCCCGGGGCGACGAGCGCGCGCGCAGCGACCTCGACGTCATGGTGGTGGGCGAGGCGAGCTTCGGCGACGTGGTCGACGCGCTCGCGAGTGCCCAGGAGGCGCTGCGCCGCGAGGTCAACCCGAACGTCTATCCCGCGTTGGAGTTCAGGAAGAAGCTCGCCGCCGGGGACCCGTTCCTCAAGCGGGTCCTGGCCGGGCGCAAGATCTTCATCGTGGGGAACGAGGATGACCTTGGAAAACCTGCTGCGCACCGGCCAGCTCAAGGCGCACGCCGCCGATCCCGCCGCGCCGGCTAGGACTCCCCCGCCTTCGCCATCGCCTCCAGCTCCTCCCACCTCTCCAGCTTCTCCAGCAGCAGCGCCTCGATCTCCTCGGTGCGCCTTCTGTCCTCCTTCAGCGCCTCCGCCCCGTGCTTGAAATACTCCGGCGCGCTCATCTTCCCCTGCAGCGCCTTCTGCTCGGCCTCC
>DATHYT010000050.1:0-24661 GCA_035459025.1 Burkholderiales bacterium | reverse complement strand
ATTATTGCGGCGCGCCGATCGTGCACTCCACGCTCGTCAACGCGCCGGAGGCCATGAAGAAGGGGATCACGCACAAGGTGTCGGCGATGGTGGCGGCAGCGGCGCCGCCGGCGGCGATGATCGAAGGCATGGAGCAGATGGGTTTCGACCTCACGCACGTGTACGGCCTGACCGAGGTGTACGGCCCGGCCACCGTTTGCGCCAAGCACGAGGAGTGGAGCACGGCCGACATCTCCGAGCGCGCGCGCCTGAACGGCCGCCAGGGCGTGCGCTACCTGATGCAGGAGGGCCTCGCGGTGATGGACCCGGAGAAGATGCAGCCCGTGCCCGCCGACGGCGAGACCATGGGCGAGATCATGTTCCGCGGCAACATCACCATGAAGGGGTACCTGAAGAACCCGAAGGCGACGCAGGCCGCGTTCGCCGGCGGCTGGTTCCACTCGGGCGACCTCGCCGTGATGCAGCCCGACGGCTACGTAAAGATCAAGGACCGGTCGAAAGACATCATCATCTCGGGCGGCGAGAACATCTCCTCCATCGAGGTGGAGGACGTGCTGTACCGCCATCCGTCGGTGCTCGCCGCGGCGGTGGTGGCACGCCCCGACGAGAAGTGGGGCGAGACGCCGTGCGCGTTCGTGGAGCTCAAGCCCGAGGCCAAGGCGAGCGAAACCGAGCTGATCGAGTTCTGCCGCCAGCACCTCGCCAGGTTCAAGGCGCCGCGCGCGGTGGTGTTCGGCGAGCTGCCGAAGACCTCGACCGGCAAGATCCAGAAGTTCGTCCTGCGCGAGAAGGCCAAGTCGGCTTCCGCCATCGAGTAAGGAGAATCGCATGAGCGCCGTACCCCAGGCCGAGCAGCCCGTCCTGCTGCGCGAAGACCTCAACGGCGTCACGACGCTGACGCTCAACCGCCCGCAGCAGATGAACCTGCTGACCCGCGAGATGATCGAGGCGCTGCAGGCGGCCTTCGACTCGATCGCGAAGGATCCCGACGTGCGCGTGGTGGTGATTGCCGCCGCGGGCAGGGGCTTTTGCGCCGGCCACGACCTCAAGGAGATCCGTGCGCTGGAGGAGCTGCCGAAGATCGAGGGGTTGTTTTTCGCCTGCAGCCGCATGATGCTGACCATCCCGATGCTGCCGCAGCCGGTGATCGCGCGCGTGCAGGGCGCGGCGGCCGCGGCGGGCTGCCAGCTGGTCGCGCAGTGCGACCTCGCGGTGGCCTCGGAGGCCGCGAAATTCACCACCCCCGGCGTCACCTGGGGCTTTTACTGCTCGACGCCCGGCGTGGCCGTCGGCCGCAACCTGCAGCGCAAGCACGCGCTCGAGATGCTGCTGACCGGCGACCTGGTGGACGCGAAGCGTGCGCTCGAGTGGGGACTCGTGAACCGGGTCGTTCCGGCGCATCAGCTCGAGGCGGAGACCGGAAAGCTCGCGCGCCAGCTCGCCGACAAGCCGCCGGCGACGGTGGCGGCGGGCAAGCGCGCCTTCTACCAGCAGATGGAGATGGGCACGGAAAAGGCCTACGAGCTGGCGAGCCACGTGATCTCCTCCAGCTTCGCGCATCCCGAGGGCCGCGAGGGCATGGACGCGTTCATCGAGAAGCGCTCGCCGCCCGGCCAGAAGACCTAGGATGGGCCGCTACTACGACGACTTCGCGGTCGGCGACACCTACAAGCACTGGCCGGGCCGCACCATCAGCGCGGCCGACAACACCTGGTTCACGCTGCTCACCATGAACCAGCACCCGATCCACTTCGACGAGGAGTACGCGAAGAGCTCGGAGTTCGGCAGGCCCCTGGTGAACAGCGCGCTGACCCTCGCCATCGTGGTGGGCATGAGCGTCCGGGACGTGAGCCAGAACGCCATCGCCAACCTCGGCTGGACCGACATCGTGATGCCGGCGCCGGTGTTCAACGGCGACACGCTCTACGCCGAGTCTTCGGTGCTGGAAAAGCGCGAGTCGAAGTCGCGTCCCGGCCAGGGCATCGTCACCGTGACGACGCGCGGCTGGAAGCAGGACGGCACCACGGTCATGACTTTCAAGCGTTCCATCCTCGTCCCGAAGAAACCATGAGCGAAGACACGCAGATCCTGGACGCCATCGGCAAGTGGCTGGAGCGCGACGTGCGCCCCAAGGCGCGCGAGCTGGAGAAGAAGGACGAGTATCCCGAGAAGATGGTGGAGCAGATGAAAGAGCTCGGCCTGTTCGGCGCCACGATCCCGGAGCAGTACGGCGGGCTCGGGCTCTCGGCCTCGACCTACGCCAAGATCGTCGCGCAGATCTCGGAAGTCTGGATGTCGCTCACCGGAATCTTCAACTCGCACCTCATCATGGCCGCCGCGGTGGCGCGCTACGGCACCGACGCGCAGAAGCAGACCTTCCTGCCGAAGTTCGCTTCGGGCGAGGTGCGCGGCGGGCTCGCGCTCACCGAGCCCGACTGCGGCACCGACCTGCAGGCGATCCGCACGCGCGCCGTAAAGCAGGGCGATCACTACGTCATCAACGGCACCAAGACCTGGATCTCGAACGGCATCAAGGGCTCGTGCTTCGCGCTGCTCGTCAAGACCGACCCGAACGCAAGCCCGCGGCACAAGGGCATGACGATGTTCCTCGCCGAGAAGGGCAAGGGCTTTCGCGTGTCCAAGAAGCTGGAGAAGCTCGGCTACAAGGGCATCGACTCCGCCGAGCTCATCTTCGAGGACTACCGCGTGCCGGCCGCGAACCTGATCGGCGGCGCGGAGGGCAAGGGCTTTCACCATGCCATCGGCGGCCTCGAGCTCGGGCGCATCAACGTCGCCGCGCGCGGCGTGGGCGTGGCGAACGCCGCGCTCAAGGACGCGGTGGCGTACTCGCAGGTGCGCAAGACCTTCGGCAAGCCGATCTGCGAGCACCAGGCGATCCAGCTCAAGCTCGGCGAGATGGCGACGCGCTGCGAGGCGGCGCGGCTCCTGGTCGAGAACGCGGCGCGCGCCTACGACGCGGGCGAGCGCTGCGACATGGAAGCCGGCATGGCCAAGTACTTCGCCTCGGAGGCGGCGCTCGAGAACTCGATCGAGGCGGTGCGCATCCACGGCGGCTACGGCTACTCCACCGAGTTCAACGTCGAGCGCTATTACCGCGACGCGCCGCTCATGTGCATCGGCGAAGGCACCAACGAGATGCAGCGCATCATCATCGCCAAGCAGCTCATCGCGCGGCACCCGGCCTGATGCTGCCCCTCGCGGGCCTGCGCGTCATCGCCGTGGAGGTGTACGGCGCCGGGCCCTTCGGCAGCACGCACCTCGCCGACCTCGGCGCGGAGGTGATCAAGATCGAGCCGCGGGAAGGCGGCGACACGTCGCGCGCGGTGGGGCCGTTCATGCTCGGGGAGGACGACAGCGTCTTCTTCCAGTCGCTCAACCGCAACAAGAAGTCCCTCACGCTGGATCTCAAGCACCCGAAAGGCAAGGAGATCCTGGCGAAGCTCGCTGCCACCGCCCACGGCCTGATGAGCAACTTGCGCGGCGACCAGCCGGAAAAGCTCGGCCTCACGCACGCGGCGCTCGCCAGGGCGAACCCGAAGCTCGTCTGCGCGCACCTCTCGGCCTACGGGCGCGACGGTGCGAGGAAGTCCTGGCCGGGCTACGACTACCTGATGCAGGGCGAGGCCGGCTTCCTCGGCCTTTCGGGCGAGCCCGACGGGCCGCCCGCGCGCATGGGCCTTTCCATCGTCGACTACTCGACCGGCACGATGTGCGCGCTCGCGCTCCTCGCCGGGATCCTGGAAGCGCGCAAGACGGGCAGGGGCCGCGACCTCGACGTGTCGCTCTACGACGTGGCCATGCACCTGCTCAACTACCCGGCGGCGTGGTACCTGAACGAGGGCCTCGTCACCGAGCGCGTGGCGCGCTCGGCGCATCCGTTCATCGTGCCATCCCAGCTCTACCGGACGAAGGACGGCTGGATCTTCGTCATGGCGCAGAACCAGCGCTTCTGGGAGCGGCTCGCCGACGCGCTCGGGCGGCGCGACCTGAAGGCGAAGTACCCGGACTTCGCCGCGCGGCGCGAGCACCGCGACGAGCTGACCCAGGTGCTCGACGCCGAGTTCGCGAAGCAAACGACGGAAAGTTGGCTCGCGAAGCTGCGCGGCACGATCCCCTGCGGCCCGGTGTACGACCTGCCGCAGGCGCTCAACAACCCGTACTTCGTCGAGCGCGGCGGGGTGCAGGTGTTCGACCATCCCGACAAGCCGGGCTTCAAGCTGGTGGCGAGCCCGTTCAGGATCGGCGAGCCGCTGCCGGCGCGGCCCGCCCCCAAGCTCGGCGAGCACACCGAAGCGCTGCTGAAGGAGCTCGGCTACGCGGACGCCGAGATCGCGCGACTGAAGGCCGCGAGGGCGGTGTGATGAAGCTCGAGGGCATCCGCGTCATCGACCTGTCGCTGTTCCTCCCGGGGCCGCTCGCCACGCAATTCATGGCCGATCACGGCGCCGAGGTGATCAAGGTGGAGTCGATCCACGAGGGCGAGCCCAATCGCGAGATCGGCGCCAAGCGCGGCGGCACGAGCGTGTACTTCGCCAACACGCACCGCGGCAAGCAAAGCCTCGCGCTCAACCTCAAGGACCCCGCGGGCGTGGAAGTGCTCCTGCGCCTGGCCGAGAAGTCCGACGTCCTTGTGGAGGCGTTCCGTCCGGGTGTCGTCGATCGCCTCGGCATCGGCTACGCCCAGGTGGCCAAGCGCGCGCCGCAGCTCGTCTACGCGTCGATCGCCGCGTTCGGCCAGCGCGGGCCGTATCGCGACATCGCCGCGCACGACCTCGCCACCGAGGCGATGACCGGCGTGCTGTCGCTCAACCGCGGCGGCGACGGCAAGCCGGCGATCCCGGCGCTCGCCAACGCCGACATGCTCGCCTCGATGATGACGCTCTCGGGGATCCTGATGGCCTTGCTTCGCCGCAAGGACACCGGCCGGGGCGATTACCTCGACATGGCGATGGCCGACGCGCTGCTCGCGTGCCTGCCGAACAACATGGGCGTGGCGATGACCGAGCGGCGCCAGCCCGACCTGAAGAGCGAGCGCGCGCTCGGCGGCAACGCGCTCTACAACATCTACGAAACGAAAGACGGCGACTACGTGGTGCTCGCCGGGCAGGAGCCGAAGTTCGCGAAGAACCTGCTCGAGCCCTTGGGGCGCGCCGACCTGGTCGAGCTTTGCAAGCTGCCGCCGGGCCCCGGGCAGGATCCGGTGCGCGCCTTCCTGCGCGAGACCTTCCGCACGAAGACGAAAGCCGAATGGGTCGAGTGGTTCAAGGGGCGCGATGTCGCCTTTGCACCGCTGCGCACGCTGCCCGAGGTGCTCGAGGACGGGCACTTCAAGGCGCGCGGCATGGTGCTGAGGGATGATCGCGGCTGGGATCATCTCGGCATCCCGATCGCCTTTCGCGAGGAGCCCGGGCGCGTGCGCTTCGACGCGCCTGCGCACGGCACGCATTCGAGGGCAATCCTGCGTGGGCTCGGCTATGGCGCGGCCGAGATCGCGCAACTCGAGTCGCGCGGCGTCATCAAGAGCGCTTGAGCCGGCATCTCGTCATCCTCAACCCGGTGGCCGGGCGCGGCCGCGCGCGCCGCGAGTGGCCGCGCATGGCGGACGCGTTGCGCGCGGCCGGCGTGGCGTTCGAGGTGGCGCAGACGAGCACTCCGGGCGAAGCCGAGCGTCTCGCCGCGCAAGGCGCGAGTCGGTTCGACGCGCTCATCGCCGCGGGCGGCGACGGCACGGTCCACGGAGTCGTGAACGGGCTGCTCGGCGCGGGCGGCACGGCCGCGCTCGGCGTGCTGCCGCTCGGCAGCGGCGACGACTTCGCCAAGATGCTGCCCGCCGGCGATCCCATCGCGCGCATCGCGCGCGGGGCGGCGCGCGCCTTCGATGCCGGGCGCATCGCCGCGGGTGCCACGCGGTTCTTCGCCAATGGCATGGACGTCGGGTTCGGCGCGCACGCCTCGCGCAACGTGCGCCGCGTGCCGCGACCCTTCACGGGACTGGGCGCCTACCTCGGCGCGCTGTTCCTCACCCTGGTGCGCTACCCGAGGCTCGAGCTGCGGCTGCAACTCGACGAAGGCGAAGCCTTCGCGCAGACCACCGCCATGACCGCGGTGATGAACGGGCGCGCCTTCGGCGGCAGCTTCCACGTCTGCCCCGACGCGCGCGCGGACGACGGCGAGCTGGATCTGCTGATCGCCGAAGGCGTAGGGCGGCTGGCGATCCTTGGCCTCGTGCCGAGGATCATGCGCGGAACGCACGGGGCCGACCCGCGGCTGACGCTGACGCGGGCGAGAAAGGTTCTCATCGAGTCCGAGGCGCCGCTCCTGGTCGAAGCCGACGGCGAAATCGTGTTCGAGGACGCGCGCCGGCTGGAGATCGCGATCTTGCCGGGGGCGCTGCGCGTGCTCGCGTAGGGAGAGGGCCCGCGCCCCGCGGAGAGGCCCCGTATTGATAAGGATCAAGGTGACCGGGGGCGCCTCGGCCATCATGCCCGATTTCCGCGCGTCCCGACAACCGTGCTCCGATCGCTCGTCATCTGGTTCATCGTCCTTGCCGCCATCGCGGCCTGGGTGCCGCTGGTCGCGGTCGTGCGCGTGTTCGACCGCCACCCCGCGCGGCTGCGCACGGGTCGCTGGTTTCGCCGGCTCGGCGTCGTGGTCACCCGGCTCAACCCGCTGTGGAAGCTGCGGGTCGACGGCATCCCGGCCGGCGGGCTGAGGGCGCCCTGTGTCGTCGTCAGCAACCACCAGTCGCTCGCCGACATCCCCCTGCTTTCGCAGCTGCCATGGGAGATGAAGTGGGTGGCCAAGCGCTCGCTGTTCCGCCTGCCGGCGATCGGCTGGATGATGCGCATGGCGGGCGACATCCCGCTCCAGCGCACCGACCCGCGCAGCGGCGCGCGCTCGCTGCTGCATGCGGCGCGCTACTTGCGCCAGGGCTGTCCGGTGATGTTCTTCCCCGAAGGCACGCGCTCCCGGGACGGCGGCGTCGGGCGGTTTCACGACGGCGCGTTCCGGCTGGCGCTGCGCGAGCGGGTGAACGTGCTGCCGATCGCGATCGACGGATCGCACGCCTGCCTGCCCAAGCACAGCTGGCAGTTCGGCGCCGCCCGCACCATCCGCGTGCGGGTGCTGCCGGCGATCGAGATCGCAGGTTTCGGCCCCGACCAGACCGAAGCGCTGCGCGATGCGGCGCGCCGCGCGATCATCCGCCAGATCGCGCTGTGGCGCGACGCCGACGAGTCCGCGGTCGACGCCGCGGGAAAGGCGGCCGCGGCACCGTTCGCCGCGCCGTCGCGGGTTTGAGCATGCACCCGCCGCCGCCGCTGCCGCACCTCGCGATCCGGGGCAAGCGGCTGCTGCCGATCGTCCAGGGCGGCATGGGCGTGGGGGTGTCCGCGCACCGTCTTGCCGGCAGCGTGGCGAGCCTCGACGCCGTCGGCACGATCGCGAGCGTCGACTTGCGCCGCCTGCACCCCGATCTCATGGAACGCACCGGCAGGTCGCGCGACAAGAGCGCGATCAACGCCGCCAACCTCGAAGCCCTCGACCGGGAAGTGCGCTCGGCGCTGGGGCTGGCACAGGGCCGGGGCCTGGTCGCGGTGAACGTCATGCGCGCGGTCTCACAGTACGCGGACTACGTGCGCCAGGCCTGCGAAAGCGGCATCCAGGCCGTGGTCATGGGCGCGGGGCTGCCGCTCGACCTGCCGGAGCTGACCGCGGGCTTCGGCGACGTCGCGCTGATTCCGATCCTGTCGGACGCGCGGGGCACGACGCTGCTGCTGCGCAAGTGGATGCGCAAGCAGCGCCTGCCCGACGCGATCGTGCTGGAGCATCCGCGCTATGCCGGCGGCCACCTCGGCGCGGCGGACGAGGCCGACGTGCTCAGCCCGAGGTTCGATTTCGCCACGGTGATACCGGCGGTGCTGGCGAGCCTCAAGGAGCTCGGGCTGGAGCGCGAAAGCATTCCGCTCATCGCGGCCGGCGGCATCAACAGCCATGAGAAGGTGCGGGCCGTCCTCGGCCTGGGCGCCTCCGCGGCCCAGCTCGGCACGGCGTTCGCGGTGACCGAGGAGGGCGACGCCCACCCCGTGTTCAAGAAGGTGCTGGCCGACGCGCGGCCCGAGGACATCGTCACTTTCATGAGCGTGGCCGGCCTGCCGGCGCGTGCCGTGCGCACGCCCTGGCTCGACCGGTACCTGCGCCGCGAGGAGCGCATGAAAGGCAAGGCGCGCCCCAAGCCCCAGTGCACGCTCGCCTGGGACTGCCTGCTGCACTGCGGCCTGCGCGACGGACTGGCGCGCGCCGGGCAGTTCTGCATCGACAACCAGCTGGGCGCCGCGCTGCGCGGCGACCTGGAACGCGGCCTGTTCTTCCGCGGTTCGGAGCCCTTGCCCTTCGGCTCGGCGATCCGCTCCGCGGCGGACCTGATCGGCTACCTGATGAGCGGCGTCTACCCTCCGGGGGTGCAGCCGCGCTGAGACGGCTCGCATGGACGGCGCGCGACTTCCCGGGTAGCATCGGCCGCCGTGAATCGGCCTTGTGTCGTGCGCATCGTCGCGCTGCTGCTGGTGCTGGTCGGCCTGCAGGCCGGCGCGTTCCGCGACCTGGACACCGGGCACGAATGGTACTTGGGCGCCGAAGACAACAGCGCCGCGGTGATGGCCGAGTCGCGCGAGGCCGATCGCCCGATCACCGGTGTGCCGGCGGCGCATGCGCCGTCGGCGCTGCCCGCGCCGGTAGGCGCCGCACTCGAGATCGACGCTGCGCCAGGAAGCGCCGGCCCGTCCGCACCGCGCGCCTTCCGGCCCCATGCCACCGGCCCGCCTCGGGCCTGACTCCGCAACTCGGCCAGTAGTTCGGTCAACCGCGACGCCGCGCGCCTGAGCGCGCCGCATCGCCACTGGAGTCCACCATGGACACCCTGCAGCAACAGGCCGGCGCGCGCCATGCGGTGCTGCACCGGCTGATCTTCGGTATCGACTTCCTGAGCAGGACGGTCGGCCACAGCTTCGCCTGGTGCATCGCCATCCTCACGCTTGGCACCTGCTTCGAGGTGCTGGTGCGCTACGCGCTGAACGACCCGACGAGCTGGGCCTTCGACATGAGCTACCTCATGTACGCGGGGGTGTTCTACATGGGCGGCGCCTACACGCTGTCGCGCGCCGCGCACGTGCGCGCCGACATGCTCTACCGGCTGTGGCGGCCGCGCGTGCAGGCGGCGGTCGAGTTCACGCTGTACGTGTTCTTCTTCTTTCCCGGCATTCTCGCGCTGGTGATCGCCGGCTGGGGCTACGGCACCGAGTCGACGCGCATCCTCGAGTCGAGCGTGAACAGCCCCGCCGGCGTGCCGATCTGGCCGCTGAAGATGATGATCCCGCTGGGCGCCGGGCTGCTCGCGCTGCAAGGCCTTGCGGAGCTGTTGCGCTCCTGGGTCTGCCTGCGCGAGGGCGAGTGGCCGCCGCGCCTGCACGACGTCGAGGAGCTCGAGAAGCAGATCCTGATGAAGGCGGCCGACATGCGCGAGAAGGGGGGCGCCCTATGAGCGATCCCGTCGTTGCGCTCGTCATGCTGGGGATCCTGGTGTCGACGATCATGATCGGCTTCCCGGTTGCCTTCACCCTGATGGCGCTCGGGGTAGGGTTCGGCTACTACGCGTACTTCCAGCCCGGCCAGGCATTCTTCGACAACCGCGTGTTCTACCTGCTCACGCAGAACACCTTCACGGTAATGAACAACGATGCCCTGGTGTCGATCCCGCTGTTCCTCCTGATGGGGTACATGGTCGAGCGGGCGAACATCCTCGATTCGCTGTTCGGCAGCTTGCAGGTGGCATTGCGCGCCGTGCCGGGCTCGCTCGCCGTGGCGACGCTCGCCACCTGCGCGCTTTTCGCTACCGCCACGGGCATCGTTGGCGCGGTGGTGACGCTGATGGGTCTGCTCGCGTTCCCGCAGATGCTGAAGGCGGGCTACGACACGCGGCTTGCCGCCGGCGTGGTGTGCGCGGGCGGCTGTCTCGGCATCCTCATCCCGCCCTCCATCATGCTTATCGTGTACGGCGCTCAGGCGAGCATCTCGGTGGTAAAGCTCTACGCCGCGGCGCTCCTGCCCGGATTCCTGCTTGCCGGCCTGTACATCGTCTACGTGATCGGCCTCGCGGTCTTCAAGCCGGCCGCGGCGCCGGCGCTGCCGAAGGAAAGGACCGACATCGCTTTCGGCCAGGTGCTGCTGATGCTGGCGAAGTCGTTCTTCCCGCTCGCCATCCTCATCCTGTCGGTGCTGGGCGCGATCATGTTCGGCATCGCGACGCCCACCGAGGCGGCGGCGGTCGGCGCCTTCGGCGCCGTGGTGCTGGCTGCGGGCTATCGCTCGCTCACCTGGCAGGGCATGCGCGAGGCGGTGTACCTCACCGCGCGTACCTCGGCGATGGTGTGCTGGCTGTTCGTCGGCTCGGCGACGTTCGCCTCGGTGTTCGCGTACCTCGGCGGCGAGGGCCTGATCAAGTCGACGGTGCTCGGCATGAACCTGAGCCCGATCTCCTTCCTGCTGCTGTCGCAGTTCATCATCTTCCTGCTCGGCTGGCCGCTGGAGTGGACCGAGATCATCATCATCTTCGTGCCGATCTTCCTGCCGATGCTGCCGCACTTCCAGATCGATCCTCTCCTCTTCGGCGTGCTGGTCGCGCTCAACCTGCAGACCGCGTTCCTCTCGCCGCCGATGGCGATGTCCGCGTACTACCTGAAGGGCGTGGCACCCAAGCACGTGCTGCTCACGCAGATCTTCGGCGGCTGCATGCCGTTCCTCTACATCGTCATCGTCTGCATGGCGATCGTCTACATCTTTCCCGACGTGGCCCTGTGGCTGCCGCGGGCACTGTACGGTTGACCGACAACAAGGAGAAACGCGCGTCATGGAAACCCTGAGCACCGCCGTACTCGTCTTCGTGGTGAGCGCGGCCTTCGTGATCGCCGCGGGCATAGGCCTCGCGCGCTACGGCGACGACCTCGCGGAGTCCACCGGCTGGGGGAAACTCTGGGTGGGGACGCTGCTCGTCGGCATCGCCACCTCGCTCCCCGAAGTCACCGTCAACATCTCCGCGGTGTGGCTCGAGGATTCGCCCGGGCTCGCGCTCGGCAACGTGTTCGGCGCCGACATGATGAACGTGTTCGTGCTGGGCTGCGTGGGCCTTGCCTTCGGCATCGGCAACCTGTTCGGCGGGCAAGGGCGCGACACCGAGCTGCTGATCCTGGTCGGCATGGCGCTGGTCGCGCTCGCCCTCGTCTTCGGCATCGCGGGCGACGTGAAGCTCGGGCCGACGAGCCTCGGCACGGCGCTCATCCTCGCCGCCTACCTCGTCGGCATGCGCATGGTGTACAAGGCCGGCCAGACGCACATGCACCTGGAGGACATCCCGGCGCCCACCGGCAGCGCGAAGAAGGCCTGGATCGGCTTCGGCATCTCGGTGGCGGTGGTGATCGTCGCCGGGCGCTTCCTCGCCGCGAGCGCCGACCGCATCGCCGAGATCTCCGGCATCAGCGCGAGCTTCATCGGCGTGCTGCTCGTATCGATCGTTACCACGCTGCCCGAGGGCTCGGTGACGGTGGCGGCGACCCTTCGCAAGTCCTACGGCATTGCCATGGGCAACGTCTACGGCTCGAACGCCTTCAACGTCACCATCCTGACGTTCTCGGACCTGTTCAGCCCGGCGCCGCTCCTTGGCAAGATGGAGGGCGCGCACTTCGCGGCGGGTCTCGCAGCGTTCGCCCTGATGCTGATTGGCTACCTGGTGTGGAAGGGGGTGCAGCGACCGGCCTTCGCCTGGGCGCGGACGCTCGCGCCGGCGATACCGGTCGTCTACGTCGGCGCCCTGTACATCGTTTACACGCTGGCGCAAGCCTGACGCTTTGCTATGATGCCAGCAGGGTCTTTGCCCTGGGGGGGAAAGAAAATGCTGGCGGTATGGAGACTGGCGTCGGCCGCGCTCGGCCTGGCGGCGGCGGCGCTCGTTCAGGCGCAGGGTTCGGACGAGCTGTGGAACATGTCTGTTCGGATGGAGATGGACGGCATGCAGATGCCGGCGATGAGCCAGCAGGTATGCCAGAAGAAAGGCCAGCCGGGCGCCGCGCCGGCGCCGGACCCGAACTGCACGACCTCGGACGTGCGCACCGTCGGCAACAAGACGACCTGGAAGATGGCCTGCACCGGCGACGAGCCGATGAGCGGCACGGGCGAGATCACGCGTACGCGCGACAGCATGAGCGGGCGCATGCAGCTGCGCGGCAAGGACGGCTTGACGATGAACGTCGTCTACTCGGGCACGCTCGCGGGCACCTGCAATGCGCAGACGCACCAGGATCCGCAGCAGGCGGCGACGAAGCAGAAGATGGCGGCGATGCAGGCGCAGAGCAATGCGCAGCTGGCGCAGACCTGCCGCGAGTCCATCGAGAAGTTCGCGACGACGCTGTTCGAGATGCAGGGCAATCCCTGCGCCGCGAGCACGGGCGAGTACTGTGCGCATGTGAAGAAGACCGCGCAGTCAATGCGCACGCCGGCAGGCTACCGCCAGGCGATGCAGGTCGAGGGCCTGCGCAACGACGGCTTTGAGCGGGCGGCGCAATTCTGCAAGGTGGACCCTGCGCCGGTGCGCGCGGCGGCGTGCAAGAGCGCGGTCGACGGCCGCGACTGGCCATTCGTCACCGAGTACTGCCCGGCGGAGTCGCAGACCCTCGCCAAGCAGCACTGCGCCGGGCGTGAATACACGGTCGTCATGAAGACGGAGTACGGCCCGCTGTGCTCCAAGCACTCGAACCTGCTCGCCAAAGGTCCCTGCGGCGGCGGGCGCTCGTACACCGTGGTAAAGGCCGGGGGAGGATGGGACACGAAATGCGGCGAGCGGCCCGCGCAGGTTGCGACACCGCCCGCCGCGCCGAGCGCCGGCGACGCGGTCAAGGAAGGCGTGCGCGGGCTGCGCAAGCTGTTCGGAAACTGACCGCGGTGGCGTGGCGCCTCGCGCTCGCGGCGCTGCTCGCGCTGGCGGGGCCGGTTGCCCACGCGGCGCCGGAGGACCCCTTTCCGCGGATCGCGGCGGCCTACCTGGTGCTTGTCGACGGCGAGCCGCTCTGGGCGCACGCCCCGGACGCGCGGCGCGCGCCCGCGAGCCTCGCCAAGCTCATGTCGGCGCTGGTCGTCGTCGAGCAGGACGCGCTCGACGAGGTCGTGACGATCGGCGCCGAGGCCGCGCGTGCGCGCGGCTCGCGCCTGGGACTGCACGCCGGGGAGCGGGTGCCGGCGCACGGCCTGCTGGCGGCAATGCTCGTCGGCTCGGCCAACGATGCCTGCTACGCGCTCGCCGCGCGGCGCGGGCGCGTGAGCGACTTCGTCGCGCGCATGAACGCGCGCGCCGCCGAGCTCGGACTGCGCGCCACGCGCTTCGGCGATCCCTGCGGTTTCGACCGTGACCGGCAGTACAGCACGGCGCGCGATCTGGCGCGTCTCGCGCAGGCCTTCATGCAGCGGGCGCAACTCGCGGCGCTGGTGGGCCAGCTGCGGGTGGAGGTGGCAACCGAGGGGCGCGAGCGCGTGTTCACGGTGAAAAATACCAACGTGCTGGTGGAATTCTTTCCCGGGACGATCGGCGTGAAGACCGGGAACACGCGGCGCGCCGGCGACAACCTGATCGCGCTCGCCGAGCGCGGCGGGCGGCGCGCGCTGCTCGTACTGCTTGGCGCGCGCGACCGCTGGTGGGACGCCGATGCGATCCTGGCGCGCGCCCTGGCCCGCTAGCGCGCTGCTGGCCGCGGCGCTCGCCGCCTACGGCAACGCGTTCTTCGGCAGCTTCCAGTTCGACGACTTCAACGTCATCGTGCACCAGGGCGCGGTGCATTCGTTCGGCGCCTGGTGGGACTCGATGCCGGGCATCCGGCCGCTGCTCAAGCTGTCGTACGCGCTGTCCTGGAGCGCGGGCGGCGGCGACGTCTTCGCCTTTCACGTCGTCAACCTCGCCGCGCACGCGGCAAACGTGCTGCTCGCGTGGCAGATCCTGCGCACGCTCTTCGAGCGCATGGGCGTCGGCGGCGAGGGCTTCGCCGCCTTTGCCGCCGCGCTGCTCTTCGCCGTGCACCCGGCGCACACGGAGGCGGTGACCTACGTCTCAGGCCGCTCGACGTCGATGATGGCCTTGTTCTATCTGGCGAGCGTCCTCGCCTACCTGCGCCGCGCACCGCGCGGGGTCTCGCCCGCGCTGTTCCTCGCCGCGCTGGCGACGAAGGAGGTGGCCGTGACGCTGCCGTTCGCGCTGCTGCTGTGCGAGGCGCTCGATCTGCGCCACCGGTTCGAGTGGCGCATGGTCCTGCGGCGCCAGGTCCTGCACTGGGGCGTGCTCGGCCTGGGGCTGCTGGCGATGGCGGCGTTGCCGCGCTACCGCGAGATGCTGGAGGCAAGCCTCGCTCTGCGCTCGTTGGCCGACCAGCTGGCGCTGCAGACTGGCGCTCTCGTCCGGCACGTCGGCGTGCTGATCCTCGCCATCCCGCCGAACATCGACCCCGAGATCGTTCCGGCGCCGCCGGTCGCGGGCCTGGTGATCCTCGCCGCGATCGCCGCGGGATTCGCGCTGCTGCGGGCGCAGCCGTGGGTGGCGCTGGCGCTGCTATGGTTCTTTCTGCACCTCGCGCCCACCAATTCGTTCCTGCCGCGCCTCGACGCGGTCAACGACCGCCAGCTCTACCTCGCCTCGATCGGGCCGCTGGCGCTGGCCGGCATCGCGATAGCGCTGTTGCCGCGAGGGCGATCCGTGCTGGCCGCAGCGCTCGCCCTGGCGCTTGGCCTGGGTACGGTTCTGCGCAACCAGGACTACCGCTCGGAAGTCGCGCTGTGGAGCGACACCGTGCGCCAGTCGCCGGCAAACGCGCGCGCCTTCAACAACCTCGGTTTCGCGCTGCAGCAGGAAGGCCTGCGCGACGAGGCCTGCGCGGCGTACGCCGAGGCGCTGCGGCAGGATGCCGAACAGCTGCGCGCGGCCGTGAACTACCGCGAGCTCAGATGTAGCCCGGACCTTCGATCGCCGGGTGCTGCTCCAGAAACGCCTCGTTGACCTCGAGCCCGAGCCCGGGCTTGTCCAGCGGCCAGACGTTGCCGTCCTTGTCGACTTCGTAGGGCTTGGACACCAGCTCGTCGCGGAACTTGTTCGCGCGCGACACGTCGCCCTCGAAGTAGCCGCCGTTGTCGATCGCGCAGAGGAAATGGATCGACGCGGCGTGGTTCAGCCCGGTCATCGAGCTGTGCGGATGGATCGGCAGCTTGTACGCCGAGGCCATGGCCGCGATGCGCAGCGCCTCGGTGATGCCGCCGGTCTTCGACAGGTCGGGCTGCAGGATGGTGATCGCGCCGTCCTCGATCACGCGGTTGAACTCGAAGCGCGTGTAATGATTTTCGCCCGCGGCGAGCGGCGTGCGCCCGAAGCCCTTGGCAATCGCATAGCTGCGGTAGTCGTGCGCGGGGAAGGGCTCTTCCAGCCAGCCGACCTTGAGCTCGTCCAGCGCCGGCATCACGCGGCGCACGTCCTCGACGCTGTAGCCGATGTTGGCGTCGGCGAGGATGACGAGGTCCTCGCCGCAGGCCTGGCGCACGGCGCGGATGCGCCCGATGTCGCGCTTCACGGCGTCGCCCACCCGCAGCTTCACCGCCTTGTAGCCAAGCGCGAGGTTGCGGCGCAGCTCGTCGATCAGCGGCCCGGGCGCCTGGAAACCGAGCGACACGCCCCCGGCGTAGGCCGGGATGCCTTTCTTCGCACCGCCAAGCAGCTGGTAGAGCGGCATGCCCGCCGCCTGGCCGCGGATGTCCCATAAGGCGCAGTCGATGCCGCTCATGGCAAGGCAGGTTCCCGCGCCCATGCCGTGGCTGGCGAGCTGCTTGTCGTAGATTCTCTTCCACACGCCGACCACGTCGGATGCGTCCATGCCGAGGACGAGCTGCGCGAGCGTGGTCTCGATCAGCTTTGCCACCGCGGTGTGCGCGCGCCCGTGGTGCGACTCGCCCCAGCCCACGAGGCCGCCTTCGGTTCTCACCTTCACGACCACCGCATCGCGCTTGACGGCGGTGCCGATGCCGAGCGCCACCCGGTTCTCCGGCGGCACCGGAAACGACGTGGGATAGGCCTTGATCTCAGCGATTTTCAGGTCGGCGGGCATGCCGGGCCTTCGGATGGGCGGGCGCGAGCCGCGTCACTCCCGGAAGGAAGGATCGCGCCGGTCGAGCATGCGCAGCAGCGCCGGCCACTCGAGCTCGGTGATCTTGCGGCGCTTGCCGGGCGCGTAGCGCTCGTTGGTCAGCTTCACCACGTCGGCGCCGGCGTGGTTGAGCTCCGTGTTGCAGGCCATCGCCATCACCTGCGCCTGGCAGGCGCGCTCGAGCCAGTGCAGCACCACGAACGCCTCGCACACCGTGCGCCCGGCGCTGAGCAGGCCGTGGTTCCTGAGGATCATGGCCGAGGCCGCGCCAAGGTCCTTCACCAGTCGCTGCTGCTCATCGAGGTCGATCGCCGGGCCCTCGTAGTCGTGATATGCGATCTCGCCGAAGAACATCGCGTTCTGCGTGAGCGGGAGCAAACCGCACTTCAGCGCCGACACCGCCATGCCGGCGGGCGAGTGCGTGTGGATCACGCACGCCACGTCCTTGCGGCCGCGGTGGATCGCGCTGTGGATGACGAAGCCGGCCTGGTTGATGCCGTAGCCGGTGCCCGAGTCGAGCACCACCTTGCCGTCGAAGTCGATCTTCACCAGGCTCGAGGCGGTGACCTCCTCGTACGCGTAGCCGTAGGCGTTGATGAGAAAGTGGCCTTCCTCGCCCGGCACGCGCGCGGTGGCGTGGTTGTAGATCAGGTCGTTCATGCCGTAGTGCGCGATCAGCCGGTAGCAGGCGGCGAGGTCCACGCGCGCCTGCCATTCCTCGGCGCTCACCCTGCTGCGCAGGGACGGGATGTTCACGTGCGAGAGATCGGTCATAGCGTGTCCTGGGTTCCCAATATCGCGGTTATCTGGCTGGAGAGCACCCCGCCGTTGCCGTGCGCGAGGGCGACGGCGGCGTCCCGCACCTGCCGGTCCCCGGCCTCCCTGCGCAATTGTCGCACCGCTTCGATGAGCAGGAAGATCCCGTACATGCCGGGATGCACGCACGACAGGCCGCCGCCGTTCGTGTTCACCGGGAGCTCTCCGCCCGGCGCAATGCGCCCGCCCGAGACGAAGGCGCCGCCTTCGCCCTTTCCGCAGAATCCCAGGTCCTCGAGAAAGAGCAGGGTATTGATGGTGAAGGCGTCGTAGAGCTCAACGACGTCGACGTCCTGCGGCGCGAGGCCCGCCATCGCGAAGGCGCGCTGCCCGGATTCGGTCGCCGCGGTCACGGTGAGGTCGGGCATCGAGGAGATCTGCCGGTGCCAGTGCGCGGCGCCGACGCCAAGGAGATACGCAGGGGCTTTCTTCAGCGCCCTGGCGCGCTCGGCGCGCGTCAGCACGTAAGCGCCACCGCCATCAGTCACCAGGCAGCAGTCGCGCACGGTCAGCGGATCGCTGATCATGCGCGAGTCCAGCACGTCCTCGAGCGTGAGTGGATCGCGCGCAAAGGCTTCGGGATTCCGCTGCGCCCATTGCCGCGCCGCCACCGCGATCTCGGCGAGCTGCGCGCGCGTCGTGCCGTACTGGTGCATGTGGCGTGCCGCGGCGAGCGCGTAGGAGGTGGGTGGATTGAACGGCTTGTAGGGATGCTCGAACACCTGCGGGTCGAGCGCCATCTTGTGGCGCCCCGCCTCCGCGCGCCCGGTGCCGGTGCGCTGGTTCGAGCCGTAGGCGACGAGGATGGTGTCGCACAGGCCGGCGTCGAGCGCGAGCATCGCGGGGATCAGGTGGCCGACGAACGACGAGCCGCCGAGCATGCTCGACTCGGTGAACTTCGGCCGCACGCCGAGGTGCTCGGCGAGCGCCAGCCCCGACATGAAGATGTTGGTGCTGGCGATGACGATGCCGTCGACCTCGCGCGCGGTGAGGCCGGCGTCGTCGAGCGCGTTCTTCGCCGCCGCCGCCGCGATCTCCATCTCGCTCCAGCCCGGCGCCTCGCCGCAGCCGGCGAGCCCCACGCCCGCGATGGCGACCGAGCCCCTCATGCCGGCGTGAATTCCACGAGGCCATCGGCGAGGCGCGCCTTGACGGCCATGCCGATCTTCACGGCCTCGGGCGGCAGGCCGACCACGCGGCTCATCATGCGCACGCCTTCGGCGAGGTCGACGAGGCACACGTTGTAGTCGCCGCCGTCGGCGGGCTTCCTGCGCACGACAGTGGTCGAATAGACGGTGCCGCGGCCGCTCGGCGCCACCCAGCCGAGCTCGCCCGCGCCGCAGTGCGGGCAGACCACGCGTGGGTAGAACACGTGCTTCGCGCAGGCGGCGCATTTCTGGATTTCGAAACGGCCGCCGGCGAGCGCGTCGAGATAGCGCTTCTCAGGCCCGGAGGGTGGCGACATGCTGGCCTTCCTCCACGGCTTCGCCTTCGGCGACGTGCAGCGTCTCGAGCACGCCGGCGGCGGGCGCGGGCACCGGGATCTCCATCTTCATGCATTCGATGAGCAGCAGCGTGTCCTCCGCGGCCACGCGCGCGCCGGCGCGCGCCTCGATGCGCACCACCCTGCCGGCCACCTCGCAGCGCACGTGAAACGTCGGCATGCGCGGGCGATTATGGCAGGACAGGCGTGCAACAATCGAGCCCGAACTCGAAATGATCCCCAGACCCGTCCCGACGGTGCGCGGCATGCTGTGGATGGCGGCCTCGGGGCTGCTGTTCATCGTCCTCAACACGATCATGAAGCGCCTGTCCTACGACCTCGACCCCTGGCTCGTGGGCTTCCTTCGCTATGCTCTCGGCGCGCTCGTCATGGTCGGGACGGCGCTGCCCGGCGGGCTCGCGGCGCTGTGGCCGAAGGCGCCCGGGCTGCAGCTGGTGCGGGGGATGTTCCACACGGGCGGGATGATGCTCTGGTTCGCCGCGTTGCCGTTCGTCACGCTCGCCGAGCTGACCGCGATCGGCTTTTCCGGCCCGATCTTCATCTGCATCGGGGCGGTACTGTTCCTGAGCGAGCGCATGACGGGGGCGCGCTGGACGGCAGTGCTGGTCGGCTTCGCCGGCGTGCTGCTCGTGGTCAAGCCGGGCCAGGCCGAGGGCTTCGCCGGCATCTCGCCGGGCATGCTCCTGATGCTCGCCTCGGCGCCCGTGTTCGCCGGGTCCTATCTCGTCGCCAAGGCGCTCACGCGCTACGACCGCTCGGACGTCGTCGTGCTGTGGCAGCACGCGTGGGTGTCGATCCTGCTCGCGCCGTTCGCGCTCGCCTTCTGGAGCCCGCCGAGCGCCGTGCAGTGGGCGTTGCTCGTCGCCTGCGGCTTTCTCGGCGCGGGCGGGCACTACTGCATGGTGCGTGCGTTCCGCGTCGCCGACATCTCCGCGACGCAGTCGGTGAAGTTCCTGGAGCTCGTGTGGGCGGCGATCCTCGGCTGGATCGTCTTCGGCACGGCGCCGGCGGGCGCGACGGTCGCGGGCGGCGTGGTGATCCTGGTCAGCACGCTGCTCCTCGCGCGCCACGAATCCCGCGTGACAGCGCCCGTGCCAGAATCCGCCCGGGAGGGGCGATGAGCTGGCAGGAGGAGATGGACGAGCTCGCGCGGCGCAAGCGCCTGGCCGCGCAGATGGGCGGCGCCGAGAAGGTGGCGCGCCACAAGGGGCTCGGCAAGCTCACGGTGCGCGAGCGCATCGACGGCCTGGTCGACGCGGGCAGCTTCCACGAGATCGGCAGCATCGCCGGCAAGGCGAGCTATGACGCCGAGGGCGGGCTTGCGGGCTTCATCCCGGCGAACCTGGTGATGGGGCGCGCGAGAATCGAGGGCCGCCCGGTCGCGGTGGCGGGAGACGATTTCACCGTGCGCGGCGGCGCCGCCGACGCGGCGATCCGCGGCAAGCTGGTCACCGTCGAGCGCATGGCGCAGGACCTGCGCATCCCGCTCGTGCGCCTGGTCGACGGCACGGGCGGCGGCGGCTCGGTGAAGTCGATCGAGATCGAGGGCCGCACGCTCCTGCCGAGCATGCCGATGTGGCAGTTGTGCGTGGACAACCTGTCGCGGGTGCCGGTGGTGGCGCTCGCGCTCGGCTCGGTCGCGGGCCTGGGCGCGGCGCGCGTGGCGGCGAGCCACTACTCGGTGATCGTGAAGGACACGGCGCAGATGTTCGTCGCGGGGCCGCCGGTGGTGGCGCGCGTGGGCGAGGAGGTGGGCAAGAACGAGCTCGGCGGCAGCGAGATTCACACGCGAAACGGAGCGATCGACGACGAGGCCGCGAGCGAGACGGAGGCCTTTGCGCTCGCGAGGCGCTTCCTGTCGTACCTCCCCGGTTCGGTCCACGAGCTTGCGCCGCGCACCGAGCCGAAGGACGCGCCGAAGCGGCGCGAGGAGTGGCTGCTCGGGGCGATCCCGCGCGACGAGCGCAAGGTCTACAAGATGCGCCCGATCGTGCAAGCGCTCGTCGACAAGGACTCCTTCTTCGAGGTCGGGCGGCGCTGGGGCAAATCGGTGATCACGGGACTGGCGCGGCTGGACGGCTGGCCGGTGGCGGTGCTGGCGAGCGATCCGTACCACTACGGCGGCGCCTGGACCGCGGACGCCTGCGACAAGGTGATCCGCATGGTGGACCTCGCGCAGACCTTCCAGCTGCCGGTGGTGCACCTGGTCGACGTGCCGGGCTTCCTCATCGGCCGCGTGGCGGAGGAGGCGGGCACCATCCGCCACGGCGCGCGCGCCATGCAGGCGATCTACCAGTGCACGGTGCCCTGGTGCGCGATCCTGGTGCGCAAGGTCTTCGGCGTCGCGGGCGCAGCGCACATGAATCCGGCGCGCTACGGCATGCGCTACGCCTGGCCCTCGGGCGACTGGGGCTCGCTGCCGGTCGCGGGCGGGCTCGAGGCCGCGTACAAGGCCGAGCTCGAGGCCGCGCCCGATCCGAAGGCGAAGCTCGCCGAGATCGAGGCGCGCCTCGGGAAGCTCAAGTCGCCTTTTCGCAGCGCCGAAGCCTACATCGTCGAGGAGATCATCGACCCGCGCGACACCCGAACGATCCTGACGGACTTCGCCAACCTGGCAGCACCGCTGAGGTCGCCGGGGCCGCCGAGCTTCGGCTACCGGCCATGACGCTGCGGGCGGCGCTTGCGCCGCGCTCGATCGCCATCGTCGGCGCCTCCGACAACCCGCACAAGGTCGGCGGGCGGCCGATCCTGTACATGAAGCGCTACGGCTTTCGCGGCGCCATCTATCCGATCAATCCGGGGCGCAAGGAGGTGCAAGGCTTGAAGGCCTTTCCCTCGATCGGCGACCTGCCCCAGGCGCCCGATCTCGCCGTCATCGCGGTGGCGGGCGACGAGGCGGTGCGCGCGGTCGAGGAGTGCGCGGCGAAGGGCGTGCAGGTCGCCGTGGTGATGACCTCGGGCTTCGGCGAGCTGGGCGAGGCGGGCAAGGCGGCGCAGGCGCGCATGGCGGCGGCGGCGAAGGCGGCGAACATGCGGCTCGTCGGGCCGAACTGCCAGGGGCTCGCCAACTTCGCCACCGGCGCGGTGGCCAACTTCTCCACCGTGTTCCACGAGATGGAAGCTCGGGACGGGCCGGTCGCCATCGTCAGCCAGAGCGGTGCGTGCTCGCAGGCGATCTACATCCTCGCGCGCCAGCGCGGCCTCGACGTGCGCCACGTGCACGCCACGGGCAACGAGGCCGACGTCACCGTCGCGGACCTCGCTGCCGAGATCGTGCAGGAGCAAGGCGTGCGGCTGGTGTTGCTGTACATGGAAGCGATCCAGCGGCCCGAGATCCTGGCGCAGGCGGCCGAGCACGCGCGCGCGCGCGACCTGCCGATCGTCGCCGTGAAGGCGGGCCGCACCGCGAGCGGCGTGAAGGCGGCGGCATCCCACACCGGCGCGCTCGCGAGCGAGGATCGCGTCATCGACGCGTTCTTCGTTAAGCACGCCATCTGGCGCGCCGCCGACCCGCAAGAGCTCGTCGCCGCAGGCCAGTTGTATCTGGCGGGCGGCAGGCCGAAGGGCAGGCGCTTCGTCGCGGTCAGCAACTCGGGCGCGAGCTGCGTCATGGCCGCCGATGCCGCGGAAGAGTTCGGGCTCGAGCTGCCGCAGTTCGAGGCGGCGACCCAGGCGAAGCTGAAGCAGGCGCTGCCGGCCTTCGCCACGCCGTCGAACCCGCTCGATGTCACCGGCGCGCTGCTCAACGACAGTGGTCTGATCGGCGCTTCGCTCGAGGTGCTGGGCGCGGATGATGCCTGCGACCTGCTGATGCTGGCGATCCCGATCGCGGGCGCCGGCTACGACGTGCCGCGCTTCGCGCGCGACGCGGCGGCCTTCCAGGAAAGGCGCGCCAAGGCGGTGGCGCTCGCCGCGCCGCAGGCCGAAGTTCGCGCCGAGTTCGAGAAGCTCGGTGTGCCGGCCTTCGCGCGCGAGCGTGACGCGATGCTCGCGCTACGCCAGCTTGCGGCGCACAGCGCGCTGCTGCGCAAGCGACCGTCGGCTGCAGCTGCCGCGGTCGCCCCGCCGCTGCCCGAGGGCAGGTCGGGCTTTCTCGACGAGTTCGAGAGCCTCGCGCTGCTGGCGCAGGCGGGCCTGGCCGTGGTCGAGCACCGGCTGTGCCGCAGCGAGACGGAGGCGCGCGCCGCTTACGCCACGCTCGGGCCGAAGGTGGTGGTCAAGGCCTGCTCGGCGAGCGTGCCGCACAAGACCGAGCAGGGGTTGGTGCGCGTGGGCCTGCAAAGCGAGGATGCGGTGGCGCAAGCCTTCCGCGACTTCGCGCCGCGGCTGCCGGCGGGCGACGGGGTTCTGGTCGCAAGGCACGCCGCGGGCCAGCGCGAGCTGGCGCTCGGCGCGCGGCTCGATCCCCTTTTCGGTCCGGTGGTCATGGTCGGCGACGGCGGCATCTATTTGGAAGCGTTGAAGGATTTCCGCCTTTTGCTGCCGCCGTTCACGCAGGACGACGTGCTGGCAGCGCTCGCCGGACTGCGCTTGGCGCCCCTGCTCGGGGCGCAGCGCGGCCAGGCGCCGCTCGATGCCGGTGCATACGCGCGCATGGCAGTGCGCCTGGGCGAGGCGATGCGCGCCTGGCGGGGCCGCATTGCCTCGGTGGACGTCAACCCGGTGATGCTGTTCGAGCAGGGGCGAGGCGCGCTCGCGGTCGATGCGCTCGTCGAAATGGCCCCGGCTTGCGCGAATCCGGGGTAACTTGGATACTCGTACCCGTTTTCAGTCGAACTACGGAGGAGGGAGGGTTCATGAAGCGTCGTAAATTCCTACAAGGCGCAGCGGCGGGCGGCGTCGCCGCAGCGGCCGCCACGGTATCCGCGCCGGCAATTTCGCAGGGCATCAAGCAGCTGAAGATGGTGACCACCTGGCCGAAGAACTTTCCCGGCCTGGGCACGGGCGCCGAGCGCCTGGCCGCGCGCATCAACACGATGTCGGGCGGCACGCTCGAGGTAAAGGTGTACGCGGGCGGCGAGCTGGTACCGCCCTTCGAGTCGTTCAACGCGGTGCGCGACGGCAAGGCCGAGATGAGCCATTCTGTCTCGTACTACTGGCAGGGCCAATCGCCGGCGTTCAATTTCTTCGCCGCGGTGCCCTACGGCTTCAACGCTGCCGAGCACGCTGCGTGGATGCTATGGGGCGACGGTCACAAGCTGTGGAGCGAGCTGTGCGACCAGTTCAACATCGTTCCGTTCATGCGCGCCAGCACCGGCGTGCAGATGGGCGGCTGGTACCGCAAGGAGATGAAGTCGATGGACGACTTCAAGGGATTGAAGTTCCGCATGCCGGGCCTCGGCGGCGAAGTGCTGCGCCGGCTGGGCGCGACGGTCGTCAACCTGCCGGGCGGCGAGATCTTCCCCGCACTGCAGGCCGGCACCATTGACGGCACGGAATGGGTCGGCCCCTGGAACGACCTCGCCTTCGGCTTCTACAAGGTGGCCAAGTACTACTACTGGCCCGGCTTCCACGAGCCCTGCACGACTGGCGAGGTGCTGGTGAACAAGAAGGTGTGGCAGAGCTTGTCAAAGCAGCAGCAGGAGATCATCGCCGTGGCGGTGCAGGCCGAGGCGACGATCGAACTCGCAGAGTTCAACTACAAGAGCGGCGATGCGCTCGATACCCTGCTCACCAAGCACAACGTGCAGCTGCGCAAGTTCTCCGACGACATGCTGAAGAAGATCGGCGAGGCCGCGATCGATGTGGTGGCCGAAGTCGGCAACAAGGACCCCTTTACCAAGAGGGTGTACGAGAGCTTCGTGGCCGCGCGCAAGAGGGCCATCGGCTGGAGCGCGCTCGGCGAGCAGGGCTACATGAACGCCCGTTCGCTGATCAAGTTCTAGACGTCTGTCGCGAGGTAACTACAGCCTAGGCGCGGGCAACCCCCGCGCCTAGGTTCTTCTGCACCCGCATGCACGCACTCAAGCGTCTCGCCGACGCGGTCGACGCGACCAACGACTGGATCGGGCGCGCCTTTGCCTGGCTCACGCTCGGCATGGTGCTCACCGAGTTCACCGTGGTGCTGTCGCGATATGTGTTCGGGCTGGGCTCGACCATCATG
>DATHYT010000049.1:0-1811 GCA_035459025.1 Burkholderiales bacterium | reverse complement strand
CATGGTCAGGGCGAGCAGCAGGTAGGTGTTGCGCAGGACCTTCTGCGCACTGGCCGATACCCCCACATCGGACGTAAAGGGCGCGCTGGCGCGGCCCGGGCTGCGTTCGTTGGTCGGGATCGGCTTCAGTTCAGGTTGCATCCGTTTCCTCCTAGGTTGCTGACAGGGCTAAGACTATCAAACAAGCGCGAAGTTTCAACGCATTGCGACGGGTAAAATGGGGTCGCCCGCGAGCGTTTTCAATACGGAAGGGTGGCAGAGCGGTCGAATGCGCCGGTCTTGAAAACCGGAAGGGCCTCGCGGTCCTCGGGGGTTCGAATCCCTCCCCTTCCGCCAGACGCAAGCTCAGGAATTGTCTGGCTTTTCAGCTAGAATCGCGGTCCTTTCCATGGCGCTCATCGTACAGAAATTCGGCGGCACCTCGGTCGGCTCGGTCGAGCGCATCCGCAACGTGGCGCAGCGTGTCGCCAAGTGGCGGCGCGCTGGTCACGACATTGTCGTGGTGCCTTCGGCGATGGCCGGCGAGACCAATCGGCTGCTCGCGCTCGCCGCCGAGGTGCAGCCGCAGCCCGATCCGCGCGAGCTCGACGTGGTGGCGGCCACCGGCGAGCAGGTCAGCGCCGGCCTGCTGGCGATGGCGCTGATGGAAGCCGGGACTTCGGCGCGCAGCTACGCCGGCTGGCAGGTGGCGGTGCATACCGACAGCGCGCACACCAAGGCGCGCATCGTGAAGATCGACGAGGGCCGCATCCGCAAGGACCTCGCCGCGGGCCGCGTGGTGGTGGTGTCGGGATTCCAGGGCGTCGATGGCGAGGGCAACGTCACCACGCTCGGCCGCGGCGGCTCCGACACTTCCGCGGTGGCGCTCGCCGCGGCGCTCAAGGCCGCCGAGTGCCAGATCTACACCGACGTCGACGGCGTCTACACCGCCGACCCGCGCGTGGTGCCCGAGGCGCGGCGGCTGCACACCGTCACCTTCGAGGAAATGCTGGAGATGGCGAGCGCCGGCTCCAAGGTGCTGCAGATCCGCTCGGTGGAGTTCGCCGGCAAGTACAAAGTGCCCACGCGCGTGCTTTCGAGCCTCACCGATCCGATACTCCCGGTCGAGGAGGAGGCGCTCTCCGGCACGCTCATCACTTTCGAGGAAGACCCGCATATGGCGATGGAAAAAGCGCTCGTTTCCGGTGTCGCGGCGCAGCGCGACGAGGCCAAGATCACCGTGCACAGCGTGCCCGACAAGCCGGGCATCGCCTACGCCATCCTCGGGCCCGTGGCCGACGCCAACATCAACGTCGACGTCATCGTGCAGAACGTGAGCCACGACGGCATGACCGACCTGTCGTTCACCGTGAGCCGCGGCGACCTGCCGCGGGCGATGAAGATCCTCAAGGACCAGGTGAAGCCGCACATCGGCTGCAAGGACGTGACCGGCGACGACCGCATGGCGAAGGTGTCGATCGTGGGCGTCGGCATGCGCTCGCACGCGGGCATCGCCGCGCAGATGTTCCGCACGCTGGCCGAGGAGGGCATCAACATCCAGATGATCTCGACCTCGGAGATTAAGATCTCGGTGGTGGTGGACGAGAAATACGCCGAGCTCGCCGTGCGCGTGCTGCACAAGGCGTTCGAGCTCGAAAAGCGGTAACGCAGGCGGGGTACAATCCCCTCCTGCGGAGTGATGCCCGAGTGGCCGAAGGGGGCGCCCTGCTAAGGCGTTATACGGGCTTAAACCCGTATCGAGGGTTCGAATCCCTCTCACTCCGCCAGTGAATCTTCAGCTCTTTTCCTGCTTCACCAGCTCTTCGAGCACC
>DATHYT010000048.1:0-2932 GCA_035459025.1 Burkholderiales bacterium | reverse complement strand
GTTTACGCGCTGCACAACGCGTACGGCGGGGCGGCGCTACTCGATTATCAAATCGTCCATCGTGCGCCGGCTCTTGCCCGCCTCGACCTTCGGCTCGCGGCCGCCGCGCAGGATGGAATTGCCTTCAAAGACTGCACGCTGGTCGATGGCGACGGGGTTCAGCCAGTCCTCTTCCTTCATCTGGCCGCTCTGCCCGTAGGCCTCGAGCGCGTTCTGGTAGCAGGCCAGCCTGACATCTGCTTCCGAGATGCCTTGTTGCAGCGCAAGCTTGGCCGTCTTCGCCACCCCCAGGGGCTCGGATATGCCCCAGTCGCAGGCCGAATCGACGATCACCTGCTTCGCGCCGTACTGCCGGAGGATCTCCACCATGCGCGCGTTGCCCATCTTGGTGCTCGGGTAGATCGAAAAAGCCGCCCAGTAGCCGCGCTCGAGCGTCTCCTTCACCGTTTCCTCGTTGTTGTGGTCGACCACCACCTTTTTCGGATCGAGCCCGTGCTCGTCGCACACGTCCATCGAGCGCGAGGTGCCGCGCTTCTTGTCGCGGTGCGGGGTGTGGATCATCACCGGGAGGTCGAGCTTCTTGGCGAGCTCGAGCTGCAGGCGGAAGTACTTGTCCTCGAGCGCCGACTGCTCGTCGTAGCCGATCTCGCCGATCGCCACCACGCCCTCCTTCAGCGCGAAACGCGGAATGAGCTCCATCACGCCCTCGGCCAGCGCCTCGTTGTTCGCTTCCTTGGAGTTCAGGCCGATGGTGCAGTAGTGGCGGATGCCGAACTGGCTGGCGCGGAAGCGCTCGAAGCCGACGATGGAGGACAGGTAATCCAGGTACGAGCCGACGTTGGTGCGCGGCTGGCCGATCCAGAACGCGGGCTCGATCACGGCGACGACCCCGGCCGCCGCCATCGCCTCGTAGTCGTCGGTGGTGCGCGAGATCATGTGCGCGTGCGGGTCGATGAGCATCATGGCGGGATCCTCGATTGGCTCGTCCAAGTCTACTGCAGTGTCGCCCAGCTGAGGCGCTTGCCGCTGATCTCCCCGGCGAGCGCCGGCACCGCGGCGAGCAGCTCGGCCGCGCGCCGGTCCGGGCTCGCCGCGAGCGCGAGCGCGGCGGCGCGCCGCTCGATGCCCTCGCCGCGCTCCAGCACGCGCGCGAGGTCCTCGATCGCCTGGCCTTCGGCGAACGGCCCGACGCAGCGCCAGATCTCGAACGGCACCGGCCGCCCGGCGGCCCAGCGCTCGTGGGCGAAGTCGAGCATGATGCGCGCGAGCTGCGGGTTGGCGCGCTCGTCCAGCCCCTGGATCGGCGCGAGCGGGCTGCCGATGAACAGCGCCTTCAGCACCATGTGGTTCCAGCGGTGATCGTCGAAGTGCGCCTTGGGATAGGGATTGCGGTGCGCGATGGCCTCGAACACCACGCGCATGTTGCTGCGCAGGCCTTCGCCGACCTGCGGCTCGAGCGCCGCCGAGTCCGGGTAGAGCGGCAGCCCGCGATACAGCGTCGCCAGCTCCGCGACATCCGCCGTGCTGCACAGCGAGCGGAAGCGCTCGGCGAACGGCTTGCCTGCGGCGGGCAGCGAAACGAGCGCCAGGATGCGCGCGGCTTCGGCGACGCCCCAGCCGCGCGGGTCCCAGCCGGGAACCGCCTTGCCGGCCGCCGCGAGATCGGCGTCGGTGAGCGCGAGCTCGCCCCTGCCGAGGCGCCGCGGGATCATGCCGAGCGCCACATCGAGCGTGGTGTCCGCCGCGTCCTTGCGCAGCGCCGCGATCTGCTCGTCCAGCCAGGCGCCCTGCTTCGCGTCCAGCTGGCGCAGCAGCCATGCGCGCAACAGTGTCGTCGCGGACTCGCTCATCCCTCCTCCATGGCGCTGATATTCTACGCCGCATGCATCCCGCGCTCGTCATCCTCGCGGTCGGCCTGTCGCCGGCGCTCGTCGGCGAATTCACGCCCCACCTGCAGCGGCTCGCGGCGCGCGGCGGCATGCGACCGCTACGCACCGTGACGCCCGCGGTGACCTGCAGCGTGCAGTCGACGCTGGTGACGGGCCTGGCGCCGAGCGGCCACGGCATCGTCGCCAACGGCTGGTATTTCCGCGACCTGTCCGAAGTCTGGCTGTGGCGCCAGTCCAACCGCCTCGTCGCCGGCGAAAAGCTCTGGGAGGCCGCGAAGGCGCGCGACGCGAGCTTTACCTGCGCGAAGATGTTCTGGTGGTACAACATGTACGCGAGCGCCGACTGGAGCGCGACGCCGCGGCCGATGTACCCGGCCGACGGGCGCAAGATCCCGGACCACTACGCGCACCCCCAGCGGCTTCACGACGAGCTCGACGCGAAGCTCGGGCCCTTTCCGCTGTTCAAGTTCTGGGGGCCGCTCACCGACATCAGCTCCACCGAATGGATCGCGCAGGCGACGCTGCACGTGATGCAGACGCGCAACCCGACGCTCGCGCTCACCTACCTGCCGCACCTGGATTACAACCTGCAGCGCCTCGGGCCGGATCTTTCGCACCCACGCGTGCAACAGGACCTGAAGGAGCTCGACGCCGTGTGCGGCACGCTGATCGACGCGGCAAGCGCAAGCGGGCGCGACGTGATCGTGGTCTCGGAGTACGGCATCACGCCGGTGACGGATGCCGTGCACGTCAACCGCGCGCTGCGCAAGGCGGGGCTGATCGCGGTGCGCCCCGAGGAGCACGGGCGCGAGATCCTCGACCCGGGGGCGAGCGCGGCGTTTGCGGTGGCCGACCACCAGATCGCGCACGTCTACGTGAACGACCGCAGCCGCGCTGCCGAGGTGCGCGCGCTGCTCGAGAAGCTCGACGGCGTGGAGCGCGTGCTGGACGAGGCCGGCAAGCGCGCGTTCGGCCTCGATCACCCGCGCTCCGGGGAACTCGTGGCGATCTCGAAGGCCGAGCGCTGGTTCAGCTACTACTAC
>DATHYT010000047.1:0-71739 GCA_035459025.1 Burkholderiales bacterium | reverse complement strand
CGAGCGCGCACTGCGTGCCGATGGCGCAGAAGGTGGACGCGGCCAAGAAGTTCATGTGGGCGAACGTGTGCGTCGCCTCGAGCGTGTTCAAGAACAAGAACCTGACGCACGTGTTCCGCGCCCAGGTGCACTCCGACCAGTTCGGCGCCGCCTCGTGCTCGTTCCTGAACGAGAACGCCAAGAAGAAGATGGGCATCGACCCGAAGAACCTGAAGGTCGCGATCATTCACGAAGACGGACCGTATGGCTCTGGCGTGGCGGCGGGCAACGAGGAGAACTGCAAGAAGTACGGGATGAACGTCGTGCTGAAGGAAGGCTACTCGGCCACGGCACCGGACCTGTCCTCGCTCGTCACCAAGCTGCGCCGCGCGCGCGCCGACGTGATCCTGCACACCGGCTATAACCCGGACATCACGCTGTTCTGGCGCCAGGCGAAAGAGCAGGGTCTGAAATGGCTGGCGCTCGTCGGCCACGGCGCGGGCTACGGCCAGTTCGACAAGCTGAAGGAAGCCTTCGGCAAGGAAGCCGAGTACATCTACAACGTGGACCCGGTCGCCGCGCAGCTGCTCGACCCGAAGACGCTCAAGCCGGGCCTGGGCGAACTGACCGCGGAGATGGTGAAGCGCTACAAGGCCGAAACGAAGGCCGAGGTGGTGCCGCCGCATACCTCCATGGGCTTCAACCAGAGCTGGATCTTCTTCACCGACGTGCTGCCGCGCGCGATCAAGAAGTACGGCGGCGTCGATCCCGAGGCGCTGCGCAAGGCCGCGCTTGAAACGGACATTCCGGTGGGCGGCACGATCCAGGGCTACGGGGTCAAGTTCTATGCGCCGGGAAGCGAGATGGCCGGCCAGAACGAGCGCTCCTCGCCCGTGGTGATGCAGTACATCGGGGGTTCGACCAAGATCGTCTGGCCGACGGCGATCAAGACCGCCGACCCGCTGCTGCCGATCCCGAAGAGCTCGGCTTACCGCCGGTAACGCGAACGCGAGGCCGGCACCCTCCCTCCCCCGCAGCGGGGGAGGGAGCCGGCCGACGCTGCCCGCAATGCTCACCGTCACCGACCTGACCAAGCAGTTCGGCGGATTTACCGCGGTGAACCGCGTCGCCTTCGAGCTCGAGGAAGGCGAGATCCTCGGGCTGATCGGCCCGAACGGCTCCGGGAAGAGCACCACCTTCAACCTGATCGCCGGCGCGCTCGCGCCCACCGCGGGCTCGATCCGCTTCCGCGACCGCGAGATCGCCGGGCAGAGCGCGGCGCGCGTCGCGCACTACGGCATCGCGCGCACCTTCCAGATCCCCCGCCCCTTCCGGCGCCTGTCGATCCTCGAGAACGTCGCGCTGGCCGCCTTCTACGGGCAGGCCGAGCGTCCCTCGCGCGAGCAGGCCTTCGCGCAGGCCGGCGAGGCGCTCGGCCTGGTCGGGCTGAGCGCGGACCCGGCGGCGCGCGTGGACGGCCTGGGCGCGGCGGGCCTCAAGAAGCTCGAGCTCGCGCGCGCGCTCGCCACGCGGCCGCAGCTGCTGCTGGCCGACGAGTCGCTCGGGGGGCTGGACCACAGCGAGATGGACCAGGCGGCCGACATGCTCGCCGGGATCCGCGACAAGCGCGGCATCACCATCATCTGGGTCGAGCACATCATGGGCGTGCTGATGCGCGTCGTCGACCGCTGCATCGTGCTCGACCACGGCGAGGTGATCGCCGCGGGGCGCCCGGACGAGGTGGCGCACGACCGCAAGGTGATCGAGGTGTATCTCGGCAGCGACGCCGGCGACGTGCAGGCCACGGTCGCCGCGAGGCTCGGCTGATGCTCAACGTCTCGAACGTCAGCGCGGGCTACGGCGGCTTTCAGGCGCTGTTCGACGTCAGCCTCGAGGTGAAGGCGGGCGAATCGGTGGCGGTGATCGGACCGAACGGCGCCGGCAAGACGACGCTACTGCGCGTGATCTCGAAGCTGATTGACCCCCGCTCGGGCGAGATCAGCATGGAAGGGCGGCCGCTCGCGGCGATCCCCGCGCACGAAGTGATCGCCAGCGGCATCGCGCACGTGCCCGAGAACCGGCGCCTGTTCGCCAAGCTCTCGGTCGAGGACAACCTGAGGATGGGCGCGTTCATGCCGGCGGCGCGCGCGAAATTCGCCGAGCGGCTCGAGTTCGTGTACTCGCTCTTTCCGCGCATGCGCGAGCGGCGCGGGCAGGTCGCCGGCACGCTCTCGGGCGGCGAGCAGCAGATGTGCGCCATCGGCCGCGCGCTGATGTCGGGCCCGAAGCTGCTGCTGCTCGACGAGCCCTCCGCAGGCCTCGCGCCGGTGGTCGTGCAATCGATATTCGATCTGGTGCGGCGCATCTGCAAGGAGGGCTACACGGTGCTGATCGTCGAGCAGAACATCCGCCAGGTGCTCAAAGTCGTGAATCGCGCCTACTTGCTGGAAACCGGGCGCATCAAGCTCGCCGGCACCAGCGCCCAGATGCTTGAGAGCGACCTGATCAAGAAGGCTTACCTGGGGCTGTAGGCCCGGAGGCACGATGGAATTCTTCGACGTCTTTCTCCTCGAAGCGGTGATCAACGGGCTGCTGCTCGGCGGCGTGCTGGCGCTGCTGGCGCTGGGGCTTAACCTGATCTTCGGCGTCATCGACGTGGTGTGGATCTGCTACGCCGAGCTGGTGATGATCGGCATGTATGCGGTGTACTACTCGCACAACGTGTTCGGCTGGCCGCTGTGGCTGGCGATGCTGGTCGCCATCCTGGCGGTGGCGGTGCTCGGCGCGCTGCTGCACCAGTTCGTGATCCGACCGGTGCTTGCCGCCGAGCCGATCAACCAGCTGCTGGTGACCGGCGGGGTGCTTTTTTTCCTGCAGGCCGCAGCCACGCTCGCCTTCGGCGTCGAGTTCCGCAACATCGGCGTCAACCTGCCGGCGCTGCAGTTCGGGGACATGTACCTCAGCTTCGCGCGGCTCATCGCCTTCCTGGTGGCGCTTGGCGGCATGATCGGCGTGTACCTGTTCCTCACACGTACTTTCGTCGGCACCGCGATCCGCGCCATTTCGCAGGACCGCGCCATCATGCCGCTGATGGGGGTGAACGCGAACCGCATCTTCGTGATCACTTCGGCGCTGGGCGGCGCACTGGCGGGGCTCGCGGCCTGCCTGCTCGTGCTGCAGTACGACATCCACCCCGCGATCGGCCTCACCTTCGGTCCCATCACCTTCATGATCTGCGTGTTGGGCGGGCTCGGGAACATGCTCGGCGGCTTCATCGCCGCGTTCATCTTCGCCCAGTTCATCTCGGTGGGCGGCTACATCCTGCACATCGAATGGGGCTACGTATTCGCGTTCCTGTTCTTCATCGCGATGATGTTCTGGCGGCCTCAGGGCCTTCTCGGAGGCAAGTAACGTGGGCAACGCGCTGCGCTGGATCGGCCTGGCGCTGCTCGCCACGGCGCCGCTCGCGGGCATGGGCAACTACCCGCTGCACCTCTTGATCATGACGCTGCTGTGGGCCTTCGTGTATACCGGCTGGGCGGTGATGGGGCGCCTCGGGCTGGTGAGCCTGGGCCACGGCGCGTTCCTTGGCATCGGCGCGTACGTGGTGGTGATGGGCTGGAACCACTTCGGGCTTTCGCCCTGGTTCGGCATTCCGCTCGCGCTCGGCGTGGCGGGCGTGGTGGCGATTTTGATCGGCTACCCGTGCTTTCGCTTCAAGATCGTGGGCCACTATTTCGCGCTGGTCACGCTCGCGCTCTCGGAAGTGGCGCGCCTGATCATCGTCGCGCTCCGGGACCAGACCGGCGGCTCGCTCGGCGTGACCCCGGTGACCGCTCTGGCCGACGCTTCCTGGTCGCTTTCCGCGCTGCAGTTCTCCTCCAAGCTGGTGTGGTTCTACATCATCTTCGGTTTCTGGCTGGCGGGGCTGTGGATCTGGACGCGCGTCGACCGCTCGATGGCGCGGCTTGCGCTGCAGGCGATCAGCCAGGAGGAGGAGGCCGCGGCCTCCGTCGGCATGAACGTCACCCGGCTCAAGCTCACCGTCACCGTGATCTCCGCGCTGATGACCTGCATGGGCGGCGCGCTCTACGCGCAGTACCAGCTCTACGTCAACCCGGAGACCGTCTCGGGCATCGGCATCAGCCTGCAGATGGTGTTCGGCGCCATTGCCGGCGGCATGTTCGTGCGGCTCGGGCCGACCGTCGGCGCGGCGTTCACGCTGCTCCTCGCCGAGGTGCTGCGCCTCGCGCTCGGCCACGACATCCACGGCCTGGACACCACGCTCTACGGGCTGATGCTGGTGCTGTTCATCATCTTCATGCCCAAGGGCATTCTCGGCGCGGCGCAGGAAGCCTGGGAAAAGCGCAGGGGCGCGAAAGCGGCAGCCGTCGCCTAGTTCGGCCGGCAGCGGCCGCTATAATCGTGCGCCTGCCATGAGCAAATGGCTCGAAGGCCGGGTGGTCGGCCAGACGCGCTGGACCGGCCGGCTGTGCAGCCTGCAGGTCCGGGCGCCGTTCGGCCCGTTCGCCGCCGGCCAGTTCACCAAGCTCGCGCTCGACATCGGCGGCGAGCGCATCGCGCGCCCCTATTCCCTCGTCAACGCCCCGGATACCGAGCCGCTCGAGTTCTATTACAACGTGGTGCCGGCCGGGCCGCTGTCGCCGCGCCTGGCGGCGCTCGAGGCGGGCGACGTGGTGCACGTGGCGCCGAACCCGGCGGGCTTTCTCGTGCTGCGCGAGGTGCCGGAGGCGGAGCATCTCTGGCTCGTCTCCACCGGCACGGGACTCGGGCCGTTCCTGTCGATCCTGCGCACGGACGAGCCCTGGCGGCGCTTTTCCCGGGTGACGCTGGTGCACGCGACGCGGACGGCCGCCGACCAGGCCTACCGCGAGACGATCGGCGGCATTGCGCGTGCACGCGGTGCGCAGTTCGGCTTCGTAGCCTTCGTCAGCCGCGAGCCGCTGGCTGGGGCGCTCTCGGGCCGCGTGCCCGAGGCGATTCGCGACGGCCGGCTCGAGCGCGCGGCGGCCGCCGAGTTGAGCGCCGCGCGCTCGCAGGTCATGCTCTGCGGCAACCCGGCCATGGTGAGCGACGTCACCGCAGTGCTCGAGGAGCGCGGCATGCGCAAGCACCGCCGCCGAGCGCCGGGCCACATCACGGTGGAGACCTACTGGTGAGCGCGCGGCTTGCGGCGGTCCTGCTCCTCGCGCTCGCCGCGGGCTGCAGCGCGCTCGGCTTCGCCTACAACAACGCCGACACCTGGCTGCGCTGGCAGGCGGGGCGCTATCTCGACCTGGATTCCGGGCAGACCGGCGAGCTCGAAGCCCGCATCAGCGCCTTTCTCGGCTGGCACCGCGCCGAGGCGCTGCCGCAGTACGCGCGCCTTGCGCGAGAGGCGGTGGCGCGGCTCGAGCGCGGGGCGTCGCGGGAGGATCTGGTTTGGGGTTACGATGCGGTACGCGAGCAGTCGCGCGCAGGCTTGCGGCGCGTCAGCGCCGAGCTCGGCGACTTTCTCGACCGGCTGACGCCGGCGCAGATCGCGCATCTCGAAGCGCGCTTTGCGGAAGACAACCGCAAGTACGCCGAGCGCTGGCTCGACGGCACGCCGGCCCAGCGCCGCGAGCGCCGCTACCGGCGCCTGGTGGAAGTGCTGCAGGGTTGGGTGGGAGAGCTGAACGATGCGCAACGCGAGCGTCTGCGGCAGTACAGCGAAAGCGCGCCGCTCAATGCCGAGGGGCGCGACCGCGACCGCCGCCGCCTGCAGGCCGAGCTCCTTGCCATGCTGCGCGCGCGCGCGAGCGCCGGGCGCCTGGCGGACTGGGCGGCGAACTGGGAGCGCGGGCGCGATCCCGGGTTTGCCGCGGAGAACCGCGCCGGGACCGAGCGCCTCCTCGCGCTGCTCGCCGAGCTGGAGCGTTCTTTGAGCCCCGCACAGCGCCGGCACGCCGTGCAGCGCCTGGCGGGCTACGCGCGCGACTTCCAGGTGCTGGCCGACGCGCGATGAACGACCCGCGCGCGAGCGAAGGAAGCCTCGAGCAGCCGCCGGCGAGCTACGCCGGGCACACCCGCTTCACCCAGCTCGAGTACGAAGCGGTGCTCGCCAACGCCTGGATCGGCATCGCGTTCTCGCGCGACCGCAAGTTCTTCCTCTGCAACCCGAAGTTCGCCGAGCTGTTCGGCTGGGAAGCCGACGAGCTGATCGGCCAGCCGGGGGAGGTGGTGTACCCCTCGACCGAGAGCTACGAGGCGCTCGCTCGCATCGCCGTGCCGGTGCTCTCGGCGGGCAAGCAGCTCGACCTCGACTGGGAGATGCGGCGCAAGGACGGCTCCACGTTCCTCGCGCGCATGATCGCCAAGGCCATCAGCACCACGGATGTGCGCCGCGGCACGGTGTGGATCGTCGACGACGTCACCACGGCGCGGCGCCACGGCGACGAGGTGGCGCGGCTGCTCCGGGAGCAGGAGGTGATCTTCGCCACCGCGTCCGTCGGCATCGTGTTCCTGCGCGACCGTCGCATCGTGCGCTGCAACGCGCGCTACGAGCAGATGTACGGCTACGCCCCGGGCGAGCTGAACGGCCGCTCGGCGCGCGAGCTCTACCTGTCGGACGAGGATTTCGAGCGCGTGGAGAAGTCCTATGCGCAGATGCGCGGCGGCGTGCACGCCGAGGACACGCTGCCGCGCCGGCGCAAGGACGGCAGCGTGATGTGGGTGCGCGCCGTGGGCCGCGCCATCGACCCGCGCGAGCCGCACAAGGGCGCGGTGTGGACCAACGAGGACTTCACCGACCGGCGGCGCGCCGAGGGCGAGATGCAGCGCCTGCTCGCCGAGCAGGAGGCGCTGCTCAACAACGTGGTGGTCGGCATCGCCATCACGCACGAGCGCAAGGTCGTGCGCTGCAACCGGCGCTTCGAGGAGCTGTTCGGCTACGAGGCGAGCGAAGCAAACGACATGTCGGCGCGGCAGCTGTATTTCACCGATGCCGAATTCGAGCTGGCGGCGGCGAACTACGACGAGCTGAACCGCGGCGGCACGCACACGCGCGAGCAGTGGCTGCGCCGGCGCGACGGCACCGGATTCTGGTGCCGGCTCTCGGGCCGCGCGGTGCGGCCGGGCGACGCCGCGCGCGGCGCCGTGTGGCTGTTCGAGGACATCAGCGAGGCGAAGCGCCGCGAGGAGGAAGTGCGGCGCGCGCTCGCCGAGCAGAACCTGATCCTCGACAACGCGACCATCGGCATCACGTTCCTGCGCGAGCGCATCTTCCAGCGCTGCAATCCGCGCATGGAGGAGATGCTCGGCTACGCCCCGGGCGAGCTGATCGGCAAGTCCACCCGGGTCATCCATGTTTCCCGGGAGGTCTACGAGGAGCTCGGGAGCGTCGCCTATGCGGTGTTGGCGCGGGGCGAGGCCTATACGGACGAGCGCGAGCTGCGCCGCAAGGACGGCAGCCAGCTCTGGTGCAAGGTCGTCGGCCGCGCCATCGACCCGGCGCAACCGCAGGAGGGCTCGATCTGGATCTACGACGACGTTTCGGCCGAGCACGCCGCGCGCGAAGGCCTCGAGCGCATGGTGGCCGCGCGCACCAGTGAGCTGCGCGATGCGCAGGAGCGCGCCCAGCACCTTGCCGACCACGACGCGCTCACCGGCCTGCCGAATCGCCGCATCCTCGAGGACCGCCTGACGCAGGCGCTCGCGCTCAGCCAGCGCAACCGCAAGCAGACCGCGGTGATGTTCGTCGATCTCGATCGCTTCAAGGCGATCAACGATTCGCTCGGCCACGCGGTGGGCGACCAGGTGCTGAAGGAAGTGGCCAGGCGCCTGGTGAAGCAGCTGCGCGTCGGCGACACCGTGTGCCGCATCGGCGGCGACGAATTCATGGTGGTGCTGCCCGAGTCGAAGCGCTCGACCGACGCTGCCGGCGTCGCCGCCAAGATCATCGAGACGCTGTCACAGCCGGTGCGGGTCGCCGACCGCGAGCTCACGGTCACCCCCTCGATCGGCATCGCCGTGTTCCCGGAGGACGGGCGCGACGCCGCCATGCTGATCCGCAACGCCGACGCCGCGATGTACCACGCCAAGGAGTCCGGGCGCGCCAACTACCAGTTCTTCACCGAGCAGATGAACCAGGCGGCGGCGCGCCGCGTGGCGCTGGAGGGCGACTTGCGCCGCGCCGAGCAGCGCGGCGAGCTGGCGTTGCACTACGAGCCGATCGCCGCGGTGAAGGACCGCACGGTGGTGGCGCACGAGGCGCGCGTGCGCTGGCAGCACGCGCGCACCGGGCTGGTGCCTGCCGCCGACCTCGCCGTGCTGGCGGAAGAAACGGGGCTGATCCTGGGCATCGGCGCCTGGGCGCTGCGCGAGGCCTGCCGCTGGTGCACGTTCATCGGCGTGGAGCACGAGGTGCAGGTCGCGGTGAACCTGTCGGCGCGCCAGTTCAATGACCCGGGCCTGATCGAGCTGGTGCGGCGTACGCTCGCCGAGAGCGGGCTGCCGCCGCGCCTGCTGTCGCTCGAGATCGGCGAGGCGGCGCTGATGCAGCAGCCCGACGTCGCGGCGAGCACGCTGCGAAAGCTCAAGGAGCTGGGGGTGGCGCTGGCGGTCGACGACTTCGGTGCGGGCAGTTCGAGCCTCGCCGCGCTGCGCCGCTTTCCCCTGGATCGGCTCAAGCTCGACCGGAGCCTGGTCGCCGACGCGGCGGGCGACCCGGGCGCCGCCGCGCTCGTCGGCGGCATCGTCGGGCTCGCCCACGCGCTCAAGCTCACAGTGGTGGCCGAAGGCGCGGACACGCCGGCGCAGCGCGAACTGCTCGCCGCGCTCGGCTGCGATTACATGCAGGGGCTGGTCGCCGGCGCGCCGGTGGACGCCGACGCGGCCGCCGAGGACTACGTCTAGTCGATTGCGGCCGAGTGGCGCCGCTCGTTCTGCATTTTTCGCATGCCAACGGCTTTCCCGCGCCGTGCTACGAAGCCATGCTCGCACCGCTGCGCCGGCGCTATCGCGTCGGCTACATCGAGGCGATCGGCACGGACCCGCGCTACCCGCCGACGGAGGGCTGGCCGCATCTCGTCGAGCAGCTGATCGATACGCTGGAGCGCGAGTACGGCGGCGAGCCCGTCTTCGGCGTCGGCCATTCGCTCGGCGCCTACCTCAGCTTTCTCGCCGCCGTGCGCCGCCCCGAGCTGTTTCGCGCCATCGTGCTCCTCGATGCGCCCATCATCGGCGCCTTCAAGGGCCGCGCGCTCGGGGTGGTGAAGCGCCTCGGCATGGTCGACCGCGTCACGCCCGCCGGCATGACGCGCGAGCGGCGCAGCGTCTGGACCACGCGCGAGGAGGCAACCGCGCACTTCCGCTCGAAGAAGCTGTTCCGCAACTTCACCGACGAGTGCCTCGAGCACTACGTGCGCTACGGCCTCGCCGGCGCGCCGGGGCGCTACCGGCTTCTCATCGACCCGGAGATCGAGTACCGGATCTACCGCACCATCCCGCACGACATGGGCCGGCACCTGCGAGCGCTCAAGCTGCCGGCGGGCTTCGTCGGCGGCGAGCAATCCGACGTGCTGCGGCGCGTGGGGCTCGGGGCGATGCGCGGCCCGCGCTTTGCCAAGATGGGCGTGCCCGGCGGGCACCTGTTCCCGTTCGAGCACCCGCTCGTCGCCGCCGCCGCGCTCGAGGAGCTGCTCGGCCGGCTCGCGCCCTAGGTGCTGCGCCCGCGCTTTTCGCGCAGCAGCTCCTCGGCGCGCTTGATGCCGATCTCGACGCCGAGCATGTTGGGGTTCACGTCCAGCGCGCGGCGCCACCACTCGATCGCCCTGGCGTACTCGCCGAGCTGGAAGTAGATCTGGCCGTAGCCCGAGAGCGCGCCGAAGTGCTGCGGGTTGCGTTTCAGCACCTCGTCGCAATCGGCGAGCGAGCGGCGGTACGCGCCGGCGAGAAACAGCGCCGTGGCGCGCTTGTTCCAGCCTTCGGCGAAGTCGGGCCGCCGGCGGATCACGTCGCTGAATGCGGCTACCGCCTCCTCGTACCGGCCCGACTGCATGTCCTCGACGCCGCGCCCCATGACGCGGTCGATCTCGGCGTCGCCCGAGCGGCTCCACAGCAGCCACAATCCCTGCTCGGCGTAGCCGCGCACGAAGGCGCTCTCGTCGCGCAGGCGCTTCATCAGCAGGCCGGTGTCTTCCATGCGCCCGTGGTTGGCCATCCAGACCACCGCCTCGGCGCGGCGCTCGGTGACCGGGTGCTCGAGCGCGGCGAGCGCTTCGTCGCGCGTTGCGGGAGGCGCCGGGAATGCGGCCGGTGCCGCCAGTGTTAACGCCAGGGTCGCCGAGGTAAGGAGGGTCCGGATCATGATGCTTCGTGCTCTGATGATAGCGCTGCTCCTCGCCCCGCTGGAACTGTGGGCCGCGGACGACGCAACAGCGGCCCCGGATCCCGTGCTGCAACAGGCGCGCGAGGCCCTCTCGCGCCAGGACTACGCCAGGTCGGCCGCCGTGCTTCGCGAGGCGCTCGTTAAGGCGCCGGCCAACCCCGACTACCATAACCTGTACGCCTACAGCCTGCGCAAGGCGCCCGGTCCGGACATGGACCTCGTGTTCAAGCACTATCACGAGGCGCTGCGCCTCGCGCCCAAGCACCGCGGCGCGCACGAGTACGTCGGCGAGGCCTACCTGATGGTGGGCAACGTGGGAAAGGCGCGCGAGCACCTGGCGCAGCTCGACCGCCTGTGCTTCTTCGGCTGCGAGGAGTACAGCAGCCTGAAGCAGGCGATCCGCGAGTACGAAGCAAAGGGCGGCCGCTAGGGCCGCGGCTGGTGTAGATTTCGCCAGCGATGGCTGGCGCGCCGGATCCGTTCGACATTGCAATGCTTCCCGGCGACCTGTGGGCATGAAGCCGCTGCGCGTGGCGGTGGCGGGTGCCGGGTATTTCTGCCAGTTCCAGCTCGACGGCTGGAAGCGCATTCCCGGGGTGGAGCTCGCAGGCATCTGCAATCGCGACCTCGCCAAGGCCGAGGCGCTTGCGGCGCGCTTCGGCGTCGCGCGCGTGTTCGGCGCGCTCGCGCCGATGCTGGAGGCGACGGCACCGGACCTCGTCGACATCGTCACGCCGCCGGTCACGCACCGCGACTACGTCGGCGAGGCGGCGCGCCGGCGCGTTGCGACGATCTGCCAGAAGCCGTTCGGGCGCACCCACGCCGAGGCGCAGGCGCTCGTCGAGGTCGCGAAGCGCGCCGGCATCCTGCTCGCGGTGCACGAGAACTTCCGCTTCATGCCGCACTTCCGCGAGATGAAGCGCCTGCTCGACGCGGGGCGGTTGGGCGCGCTGCACTCGATCGCCTTTCGTCTGCGCCCGGGCGACGGGCAGGGGCCCGAGGCCTACCTCGCGCGCCAGGGCTACTTCCAGAAGATGCCGCGCTTTCTGGTGTTCGAGACCGCGATCCACCTCATCGACACCTTCCGCTTTCTCGCGGGCGAGGTGGCGGCGGTGACGGCGCGGCTGCGGCGCCTCAATCCGGCGATCGCGGGCGAGGACGCCGGCTACATCATCTTCGAGTTCGCGAACGGCGCCACGGGCCTCTTCGACGGCAACCGCCTGAACGATCATGTGGCCGCCAATGCGCGCCGCACCATGGGCGAGTGCTGGCTGGAAGGCGCGGCGGGCGTGCTGCGCCTCGACGGCGTCGCGCGCCTGTGGTGGAAGCCGCACCAGCAGGCCGAGACCGAGCACCGGTACGACAAGGGTCGCGACGACACCTTCGGCGGCGGCGCCTGCGACGCGCTGCAGGCGCACGTGGTGCGCCACCTGCGCGAGGGCGCGCCGCTGGAGAACAGCGGCGCCGACTACCTCGCCAACATGCGCATCATGGAGGCGGTGTACGCCTCGCACGCGGAAGGACGGCGCATCGAAATCGATGCTTTCGCGCCGGAGGAATTGCGCTAGATTGCGCGTCATGCTCCTCGGCTGCATCGCGGACGACCTGACCGGCGCCACCGACCTCGGCGTGACGCTCGCGCGCGAGGGCCTGTCGGTGGTGCAGGTGAACGGCGTGCCCGATGCGAAGCTCGAAGCGCCGGACGCCGACGCGGTGGTGGTGGCGCTGAAGTCGCGCACCAATCCTCCCGAGGAAGCGGTCGAGTGGTCGCTGCGCGCGCTCGCCTGGCTGCGCGGCGCGATGGCGAGCCATATCTACTTCAAGGTGTGCTCGACCTTCGATTCGACGCCGCGCGGCAACATCGGCCCGGTGGCCGACGCGCTGCTTGCGGCGCTCGGCCGGGAGTTCGCCCTGGCGACGCCTGCCTATCCGCGCAACCAGCGCACGGTGTACCTGGGCAACCTGTTCGTCGGCGCGGTGCCGCTCGCCGAATCGGGCATGCGTAACCATCCGCTCACGCCGATGACCGACTCGAACCTGGTGCGCGTGATGGGCGCGCAGACCAAGGGGCGCGTCGGGCTGGTGGATTTCGCGGCGGTGGAAGCGGGCGCCGCGGCGGTGCAGGCGCGCTGCGAGGCGCTGCGCGCCGAGGGCTGCCGCTATGCGATCGTCGACGCGATTCGCGACGAGCACCTGGTCGCGGCCGGGGAAGCCTGCGCCGGCATGAAGCTCTCGATCGGCGGTGCGGGTCTGGCCATGGGCATCGCGCGGGCGCTGGCGAAAGGCGCGAAGAAAGCCACGGGCGCTGCGCTGCCCAAAGTCGACGGGGCGGCGGCGATCCTCTCGGGCAGCTGCTCGGAGGCGACGCTCGCGCAGGTGGAAGCCGCGCGCGCGAAATTCCCGTCGCTGCACCTCGATCCGGCGCGGCTCGACGTCGAGGCGGCACTCGCGTGGGCGAAGCCGAAGCTCGGCGCAGGTCCGGTGCTGATCTACACGTCCGCGCCGCCCTCGGCGCGCGCCGAGGGGCGGGCGGATGCGATCGAGCAGGCGTTCCGCGCGCTGGCAAAGGGCCTCGCCGCCGCGGGCGTGCGCCGCTTCGTGGTGGCGGGCGGCGAAACCTCGGGCGCGGTGGCCGAGGCACTGGGCGTCAAGGCGCTCGCCATCGGGCCGGAGATCGCGCCCGGCGTGCCCTGGACCGCGGCGCTCGGCGGCAAGCCGATGCTGCTCGCGCTGAAGTCGGGCAACTTCGGCGGCCCGGACTTCTTCACCAGGGCGTTCGAGGTGCTCGCATGACCGAGAACCAGCTGCGCGAGCAGCTCGTCATGTTCGGGCAGTCGCTGTACGCGCGCGGCTACGCGCACGGCAGCTCCGGCAACCTCTCCGTGCGCCTGCCCGACGGGCTGCTGGTAACGCCGACCAACTCGTGCCTGGGGCGGCTCGACCCGGCGAAGATCGCGAAGCTCGACAAGGCGGGCAAGCACGTCTCGGGCGACAAGCCCTCGAAGGAGGGCTTTCTCCATCTGGCGATGTACGAGGAGCGCGCGAGCGCCCAGGGCATCGTGCACCTGCATTGCACGCACTGCGTCGCCGTGTCCTGCCTGCGGCATGCCGACGCTGCGAACGTGCTGCCACCGCTCACCGCGTACTACGTGATGCGCATCGGCAAGCTGCCGCTCGTGCCGTACTACCGGCCGGGCGACCGCGCGCTCGCGCAAGCGGTGCGCGAGAAGGCGCGGAAGCATCACGCGGTGCTCCTCGCCAACCACGGGCCGGTGGTGGCGGGAAAGTCGCTCGAGGACGCGGTGTACAACGCCGAGGAGATGGAGGAGACGGCCAAGCTCCACCTCCTGCTCACCGGGCGCGACGCGCGGCCGCTCGAGGCGGCGCAGATCGCCGATCTCGAGGCGCACTTTCCGAGCTGACGCGCGGCGAAAATGCGGCCCAGCTTCATCTTCATCCTCGCCGACGACCTCGGCTACGCCGACCTCGGCTGCTACGGCGCTCGCTCCGGCTGCTCGCCGGTGCTCGATCGCATGGCGGCCGAGGGCCTGCGCTTCACCGAGGGCTACGCGAATTCGTCGGTATGCTCGCCGACGCGCTTCGCGCTCGCCACCGGGCGCTGGCAGCATCGACTGCGGGGCGGCGCCGACGAGCCGATCTCGGGAAGAAAGCGCGGCGATCCGGTGCTCGGGCTGCCGCCCGCGCACCCGACGCTCGCCTCGCTCCTCGGCGATGCGGGCTACGCCACGGCGCTCGTCGGCAAGTGGCACCTGGGCTATCCGCCGAACTTCCATCCGCTGAGAAGCGGCTACCAGGAATTCTTCGGCTCGCTCTCGGGCGGCTTCGACTACTTCACGCATTGCGACACCGCGGGCGTGCACGACCTGTGGGAGGGCGAGAAGGAGATCCACCGCCAGGGCTACATGACCGACCTCCTGTCCGAGCGCGCCGTGCGGTACGTGAAGAACGCCAGGGCGCCTTTCCTCCTGTCGCTGCACTACAGCGCGCCGCATTGGCCGTGGGAGACGCGCGCGGACGAGGCCGAGGCGAAGCGCATCGAGAAGATCTGGCATACCGACGGCGGCTCGCTCGCCGTGTACCAGAAGATGATCCACCACATGGACGAGGGCATCGGCCAGGTGCTCGCCGCGCTGCCCGATCCCCGGAACACGCTCGTCGTCTTCACCAGCGACAACGGCGGCGAGCGCTTCTCCGACGCGTGGCCGCTGGTCGGCAAGAAGATGGACCTGCTCGAGGGCGGCATCCGCGTGCCTTACATCGTGCGCTGGCCCGCGCGCGTGAAGGCGGGCGGCGTCACGGCGCAGCACGCGATCACCATGGATTGGGTGGCGACCTTCCTCGAGGCGGCGGGCGTGAAGGCGCATCCCGACTATCCGCTCGACGGGCTGAGCCTGCTCAAAGTGCTGGCAGAGCCGGGCGCGCCGTTCGCGCGCGACCTCTTCTGGCGCATGAAGTACCGGGCGCAGCGCGCGGTGCGCTCGGGCGACTGGAAGTACTTCGCGAGCGAGGACGGCGAGTTCCTGTTCAACCTCGCGGTCGATGCGCGCGAGCGCGCCAACTACGCCAAGCGCGAGCCGGCGCGCCTTGCCGAGCTGCGCGCCAAGTACGAAGCCTGGGAGAAGTCGATTCCGCCGATTCCGCCGGACGCGGCGTTCAGCATTCCCTATACGCGCGCCGAGGTGGCGCAACCCGGCTAGCGCCGGCGGTTACGCAGCTCGGTGAAGATCTCCTCGAGCGACACTTCCGCATTGCCGAGGATGCGCTTTGCCATGCGCATCTCGGGCGGCACCAGCGGATCCTCGTAGAGGTCGAGCGGCCGGCCGGCGTTCGGCAGCCGGTCGAGCTCGCCGCGCGAAACGGCCTCCTCGATTTTGCGTTCGGCGATCCATTCCAGCGCGAGCATTCGGCTATTCTACGGCGACGATGAGCCGGCGCGCCTACCGCATCCTGCCCACCGAGGCGCGCACCTTCCACCCGCGGCTCATGGGCACGCGCGGCGCCGTGGCTTCGAACAGCAACCTTTCGGCCAGCGCCGGCGCCGACGTGCTGAAGGCGGGCGGCAACGCCATCGACGCCGCGGTAGCGGCGAGTTTCGTCGAAGGCGTCGTCAACGCGCAGATGCATACGATCGGCGGCGAATGCCCGCTGCTCGTGAGGCTCGCGGGCGAATCGCGGGTGATCGCGGTGAACGGCAACATGGCGGCGCCGGCGAAGGCGACGCCCGACGCGTTTCGCGCGCGCGGTTTCACGGACATCCCGGACGCAGGCATCCTTGCCGCGGGTGTGCCCGCCGCCTTCGGTGCGCTGGTGACCGCGCTGCGTGAGTGGGGCACGCTGCCGCTCGCTGAGGTGCTCGCGCCGGCGATCGAGCTGGCGCAGAACGGCTTTCCGGTGTCCGAGGGCCTGCGCAACCAGCACAAGTACGGCATCGCGCCGATGCAGGCGCGCTTCGAGGCCGAGTGGCCGGGGAGCGCCAGGCTCTACCTGCCCGTGCCCGAGGTGGGCGCGCTGTTCCGCAACCCGGCGCTCGCGCGCAGCTTCGAGTACCTCGCCGCGGCGAAGGATCCGCTGCAGGCTTTCTACCAGGGCGAGATCGCCGCCGAGATCGCGAAGTTCTCGAAGGCGCACGACGGCCTGCTCGGGCGCGCGGACCTCGCCGCCTTCGAGACGCGCATCGAGGCGCCGGTGTCGCTGCGCGTGGGCGACACCGAGCTCTACAAGACCGGCTACTGGTCGCAGGGACCCGCCGAGCTGCAAACGCTCGCGCTGATGCAGCAGTTCGACCTGAAAAAGATCGGCTTCGGCACGCCCGACTACTGCCACCTGCTGGTGGAGGCGATGAAGCTCGCCTACGCCGACCGTGAGCAGTACTACGGCGACCCGGCTATGGCGAAGGTGCCCGAGCAGACGCTGCTCTCGCCCGGCTACGCGAAGAAGCGCGCGGCGCTCATCGACATGCAGCGCGCGAGCCTGGAGCTGCGCCCGGGCGGCGCGTGGAACAACGCCGCGCTCCTGCCCGAGGCCGAGAAGCTCACGCCCAAGGACTGGGGCCCGGGCACGGTGCACGTCGATGCGGTGGACGCCAAGGGCAACATGGCTTCGTTCACGCCGAGCGGCGCGTGGATCTCGTCGGCGGAAGTGATCGAGCCGCTCGGCTTTCCGCTTTCGACGCGCATGATGACCTTCTACCTGGAGCCCGCACACCACCCGAACGTGGTCGCTCCCGGCAAGCGCCCGCGCACCACGCTGACGCCGTCGATGGCGTTCAGGAACGGCAAGCCCTGGATGGCGTTCGGCACCATGGGCGGCGACAACCAGGGGCAGTGGCTGCTGCAGTTCTACCTGTGCCGCGCGGTGTTCGGCATGTCGATTCCCGAGGCGATCGAGGCGCCGCGGCTGTCCTCCGAGCACACACCGGGGTTCTTCGCCCCGCATGCGAGCGAGCCAAACCGCGTGCGCATCGAGCCGCGCTTCGGCGCCCAAGTGCTGGACGAGCTGCGCCGGCGCGGCCATGATCTGGACGTGGCGCCCGACTGGACCGAAGGGTTCGTCTCGTGCGCCGCATTCGACGAGCAAAGCGGCCTGATCGAAGCCGGCTGCGACCCGCGGGGCTCGAAGGCCGAATGCTTTCCCGCGTTCGCGATGGCTTGGTAAATGGGGACAGACCTCATTTTTTCGCTCTGCGGAATAATGAGGTCTGTCCCCATTTAAAGGACGGTGGATGATGACGGTATTGGGCAGCGGCGAGCACCGCTACCGCGTGGTGGAGAACTGGGCGAAGCTGCCCGCGGGCTGGGAGTTCAAGGACGTGGCGGCGGTCGCCTGCGACCGCAGGGACCAGGTCTACGTCTTCAATCGCGGCGAGCACCCGATGATGGTGTTCGATCGCGACGGCAACTTCCTGCGCTCCTGGGGCGAGGGCAGCTACCCGCGCGCGCACGGCCTGCACATCGACGTCGACGACACGCTCTATCTCACCGACGATGGCGGGCACTTCGTGCGCAAGTGCACGCCCGAGGGCAGGGTGCTCCTCGAGCTGGGCGTGCCGGGCAAGCCCGCGCCGTTCATGAGCGGCAAGCCCTTTCACCGCTGCACGCATACCGCGCTCTCGCCCGAGGGCGAGATCTACGTGAGCGACGGCTACGGCAACGCCAAGGTGCACAAGTACTCGCCCGACGGGAAGCTCCTGCTCTCCTGGGGCGAGCCGGGCTCGGACCCCGGTCAGTTCAACGTGGTGCACAACATCGTCACCGACGCCGAAGGCTGGGTGTACGTCGCCGACCGCGAGAACCATCGCGTGCAGGTGTTCGACGCCCGCGGCAGGTACGAGACGCAGTGGAACAACATGCACCGGCCCTGCGGCCTGTACTGCTGCCGCGGGAAGCAGCTGCAGTTCATCATCGGCGAGCTCGGCCCCGGCATGAACATCAACCGCGACCATCCCAACCTCGGGCCGCGCCTGTCGATCGTCGACCCCGAGGGCAGGCTCGTCGCGCGCCTGGGCGGCGAGCAGGGCCCGGGACTGGAGACCGGAAAGTTCATCGCGCCGCACGGCCTCGCGGTGGACTCGCGCGGCGACATCTATGTCGGCGAGGTGAGCTACACTGAATTTCCGCGTCTGTATCCGGAGCGCGGCATCCCGAAAGGCCTGCGCTCGCTGCAGAAACTCACCAAGGTCGCCTGAACAAGGGAGAACGCATGATCCACGTCATCGCCGTCATCACCGCCAAGCCCGGCAAGCGCGAGGAGATCCTGGCGCACTTTCGCGCCAACGTGCCCGCGGTGCGCGCTGAGAAAGGCTGCATCGAATACGGCCCCGCCGTCGACGCGGACCCCGCGCCGCAGATGCAGACCAAGTACGGGCCCGACACCTTCGTCGCCATCGAGAAGTGGGAAAGCATGGACGCGCTCAAGGCGCACGCCGCCGCGCCCCACATGGCGGCCTACGCGGCGAAGGTGAAGGACATGATCGCCGGCCGCGTGATCCACATTCTCACGCCGGCTTGAGCGGCTTGGACTCGAGCAGCCGCACCAGGGCGGCGAGCGTGCGGTTCGCGGGCGTGGGCACGCCCAGCGAAGCGCCGCGGCGCGCGACGAACCCGTTCAAGTGCTCGATCTCGGTCGGCTTGCCGCGCGCGAGATCCTGCGCGGTGGAGGAGTACTGCGCGGGCATCGCCTCGGCGATCCTGTAGGTGCGTTCCAGGATGTCCGGCGCCATGGTGACGCCGCTCGCCCTGGCGACGGCGAGCGTTTCCTCGACGACCTCGCGCATCACGTCGCGAATGCCCGGGCCCTCGATCATCTTGCCGTAGGGCAGCTGCGAGATGGCGGAGAGCGCGTTGTAGGCGCAGTTCACGACCAGCTTCGCCCACAGCTCCCCGGCCACGTTGCCGGAGATCGCGACCGGGACGCCGGCGGCCTCGAACCAGCGCTTCACCTGCGCCAGCGCACCCGCCGGGAGCTTCGCGCCGAGCTCGCCGACGACGAGGTCGCCGCGCCCGTGGTGCTTCAGGTGGCCCGGGCCCGCCATCTCGGTGGCCACGTAGACCACCGCGGGGATGACCGGCTGCGCGATGCGCGCCGCGATGCGCTCGGTGTTGTCCACGCCGTTCTGCAGGTTCACGACGAGCGCGCCGGCGTCGAGGTGCGGCGCCATCTGCTCGGCCGCGCTTTCCGTGTCGGTGGACTTGACGCAGAACAGGACCACGCGGCACCCGCGGACCGCGGATGCCTCGGTGCTCGCCCCGACCGCAACCTGCTCGTCGAACTTCAGGCCCTCGAAGCGCAGGCCCCGCGCCGCGAACGCCGCGACGTGGACCGGCCGGCCGATGAGCGTCACCGCATGCCCGGCGCGCGCCAGCATGCCGCCGTAGTAGCAGCCCACCGCGCCCGCCCCGAGCACCGCGACCTCGATCGACTCGCCTTCAGCCATCGGCGCCAATATATACTGGACCGATGACCATCCATTCGCTGACCGCCCGCCGCGCCGCCGATCCCGTGCGCGAGGCGAAGATCCATCTCGCCGCGGCGCACCGCCTGGCCGTGCTGCACGAGCTGGAGGAGGGGATCGACAACCACTTCACCGTGACCGTCCCCGGCGCGACGGACCGCTACCTGATCCTGCCCTTCGGCCTGCACTGGTCCGAGGCCAGGGCGAGCGACATGATCGTGTTCGACGAGTCCGGCCGGACGCTCGAAGGCGAGGGCGTGGTCGAGCTCTCCGCGCAGTGCATCCACGCGCCGATCCATCGCCTGACCGGGGCGCGCGTCGTGCTGCACACGCACCAGACCTGGGCGCTCGCGCTCAACATGCTCAAGGAGAACCGCCTGCTCCCCGCGAGCCAGACCGCGGCCTACTTCCACGGCCACGTCGCCTACGACGACACCTATGCGGGCACGGCGGACTTCGTCGAGGAGGGCGAGCGCCTCGCGCGCCTGATCGGCGACAAGCACGTGCTGTTCATGAAGAACCACGGCGTGCTGGTCGTGGGCGACACGGTCGCGCAGGCCTATCGGCGCATCTACAAGCTCGAGCGCGTCTGCCGCGCGCAGGTGCTGGCGATGGGCACCGGCAAGCCGCTCGAAGTGCTCTCGGACGAGATCGCGGCGCAGGTGCAATCGCCGCCCGTGGACGAGCGCCACTCGCGCGCCGAGCGCGAGCGCCTGTACTTCGAGGCGATGATGCGGGTGCTCGACCGCGAGAACCCGGGCTACGCCGACTAGCGCGGCGCGGCGAAGAACTCGCGCAGCAGCCCGGCCACCGCTTCGGGCTGCTCCTGCTGCACCCAGTGTCCCGCGCCATCGACGAGGTGCGTGCCCAGGTAGCGCGCGCAGGCCTTGTCGCGCATGTCCTCGAGGTTGCCCGGCCGCTGGTAGGGGCCCCAGTCGCTCTTGCCCGCGATGAAGCAGGCGGGGACCTCGATTCTCCGTCCCGCAAAGAGCTCGAACAGGCGCGGCAGCGGCGGCTCCACGCGCGCCCGGTACCACTGCAAGCCGCCCTGCAGCCCGGTGCGGCCGAACTCCGCGCTGTAGACGGCCAGTTCCGCCTCGGTCAGCCAGCGGCAGGCGGCGATTTGCTCGCGCGAAGGCATCTCGTGCGCGACCGTCTGCGCCATGGTCTCGTGCAGGTCCATGACGTAGTACGTGGGCATGCGCGCGAGCTCGGCGGCCGTCCAGCCAGCGAGCGGCGCCGGGCGGTTCTGCGTCCAGTCGGCGCTCTTCATGTGGAAATAGGCGCGCAGGAACGCGTGCAGCCCCTGCGCGCAGTGCGTCATGTCGCGGTTCGCTTCGCGCGTGCGGTAGTAGGCCTGGTAATGCTTGCGCGGGCGGGGGAGCGCCGCGAGCGCCTCGTGGATCGGGTCGGGCGCTTCCGGCACCAGTCCGGGCGGTCCCGTGAAAGGCGCGCTCATCAGCGCCACCGCGCGGAACACGTCGGGCCGCACCAGCGCGCACCACGCAGCGACCCAGGAGCCGAAGTCGTGTCCGGCGAGGTGCACGGTGTCGTGGCCCAGCGCGCGCACCACGCCCAGCGCGTCGCGGGCGAGATTGAGCAGGTGGTAGGAGGCGAGATCGCCGTCGTAGTCCGGATCCCAGCCGGTGGTGCGGCCGTAGCCGCGCTGGTCGGGCGCCATCACGTGATACCCCGCTTCCGCGAGCGGCAGCATCACCTTGCGCCAGCTGAAGGCAAGCTCCGGAAACCCGTGCAGCAGCAACAGGCCGGGTGCGCGCGGGTCGCCCGCCTCCAGCACGTGCGTGCGCAGCCCGTTGTTCCGCTCGACCAAGCGCGAGCGGATGCCCGCCGGAAGCGGCAGCGCCCGCAAGGTCAGCGCGCGCGCTTTCTCGCCAGCGCGGCGCCGGCGCCCAGCGCCTTCAGCTTCGCCAGCGCGATGTCGCGCCGCATCGGCGCCATGCCGCAGTTGGTGCAGGGAAACAGGTGCTTCCTCGGCACGTACTTGAGCGCGTTGCGGATGGTGGCGGCCACCTCCTGCGGCGTCTCGACCTTGTCGGAGGCGACGTCGATCACGCCCACCAGCACGTCCTTGCCCTTCAAGAGCTTCATCAGCTCGGGCGGCACGTGCGAGTGTATGCATTCCAGCGACACTTGCTTGATCTTGCTCCTGGCCAGCGCCGGAAAGATCTTCTCGTACTGGCGCCATTCGCCGCCGAGCTTCTCTTTCCACTCGAGGTTCGCCTTGATGCCGTAGCCGTAGCAGATGTGCACGCAGGTCGTGCACCTGAGGCCCTTGGCCGCGCGCTCGAGCGCCTTGATGCCCCAGCGGTTCACGTCGTCCATGTAGACGTTGAACGCCGGCTCGTCGAACTGGATCACGTCGACGCCGTCCTTTTCCAGCGCGCGCGCCTCCTGGTTGAGCAACTCGGCGAAGGCCATCGCCAGCTTCACCTTGTCGCCGTAGTGGCGGTCGGCGATGGTGTCGACGATCGTCATCGGCCCGGGCATGGTGAACTTGAGCTTCTTCTTGGTGTGGGCGCGCGCCAGGCGCGCCTCGGCCTGGTGCACGCGGCCCTTGAGCCGGATCGGACCCGTTACCACCGGCACCATGGCCTCGTAGCGGTTGTCGCGGATGCCCATCTTCACCTTGTGCTCGAAATCGATGCCCTCGACGAACTCGAGGAAGCCGTGCACGAAGTGCTGGCGCGACTGCTCGCCGTCGGAAACGATGTCGATGCCGGCGTCCTCCTGCTCCTTCAGCCACAGCAACGTCGCGTCGCGCTTGGCCTTCTCGAGCTCCGCGCCGCTCGCCTTCCACGCGGGCCAGAGCTTGTCGGTCTCGGCGAGCCAGAAGGGCTTGGGCAGGCTGCCGGCGATGGTGGTCTCGAACATGGGGTGCTCCGCTTTGGATTTATGCAAGCTTATACTGCGCTCCGCCATGGACAAAGTCGTCGTCGTCACCGGCGCCGCGCGCGGCATCGGGCTCGCCATCGCGCGGCGGTTCCTCGCCGGCGGCTGGCGCGCCGCCCTGCTCGACATCGACGGGCCGACGCTCGCGGCGGCGGCACGCGGGCTGGGCAAGAACGTGCTGCCGATCGAGTGCGACGTCGCCGAGCCGGCGCAGGTGCGCGCGGCGATCGACCAGGTCGTCGCGCGCTTCGAGCGCATCGACGCACTGGTGAACAACGCCGGCATCGCCGTGTTCAAGCCGATGCTCGAGACCACTTATGAAGAGTGGGCGCGGGTGATGGCCGTCAACCTGACCGGTCCGTTCCTATGCACGCAGGCCTGCGCCCCGGCGATGCTGAAAGGCGGCGGCGGCAGCGTCGTCAACATCGGCTCGATCTCCGGGGTGCGCGCGAGCACGCTGCGCGTGGCCTACGGCACGAGCAAGGCGGCGCTCGAGCACCTGACCCGGCAGCAGGCCGCGGAGCTCGGCAACGCCGGCATTCGCGTGAACGGCGTCGCGCCGGGCCCGGTGGACACGGCGATGGCAAAGCAGGTGCACACCCCGGCCATCCGCGCCGACTACCACGACGCGATCCCGCTCAACCGCTACGGCACGGAAGAAGAGATCGCCGCCGCGGTCTGGTTCCTGTGCAGCGACCAGGCGTCCTATGTCAACGGCCAGATGCTCGCGGTGGACGGGGGGTTCGATGCCGCCGGCATCGGCCTGAAGTCGCTGCGCGGCGAAGCCTAGACGCGCGATTCCCGCATCGGCAGCAGCCACAGGATCGTCGCCAACTGCAGCGCGGCGAGCGACCAGAACGCCACGGCGTAGCTTTCCGCCGGATAGCGGCCGTCGGCTTCTGGAAACAACCGCAGCATGGCGCCGATGCCCCACTGGAACAGAAACGACGTGCCGAACATCATGACGTTCGAGGCGGTGATCACGCGCCCGGTCATCGCCGGCGGGAACAACGGCGTCATCAGCGCGTAGGCGAGCGAGACCGAGATCGAGGTGAAGGCGTACACCGCGAGGATTGCGGCCAGGCCCGTGGTGGTCCCCGCGGCGAGCAGCGCGAACATGGCGAGCGAGGTGGCGATGCCGACCTTGTAGGTGGTCATGCGCGACACGCCGGCGCTCGCGAGCCGGTCGCTCGAGACGCCAAAGAACACCGAGCCGGCGGTATAGGCGATTGCCGCGATGAGCAGCGCCGCGGCCACGGCCGGGCGCTCATAGCCGGCGATGTCGTAGAGCCAGGGTGCGAGCCACAGGCCTTGCAGCGCCTGGTAGACCGCGTGGCAGATGACGAGCGGCAGCGCAATGCGCCAGAAGGGCACCGAGGCGAAGATGCGGCCGAAATCCGCGATCTGCGCGCGCAGCGTCTGGCCGTGGCCGGGCAAGGGCTTTTCCGGCACCACGAAGAAGATCAGCGCCGCGGCGCTCACCGAGGCGGCGGCAAGCACGATGAACAGCGCGCGCCAGCCGAACGGCCCGATGAACGCCTCGACCGGCGCGGTGGCGGAGAGCCCGCCCAGGCCGCCGATCGCGAGGTACAGGCCGTTCAGCGTCGCGAGGCGCGACAGCGGAAACCAGAGCGTGAACGCCTTGATCGCGCCCATCAGGCAGCCCGAGACGCCGAGGCCGATAAGCGCGCGCCCGATCGAGAGCACGACGAAGTCCTGCGCCAGCGCGAAGACGAGCGCGCCCGTGCCCGCGATGCACAGCAGCGCCGCCAGCACGCGCCGCGGCCCGTAGCGGTCGAGCAGCACGCCGAGCGGCAGCTGGAACGCGGCGAAGGCAAGGAGGTAGGTGGCGGTGAGAAAGCCGAGGTCGGCGCTGGAGAGATCGAAATCGCGCGCCAGGTCGCGCGAAATGACCGCGTTGACGTTGCGGAAGAAGTACGAGAGGTAGAAGCCCGCAGCAAAGGGGCAGAACACGACGAGGAGCAGCCGCGGATGCACCCGCGGCATTCTAAGGGTCCAAATCGGCTAAGCTTGCGCGCATGGCAAAACGGCGCCTCATCGTCGGCATCACCGGGGCCACCGGCACGGCCTACGGGCTGCGGCTGCTCGAGGAACTGCGCGCGGCGCGCGGCTGGGAGGCGCACCTCGTGCTCACCGACGCGGGTGTGCTGAACGCGCACCAGGAGCTCGGGCTGAAGAGAAAGGACATCGAGCGCCTCGCGCACAAGTCCTACCACCCCAAGGACATCGGCGCGGCGATCGCCAGCGGCTCCTTCCTCACCGAAGGCATGGTGATCGCGCCGTGCTCGATGAAGACCCTGGCGGCGGTGGCGCACGCGCACGCCGACGACCTCGTGTCGCGCGCCGCCGACGTGGTGCTGAAGGAGCGCCGGCGCCTGGTGCTCGTGCCGCGCGAGGCGCCGCTCAACCTCGCGCACCTGAGGAACATGGTGCAGGTGACCGAGATGGGCGGCATCGTGTTCCCGCCGGCACCCGCGTTCTACGCCCGGCCGAAGACGATCGACGACCTCGTCCTGCACACGGTGCGCCGCGTGCTGGATCTGTTCGGCCTGCACTCGCCGAAGCTCGCGCGCTGGAAAGGCATCGATGCCTGATCTTTCGGTGTTCTCCTCGAGCTACGTCGAGGCGCGCGGGCGCTTCATCGATGCCGCGCGCGCCAATGGTGCGCGCGTCTACGAGTTCCGCGACCCGAGGGAAAAAGGACCGGCGGGCGAGCCGCTGTGCCTCGACGTCGCGGTCGCCGGGCCCGAGAATGCCGAGCGCGTGCTGGTCGCCGGCAGCGGCACGCACGGCATCGAGGGCTATCCGGGCTCGGCGGCGCAGACCGCGTGGCTGCTCGCCGGCGGCGCGCGGCGCCTGCCGAAGAAGACGGCAATGGTGTTGTTCCACGCGCACAACCCCTGGGGCTTCGCCTACAAGGCGCGCGGCACCGAGGAGAACGTCGACCTCAACCGCAACTTCATCGACCATGGCAAGCCGTATCCCCCGAATCCCGGCTACGCCGACGTGCACCCCATCGTTACGCCGGAGTCTTGGGACGACGCCACCCAGGCCGAGGTGTTCCGCCAGCTCGATGCATTGCGCGAACGCATCGGCGAGAAGGCGTTCTCCACGGCATTCAACGGCGGGCAGTTCTCGCATCCCGACGGCATCTATTTCGGCGGGCAGCGCGAGCAGTGGTCGAACTACGCGTTTCGCGAGGCGGTGCTGAAGCATGTGTCGCACGCCAGGCACGCCGCGATCATCGATTTCCATACCGGCATCGGCCCGTGGATGGAGCACATCTACCTGTGCTTCCATGCCGAGGGCTCGCCGGCCCGAAAGCGTGCGCGCGACTGGTGGGGCGAGCGCGCGGTGAACCTCGCCGGCGTCACGCACAAGGCGCTCGCCGACTACCAGGGCGTGATCATCGATGCGTTCTCGGCCATGCTGCCGAAGACGGAGGTGACTTGCATCGTGGTGGAGTTCGGCACGCTCGAGCGGAAGGAAATCCAGCGTGCCAACATGGCGGGGCGCTGGCTGCGCTACTGCGGGGCGCGGCACCCGGCGCTCGCACGCAAGGTGCATGAGCAGTTCTGCGAGGCGTTCTACCCCTCGGACCCGAAGTGGCGCGCGGCGGTGCTGGAGCAGTCGCGCGAAATTCTCGAGCGCGGCATCGCCGGGATCGGGCGCTAGGCCGGATTCAGCACGGCGCCGTCGGCCTGGCCATGTCCGTCATGGCGCGCCCGTCGACGCCACGAGGTAGACGATCGCGCCGACCGTGACCGCCGCGCCCGCGAAGATTCGCATGGTGAGCATCTCGCCGCGCAGCACGAGCGCGCTGGCGAGCGCCGTGACCAGCGGATACGCGGCGACGATCGGGGCGACGGTCGACACCGCGGCCATGCTGAGCGCGGCGTACATCAGGAGCATGGCGCTGCCGTTGAGTGCGCCGGTCATCCCGAACCACAAGACGCTCTGCGGCGTCGGCCGGCGGCGTTTCCCGCCTCGGAACCGGTCGGCGGTAACCACCGTCGCGGAAGAAACCGCGTAGCCGATCAGGCAGGCCGCGAACGGGTTGGGCCAGAGCAGCAATCCGGCCTTGGCGCCGACCTGCGCCACGCCGCGCACCACGGCGCCGGCGACGGGCCATAGCAGCGCCCTGCCGGCAAATCGCCTGTGCACGGCGCCCGGGTTCCACGAGAGCAGGACGATGCCGAGGGCGACGCCCGCTGCGGCAATCGCGGCCTGCGCGGGAACCTTCTCACCGAGCAGCAGGCTGGCGGCGGCGAGCGCGAACAACGGCGCCGTCCCCGATACCGCGCTCGTCACCGTGGGCCCGAGCAGCTCGTTCGAGCGGAAGGTGAGGATCGTGACGAGCGCGGGAAAGAACACTCCCACCACGGCGAACACGATCGCGGCGTCCAGGCTGAAATCCCGCGCGTCGAACGCGAACGGCGCGGCCAGCACGAACAGAAGCGTCGCCGTCGGGATGCTGATCGCGGCTCCCGAGCGCGCATCGAGCGTGCGCAGCCCGATGCGTGCGGCGATCAACGCGATGCCGAAGCACAGCGCACTCAGCACGGCCAGCGTGATCGCCACGGTTTCCGGGCGTCGCTACTTGAGCTCGATTTCCACGAAGCGGAACTCGAAGGCGTTGGCGTTGATGACGTTGTGCGCGACCCCCTTCGGGCGCGCGTAGGACACGCCGGCGGTGAGCTGCACCTCGCGCGTGCCTTCGGGCTCTTCCAGCCTGAGCTTTCCCGTCGTCAGCGGCACGACGACGTAGTCGTGGGCGTGCACGTGGTGGCCGGTCTCGGCGCCCGGCGCGAAGCGCCATTCGGTGACGATGACGCGCTCGTTACTGACCTGCGGGTGGGCGGTGGCTTTCATGGCGGCTGCTTCTTCGGCTCGTCGGTCTGGCGCTTGTACGACCTGTATTCGGTGCGTGCGCTGCGGGGGCAGGATCGGGGATCAAGGCCCTGCCGCCGCCTTCAATGCGCCGCCATGAACTCCTGCATCGCCTGGGTGAACGCCGCGGGCTTCTCGAGGTTGGAAAGGTGCGCGGCCTGAGGAATCATGGCGAGCTTCGAGCCGGGCGCATTCTCGTGTATCTCCTTCGACATCGCCGGCGGGGTACCCGGATCCTGGTCGCCGCAGATGACCAGGATCGGCGTCTTGATCTCCTTCAGCCGCGCGGTGACGTTGATCTTGGGAATGGCGTGGCAGCAGCCGGCGTAGCCTGCAGCCGGCGTCGCGGCGATCAGCTTTGCGATTCCTGCCACGGCGTCGGGGTTCGACTTGCGGAACGTTTCTGTAAACCAGCGCTCGAGCGTCGGCTGCACCAGCGGCGCCATGCCCTTTTCCTCCGCGATCCTGATGCGCTCCTGCCAGAGCGCACCGACCTCGGGCGGAAAGCGGCTCGTCGTGTCGGCGAGCATCAGCGTCTTGAATACGCCCGGATACTTGAGCGCGAAGGTCTGACCGATCATGCCGCCCATGGACAGGCCGCAGTAGTGCGGGCTTTTCACCTTGAGGTGATCAAGCAGCGCCTTCAGGTCGTCGGCGAGCAGCTCCAGCGTGTACGGGCCCTTGGGCGCATCGCTCGCGCCGTGCCCGCGCGTGTCGTAGGCGAGGATGCGGTAGCTTCCCTTCAGCGCCGCGATCTGCGGGTCCCACATGCGCACGCTGCACGCGAGCGAGTGGCTGAGGACGAGCCACGGCGCGCCTTCCCTGCCGTGCAGCTCGTAGCTGGTTTCGATGCCGTTGGTGTTCGCTTTCATGCGCTCCCCACGATGAGTGGAATCAACATTTCGTCCGCGCTCGCGCCGCCATGGTGGCCGACGTGGCGGTGGCGCGATTCGCCGGGCGTCCAGTCCTTCACCGTCGCGGTGCCGTGCATCAGCAGCGCCACCTGGCCGATGCGCTCGGCAATGCGCGGATGCGCGTCGCCGCGGCCGAACCAGCCCTCCTCGAGCAGCTCGGTGCTGGCGCAGACGCGCGCCCGTTCGCCGAGCCAGTCGCGGGCGCGCGCCATGAATTCCGGCACGCGCCCTTCCTGCACGTGACAGAAGGCGGCGCGGCTCTCGCCGCACAGAGGATAGCGCAGCAGCGCCGACAAGCCCGGTGCATCTGCGAAATCGAGCGCGTCGGCACCGACGCTGTCGATGAAACCGTGGTCGGCGGTCGCCACCACGATCGTATCGGTGCCGGCCAGCCGCGTCATCAGCTCGGCGAATGCGGCGTCGACGGCGCCGCAGTGCGCGCGCGCCTCGGGGCTGCCGTTGCCGTGGCGGTGCGACAGCGCATCGAACTCGGGCCAGTAGGCATAGATGAACTTCGGCTCGCCGGAGGACGTCACTGCCGCCACGGTCTGCTCGACCAGGCCCTCGAGCGTGTCGTAGGCGCGCCGCTCGGCGCGGCCGCAGTGGTGCAGGTTGTAGGTGGAATCGACGATCGGCCGGTAGGACACGACGATCGAGCGGCGCCCGAGCCCGTCGAAAAAGGACCCGGCGCGGTACAGCCGCGCGGGCGCAACGTCGAGCGCCGCCTTTTCGCCGCGGCGCAAGTACGGCAGCGGCGAGCCGACGCAGCCCGCTTCGCCAAAGAAGGTGAACCAGCCGGTGAGGCCGTGCTCGAGCGGCGCCCAGCCGGTGTAGGAGGTGGTGATGGCGCTCGCCGTGGTGGAAGGAAACACCGACGTGATGGCGCCCCTGCGCCGCGCGTGCAGCGCGCCGCCCGCGCCTTCGCGGCAGAGGTAGTTGTCGCCCAGGCCGTCGACGATCAGCAGGACGAGGTTGCGCGCCGCCGCGAGCTCGCGGGCGGACAGCGAAGCCAGCGGCGCATGGCGCGGCGCGCCGCCGCAGGCCTCGACGATCGAGGCGATGAGGTTGACGAATCCGCCGCCCGCGTAGTCCGGCCGCACCATCGGTGCGGATTCTAGCGGCTCAGTGCAGGTGCAGGTGGTGGGTGAGCAGCGCCTCGTAGGTGCACAGGAACTCGTCCACCTCGTCGTCGGCGGAGTCCGCGGCGCTCAATTGCGCCATGCTCGAGCGCAAGCGCGCGGCCACCGGGCCCTCGAGGAAGCCGCTGCGCCGTGCCTGCTTGTCGACGAGCTCGATGCCCATGCCGGCGCCGAACTCGGCCACGCAGTAGTGCTCGCTGTCGTAGAGGATGCTGAGTGCGCTCACGGGACGATTTGACGCCCTGGCAGGCCGAAAGTTAAGCCCGCCGCGTGATAAACTGCACTCCCGTTTTGTGAGGTTTCGTCCCATGCGGCTCGAAGTCCACGTCCACGCCGACATCCCCATCCTCGAGGGGGTCTCGCGCAAGCAGATCGAGCAGGCGCTCGCGCCCTGGCTGGAGTACCTGGATGCCGAAGCGCTCGCCGACGTGAAGAGCCTGGAGGCCGAGGAGCCGGGGCTACGCTTCGACGAGAAGGAGCTGATGCTGCTCGTGTGCTGGACCGGCGAGATCGGGCGCAGCTTCTACGCCGCGCTCGACGCTTCGCTCGAGAACCTCGGGCCCTACTGCTACGAGGCGGTCGAGGTGGATCTGACCCTTTACCAGGAGAACGGCGACCAGGAGGCGAAGCTGCTCTTCGTCGGGCCGACCGCGCAGTCGATCCACGAAGCCCAGCGCCGCTGCATGATCGAGGACCTCACCGCGATCCTCGAGCGCCAGTTCGACAAGGAGCGCATCGCCGAGGTGACGACGCTCGTCAACCAGTTGTTCGATCGCGACTGGAAGGAAAAATCCTCCGGTGCGAAGCCGCAGCAGGAGCGCGCGTTCGAGTACGTGGCGCGCCCCTCGCGCAAGAACCTGCACTAGCGACAGGGGTGGCGGCAGGGCCAAAGTATCCCGGCTTCGACACGCTCGCGCTGCACGCCGGGCAGTCGCCCGACGCGACCACCGGCGCCCGCGCGGTGCCGATCTATGCCACCACCTCGTACGTGTTCCGCGACTCGGAGCACGCGGCGTCGCTGTTCAACATGGAGCGCGCGGGCCACGTCTACTCGCGCATCTCCAACCCCACGGTGGCGGTGCTGGAGGAGCGCATGGCCGCGCTCGAGGGCGGCGTCGGCGCCATCGCCACGGCTTCCGGCCAGGCGGCGCTGCACCTCGCGGTGGCGACGCTCATGGATGCGGGCAGCCACATCGTCGCCTCGAACTCGCTCTACGGCGGCTCGCACAACCTGCTCGGCTATACGATGCGGCGCTTCGGCATCGAGACGACTTTCGTCGCGCCGGGCACGCCCGAGAATTTCCGCAAGGCGATACGGCCCAATACGCGGCTCTTGTTCGGCGAGACGCTCGGCAATCCCGGGCTGGAAGTGCTCGACATCCCGGCGGTGTCCAAGGTGGCGCACGAGGCGGGGCTGCCGCTGCTGGTGGATGCGACCTTCACCACGCCGTACCTGATGCAGCCGTTCGCGCTCGGCGCGGACCTGCTGTACCACTCGGCGACCAAGTTCCTCGGCGGGCACGGCGTGGCGATCGGCGGCGTGCTGGTCGACTCGGGCCGCTTCGACTGGGAAAACAGCGGCAAATTCCCGCAGCTCACGGCGCCGTACGCAGGGTTCCACAACATGGACTTCGAGGAGGAGTCGGGCACGCGCGCCTTCCTCCTGCGCGCGCGACGCGAGGGCCTGCGGGACTTCGGCGCCTGCATGGCGCCGATGACGGCGTTTCACATCCTGCAGGGCATCGAGACGCTGCACCTGAGGATGCCGCGCCACGTGGAGAGCGCGCGCAAGATCGTCGACTTTCTCGCATCGAACGTCGCCGTCGACAAGGTCCTGTATCCGGAGCTCCCGGGGCATCCCGACCACGCGCTGGCGAAGAAGCTGCTGCCGAAGGGTTGCGGCGCGGTGTTCTCCTTCGATCTGAAGAGCGGGCGCGAAGGCGGCAAGCGCTTCATCGAAAGCTTGCGCGTCTTCTCGCACCTCGCCAACGTCGGCGACGCCAAATCGCTCGTCATCCACCCGGCGAGCACCACGCACTACCGCATGACGGACGAAGACCTGGTGAAGGCCGGCATCGGCCCGGGCACCGTGCGCCTGTCGATCGGGCTGGAAGACGCCGAGGACCTGGTCGAAGACCTGGCGCGCGGCCTGCGCGCCGCGCAGAAGTGAATTTCGCTGTCGACGGCAGGCAGGCCTTCGCCTACACGGCGGCGCACGCGCCCGATCCGGCGCGGCCGACGCTGATATTTGCGCACGGCGCGGGCCTGGACCATTCCTGGTTCGGATTGCAGAGCCGCTACTTCGGTTACCACGGGCGCAACGCCCTGGCGCTGGATTTTCCCGGGCACGGGCGCTCCGCGGGCCCGCCGCTCGGGACGATCGCGGAGATGGCCGACTGGGTGCTGCGGCTGCTGGACGCGGCGAAGCTCGACAAAGCGAGCGTCGTCGGGCATTCGATGGGCGCGCTCGTCGCGCTGGAATGCGCGGCGCGCCATCCCGGGCGCATCGAGAAGATCGCGCTCCTCGGCATCGCCTATCCGATGAAGGTGTCGGATGCGTTCCTCGGCGCGGCAAAGGAGAACCGCCAGGACGCCTTCGACATGGATACCATCTGGGGCCACGCGCCCCAGGTGCCGCTCGGCGGCAATCCCAATCCCGGCATGTGGATGTACGGCGACACGCTGGCGCGCCTTGCGCGCCTGGCACCGGGCGTGCTCTACAGCGATCTCAAGGCCTGCCACGAGTACGCGGGCGGCGAAGCGGCGGCGGCCCGAGTGAAGTGCCCCGTGCTCTTCATCCTCGGGCGCCGCGACCAGATGACCGCGGCGAAGGCGGGCCTCGCGTTCGCGCAGAAGGTGCCCGGCGCGCAAGTGGTGCAGATCGCGCCCTCCGGGCACTCGCTGATGGCCGAGTCGCCCGACGCGGTGCTCGACGCGCTCGCCGCCTTTCTCGCCTAGTCTTCCCAGCGCGCCGCGCGCACCGCGGCGATGATGAGGCCGCCGAAGAGCGCAATGCCGCCCGCGATCACCGCGAACACCGCGGCGAGCGGCCCGTCCAGCGCCACCACCAGCGCACCCGCCGCCAGCACGAACGCAAGCCGCACCGTGCCGGCCAGCACCGGCAACACCATCCGCCCCGCGCCCTGCGAGGCGAAATACAGCGCCATGCCGGCGCCAAACAGCACGTAGAACGGCGCGACGATCCGCAGGTAGAGGCTCCCGCTGGCGAGCACCGCCGGGTCGTCGCTGAAGATGCGGATCCAGACGCCGGGAATGAGCGCGACGGTCGCGCCGATGGCAAGCGAGATGCCGGCCGCGATCGCCGTCCCGGTCCAGGCGATCGTCTTCGCGTGCGCGCCGCGCCCCGCGCCGACGTTGGTGCCGACCATGACGACGAGCGCCTGGCCGATGGCGAAGACCAGCGGGATCTGCAGCAGTTCGAGGCGCACGCCCACGCCGTAGCCGGCGAGCGCCGCGGTGCCGAAGCTGCCGACGAAGCCGGTCAGCACCACCGCGGTGAGCACCGTCTGCAGCGCACCGACCGAAGACACCGCGCCGACGCGAAGGATCTCGCGGAACACGCGCCATTCCAGGCGCCAGTGCTCGCGCGCGGGGCGCAGGCCCTCGCGCCACACCATCGCGCCCATGATCAGGCTCGCGACGAGGAATGCGGCGATGTAGGCGAGCGCCGCGCCGGCGATGCCCAGGCGCGGAAACGGCCCCCAGCCGAGCGTGAGCGCGCCCGAGAGCGGGATCTGCACCAGCGCCGCAGCGGCAAGCGCAGCGGCAGGCGCGAGCGTGTTGCCGCTGCCGCGCAGCACGCTCGCCAGGGTGTTGGCGAGCCACACGGCGATCGCGCCCGCGAACAGCACATGCGAGTACGCGAGCGCCTGCGCCAGCGCGGCGCCTTCGCCGCCGAGCAGGCCGTAGAGCGCATCGCCCAGGCCGAGGAGCAGCGACGTAAACGCGAGCCCGCCGCCCACCGCGATGACCAGCGCGTGCGCGATGAGGCGCTTCGCGGTGTCCTCGCGGCCCGCGCCGAGCGCGCGCGCGAGCGCCGAGGAGACGCCGCCGCCCATCGCGCCGGCCGAGAGCATCTGCATCAGCATCACCAGCGGGAAGACCAGCGCGAGGCCGGCGAGCGCCGCGGTGCCGAGCCGGCCGACGAAGTAGGTGTCGGCGATCGACACCGCGGTCTGGAACAGCGCGAGCGCCGCCCCCGGCGCGGCGAGGCGCGCGAGCGTGGGGATGATCGGCCCCTCGAGGAGGCGCTGCGCGCGCGCGGTGCTCACGCGGCGAGCCTAACGTAAGATTCCCCCCGCATGCTCGGCGCGTTCACCCTGCTGCTGGTCTACCAGCTGGTCGGCGAAGTGCTGGTGCTCGTCACCGGCCTGCCGGTGCCGGGGCCGGTGGTCGGGATGCTGCTCCTTTTCCTGTCGCTCGCCGCGCGCGGCTCGGCACCCCAGTGGCTGCGCGATACCTGCCAAGGGATGCTCGCGCACCTGTCGCTGCTGTTCGTGCCCGCCGGAGTCGGCGTGCTGCTGCACTTCCAGCGCCTGGGCGCCGAGTGGCTGCCCATCACCGTGGCGCTGGTGGCGAGCACCGTGATCACGATCGGCGTGACCGCGCTCGTCATGCGGGCGCTGCAGAAATGAGCGGGCGCTTCTCCGATATCTGGGTGTACCTGTCGGCCTCGCCGCTGCTGTGGCTCACGGCGACGCTGCTCGCCTACCAGGGCGCCTTCTGGATCTACCGCAAAGCGAACATGAACCCGCTCGCCAACCCGGTGGCGATTGCCGTGGCGGCGCTGGTGGCGCTGCTGTGGTTCACCGGCACGCCGTACCGCGTGTACTTCGAGGGCGCGCAGTTCGTGCACTTCCTGCTCGGCACCGCGACCGTGGCGCTCGCCGTGCCGCTGTACGCGAACTTCGAGACGCTGAAGAAGAACCTCGTGCCGCTCGGCGGCGCGCTCCTCGCGGGCTCGGTGGTCGCGGCCGTGTCGGCGGTGGGCATCGGCTGGCTGCTCGGCGCGAGCCGCGAGACGCTGCTGTCGCTCGCGCCGAAGTCGGCGACCGCGCCGATCGCCATGGGCGTGGCGGAAAAGCTCGGCGGGCTGCCCTCGCTCACCGCGGTACTGGTGGTCACCACCGGCATCCTCGGCGCCGTGCTCGCGCGCGGCACGCTGAACGCCCTGCGCATCGAGGACCACGCGGTGCGGGGCTTCGCGGTGGGCGTGGCGGCCCACGGCATCGGCACGGCGCGCGCCTTCCAGGTGTCGGAGAAGATGGGGGCCTTTGCCGGCCTCGCCATGGGGCTGAACGGGATGCTTACGGCGTTTCTCTTTCCCGTGCTCGCGCGGCTCTGGGGAGGCTGAACGCGGCGAGCGCCCCGGCGAGCACGCCGAGCGTGTTGGCCGCCATGTCGGCGAGCTCGAAGCTGCGGTAACCGCCGGCTTGTTGCGCGAACTCGAGCGCGACGCCCATCGCGATCCAGAGCAGCGCGTAGCCGATGCGCGCCCGCGCGGCCCGGTAGAGAAGGGCAAACCAGAACATCAAGCCGGCGTAGCCGAGGAAATGCCCAAGCTTGTCGCCGCTCTCGAGGTCCAGGCGCGGGAGCGACGGCGTGAGCGAGAGCCAGACGATCGCGGCGGCGAGCAGCCAGCCACCGGTAACGGCGAGGGCGCGCATCAGAAGAGCTTCAGCTGGCCGGCCGGCGAAGGCGGGACAAAGCGGCTGCAGTCCAGATCCGGCGTGCGCCGCCCGCCGCCGTGGCCGTTCAGCCCGTGGCGCCTGCAGGCGATGTCGAAGCGCCTGTCGATAAGCTCCGCGTGGTTGCCCGTGCCGCGCATGCGCTCGTGAAAGCGCGGGTCGTTCTCGCGCCCGCCGCGCATCTGCCGCACGATGCTCATCACGTGCTCGGCGCGCTCCGGGTAGTGCGCGCCGAGCCACTCCTTGAACAGGTCCTTCAGCTCGTTCGGCAGCCTGAGGATCACATAGGCCGCGTCCAGCGCGCCCGCCTTTGCGGCCTCCGCCAGCACGTGCTCGAGGGTCTTGTCGTTCAGCGCCGGGATCAGCGCCGCGACCATCACGCCGCAGGGTACGCCGGCCTGCGACAGGGCGCGCAGGGTATCCAGCCGCCGTTGCGGGCTCGCGGCGCGCGGCTCGAGCTTGCGCGCGAGCACACGGTCGAGCGTTCCGATGGAGACGAACACCTTCACCAGATTCTTTCGCGCCATCGGCGCCAGGAGATCGAGGTCGCGCTCGACCAGCGCGGACTTGGTGACGATGGTGAGCGGGTGCTCGCATTCGGCGAGCACTTCCAGGATCTGCCGCGTGATGCGGTGCTTGCGCTCGGCCGGCTGGTAGCAGTCGGTGTTGGCGCCAAGGGAAATGGGGGAGACCCGGTATCCCGGTTTGGCCAGCTCGGCGCGCAGCCGCTCCGCGGCGTTCGTCTTGGCGAAGAGCTTCGTTTCGAAGTCGAGCCCCGGCGAGAGCTCGAGGTAGGCGTGGCTCGGGCGCGCGTAGCAGTACACGCACCCATGCTCGCAGCCGCGATAAGGATTGATGGACTGATCAAACGGAATGTCGGGCGAGTCGTTGCGCGCGATGATCGTGCGCGCGCGCTCGATCGTAATGGTGGTCTGCAGCGGCGCGGGCGCTTGGTCCTCGCGCGTCCAGCCGTCGTCGAAGGGCGCGCGCGCCTCGGGCGCGAAGCGTCCCTGGATCTGCGAAAGCGCGCCGCGCTGGCGTTGCATTCGTTCTAGAATGGCCGGTCCTGCCGATACTGTATACATGAACAGTACCCGCCGCAACGTGGGATTGCTGGCCGTCTGCCAGGCGTTGCTCATGACCAACAACGCCACGCTGATCGCCATCAACGGCCTGGCGGGCCTCGCGCTCGCGCCGCGCGCGGCGCTCGCCACGCTGCCCGTGACCTGCTGGGTGATCGGCGGGGCGCTCGCCACCATGCTTGCCTCGCTGCACATGAAGCGCGTCGGCCGCCGGCGCGGGCTGACCCAGGGCACGCTCTGGGGCGTGGTGGGTGCGCTGATCTGCGCCGGCGCGGTATGGGTGCAGAGCTTCTGGCTCCTGTGCTTCGGCGCGCTCGTGTTCGGCGTGTACAACGCGTACGGCCAGTACTACCGCTTCGCCGCCGCCGACGTGGCGAGCGCCGACTTCAAGAGCACCGCCATTTCGCTGGTGCTCGCCGGCGGCCTGGTCGGCGGCATCCTCGGGCCGACGGCCAGCCGTTTCACGGTGGATCTCCTGGAGCCGCGGTTCACCGGCGCGTACCTCGCGCTCATCGGCTTCGCCTTCGCCACCATGCTCGTGCTGCGCTTCATCGACATCCCGCCGCTTTCGGCGAAGGCGCAGGCCGCGGTGGGGCGGCCGCTGCGCGAGATCGCGGCACAGCCCAAGTTCATCGTCGCCGTCATGTCGGGTGCCATCGGCTACGGCGTGATGAATTTCCTCATGACCTCGACGCCGATCGCGATGGGCGTCTGCGGACATCCCTACGGCGATGCGGCGTTCGTCATCTCCTCGCACGTCATCGCCATGTTCGCGCCGTCCTTCGTCACCGGGCGCCTGATCAGGCGCTTCGGCGTGCTGCAGGTGATGTTCTGCGGCGCGCTGCTCAACTTCGCCACCATCGGCATCGCGCTCTCGGGGATCCAGGTGGCGCATTTCTGGTGGTCGCTGGTGCTGCTCGGCGTGGGCTGGAATTTCCTGTTCATCGGCGGCACGGCGCTGCTCACCGAGACCTACCGCCCCGAGGAAATGGCGAAGGCACAGGGCGCCAACGACCAGGCGATCTTCATCATGATGGCGATCTCTTCGTTCACCTCGGGCCTGACGGTGACCGCGGCGGGCTGGGAGCGCGTCAACCTGTTCGCGCTGCCGATGATCGCGGTGGTCGCCATCGCCATCGTCTGGTACGGCATGACCCACCACCGCAGGACAGGTGTCGCATGAGGCCGCCCGCCGCGATCGGCCAGCGCCTGGAGGAGGTCGATACCCCGGCGCTGATCCTCGAGCTGGACGCGTTCGAGGCCAACCTGCGCACGCTGGCCGACGCGGTGCGCGGCACGGGCGTACGCGTGCGCACGCACGCCAAGACGCACAAGTGCCCGGATGTCGGAAAGCGGCAGATGGCGCTCGGCGCGGTGGGTGCCTGCTGCCAGAAGGTGTCGGAGGCCGAGGCCATGGTGGCGGGCGGCATCACCGACGTGCTGGTGACCAACGAGATCGTCGGCGCACAGAAGCTGGAGCGCCTGGCGCGCCTCGCGGGCCGCGCCCGCATCGGCGTGTGCGTAGACGACGCGGACAACGCGCGCGCGGCCGATGCCGCCGCCGCCCGCGCCGGCGCCAAGCTGGACGTGTACATCGAGCTCGAGGTGGGCATGGGGCGCTGCGGCGTGGCGCCGGGCGAGCCCGCGCTCGCGCTGGCGCGCGTGGTGGCGGGCTGCTCGAACCTGCGCTTTCAGGGCCTGCAGGCCTACAACGGGCGCGCGCAGCACGTACGCTCCATCGCCGAGCGCCGCGCGCTCATCGAGCGTGCGGGCGAGCACGTGCGAGCCACGCGGGCGCTGCTCGAGAAGAACGGCATCGAATGCCCGACGGTGACCGGGGCGGGCAGCGGCACCTTCATGCTGGAGGTGGCGTCGGGCGCCTGGAACGAGATCCAGCCGGGCTCGTATGCGTTCATGGATGCGGATTACGCGCGAAACGAGCAGTCGGCGCCGTTGCCGCGCTTTGCGCACGCGCTGTTCGTGCTGACGACCGTCATGAGCCGCGGCGGCGGCGCGCGCGCCATCGTCGATGCGGGCCTGAAGGCCTCGAGCGTCGATTCCGGCATGCCCGCGGTGTGGCAGCGCCCGGGCCTGAGCTACGTCCAGGCCTCGGACGAGCATGGCTTCATCGAGGTCGCGCCCGGGACTGCCGCGCCTGCGCCCGGCGAGAGGCTGCTCCTCGTGCCCGGGCACTGCGACCCGACGATCAACCTGTACGACTGGTATGTTTGCGTGCGCAAGGGCGTGGTGGAGTCCTTGTGGCCGATTACTGCACGGGGGGCGCTGACATGAAGCGACGCAATCTCAATCCGAAGGCGTTGTTCGATCCGCGCTTCTTCACGCACACGGTGGCGCTGGAGCGCGCGGCGACGCTGGTGTTCGTGTCGGGGCAGGTGAGCTACGATCGCGACGGCATCGTCGTCGGCAAGGGCGACATGCGCGCGCAGGCCGAGCAGGTGTTCGCGAGCCTCACGCACAACCTGAAGGCCGCGGGCGCCACCTGGCGCGACGTGGTCAAGATGAACGGCTACATGGTGGGCCTGAGCGCCGAGGCCGTGAACCAGTACCGCGAGGTGCGCGCGCGCTACCTCGATCCGGCGGCGATGCCGGCGAGCACGCTGGTGGGCGTGGAGCGGCTGGTGCACGACGACCTGCTGCTCGAGGTCGAGGTGATCGCGGCGCTGCCGGCGGCGCGCACACGCGCGCAGCGCTGACTTGGCGATGCCGCGTCCGGGCTGGGGGGTGGTGCTCGCCGCCTTCACGCTCATGTTCATGGGCTTCGGCGCGGCCTATTCGTTCGCCGCGTTCTTCGCCGCCTTCGAAGCCGAGTTCGGCGCCTCGCGCGCCCACGTCTCGCTGGTTTTTTCGCTGAGCGCCCTGCTGTGGTTCTCGGCCGGCGTGCCGGGCGGCATGCTCGCCGATCGCTTCGGGCCGCGCGGCGTGTGCCTCGCGGGCGCGCTGTGCCTGGCGGCCGGCCTCGCGCTCGCCGCCAACGCGCCTTCGGTGGAGCTGCTTTACCTGACTTACAGCCTCGGCGCGGGTCTGGGCATCGGGCTTTCCTACGTGCCCTCGGTCGCCGCCGTGCAGCAGGCGTTCGTGCAGCATCGCGCGCTCGCCTCGGGCATCGCCGTGTCCGGCATCGGCGCGGGCAACCTCGTCATGCCGCTGGCGGCAGCCTGGCTGATCGGGCTGGTGGGCTGGCGCCATGCGTACCTCGCGCTCGCCGCGGCGATGCTCCTGCTCTCGGTGCCCGCTGCGCTCGCGCTCGGCGGGCGCAAATCCGTGCGCCGCGGCGCGGGCGGCGCGCCGCTTCCCGGCATGACGCTCGCCGAAGGCCTGAGGAGCCCGGTGTTCTGGATGCTGTACGGCGTGGCGCTTCTTATCTGCGTGGGGTTCTTCGTGCCCATGGTCCACCTGGTGCCCTACGCGATCGACGTCGGCCTGAGCGAAGCGCAAGGCGTGTCGCTCGTGAGCCTCCTGGGCCTGGGAAGCCTGCTCGGACGCTTTTTCGTCGGCGGCATTGCCGACCGTCTCGGCCACCTGCGCGCGCTGATGGGCGTCGGCGCCGGGCTGGGGCTCATGTTCGTGCTGTGGTGGGCATCGAGCAGCTACCTCGCGCTGGCGGTATTCGCCGTGGTGTTCGGCACCCTGTATGGCGGCTATGTGGCGCTCGCGCCCACTGTGTGCATGGACATCTTCGGCCCGCGCGCGCTCTCGGCCATCATCGGCGCCTTGTACACCGCGGCAGGCCTGGGCACGCTGGTCGGACCGACGTTCGCCGGTGCGAGCTTTGACGCCACCGGCAGCTACGACCTGTCGATCCTCGCCTGCGCAGCGCTCAGCTTCGCCGGCGCCACGCTCGCGGTGCTGATGCGCCGGCACCTGCCGCAGCGCCACGCATGAGCCGCGTGCCGGCGCTCACGGTGAGCGAGGCGCGCGGCGTGCGCACGCTGCACGTCGGCGGCGAAGCCATCCAGAGCTCGATGCGCCTGTCGGACCCGTTTGCGCTCGAGCTCGAGTACACGCGCTGCATGATGACGTTCCTTCTTTTTCACCCGCGCCCCGCGCGCGCGCTGAAGATCGGGCTGGGGGGCGGGTCGCTGGTGAAGTTCTTCTGGCGGCGCCTGCCGCGGCTGCGCACGCGCGTGGTGGAGCTCGACCCGCGCGTGGTGCAGGTGGCGCGTGCGCAGTTCCACCTGCCGGCGGATGACGCGCGCCTCGTGGTGGAGATCGGCGACGGCGCCGAGGCGCTCGCGCCCGAGTGCTGCGACCTGCTGGTGGTGGACGCGTTCGCCGACGAGCACCCGCCCGCCGCGCTCGTCAGCCAGGCGTTCTTCGACGCGGCCTGGCTCGCGCTCGAGTCGCCGGGTGCGCTGGTGCTCAATCTGATGAACGACGATCCGAAGCTCGATGAGCGCATCGCGCGCGTCGAGCGCGCGTTCGGCGGCGCAGTGCTGGCGCTGCCCGCGCTCTATGACCCGAACGTGATCGTCATCGCGCTCAAGGGCGCGCCGCGCGCGCTGTCCTGGGACACGCTCGCGAGCCGCGCGCACGGGCTCGAGCGGCGCTTCGGCCTGCCGTTCCCGCGCTACGTGCCGCGACTGAAACGCATGAACCGGTTCGACGCCGGGGCTCTTATAATTGTCCCCGAAGGAGGCGGCGCATGATTCTCTCGAGCGACAGCTTCAGCGACAAGGGCGCGATCCCCGGCAAGTGCGCGTTTGGCGTGGCGGACGCCAAGACCCACGTCAAGCTCTCCGACAACCGCAATCCGCACTTCGCCTGGAGGGACCTGCCGGCGGGCACGAAGTCGCTCGTTCTGGTGTGCGGCGACGTCGACGTGCCATCGAAGCCCGACGACGTCAACAAGGAGGACCGCCAGATCCCGGCGACGCTGCCGCGCATCGAGTTCTTCCACTGGCTGCTGGTGGATCTCAAGCCCGACGCCGGGCCGATCCGCGAGGGCGAGTTCTCGAGCGGCGTCACCGCGGGCGGCAAGTCCGGCCCGGCGGGGCCGCGCGGCACGCGCCAGGGCGTGAACGACTACACCAGCTGGTTCGCATCCGACAAGGACATGGCGGGCGAGTACTTCGGCTACGACGGGCCCTGCCCGCCCTGGAACGACTCGATCGTGCACCGCTACGTCTTCACGCTGTATGCGCTCGGCGTGGACACCTGCCCGCTGGAGGGCGCGTTCCGCGGCGCCGAGCTCCTCAAGGCGATCCAGCCGCACGTGCTCGGCAGCGCCAAGATCACGGGCCTCTACACGCTCAACCCGGCGGTGAAGGCCTGAGCGAGCTCCTCGGCGGGCAGTGGGAGCTGCTCGCCCTCATCCCGATCGCGTTTGCCGGTGCCCTGGTTTTCGGGCTCACCGGCTTTGGCTCGGCGCTGGTCACCATGCCGCTCGCCACGCATTTCGTGCCCCTGCAGCTGGCGCTGGCGCTGTACGCGCTGTGCGACCTGTCGAGCGCGCTGCGCGTGGGCTTCGAGAGCCCGAGAAACGCGGTGAAGGCGGAGTGGATGCGCCTCGTGCCGATGATCCTCGCCGGCACGGCGCTCGGCGTCACGGTCCTGGTCAACCTGCCGCGCGCGGCGGGCATGGCCGCGCTCGGCGCGTTCGTCTTCGGCTACGCGCTCTACAGCCTGTTCCGGCATGAGTCGCACCGCGTGATCGCGGCGGGCTGGGCATGGATCGCCGGGCTCGCCGGCGGCGTCACCAGCACGCTGTTCGGTGCGGGCGGGCCGCCCTACGCGATCTATCTGTCGCAGCGCGGGCTCACCAAGGAGCAGTTCCGCGCGACGATGGGCTTTGCAACGCTGACCAGCATCTCGCTGCGCGTAGCCGCGTTTCTGCTCACCGGCCTGCTGCTCGAGCCGAAGGTGTGGCTGGTGGCGATCGGCGCGGTGCCTGCGGCGATGCTGGGCATCGCGGTGGCGCGGCGCATGTACCTCAGGATCTCGCGCGAGCAGCTGCTGCGCGCGGTGGCGGCGGTGCTGCTGTTGACGGGGGGCAGCCTGGTCCTGCGCGCGCTGGGCTAGCGCTGGTACATGTAGTCCCGCGTCCACGGCAGCGGGTTGCGGCGCGGATCGCTGCCCGTCTTCACCGCCAGCACCTGCTGGATCGACACCCAGCCCTCGCCGAACGCGTGCGCGCAGCCCGCAAGGTACGCGCGCCAGATGCGCAGGCGCTTCTCGCCGGCGAACTTGCGCGCCTGGTCCAGGTTCGCTTCCAGCCGCCCGCTCCAGTGCTGCAGCGTCTTGGCGTAATGCAGCCGCAGCGTCTCCGAGTCCATGACCTCGAGGCCGGCGGCGCCCATCTCGCGGATCACGAGCGACAGGTGCGGCAGCTCGCCGTGCGGGAAGACGTACTTGCCGATGAAGTCGCCCGCGCCCAGGCCCACGGAGCGGCTGTCCGGATCGATGGACGTAATGCCGTGGTTGAGGGCGATGCCGCCGTCGGCCAGCAGCCGGCGAATGACGCCGAAGTACAGCGGCAGGTTCTTCAGGCCGACGTGCTCGAACATGCCCACCGAGGCGATCTTGTCGAACGCGCCCTCGCCGGGCACGTCGCGGTAGTCCTGCAGCCGCACCTCGCACCGGTCCTGCAGGCCCGCGGCGCGGATGCGCTCATTGGCGAGCGCGTGCTGGTTCTCCGAGAGCGTGATGCCGGTCGCGCGCACGCCGTAGCGCTCGGCGGCGTGCAGCACGAGCGCGCCCCAGCCGCAGCCGATATCGAGAAAGCGCTCGCCCGGCGCCAGCCTGAGCTTGCGGCAGATGTGGTCGAGCTTGTGCTCCTGCGCCTGCTCGATCGATTCTTCGCCGGTCCGGAAGTAGGCGCAGGAATAGACCATGCGCCTGTCCAGCCACAGCGCGTAAAAGTCGTTCGAGACGTCGTAGTGGTAGCGGATCGCCGCCGAATCGGTCTTCTTCGAGTGCATGTTGCGCAGCAGGCCGGGGACGCGGCCCTTCCTGGCGCCGCCCAGGCGCCGCGCCAGGCTTTCGGCCGCGCGGATGGCGTCGCCGATGGGCCCGTCGACCTCGATGTGGCCCTCGACGAAGGCCTCGCCGAGCGCGGCGAGGTCGGCTTTCGCCAGGTACTTCACCGCCGAGGCGGCGGGGACCCGCAGCGTCACGGTCGGGCGCTCGCCCAGGGCGTAGCGCTTGCCGTTCCACAGCTCGATGGCGAGCGGCAGGCCGGCGCTGGCGCGCAACTGGCCAACCATCTTCTCGATCTGCGATTCGAGAACCATTGTCAGGACGCCTTCTCCCGCATGGTAACGAATTCCTCCGCCGCGGTAGGGTGGATGCCGATAGTGGCATCGAACTGGGCTTTCGTCGCGCCCAGCTTCACGGCGATCGCAACGCCTTGAATTATCTCGCCGGCCTCCGGCCCGATCATGTGCGCGCCGACCACCCGCTGCGACGCAGCATCGACCACCAGCTTCATGAACGTGCGCTCCTCGTGCCCGCCCAGGGTGAGCTTCAGGGCACGGAACGCCGTCTTGTAGACGTCCACTTCACTGCAATGCCGGCGCGCTGCTTCCTCCGACAACCCCACTGTGGCGAGATTCGGATCGGAGAAGACCGCGGTGGGCACGTTGACGTGATCGACCGGCGTGGGCTCGCCGCGAAACAGCGTCTTCGCGAGCGCCATGCCTTCGGCCGTGGCCACCGGCGTGAGATTCAGGCGATCGGTGACGTCGCCGATGGCGTGGATCGAGGCCACCGAGCTGCGCGAAAACTCGTCTACCGCCACTGCCCCGCCCGCGCCGAGCTGCACGCCGGCGCCTTCCAGGCCGAGGCCCGCGGTATTGGGTTTGCGGCCGGTGGCGAACAGGACGAGGTCCACCTCCTGCGTGGCACCGTCTTCATAAGTGACGCGGATGCCGGATTCCAGCTTCGCGGGATTGGTGTGCAGGCGGACGGCGATGCCTTTCTTCCTCATCTCCTCGGCGATGCGCTCGCCGAGATCCGCGTCGAAGCCGCGCAGCAGCCGCGCGCCGCGGTAGGCGAGCGTCGTGTGCACGCCGAGCCCGTTGAAGATGGAAGCGAACTCGAGCGCGATGTAGCCCGCGCCCACCACCAGCGCGCGCCGCGGCAGCCGCTCGAGAAAGAAGGCCTCGTTCGACGTGATGGCGAGCTCGCGCCCGGGAATCTGCGGCACCTGCGGCCGGCTGCCGGTGGCGACGAGGATGTGGCGTGCGGTGTGGCGCCGGCCGTCCGCTTCGACCGTATGCGGGTCGATCACCGTGGCGCGCGCGCGCAGGATCTTCGCGCCCGCCTTCGTCAGGACGTTCTCGTAGACGCCGTTCAGCCGCGCGATCTCGCGGTCCTTGTTGGCGACCAGCGTGCGCCAGTCGAACGTCGGCTCGCCGACGCTCCAGCCGAAGCTCTTCGCCACCGCGAAGTCCTCGCGGTAGTGCGCGGCATAGGACAAGAGCTTCTTCGGGATGCAGCCGACGTTGACGCAGGTGCCGCCGAAGCGGCCCGACTCGGCCACCGCGACGCGAGCGCCGAATGACGCCGCCACGCGGCTCGCGCGCACGCCGCCCGAGCCACCGCCGATGGTAAAGAGATCGAAGTCGAACTTCAGGCTGCGGGTGCGTCGCTACTTCAGGTTCGGAAGGTTGATCTCCACCAGCTCGAGCTGCGCCTGGAGCGCCTTGTGCTCGGGCTTGCCGGCGAGGAGCTTGAGCGCGCCGTGGATCCTCTGCTCGAGGTCGCCGCGCGGCGCGCCGGGCGCGTGCACGAGCTGCTGCGCCACCTCGGCGAGGCCCGCCGACTGCGCAGTGCCGCGGACGTCGGCGAGGCGCGCTTCGATCGCGGCGCGATCGAGGTTGGTGACCAGCTTCAGCGTCTGTTCATAGCTGCCCATGGCGCGGCTCCCCCGGCGGTCACTCGACCGTGGACGATTGTACCAGCGACCAGCGCCCGTCCGCGGCGCGCGCGCGGCCTTCGAGCGCGAGCTTGTCCAGGTGCGCCGACAGCGAACGCAGCGCCACGCCGTGCAGGCGCGGCGCGACGTCGTCGTACACCTCGCTCACCAGCGCCTCGGCAGTGGGCGCGGCGAGACGCTGCAGCGCCCACACCACTTTCTGCTCGCGCGCCAGGCGATGCCGGATCAGGCGCCGCGCCTCGCGGTGCGGCTCGCCGATCAGGTAGCCGTGGCCCGGCGCGAGGATCAGGATGTCCTCGCCGAGCAGCAGTTCCAGCGACGCGAGGTAGGCGCGCATGTCGCCGTCGGGCGGATTGATCACCACCGTCGAGCCCTGCATGACGTGGTCGCCCGTGAACAGCATCCGCGTGTTCTCGAGCAGGTAGCACAGGTGGTTCGACGCATGGCCCGGCGTATGCAGCGCGCGCAACGTGAATCCGCCGAACATCAAGCGATCGCCGTGCGCGAGCACGCGCTCCGGCGCGAAATCGCGGTCCTGGCCGGGGTGATCCGGCGCGGGGCGCCCGATGACTACCGCGCCGGTGGCGGCCTTGAGCGCGGCGGCCGCGGGCGAATGGTCCATGTGCGTGTGGGTGCACAGGATCCAGCGGATGCGGCCCGCGCCCGCCGCGAGCACCGCGGCGATGTGCTCGTCGATCGCCGGGCCGGGGTCGATGACCGCGAGCTCGCTTTCGCCCACCAGATAGGTATTGGTGCCGGGGCCGGTCATCATGCCGGGGTTGGGCGCGATCACGCGCGTCACCAGCGGATCGAGCCGCTTGGCGAGCCCGGGCGCGAGCGCGACGCTGGTCTGCCCGGTTTCCTCGGGATCGGACCAGTGGATCTCGAAGTACTGCGGGTCGCGGCGGCGGAACAGCGCCGCGGCGCCGTCGGGCGCGAGTGCCCAGCAGGCGCGGTTGGTCTCGACCTCGGCTTCGCGCGCGTGCTCGAGCGCGTCCTTGGCGCGCGCGAAGCGCACCAGGTCGGCGAGCGTGTTCTTGGTGGCGAAGACCAGCTGGATCTCGCCGCGCGCCTCGCGCTCGATGGCCTCCTGCGGGCGCAGCCACGCGCTCGCCACCAGCTCGGTGCCGTCATGCGCGCCGCGCTGCGTCTCGGGGGCGAGCGCAAGGAAAAAGCGCGTATCGAAGCGCCGGGCGCGCCCCGGCGCCGTGACCCAGTGGCCGAAGTAGGCGAGCTCGCGCCCGCGCAGCAGCAGCCGCTCCTTCTCGAGGAACTCGTGGAAGCCGAGCTTGCCCGAGTGCAGCAGTGCGCGGCTGGGCGCGAGGGCCACCGCGCGCGCCGCGGTGAGCGGCCGTCCGTCCTCGCCCTCGGCGAGCAGGATGCCCGCTTCCTCGAAGCATTCGCGCATCGCCGCCACCCAGAAGGCGAGCCCGCCGGCGTCCACGCCGAGCCGCGCGCTCGCCTCGGCGTCGGTGAGCCCGGCGACGCGGCGCAGTACGCGCGGGTCGCGGTCGGCCTTGTCGAGCGCGCCGCCCGGGAACACGTGCGCGCCGCCGAGGAACGCGGCGTCGTGCGTGCGCTGCAGCAGGAACGCCTCGGGACCGAGGCTGCCATCGCGCAGCAGGAGCAGGGTCGCCGCGGGGCGGGGGACGAGCTTGTCGGTCATGCGCGCGCTCAGGCGCTCCGGCCGGCGCGGTCCTTGTCGTTCTGCGCCTTGATCAGCTCGCGCGCCTTTTGCCAGTCGGCGTCCGTCATCTTGTCGAGCTCGGTGAAGTAGGCGCCGGTGGCGAGGTAGCCCGCGCCGTCGATGGCGATGGTTTCGCCCGAGAGCCACTCGCAGCCGTCGGCCATCAGGAACGCGGCGAGGTTCTGCAGCTCCGACATCTCGCCGACGCGGCGCATCGGGTTCACCTTGGTCGACTCGCCGAAGCTCGATCCGGGCCTGAGGCGCTTGCTCGCGCCCTCGGTGGGGAAGGGCCCCGGCGCGATGGCGTTCAGGCGGATGCCGTGCTTGCCCCATTCCACGGCGAGCGACTTGGTCATGATGTGCAGCCCCGCCTTGGACATGGCCGAAGGCACGACGTAGGGCGAGCCGGTCCACACCCAGGTCACCAGGATCGACACCACCGAGCCCTTGTGCCCGCCGGCAATCCAGCGCTTGCCGATCGAGTGCGTGACGTAGAAGGTGCCGTGGAACACGATGTTGGCGATGGCGTTGAAGCCGTTCGGCGTGAGGTCCTTGGTCGGACTGATGAAGTTGCCGGCTGCGTTGTTGACGAGCCCCGTGAGCGGGCCCGACGCGTCCCAGATGTGCTGGATCATGGCGTCGACCGCGGCGTAGTCGCGGATGTCCACCGCGTGCGTGCGCACGGTGCCGCCGTGCTTCGCGGTAAGCTCCTTCGCGGTGTCTTCGAGAACCCCGGCGCGCCGGCCCGCGATCCACAGGCCGGCGCCCAGCTGCAAATACTTGGCGGCGATCTCCTTGCCCAGGCCGGTGCCGCCCCCGGTGACGAGGATGTTCTTGCCCTTCAGCAATCCGTCCCGAAACATTCGCGCTCCCTGGCTTGCGGAGCGCTTATTGTAGACGCGCGTCGCAGCCGGGCTGCGAATCGGGCGAGCAGCGCGTGCACGGCTGCGGCGCGCTGCGCGGAAAGATCCCAGGTATCGATCACGACAGCCTCCTTGCGGAAGTTCAGGCGAGCGCCACGGCGGCATCGCCAAAGGCGTGCACCAGGGCGAGCCCCTTGCGGCTCAGCCGGTAGCAGTGGCCGGCCTCTAGGACCACATCCTTGGGCATGTTCTCTTCCGTGATCCAGACGCTGCCTTCGCGCACGCAGATGGTGCTGCCGGGGGCGTCGATCACTCTCAACGTCTGCCCGCGGGCGAGCCGCAGGGCGCCGGGATCCAGTTCGATTCGCATGCGGCACCTCCTTGTGTTTGGCATGCGCATGATGCATCCTTGGGCCCGAGCGCTCAAACGGTAAAAAGTCGGGACAAGCATGAGTAACGGGAATACGAGACTGCCGTCGCTCGACCTGCTGCGCGGCTTCGAGGCGGCGGCCCGGCTGCTCTCCTTCACGCGCGCCGGCGAGGAGCTCCACCTCACCCAGTCGGCCGTGAGCCGCCAGATCCAGGAGCTCGAAACGCAGCTCGGCACGCCGCTGTTCGAGCGCCGGCACCGCTCGCTCGCGCTCACCGAAGCGGGCCGGCAGTTCTACGCGACCGCGGCGCAGGTGCTGGCGACGATGCGCGCGGCCACCGACCGCCTGCGCGCGCAGAGCGGGCGGCGCGCGCTCGCCGTCACCACCACGCATTCCTTTGCCGCGCTGTGGCTGATCCCGCGCCTCGCGGGCTTCACGCGCGCGCATCCGGCCGTCGACGTGCGCATCTCGGCCGACACGCGCGTGCAGGATCTCGAGCGCGACGGGCTCGACGTCGCCATCCGCCACGGCCCGCCGAGCCTCGCCGGCCCGGACGCGGAGCGCCTGTTCGGCGAGCGCGTGTTCCCGGTGTGCAATCCGAAGCTGCTGCAGGACAAGGCGCGGCCGCTGAAGGCGCCCGCCGACCTGCGCCACCATGTGCTGCTGACCTACGACGATCCGGACGTGCGCCACCCGTGGCTGCACTGGCGCTCGTGGCTCGAGGTGGAGGGGCTGTCCGAGCTCAAGCCCGCGGGCCGCATCAGCTTCTCGGGCTACGAGCAGATCATCGCCGCGGCGGTCGCCGGCCACGGCGTCGCGCTCGGCAGGACGCCGCTCCTGAAGGACGCGCTCGCCTCGGGCGAGCTGGTGGCGCCGTTCAAGCGCAGCGCCGATCCGGCGCGCGCCTATTACGCGGTGGTCTCGCCGACAGCGCAAGGGCGGCCGGAGGTGGCCGACTTCATCGCCTGGCTGAAGGAAGAAGCTAGACGGTAAGGACGAGCTTGCCGGTGTGCGCGCTCGACTCCATCAGCCGGTGCGCCTCGGCGGCGGCCTCGAGCTTGAAGGTCTTGAAGACCACCGGCTTGATCTTGCCCGCTTCGACGAGCGGCCAGATGCGCTCGCGCAGGCGCGCGGCGATGGCACCCTTGAATGCCACCGGGCGCGGGCGCAGCGTCGAACCGGTGAGCGTGAGGCGCCGGCGCATGAGCTCGTTCACGTCGAGCTCGGTCTTGGGGCCGCGCAGGAAGGCGATGAACACCAGACGTCCTTCGTCGGCGAGCGCCTTGAGCTCCTTCGGCACGAAATCGCCCGCCGCCATGTCGAGGATCACGTCGACGCCCTTGCCGCCGGTCGCCTGCTTCACGCCTTCGACGAAGTCCTGCGTCCTGTAGTTGAAGGCCTGGGCGGCGCCGAGCTTCAGGCAGGCGGCGCATTTCTCGTCGGTGCCCGCGGTGGCGAAGACGCGGTTGCCGGTCGCCGCCGCCATCTGGATGGCGGTGACGCCGATGCCCGAGGTGCCGCCGTGCACGAGCAGCGTCTCGCCGGGCGCGAGACGGCCGCGGTCGTAGACGTTCGACCAGACGGTGAAGAAGGTTTCGGGCAGCGAGGCCGCTTCGACCATCGACAGGCCCTTGGGCACCGGCAGCGCCTGGACTTCGGGCGTTACGCAATATTCGGCGTAGCCGCCGCCGTGGGTGAGCGCGCAAACCTTGTCCCCAGGTTTCCACATCGTTACCGCAGCGCCGCAGGCCGCGACCTCGCCGGCGACCTCCAGTCCGGGCAGGTCCGAGGCGTCGGGCGGCGGCGCATACAGTCCCTGGCGCTGCAGCACATCGGGGCGGTTCACGCCGGCGGCGGCCACCTTGACGAGGATCTCGTGGGGCTTGGGCTCGGGCCGCGCTCGCTCCGTGGGGCGCAGCACTTCGGGACCGCCGGCCTTTTCGATCTGGATGGCACGCATGGTGGCGTACATCTTAACGCACGGGCGGCACTGCAATATGATTCAGCCGTTCCCAATGGTGCGCGCCCTCGCCCTGCTGGCAGTCCTTACCTTCGCGTCCGCGCACGCGCACAAGCCGGCGCCGCTGCCCGACGTCGAGGGCCGCGTGGCGCTCGGCGCGCACGTGGATGTGCTCGAGGATCCCGGCGGCGGCCTCGCGCTCGATGACGTGCGCATGCCCGAGCACGCCGCGCGCTTCGCGCCGGCGGGCGCCGGTTCGCTCAACTTCGGTTACACGCGCTCGGCCTGGTGGCTGCGCTTCTCGCTGCCCGGCGGCGCGCCGCCGGGCGAGGAGCTGCTGCTCGAGGTCGCGTATCCGAGCATCGACCGGCTCGAGCTCTACGTGCCCGAACCGCTGTCCGGCGGCGAGGCGCGTTATTGGGCGCGTATCGCCGGCGACACGCTGCCTTGGGACGCGCGCGAAGTGCGCCACCGCAATCACGTGTTTCGCTTCCCGGCGCCTGGGCCCGCGGGGGAGCACACCTACTACCTTCGTGCGGAGTCGCGCGGCGTGCTGACCATGCCGCTGACGCTCTGGCGCCCGGCGGCGTTTGCCGAGCACAAACGCAATGCACAACTGGTGCTCGGGCTGTTCTACGGGCTGGCGCTGGCGCTCGTGCTGTACAACCTGATGCTGCTGTTCGCGGTACGCGACCGCGTCTACCTGTTCTACGTGCTGTACGCGACCGCGTTCTGCACCTACCTGCTGTCCTTCGACGGCCTGGGCTTCCAGTACCTGTGGCCGCAGAGCGTGTGGGCCGCGAACCACGTGCTGGCGCTCGCGCTGTCGCTCACGCTCATGTTCGGGGCCCAGTTCTCGCGCACATTCCTCGACATGCGGCGCATAACGCCGCGCGCGGACGCGGTGATGCGCGGCGTCGTGGCGGCGGGCGTGGCGCTGGCGCTGTTCGCGGGCACCGGCTGGGTGCTCGACCACGGCGGCGTGCTGCGCGCCATCTCGGTGATCGCCTTTGCGGCGGCCGCGGTCGCCACCTACGCCGCGGTGCGCGCGCTGATTCTCGGCTATCGCCCGGCGCGCTACTTCCTGCTGGCCTGGGCGGCGCTGCTTGCCTTCATCGCCCTCGGCGCCCTGCGCAACTTCACGCTGGTGCCGACCAGCTTCGCGACCATCTACGGGCTGCACATCGGCTTCGCCCTGGACGTGCTGCTGCTGTCGTTCGCGCTGGGTGATCGCATCAACCTGCTGCGCCGCGAGCGCGCCAGCGCTGAGGTCGAGGCGCTCGCCGCGCAACGGTTGCTGCTCGAGGCGACGCGCGACAGCGAGCGCGAGCTGGAGCAGAGGATTGCCGAGCGCACCGCCGAGCTGAACAGCGTCAACGAGCGCCTGCGCGCCGAGGCGAGCGAGCGCGAGGCCCTGATGGCGCAGCTGCAGGCGCAGGAGCAGCACCTGCGCTTCATGGCGCAGCACGATGCGCTCACGGGGCTGCCGAACCGGCTGTCGATGCAGCAGCGGCTCGCGCTGGCGATGGAGCTGGCCAAGCGGAACCGCAAGAAGCTGGCGGTAATGCTGGTCGACCTCGACGACTTCAAGACCATCAACGACACCCGGGGGCATCCCGCGGGGGACCAGGCGCTGGTGCAGCTCGCCGCGCGCCTGCGCACCAGCGTCCGCGGCTCGGACACGGTGGCGCGCTACGGCGGCGACGAGTTCGTGCTGCTGGCGGGCGAGCTCGACCGCGGCGAGGACGCCGCGATGATTGCCGAAAAGGTGGCCGACATGATCCAGGTGCCGCTCGCCATCGAGGGCGGGGCGGCGCAGGTGTCGTGCTCCATCGGCATCAGCGTGTACCCGGACGATGCGGAGACGGCCGAGGCGCTGATCGCGCTCGCCGACAAGGCGATGTACGCGTCGAAGGCGGAGAAGGACCGGCGCTACGCCTATTACGGCGCGGGCGCGGCGGGCTAGAACCCGGTTTTCGACTGCACCGACACCTGGAACGCGTCCACGCCGGACGCGCGCTTCAGGGGGAAGGCGAGATCTACGTGCACGGTGGTGCCGCTCGAGGAGCGCGCGCTGAGCAGGCGTAGCCCGAAGCCGATACCGGTGGCCCAGTGCGCCGCCGCTTCATCGAGTTTTTGGTACGGGCCGCCCCAGGCGCGGCCAGCATCGAAGAATACGGCACCGCCGACGCGGATGAGGCGAAAAGGGAACCAATCCGAGTAAAAGCGACGCTCGGCCGTGAACGTCACGCGGCGATCGCCCCGCTGGTAGTTGGTGGGAAAGCCGCGCGCGCCAACCTCGCCGCCGAGTGACAGGAATTGGGTTGCCTCGGAGAAGTCGGTGGCATCGGCAGCAAGGGAGAGAAAGAGCAGCGTGTGGGCGCCGCGGCGCTGGTAGTAGCGCAAGGAGGCGCCGAGTGTCTCGCGGTCGGTTTCGCCCGAGGCGTACTCGCCCCCGACCGCGGCCGCGGCGAGCAAGGTACCCTCGCCGCCGATCCGCGTGCCCTTGGCGAGGCTCGCCGAGTAGAGCGTCGCCGATCGAGTCGATCCCAGGCCGCCCGCGGCGCGGCCGATCTCAATCCAAGCGTGCCAGCCGAGCGCGAGGTATTCCGGGCGCGCAATGCTGTTCAGGTTGCGCAGCTCGACGAAGTTGTCCTGCACCGCTTCGTAGCGCAAGAATGGCGCCACCAGCGTGCGATCGGCCGGCAGCGTCGCGGGCGCCGCCTGTCCGGGCTCGAGGCGGTAGGTCTCTTCCTGGTAGCGTAGCCCGCCGCTGAAGCGATGCGCCCAACCCCGCACTAGCCCGCGCGAGACACCGAGCAGCGCGTGCCCGCTATCGACGCTCTGGCGGTAGCGCGCCGCCACGACGCCGTTCGCGTAGCGGTCGACAATTTGATCGCTCCTCGCCGCCGCGGCGCCGGCGGCCCAGCGGGCCTCGAGGGAGTAGAAGGGGCGGTCGATCCTCGCCTTGCGCGCCGAGCCCTCTTCGAAGGTCGACTGACCGTAGCCGAGCGTCGTACGACCGTCGAACGCGTAGGGATAGGACAGATCCACGCCCACGCCGCGGCGCGTGCCTCCGGCGGTACTGACCTCCGATGTGGTGCGCGCCGCTATCGCAAACCTCGCGCCGGTACCGAGGAGGTTTTTCTCCTCCAGGCTCACGCCGCCGCTCGAGGTGCCCCCCGCCAGGCTGACCTTCGCGGCCGGCTGCAGCGTCCAGCTGTCGCGCGTGACGACCTCGAGATCGACGATGCCATCATCGTAGCCGGTGGGCCGGATCTCGACCCGGTAGAGGTAGTCGTTGCCGCGCAGCAGGCGCTCGGTCTCGGCGATCACGCGCGCCGACACGCGCTCGCCGCTGCGGAACAGCAGCTGGCGGCGCAGGGTCGAGGGCCGCGTCTGGATGTGCAGAGCGTTGGCCTTGCGGAACAACCAGTTGTCCTCCTCCGGGTCGTCAAGATCGAATACGTCTTGCGCGCGGATGCGGATCTCGCCGATGACGGCGCCCGCGGCCTCGAGCGCCTCGAACGAGGGAAACGGATCCTGGGCGGCCGCCGGCATTGCCGCCGAGGCGAGGAGCGCGAGGACGCGCAGCCGGCGCAAGTCAGCGGGCCTGCAGGCGCGCTGCCGCCCAGGCGAGATCGACGTTGCCGCCCGAGATCACCACGCCGACCTTCTTGCCCGCGACGTCGAGCTTTTGCTCGAGGAGCGCGCACGCGGCGAGCGCGCCGGTGGGCTCGACCACGATCTTCATGCGCTCCCACAGAAAGAACATCGCCTCGAGCAGCGCCGCGTCGGTCACGGTGAGGAAGTCGTCCACGTGCCGGAGGATGGCCGGGAAGGTGACGTTCGGTCCGAGCGACGCGGTGCGCGCGCCGTCGGCGATGGTGACCGGCGTCTTGATCACCTGCAGCTTCTTCGAGCGGAACGAGCGCGCGCCGTCGTCGCCCGCCGCCGGCTCCACGCCGATCACCCGGCACGCGGGCGACAGGTGCTTCGCCGCTACCGCGCAGCCCGAGAGCAGCCCGCCGCCGCCGCACGGCACCAAGAGCAGGTCCAGCGGCCCCGCATCTTCGATCAGCTCCTTTGCCGCCGTGCCCTGTCCGGCAGCGATGTGCGGGTGGTCGAACGGCGGAATCAGCATCGCGCCGCGCTCCGCGGAAAGCTTCTCCGCGATCATCTGCCGGTCTTCGTTGTGCGCGTCGTACAGCACGATGTCGGCGCCATAGCCGCGCGTGGCCTCGAGCTTTACCTTCGGCGCGTCGGTAGGCATGACGATGGTCGCCGGCACGCCGAGCAGCCTGCCGGCGAGAGCCACCGCCTGCGCGTGGTTGCCGGAGGAGAAGGCCACCACGCCTTTCTTCTTCTGCTCGGGCGAGAGCTGTGACAAGGCGTTGTAGGCGCCGCGGAACTTGAACGCGCCCATCCTCTGGAAGTTCTCGCACTTGAAGTGCACGCGCGCACCCGTGCGCGCATCGATGGTGGCCGACGTCAGCACCGGCGTTCGCTTTGCCGCAGCCCTGATGCGCTCGTGCGCGGCGGCGACGTCGGCGTAGGTCAGCGCCATGACGCGAGCGCCCTGGCCGCGACGTCCTCGCCCCACTCCTGCAGGAAATGCCCGCCCTCGGCGTGCACGTAGGGCTCGGGACAGTTCCGGATCACGTTGCGCAGGGCGCGCATCACGGGCGGGCCGAGCACCGGATCCTTGGCGCCGATCGCCATGAACGACTCGCCCTGCCAGGCGCTCTTCCACCAGTCGCGCGCCTTGCGCGACAGCTCAGCGCCGGGCGCGTCGGGCCGGTCGGGCACCAGCTGCGGAAAGCGGCGCACCCCGGCCTTCGCCCTGGCATCGGGGAACGGCGCCTCGTAGGCCGCGGCCTCCGTCGGCGTCAGGTGCGGGCAACTGCGCTGCATGAGCTTCTGGCAGTCGAGCGCCGGGTTCTTTGCCACGTACGCGCGCCAGGCGAGGAAGCCCTCGGGCAGGGGCGCATCGCCCGTGCCGAGCGCGGTGTTCATGATGAGCAGGCGCTCGAAGCGCTCGGGCATCTCCATCGGCAGCGTCAGCCCGAGCAGGCCGCCCCAGTCTTGCACTACCAAGGTGAGGTTCCTGAGTTCCAGCCGCTCGACGAATTCGATGAGGAACGCGCGGTGCATGTCGAAGCTATAGAAGGCGTCGTCCTCAGGCTTGTCAGAGCGGCCAAAGCCGATGAAGTCGGGCGCCACCACGCGCGCGCCGCCGGCGACAAACGGCGGGATCATGCGCCGGTACAAGTAGGCCCAGGTCGGCTCGCCGTGCAGGCAAAGGAAGGTGCGCCCGCCCTGGCCTTCGTCGACGTAGTGCACGCGCAGCCCGCGCCACTGCAGGTAGTGCGGCGCCCAGGGAAAGCCGGGAAGATCCGCGAAACGCTCGTCGGGCGTGCGCATGGCCAAATTGTAGAATGCCTGCATGGACTACTCTAGATACCAGGATCTGAAGATCCGCCGGCTCGAGCCCGGCATCCTCGAGATCGTGATGGGCGATGAGGCGAGCGGCCGGCTCTCCACCGCAGGCGCGCGCATGCACGCGGAGCTCGCCGAGATCTGGCGCGACGTCGACCGCGACGCCGAAGTGAGCGTCGCCATCCTGCGCGGCGCGGGCAAGGGCTTTTCCGCCGGCGGCGACTTCGGCCTCATCGAGGACATCATCAAGGACTTCGACACGCGCGCGCGCGTCTGGCGCGAAGCGCGCGACCTGGTCTACAACATCATCAACTGCTCCAAGATCGTGGTCTCGGCGATGCACGGCCCGGCCGTGGGGGCGGGCCTGGTGGCGGGGCTGCTCGCCGACATTTCGATCGCGGCGAAGAACGCGCGCATCATCGACGGCCACACGCGACTCGGCGTGGCCGCGGGCGACCACGCGGCGATCGTCTGGCCGCTGCTCTGCGGCATGGCGAAGGCGAAGTACTACCTGCTCACCTGCGAGCAGATCTCGGGCGAGGAGGCCGAGCGCATCGGCCTCGTGTCGCTCACCTGCGAGGAAGCCGAGCTGCAGGCGAAGGCGCTGGAGGTGGCGCGCAAGCTCGCCGCCGGCGCGCAGACGGCGCTGCGCTGGACCAAGTACAGCCTGAACAACTGGCTGCGCATGGCGGGCCCCACGTTCGATACGTCGACGGCGCTGGAGCTGCTGGGATTCACCGGTCCGGAGGTGCGCGAGGGCGCCGCCTCGCACCGCGAGAAGCGAAAGCCCGTCTTCCCGCCGCCGCCGAAAGACTTCTAGGCCGCGGGCGCGGCGGCGAGCAGGCGCTCCAGGTCGCGCGCCACCGCGGCCGGATCGGGCGGCACGCGGCCCTGCGTCGAGAGCAGGACGCGTACCGGCAGGTCGACGAGCGTGGGCTCCGGGTGATCGCGCAGATGCGCGGCGTTCTGCAGCATCGGCAGGATGTGCTGCGTCTTGGTGCCGGCCATGGCGCTCTCTACGCCCTGGATGATCGTGTGCTGGGCGCGGGCGATGCCGATGAGCAGCTCGGCGAGCTGGTGCGCGGAAATTTCCATGCGTGTCTCCCCGTGAGCGGATCCTGCGCCGATGTTAGCATCGGCGCTTCCATGCAGCGCCGCGCGCTCACCGGAATAGTGCTGCTGGCGGTAGTGCTCGGCGCGGCGATCGCATTGCATCTTGCGATTGCGGAAGGGGACACTGTGTTTGCAGGCAAGACACCGGGCAACCTCGGGGTACAGGACGGCAGGCTCGCCTCCTGCGGCCGGCGGCTGAATTGCGTTTCCAGCCAGGCCGATGCCGGGGATGCGCAACGCTATGTGACGCCGATACCGTTCAAGGGCCGCGCCGCGGAGGCGATCGCGGCGGCGCGCCGCGCCGTCGAGTCGATGCCGCGCGCGCGCGTGGTGCGCGAAGAGGGCAACTACCTGCACGCGGAATTCCGCTCCAAGCTGATGGGTTACGTGGACGACGTGGAATTCACGTTCGACGCCGGGGCGGGCGTGCTGCACGTGCGCTCCGCCTCGCGCCTGGGCCGGCGCGACTTCCAGGTGAACCGGGAGCGGGTAGAAGCGCTGCGCGCTCGCCTCGTGAGATGAAGATCAGTTGAGCTCGACGATCACCGGCTGGTGATCGGAGGCGCGCGTCTGCGCATCCACGCGTACCGAACGTACGCGCGAGGCGAGATCCGGAGTGACAAACACGAAGTCGCAACAATAAGGCGCCTCGTCGGCGCTCTCCAGGCGGAACGTGGGTGCGTGCGGCCGTCCGGGGTGCGCCTGGCGCCAGGCGTCGGCGTAAGCGCTTCCCAGGCGTGCCACCAGCGGGTCCTCGGGGGTCATGTTGAAGTCGCCCGTGAGAATGCCGGCCGCGGGCCGCGGTTGCGGGTGAAACGGACCTTGGTCGTCGCGCGCGGCAGGTTTCGCGGCGGCGTGCGCGGCGGCCTCCGCGTTCAGCTCGAGCAGCCGCTCGACCTGGGCCGCACGCTGCCGCGCCGAGTAATACTCGAGGTGCGTCGTCACCACGCGCACCTGACCCCACGGCGCCGCGACCACGGCTTCGATCGCGACGCGCGGCATGCTCGGCACGCCCGCATCGGGCGGCCAGGGCAGGCCGTGGCGCAGCACCCGCCCGACCGGCAGGCGCGACAGGATCAGGTTGCCGAAACGCCGTCGCCGGCCCGCGGCGCCGGCGACGTCCACCCCCCACGCATAGTGCGCGCTGTAACCCGCAAACTCGGCCGCGAGCGCCGCGACCTGGTCCTCGCCGGCGCTTCCCGGCAGCGCCCCGAACCCCTGTGCCACCTCCTGGAAGCAGCACAGGTCTGCATCGGCCAGCTCGCGCACGGTGCGCGCGACGCGCCGCGGGTCGACGACGCCGTCCATGCCGCGGCACCACTGCAGGTTCCAGCTCACCAGGCGCATGCGCGCGAGACTACAATATTCGCGCGCGCATCCGCGCGCCGGAGGTGCCCGATGCCAACCATCTGTCGCAGCCTTCTGCTCGCGCTCGCGTGCACCGCGGGGCCGGCGCTGTCGCAGGACAGGCCCGACGCCGATGCCGAGGCGACGCTGTCGGCGGTGGTGCGCGTGCAGTCGCGCATCCTGCCCGACGCCCGCACCCTGGCGACGCTCGGCGCGCGACGCGAAGGCTCCGGTGTCCTGGTGCGCGAGGGCTACGTGCTCACCATCGGCTACCTGGTGATCGAAGCCGATGCGATCGAGGTGACCGGCGGCGACGGCAAGTCGGCGCCGGCGACGCTCGCGGCCTACGACCACGCCACCGGCTTCGGGCTGCTGAAGCTCGCGGCGCCGCTCGCGGGCAAGCCGCTGCCGCTCGGTGATTCCGCGGCGCTGGCCGAGCGCGATGCGGCGATGGTGGTGGGCTACGGGGGGCGCGAGGCGCTCAACCTCGTCACCGTAGTGTCGCGGCGGCCGTTCTCGGGCAGCTGGGAGTACCTGCTCGAGGCCGCCATCTTCACTTATCCGCCGGTGCACAACTGGTCGGGCGCGGCGCTAATCAGCGCGCGCGGCGAGCTGCTCGGCATCGGCTCGCTCATCGTGCCGGATGCGGGCGGGGCTGGCACGCCCGCGCCCGGCAATCTGTTCGTGCCAATCGACCTTCTGCAGCCCATCCTCGACGACCTGATCGCGCACGGGGGCGCGCCGGGGCCGAGGCGTCCCTGGCTCGGCGTCTACGCCGAGGAGGTGCGCGGGCGGCTGTTCGTGACGCGCGTCGCGCGCGAGGGTCCGGCCGATCGGGCCGGCTTGGCGGGCGGCGACCTCGTCATCGGCGTCGGCAGCGAGGACGTGGCCTCGCTTGCGGATTTCTATCGCAAGCTGTGGGCGCGGGGCGCGGCCGGCGTCGAGGTGCCCTTACGCGTGCTGCAAGGCTCGGAGCTGAAGGAGCTGCGCGTGCGCTCGATTGACCGGCTGCAGTACTTTCGGCGCAAGCCGAGCTATTGAGCGGGCGGCGCGCGGCGCAGGCGCCCCGCCGCGTCGGCGTTCGCCAGCACCAGCGCATAGCGCGCGTTCTGCTGCAGGGCCTCGAGGTACAGATTCTGGCCGCCGAAGTGGCGCTCGGCGTACCCGTAGGCGCGCGCCAGCTGCAGATCGAGCCGGCGCATCGCGCGCAGATGGAACTCATACGTGCGCCGCACCAGCTCGCCCGCAGAGCGGATCAAACGCCCGGCCACGCCACCTGCGACGAGCTCCGGGTACAAGCGGTCGCGGCGCTTTTCCAGGAAGCAGCGGTCGGCCATCTGCGCGATCAGGTCGGCGGTGCCGAGCATCTGGCCGATGCGCCGCGGCAGGGCGCCGTCGATGCGGATCGCCTCCGCAGGACGCTCGTGGCCGGTGTAGTGCACGATCGCCGCGGCGGCGCCCGCGTAGCGCGCGAGGCCCACGCTGCGCAGGTAAGCGCTCACGAAGCGCGCGCTGCGGCCCACGTGCGTGAGCGTGTACTGGGCGCCGTGCGCGTGCCGGCGGTCGCTGCGCCGGCGCAGGTAGCCGACGTCGTGGAACAGGGCGCTCACCACGCCCACGCTGTAGAGCGTCGGCGACAGCGGGGCGCCCTCCGAGCGGGAGCGCTCGTAGCCTTCCATCAGGCGCGCCATGGCGAGTGTCACCTCGAGCACGTGCTGGGTATCGTGGAACTGGGTGTCGCAGGCGTGGAACTCGGGGTGGCCGCCGCGGTAGAGATGCACCAGGTAGTCGAAAGCGCCGCGAATCGTGCTGTCGGCGGTGCCCGGGTACAACCCCTGGTACAGCTGCAGGATCGCGGTGCGCACGGCGTCGGCGTCAGTGGTGCAAATGCGGGCAGAGACGTCGTGATCGTTGCGGCGCATTGCGGTCCGGACCCCCTAGGCGCTCACGAATGGAGGCGCTAGGATGCTCAACACACGCCCATGGAAGCGGTGAACTCCTTCACGACCTGCCGGGGGCTTCTGCAATTATTTGTGCGTACGCGGCGCCGGGCAGGGCGCGCGCCTTGAGCAATCAGCCGCTCACGGCGCTGGAGCGCGCGCAGATCGAGGCGCGCATCCTGGCGCTGGAAACCGAACACCACGACCTGGATGACATCATCGCCCGGCTGGCGCTCGACCCGGCGCAGGACCAGCTGCAGCTGCGGCGGCTGAAGAAGAAGAAGCTATTGCTGAAGGACCTGCTCGCGCGCCTGCGCGACCAGCTGATTCCCGACATCATCGCTTGATCGCATTGGTGCAACGCGTCGCCGAGGCCCGCGTCGCCGCCGGCGCAGAGCAGCTCGGCGCCATCGGCCGCGGCGTGCTGGCGCTCGTCGGCGTCGAGCGCGGCGATACCGAGCGCGAGGCTGCGCGCCTCGCCGAGCGGGTGCTCGGCTACCGCATCTTCGCAGACGCCGAGGGCCGGATGAACCGCTCGCTCGCCGACATCGCCGGCGCTCTGCTCGTGGTGCCGCAGTTCACGCTCGCGGCGGACACATCGAGCGGCACGCGGCCCGGATTCTCGACGGCGGCGGCGCCAGCGGACGGCGAGCGGCTCTACGCCGTGTTCGTGCGCGCCTGCCGCGAGCGCCACGCCGAGGTGGCGAGCGGGCGCTTCGGCGCCCACATGCAAGTCAGCCTCGTGAACGACGGACCGGTGACGTTCTGGCTGCGGGCTGCGCCCGCGTCGCAGGCCTGAGCCAAGCTCAGCGGAACTCGGGGTGCACGCGCGAAAGGTAATTCTGCAACTGCGCGACGAGCGGGCCCAGGCTCGCGGCGTCGCCGTGCATGGATCTTTCTTCGATCGACTTGCCGATGCGCGTGATCTCGTCGAAGCCGTAGCTGCCGCCTGCGCCGCGAAGCGCGTGCCCGATGGCGCGCGTGGTGGCCAAGTCGCCGCCGTCGAGCGCGTGCTGCAGCCGCTGGACATCGCGCCCGCAGTTGCTCAAGAACTTGGCGACGATGCCGCGCAGGCGGGCGTCCACGCCCACCCGGATGGCGTCGGCGCCGGCGGCGGGCTGCGGGGGCAGCGCGCCTTCGGCAAACGGCGCCAGCGCCTCGCGCAGCCGCTCGGGCGAAGCCGGCTTGCTGATGACATCGTCGCAGCCCTCGATCAGCGCGCGCTCCACCGGCGCGCCCGCCTGGTGCGCCGTGAAGCCGATCACGGGGGCGGTATAGCCGCGCTCGCGCAGCACGCGCACCGTCTCGTAGCCGTCCATGAAGGGCATGTCCATGTCGAGCAGCACGACGCTATAGGGCTGCGCCAGCGCCGCCTCGATCGCCTCCAGGCCGTCGCCGACCGCCTTGCACTCGAAGCCGAGATCGGAGAGCTGCACCTGAACGAGCGCGCGCAGGTCGGCGTTGTCGTCGGCCAGCAGGATGCGGCCGGCCAGCTTCGCCGGCATCGGCGTCGGCGCACTCGACACCGTGCTCGCCGGCAGCTGCGCCGGCGGCGCCGGGATGCGCGCCTCGAATACCGAGCCCTTGCCCACCTCCGACCTTGCGTGGATCGATCCGCCCAGCAGCTCGACGAGCTTGCGCGTGATCGAGAGCCCGAGGCCGGTGCCCGCCGCGGTGACCCCGGGGGCACGCTGGAACGGCACGAAGATCCGCTCCAGACTCTCCTGGGGGATTCCGGGCCCGGTATCGGCGATCTCGAAGCGCAACTCGCCCGAGTGCCAGGACGCCTTGAGGACGACTTTGCCCTGCGCGGTGAACTTGATCGCGTTGCCGATCAGGTTGATCAGCACCTGGCGCACGCGAAAGGCGTCGAGCGACAGCGCCGCCGGCATGTCGGCGGCAACCTCCTGTTCGAGCGCTAGGCCCTTGTCGTGCGCCATGACGCGCAGCGTTGCGACGACGTCGTCGAGCAGCGCGCGCACTTCGTGCGCCGTGCGCTCGAACTTCAGCTGGCCCGCCTCCATGCGCGCCAGGTCGAGGTTGTTGTTGACCAGCGCCAGCAGGTGCTCGCAGTTGCGCGCGATGATGGCGCTGTGGCGCAGGCGCTGGTCACGCCCGATGTCGTCGCCGTACAGATTGAACTTGTTGAAGCCCATGATCGCCGTGATCGGCGTGCGCAGCTCGTGCGTCATGTGATTGAGGAACTCGGACTTGAGGCGGCTGGCCTCCAGCGCCGCGAGCTTCTCGTAGAACAGGCGCTGCTTTTCCTGGTAGAGGGCAAACAGCCACGCCGCAACCGCGACGCCGAGCGCACCGACGCCGGCCGTTGCCGCAAACAGCCAGTGCGATTGCTGGCGCGCCGCGGCCAGCGCAATCACCGCCAGGGCGAGCAGAACCGCGCCCAGGCCCAGTGCGATCGCGAAGTCGCGCGGCCGCAGCGCAACGCCGCTGCGCGCCAGTGCGGCCGGCAGCGCAAGCGCCAGCACGGCGAGCGCGATGTCGAGCCACGCTCGGGGCGGGCGCAGCACTTCGCCGGCTTGCAGGCTGGCGGCGACGAGCGCGTTCACGTGCAGTCCGGGGAAGCGACCCGCGGGCGTGAGCGCCACGTCGCCCAGCACCGTGCTCGAGCTGCCGACAAACACGTGCCGGCCGCGCACCAGGTCGGCCACGTGCGCCGTGCCCGACACGCCCTCCGCGGCATCCAGCACCTGGAAGAACGGGATCACGGCGAGGTCAGCGAGGTTGGCCGGCAGGCGCGGTGCAACGCTCCCGTCCGCGGCCAGCGGCCAAGTGCGATCCCCCAGCCGCAGCTGGCCGCGCTCCACGCGCAGCGGCTGCTCGGGTCCGCCGGGGAGCATCGCCGCCACGGCGAAGCCGGGCAGCACCTTGCCGTGCGCGAGGTGCAGCACGTTCAAACGGCGCACCACACCGTCGTCGTCGGCCAGCGTGCTGATGACCCCTACTCGCGCCTTGCCGGGCTGAGTGAACTGCTCGAGCGGCAGCGTCAGGTCCGGCCAGGCGTGCGCGAGCTGCGCGGCTGGCGCATCGTCCTGTACGTCGGACAGCGCAATGCGCGCGAGATGCTCCTGGTACTGAGACGACCGGGCATAGGGATAGGGCAAGGCCGCGGCCGCCAGCACGGCGCGCCGATCGAGCGCCTCGGCGAAGGCCGCGTCGCCGGCGCGCGGCTCGGCAAACAGGATGTCGTAAGCCACGACGCGCGCGCCGTTCGCGACCAGGAAGCGGTGCGCCTGGGCATACGCGTCGCGTGGATACGGCCAGGCGCCGAGCCGCGGCTGCAGCCTCTGCAGCGAAGCCTCGTCCACGTCGACCACGGCAACGCCGTCCAGCGGCAGCGCGACGGCGAAACGGCGCTGCAGTGCGTCATCGACCCACCACGACAGCCGCGAAAACAGCGTGCTCTGGGAGAAAAGGGCTGCCAACAGCAGCCCCCCGGCAGCCGAGACCAGCACGCGCAGCCAGGGGAGGGTTGCATCTGATTGCACGCTGTCCTGCCGGGACATTGTGAGCGACAATTCTAGAGCAATTCCTCAGCGCGGCCGTCCGCACGGGACGTGTGCGGCACGAGCCACCCGGATGCGCCGAGGTCAAGAAGACAAACATGCGCCGATTGCTTCGATTGCTGCTTGCCGTCCTTGTCGCCGCTGCCGTCATGGCTGGGCCGGGTCGCGTCGCCGCGCAATCCGAGATCGGGGACCTGCTGGCGCGCGCGAGTGCGCTTTCCGAGGCCGGGCGGTACGCCGAGGCCTACGCGCTCCTTGCGGCGCAAGAGGACACGCACATCGGCGAGGTCGATTTCGATTACGCGCTCGGGCGCGCGGCACTGAACGCGGGTCGGCCCGACCGCGCGACCATCGCCTTTTCGCGCGTGCTGGCGATTGATTCCGGCCACGCCGGCGCGCGCATCGACATGGGCCGTGCGTATCTTGCGCTGGAAAACTGGGCGCAGGCGCGCGTCGTCTTCGAGGCCCTGCTGGCGCTCGACCCGCCGCCCGCGCTGCGCGCGCAACTGCTGCTGTACCTGGGCGAGTCGCGCGGCGAGAGCCGGGCCCGTGCCGCCGCGCGCGGCTACCTGAGCGTGTTCGCCGGCACCAGCACGAACGTGAACCAGGCGCCGGGCCAGAGCCAGGTCTTCGTGCCGGGACTGGTGGCGGTGCTGCAGCTTGCCGACCAGAACGTGGGCAAGGACGACGGCTTCACGGGTGTGGGCGGCGGCGTAGAGGCCGCCATGCCCCTGCGTGGCCGCGTGTCGCTCATCGGCAACGCCGAGTTCCTCAGCCGGTGGAACGCGCATGAAACGGCGTTCGATGTAGGCGGCGTCGCCGCGAGCACCGGGCTTGCCTGGGCGGGAGAGCGGCACGTGGTCCGCAGCCAGTTGCAGATGGTGCGCAACACGCTCGGCGGCTCGACCAGCCGCGAGGTGCGCGCCTTCAGCCTCGACTTTGCCGAAAGGTCCCCGGCGCCGGGGACGCCCGGCGCCATGTTCGCCTACCTCCACGCCGGCGGCTTTCGCCATCCCCCAGTGGACCTGCAGATCTTCGACGCTGACTTCGTCGCTGCCGGCGTCGGCGCCACCGTGCCGATTGACCGGAAATCGACAGCCAGTGTCGTATTCATGGCAGGCAGCGACAACGATCGCGGCGGCAATCCGAGCGGCGACCGCCGCGGGATGGGGGCGCGCTTCGCCTGGGAGCACCTCCTTGGTCCGGACCTTCGGTTCAGCGCGCTCGCCAGCGTGCAAGAGTCGCACTATGACGGCTTCGATTCCGCCTTTCTCGTGCGCCGTGACGACCGGCGGACGGACCTGGAAGGCTTCTTGCGCTACGATCTCTCGTCGAAACTGGAGTTGCGCTTCGGCGTCCTGCGGTCGGTGCAGGAGTCGAATATCGTGATCTACGAATTCCGCCGTACCGACTGGACGCTGACCCTGCGGCGCGTGTTCAATTAGGCCCCGGTCAGGAATTGTCAGGTTGCGGCATCCTTTACCTGTACACAGGCCTGGGAGTTGCACACTATCGGCAACATCCACATCTTCCCGCAGGGCGTTGGGGGATTAATGAGAAATAGTCTCGTCTTCGTAAGTTTCGCGCTCGGCGCCGCCTTTGTCAGCCCGGCGCTCGGGCAGAGCGCCGGCGTGATCCAGTTCGTCGCCGGCAACGTGCAGCTGGTGCAGCCCGACGGCGTCGGGCGCCTCGCGAGCAAGGGCGTGCCCGTAAAAGTCGGCGATACGCTGGCGACCGCAAAAGGCGCGATGGCCCAGCTGAAGATGGGCGACGGCGCCATTGTTGTCGTGGTGCCCGATTCGCGCGTCACGGTCGCCGAGTTCCGCTATGCCGGGGTCGAAGACGGCACCGAAAAAGTCCGCTACCGCCTGGAGCACGGCGGCTTTCGCGCCGTGACCGGTGCTATCGGCCGCACCTACAAGAGGAACTACGTCATTGAGACGCCGATTGCCCACATGGGCGTGCGCGGGACCGACCACGAAACCTATTACTTTCCGGCGACCGGACCGGTGAGCGCCGACGACGCCAAGCCCGGCGCCTACAACAAGGTCAATACCGGCAAGACCTTCATCCGCACGGGCGCCGGCGAAGTCGAGATCGAGCCGAACCAGGTCGGGTACGTGGCGAGCGCGAACGACGTGCCGGTGATCCTGCCGATGGTGCCGGGCTTCTTCAACCGCTCGATCGCGCCGCGCAACGCACGGCCTGCCGCGGACCCCGCGCCCGAGGCTGCGGAAGTCGACGAGGTCGTGCAGCAAGTCGCGCGGTCGACCAATGGCGTGCGGCTGCTGCGCACGCGCGGCCCGCTGGTGACGCCGGGCACCGGCAACGGCCCGCTGGTCGGTTTCGTGACTGCGGTCGGCGGAGGCCGGTTCGGCAACTCGGGCAACGGCGTCACCGTGCTCGACAACGGCGTGCCTCCCACCACCACCGGTAGCGCCCTCGGCACGATCGACTGGAAGACGTGGGAGGGCGGCGTGGTGGTCGTCGGCGGCCAGCCCACCGCCGGCTCGACGCACATGATCTCCACGACGAATAGGACGGACCTGGCTGCGCTGTCGCCGGCCGTGATGAGTGCCACGTATAACTACACTGGCGGACCTGCGTTCACAGATCAGCTCGGGAATCAGGCAACGTTCAACTCCATGAGCGTGGGCGTCGACTTCAGCAGCCAGGTAGTCACCCGCTACGACCTCAATGCGACCGCCGCCAGTGGCTACAACTGGAATGTGAACCTCGATACGACGGCTCCCCGCGCCATCGCCGACTTCACCGGCGTGGGCGGCGTGCGCCTCAAGGGCGGAGGGGGCCAGGCCGGCATCGCGCACGGCACGTTTGTCGGAACGCAGGCCGAGAACCTGATCACAACGTTCGGCCTCAGCGGGCCGGCCGACCGCAGCCTGTCCGGCGCAGCGTACCTGACGCGCTAAGTCGCCTCACACTGGGCCCGACATGGCCACCGAGCGCCGCAACGTCCTGATCGTCGACGACCACGAGCCGACGCGGCTGTTGATCGGCCGCATCGTCACGCAGGAGCTCGGTGCGCGCGTCACGCTCGCCGGGACCTGCGAGCAGGCGCTGCGCCTGGCCGAGGAAGCGCCCTACGACGTCATTCTCCTCGACCTGCTGATGCCCGGCATCGGCGGCTACGAGGTGCTGCGCCAGCTGCGCGAGCGCGGTGCCAACCAGGCGACGCCGATCCTCGTGGTGTCGGTGATGTCGACTCACGAATCGCGCGAGCGCTGCCGCCTGCTCGGCGCAACGGCGTTCATCGCCAAGCCCGTGGACCGCGAGCTGATCACCACGATGCTGCGCAGCCTCATCGGCTCGCGCGGTGCCGACAAGGCCCAGCCCGAAAACGGCGCGGCCCGGCACGACAACGGCTGCTAGCGCGGCCGCGGCGATACTCGGCGCGGGGCTTCTAAGGTAAGCTCCGCGGCATGTTCGAGCAGTTCATCGGCGTCAAGCCGGTCGAGGAACGCCACCGCTTCGACGCAGGCCGGTTGGCCCAGTTCCTGCGCGGCAAGATCGACGACTGGCGCGGCGAGCTCGCCATCGAGCAGTTCAAGGGCGGCCAGTCCAATCCCACCTACCGCATCACAGCCGGCGACAAGCGCTATGCGCTGCGCCGCAAGCCCCCCGGAAAGCTTCTGCCCTCGGCGCACGCCGTGGAGCGCGAGTACAAAGTCATCCGGGCCCTGCACGGAGTCGGTTTCCCGGTTGCGAAACCCTACGTGCTGTGCGAGGACGAGTCCGTCATCGGTACCGCGTTCTACGTCATGGACTGCGTTGAGGGGCGCGTGCTGTGGGACCAGGCCCTGCCCGGCATGACGCGCGAAGCGCGCGGCGCGATCTGGGACGAGCTGAACCGTGTCATCGCACTCCTGCACGGCGTCGACTACAAGGCGGTAGGACTGGAGGATTTCGGCAAGGCGGGTGACTACATCGCGCGCCAGGTGTCGCGCTGGAGCAAGCAGTACCGTGCCTCCGAACTCGAGCGCATCGACGAGATGGACCGGCTGATCGAGTGGCTGCCGGCCAACATTCCCGCCGGGGACGAGACCTCGGTGGTGCACGGCGACTACCGGCTGGACAACGCCATCTTTCACCCGAGCGAGCCCAGGATCCTCGCGGTGCTCGACTGGGAGCTCTCGACGCTGGGGCACCCGCTCGCCGATTTCGCGTATCACTGCATGAGCTGGCACATTGCGCCGGGCAAGTTCCGCGGCATCGCCGGGCTGGACCTCGAGGCGCTCGGCATTCCCACCGAGCGCCAGTACGTCGAGCGCTATTGCAGGCGCACCGGGCGCAAGGGCATCGACCCTTCGACCTGGGACTATTACATGGCCTACAACCTGTTCCGCATCGCCGCCATCACGCAGGGCATCGCCAAGCGCGTGGTGGACGGCACGGCGGCGAGCGAGTACGCGCGCGAGGCGGGCTCGCGCACGCGGCCGCTCGCCGAGCTGGGGTGGGCGCAGGTCGAGAAGATACTCAAGAGAGCTGCCTAGGAGAACGTCATGGATTTCGAGTACTCGCCGAAGGTGCAGGAGCTGAGAAAGCGGCTCATCGCTTTCATGGACGAGCATATCTATCCGAACGAGAGCGCGTACTACGCGCATACGCGCGGCGACAAGCGCTGGACCCCGGTGCCGATCATCGAGGAGCTGAAACCCAAGGCGCGAAAGGCCGGGCTGTGGAATCTCTTCCTGCCGCATTCGAAGCGCGCGCCGGAGGGGTTGTCGAACCTGGAGTACGCGCCGCTCTGCGAGATCATGGGGCGCGTGAGCTGGGCCTCGGAAGTGTTCAACTGCTCGGCGCCCGATACCGGCAACATGGAGACGATCGAGCGCTACGGCACCGAGGAGCAGAAGAAGCAGTGGCTCGAGCCGCTGCTCGCGGGCGAGATCCGCTCGGCGTTCCTGATGACCGAGCCGGCGGTGGCGAGCTCGGACGCCACCAACATCCAGATGCACATCAAGCGCGACGGCAACGACTACGTGATCAACGGCCGCAAGTGGTGGTCGAGCGGCGCGGGCGACCCGCGCTGCAAGATCTACATCGTGATGGGCAAGACCAACCCCGACCACGCCTCGCGCCACAGCCAGCAATCGATGATCCTGGTTCCGGCAGCTACGCCCGGCATCAAGATCCTGCGGAACCTGAACGTGTTCGGCTACGACGACGCGCCGCACGGCCACATGGAAATCGAGTTCAAGGACGTGCGCGTGCCGGCGTCGAACATCCTGCTCGGCGAGGGCCGCGGCTTCGAGATCGCGCAAGGGCGCCTCGGGCCCGGGCGCATCCACCATTGCATGCGCTCGATCGGCGCGGCGGAGCGCGCGTTGGTGAAAATGTGCAAGCGCGCCACGCAGCGCGTCGCTTTCGGGCGCACCGTGGCCGAGCAGGGCGTGACGCGCGAGCGCATCGCCGAGGCGCGCATCATGATCGATTCGGCGCGCTTTCTCGTGCTGCACGCGGCCTGGCGCATGGACACGGTCGGCAACAAGGTGGCGCGCAAGGAGATCGCCATGATCAAGGTGCTGGCGCCGAACATGGCCGGGCAGGTGATCGACTGGGCCATGCAGGTGCACGGCGGCGGCGGCGTCTCGGACGACTTCGGGCTCGCCAACATGTACGCGCATCAGAGGACGCTGCGGTTCGCCGACGGCCCGGACGAAGTGCACCGCAACGCCATCGCCAAGCTCGAGATCGCCGAGCAGACCTCGGTGACCGAGGCGCTCGCCGGCCGCAAGCGCGGCTGACGATGGATCTCAAGGGGAAGGTCGCCGTCATCACCGGCGCCGCGAGCGGCATCGGCCGCGCCGCGGCATTGCGCTTCGCCCAGGAGGGCGCGGCCGGCCTGGTGCTCGCCGATCTCAACATGGCGGCCTTGAATCCGGTGGCTGAGGAGGCCAAGGGCCTGGCGGTGGCCTGCGACGTCGGCCGCGAAGCCGACATCCAGCGCCTGGTGCGGGAGACCGAGGAGCGCCACGGGCGCGTCGATGTCTACTTCTCCAATGCCGGCATCATCCGCCGCGGCGGGCTCGAGGCGAGCGACGCCGACTGGGAGCGCAACTGGCGCATCCACGTCATGGCGCACGTGTGGGCCGCGCGTGCCGTCGTGGAGAAGATGGTGGCGCGCGGCGGCGGCTATTTCCTCGTCACGGCGTCGGCCGCGGGGCTGCTGAACATCGTCGAATCGGCGACTTATGGCGTCACCAAACACGGCGCGGTGGCCTTCGCCGAGTGGCTCGCGATCGCCTACGGCCGGCGCGGGCTGCGCGTATCGTGCCTGTGCCCGCAGGCGGTGCTCACCGGCATGTACAAGGGCGAGGGCGGCTCGGCAGGCGTGGACGGCGCGCTCAGCGCCGAGCAGGTGGCGGGCGATATCGTGAGAGTGATGGCCGAGGAGCGCTTCCTCGTCCTGCCGCATCCCACGGTGCTCAACTACATGCGCAACAAGACCGCCGACTACGATCGCTGGATCGGCGGCATGCAGAAGATCTACGCCAAGCACGAGGGAGAGAAGCGATGATCAGGTTGTGCGGATTCCGCATCAGCAACTACCACAACAAGGTGCGCATCGCCTTGCTGGAGAAAGGGGTCGCGTTCGAGGAGGACGAGAACGTGAAGCCCTCGCAGGAAGGCGACTACCTGGTCAGGAGCCCGATGGGCAAGGTGCCTTATCTGGAAGTGAACGGTGCGCGCATCCGCGAGTCGAGCGCGATCCTGGAGTACCTCGAGGACGCCTTTCCGCAAAAGCCCCTGCTGCCCAAGGACCCGCTCGAGCGCGCGCGCGTGCGCGAGCTCGTCATCTTCATCGAGCTGCACCTGGAGCTCGTGGCGCGGCGCATGTACGGGATGCTCGCGGGCGGCAAGCCCGTGTCCGAGGAAACACGGCAGCGCGTGGAAAAGGATCTTGCCAAGGGCGTGCGCGCGCTGAAGGCAGTGGCGAAGTTCGAGCCTTACATTGCGGGCAGTGAGCTGACCATCGCCGACTGCGCGGCGTTCGTGCACCTGCCGCTGGTGACGCTGGTGACGCGCAACTTCCTCGGCCGCGACTTCCTCGAGGACATGCCGCAGGTGAAGCCCTACCTGAAGATGCTGGGCGAGCGCCCGGCGTTTGCCAAAGTCAACGAGGATCGCAAGGCGGCGAGCGCCGCGGCAAGGAAGTAGCCGCGTGGCCGGGCTCGCGCCGCTCGGCGATTACCTGCGCTTCGTCGTCACGCTCACCGCGGTCGTCGACCCGTTTCTCGCCGTTCCGTTCTTCCTCACGTTCGCCGCAAGTCACGGCGAAGACGCGCGCAAGCACCTCGCGCGCACCGTGGCGGTCACGGTGTTCCTGGTGCTCGCGGTGGCGGCGCTCGTCGGCGAGGCGCTGCTCGACCTGATCGGTGCGAGCCTGCCGGCGTTTCGGGTCGGCGGCGGGCTGGTGCTGCTGCTCATGGCGCTGGCGATGCTCAACGCGCAGGCAGGCGGCGTACGCCAGTCGAAGGCCGAGGCCGAGGAGCTCGAGGAGGGCGAGCTGCAGGGTGTAGTGCCGCTCGCCATCCCGCTCCTTGCCGGGCCAGGCGCGATCAGCACCGCCATCATCGCCACGGAAGGCGGGGGCGCCGTGCACCAGGTGGTCATCATCGCGTGCATCGCCGTCGTGTGCGGCGTGGTGTGGCTCGCACTGCGCGCGGCGCACCAGGTGGCCGCGCGCATGGGGACCACCGGGATGAACGTGGCGACGCGGATCCTCGGGCTGCTGCTCGCCGCCATGGCGGTGCAGACCATGGCGGTGGGGCTGAAGGCGCTGTTTCCGGGGCTGGGTTAGGGTCTTACCGCCCCCCCATCCATTCGGCCGCGTCTTTCCACAGCGCGTCCTTGAACCGCTCGTGGAAGAAGCCGAAATGCCCGATCGGCCCGCCGTGCTTGGTCGGATCCACATCGACTCGTTTGCGCGGGGCATTGGGATAGAACCCGAGGAAGGCCTCCACCGCCGCGGGCGGCGCATAGCTGTCGTCCGCTATGGCATAGACGCGGATCGGCGCGGCGAACCTCGCATACGCTTCCTGCGCCCCAAGCGCCCCCACGATGTACCCCGGATCCCGGCACCAGCTCGCCCACTCGAGCGCCACGCCCGCCGGCATGTCTTCGCCCTGGCCGAAGCGCCGCGCCGGAAAGTAGCCGTGCAGGCGCGACAGGCCTGGCAGCAGGAGGTGAGTGACGAGCCACATGCCGACACGGCCCTTGCCGCGCCAGTGCTTCCAGTAGCCGCTCTGCGCGCCCACCGTCAGCGCCGCGACGTAGCGCTCGTTCCCGGGCACGACGCCGAATACCTGAGCGCCAAAGCTGTGGCCGATCCCGATCAGTCGCGCGCCATGCGAGGCGCGCGCGAGGTAGTCGAGCGCGCCGGCAATGTCTTTCTCGGCCCAGTCGCGCATGCGCGCCTTGAAGCCGCGCAGCTTCGCCGGGCGCGAACGGCCGATGCCGCGGTAGTCAAAGGTCAGGGCGGCAAAGCCTCGTGTTGCCAGGTAGTTGGCGAACTTGCCGTAGAACTCCTGCTTCAGGCCGGCAGCCGCCTGGAACAGCACCGCGCGGCGGTTCGGCGTCCGCGGCCGGTAGAGT
>DATHYT010000046.1:0-1506 GCA_035459025.1 Burkholderiales bacterium | reverse complement strand
CGCTGCTCGATGCGCCGCACGACGGCCGCGCCAAGCTCTGGATCGCCTGGCGCATGCTCGAGTTGCGCCGCAAGCTGCCCGAGCTGTTCCGCGACGGCGGCTACGCCCCGCTCGCCGCGAGCGGCAAGCACGCCGCGCACGTCCTCGCCTTCGCGCGCACGCACGCAAGCGGCACGCTGGTGGTGGTGGCGGGACGGCTGCACGCGAAGATGCTTCGCGACGCCGGCAAGCTGCCGCTGGGTGAGGCGTGGGCGGATACGGCGATCGCGCTGCCCCCGGGCGTGACGACGCTCCAGAACGTGCTTACCGGCGAGCGGCTCGACGCGCTCGGCGGCCTGCTGCCGCTGGCACGCGCTTGCACTCGCTTCCCGGTGGCGGCGCTGCTCGCTACGTAGCGAGTACGCGCGCCAGCTCGATCAGCGCGGTGTTGGCGGGCCGCGTGCGCCCGGCGATCTCGGCGAGCGGCGTGCGCACGATCGCGCCGCGCACCTCGCCCACCAGCACGCCGGACACGCCGTCCTCGAGACACGCCACCGCCGCCGCGCCCAGGCGCGAGGCGAGCACGCGATCCGCGGAGCTCGGCACGCCGCCGCGCACCACGTGCCCCAGGCGCGTGATGCGCAGGCCGAAGCCCGTCTCCTGCTGCCGGCCCTCGAAGTACTGCACCATGGCGTGCACGCCCTGCTTCGCGCCCTCGGCCACCACCACCATGGCGTGGGTCTTGCCGCGCTCGTGCGCGGCGCGCAGGCGCGCCGCGACCTCGGCGGGCGGCACCTCGCTCTCGGGAATCGCGATCACCTCGGCGCCGCCGCCGATGCCCGACATCAGCGCGATGTAGCCGCAGTCGCGGCCCATCGTCTCGACGATGAACACGCGCCGGTGCGAGGAAGCGGTGGTGCGCAGCCGGTCGATCGCCTCCAGCGTGACGTTGATCGCCGTGTCCGCGCCGATGGACACGTCGGTCCCGTGCAGATCGTTGTCGATGGTCGAGGCGACGCCCACCACCGCAAAGCCCTCTTTCGCGAGCGCCGCCGAGCCGCTCTGCGAGCCGTTGCCGCCGATCACCACCAGCGCCTCGACGCCGCGCGCGGCGAGCTGCGCGCGCACGCGGTCGCGCGCGGCGCGCTCGCGAAATTCGGGCGAGCGCGCGCTGCCGAGCACCGTGCCGCCGCGCTGGATGATGCCGCCCACGTCGCGCGCGGCCAGCGGGTCCATGGCGTCGGCGAGCAGGCCGGCGTAGCCGTTACGCACGCCGAACACTTCCCAGTCCCTGGCAGTCGCCGCGCGCGCCACGGCGCGGATGGCGGCGTTCATGCCGGGAGCGTCGCCGCCGCTGGTGAGGACCGCGATGCGCTTCACCCTCACGGCTTGCGCCCCTCTTCCAGCCGCACCACCTCGGCGACGGGCGCGTCGTCCACCTCGGCGGCCTCGATTCTCTGGAACTGCTGCGAGATCTTGCCGCCGGTGGTCTGGATGCGATCGACGTCCTCGGCCGCCTGGCGGATG
>DATHYT010000045.1:0-82316 GCA_035459025.1 Burkholderiales bacterium | reverse complement strand
GACGGCAGCGTCTCGAACCCGGTCGAGCGCACCCTGATCTGGCGCCTGCACGTGCTGTGCTGGAACGCGCTCAACAGCCTGCGCGTCGAAGGCGACTTCGTGGAGTGCGGCGTGTTCCAGGGCTTTTGCAGCGCGGTCGCGGCGCGCTACCTCGACTTCGGCAGCGTCGACAAGCAGTGGTACCTCTATGACACCTTTAGCGGGATCCCGCCCGACCAGCTCAATCCCGGGCACCAGAACTCGCCGGACTTCGAGCAGCCCGGCCTGTACGAGGGAGTGGTGCAGCGCTTCGCGGGCTACCGCAACGTGCACGTCGTCCGGGGCCGGGTGCCCGATGTGCTGCATGAACGCGCGCCCGAGAAAGTGGCGTTCATGCACATCGACATGAACTCCGCCGCCGCCGAGCTGGCCGCGCTGGAGTTCTTCTGGGAGCGCCTGTCGCCCGGCGCCGCGATCGTGCTCGACGACTACGGCTGGCGCGGCTACCGCGCGCAGAAACTCGCCGAAGACCCGTTCTTCGCCGCCCGCGGCCGCCAGGTGCTCGAGCTGCCGACGGGGCAGGGGCTGGTGCTCGTGTAAATGGGGACAGACCTCATTTTTCTTTGAGGCCGGCGACGCGCAACCGCCCAAGCCTGCGTTCGGTTCTCTATGGTCTCGGCTTTTCTGGCTGGGTAAATCTTCCAGCCAGAAAAGCCGAGATCGTTTTGAACGGCGACGGCGGCGCGCCTACGCTTGGTCCGTCGCGCAAACAGGGAAAATGAGGTCTGTCCCTATTTATGGTACGAGGTCACGACGTCGACCTCGTTCTTGGAGCCGAGGATCACCGCGACGCGCTGGTGCAGGCCGGTGGGCTGGAGCTCCAGGATGCGCGTGCGGCCGTCGGTGGCCGCGCCGCCCGCCTGCTCGACGATGTAGGCCATCGGGTTCGCCTCGTACATCAGGCGCAACCGCCCGTTGGTGTTCTTCGCGTCGCGCGGGTACATGAAGATGCCGCCGCGCGAGAGCACGCGGAATACGTCGGCGACCATCGAGGCCACCCAGCGCATGTTGAAGTCCTTGCCGCGCGGGCCGTCCTTGCCGGCGAGGCACTCTTCGATGTAGCGCTTCACCGGTGGCTCCCAGCGCCGCTGGTTGGAGATGTTGATGGCGAACTCGGCGGTATCGGCCGGGATGCGGATGTCCGGGTGCGTGAGGACGAAGGTGTAGGTCTCCCGATCCAGCGTGAACGCGTGCGCGCCGTCGCCGACGGTGAGCACTAGCACGGTCGTCGGCCCGTAGACCGCGAAGCCCGCCGCCACTTGCCTGCGCCCGGGCTGCAGGAAGGCGGCCTCGTTCGCCTCGCACAAACTGCCGTCGGCCATTTTCGGGCAGCGCAGCACCGAGAAGATGGTGCCGACCGAGATATTGACGTTGATGTTGGACGAGCCGTCGAGCGGGTCGAACAGCAGCAGGTATTCACCCTTCGGGAAGTGCGTGGGGATCGGATGCGGCAGCTCCATTTCCTCGGAAGCGAGCGCGGCCAGGTTGCCGCCCCATTCGTTCGCCTCCAGCAGGATCTCGTTGGACAGCATGTCGAGCTTCTGCACCGCCTCGCCCTGCACGTTCTCGCCGCCGGTCGCGCCGTGCCCGTCGGCGAGCGCGCCCTTGTTGACGCGCGTGCTGATCGCCTTGCAGGCGCGCGCCACGGTCTCCATCAGCAGGCGCAGGTCGGCGTTGATCTTGCCGGCGTGCTGGCGTTGAATCAGGAACTGCGAGAGGGCGACGTGGCGCATGGCGTAGCTCATTTTACCCGCCGCCACGCAAAACCGCCGCCGGCAAGCAGCACGAGCGCCATCGACCAGAACACCGGTGCCATGCCGAGCGCGGCGCCGAGCGCGCCCATGGCGAGCGGCAGCACGGCGTGGCTGCCGCTCAGCATCGTGGTGCGGATGCCGACCACCTCGCCCTGGCGCCCGGGGGGCGATGCGGCATAGAGCAGCGACATGATGAAGGGCTGCGCGCAGCCCAGGCCGAGGCCGAGCGCGAAGGAGAGCGCCATCAGCGGGGCCACGCTCTCGGCCAAAGGAAACAGCGCATAGGACAGGCCGGCGATCACCATCGCCGCCATCACCATCGGCCACTCGCGCACGCGCCGCGCCAGCGCGGGCAGCGCCAGGCGCACGGTGAAGGTCGCCGCCGAGAAGCTGCCCATCACGATGCCGATCAGCGAAGCCGAAAGCCCGATGCGCGTGCCGTAGATCGGCACGACGAAGGCGTACAGGTCCCAGCCCATCGCTATCACGGCACTCGCGATGAAGGCGTTGCGCAGCCGCGGATCGCGCAGCAGGTCGGCCAGGCGGTGCTCGCCGGTTTCCGCCTTCGGCACGGCATGCGCCGGCAGGCGCCGGCGCCGCGCCCACAGCACGGCGGCGGCGAGCGCCGGACACGCGGCGAGCACCAGGAAGGCGAGGCGGTGCCCGAGGCCGTCGATGGCGAAGCCGGCGGCGAGCGGTCCGAAGAAGCCGCCCACCGAAAAGCCAAGCGCCAGCCAGGCGAAGCTCGCCGCGCGCAGCTCGGGCGCGGCCAGCGCCCCGACGGCGTTGTTCAGCGCCACGTGCACGAAGAGAAAGCCCGTGCCGATCACCATCGCGGCGACGAACAGCGCGGCGAGGCTCGGCCACAGCGCCGGCAGCAGGACCCCGCCCGCCACCGCGAGAAGCCCCGCCAAGAGCGGCCCCGCCACGCCGGCGCGGTCGATGCGCCGCCCGGCGTGCACCGCAAGCAGCATCGGCAGCGCGGCGTACAGCGACATCAGCACGCCGACGGTGAGCGGGGTCGCGCCGAAGGCGATGGCGTTGAGCGACACCGTCACGCGGCTGCCGACGAACCCCATGTGCGCGAGCACGGTGAGGACGATGAGCAGGCGCAGCGTCATGCCGCGGCCTGCCGCCTGCCGCGCGCGGTCACCAGCGCGACGCCCAGGCAGGTGACGGCGATGCCGACGAGCGACAGCGCGCTCGGCACCACGCCGAACATCAGGTATTCCAGTACTACCGCGAAGATCGGCGTGAAGTACAGGATGCTGGTCACCTTGGTGGCCTGGCCGTGGCGCATCAGCGTGTGCAGCGCGTTGACCGCGAAGATCGAGGCGAAGACGACGAGGAAGGCGATGGCGCCGAACAGCGGCCAGCCCCATTGCACGCGCGCACCCTCCACCAGAAAGGCGAGCGGCGCGAGGGCGACGAGGGAGGCGGCGAACTGCACCCAGGCCGCGCTATACAGGTTCACGGTCGGGCAGAAGACGCGCTGGTAGAGCGTGCCCGCGGTCACGCCGAGCAGGCCCACCGTGACGGCAACGAGCGCGCCGAGCGACATCTCGCGCACGTCGATCTTGTGCCAGACGACGAGCAGCACGCCGGCGAGGCCGAGAGCGACGCCGCTCCACTGCCGCGGCGCGAGCCGCTCGTGCATCCAGCGGCGCGCCGCGGCCGCGGTGAGCAGGGGCTGCGCGGCCAGGATCACCGCGACGATCCCGGCCGAGAGCCCGAGGTATTGCGCGTAGTGCGTTCCGGAGAGCTGGATGGCGTGCATGAGGAGCCCTGCCGCGACCACGTGGCCGAGCTCGCGCGGCGTCTTTGGCCAGGGCGGGCGCAGGACGAGCAGCACCGGAACGAGGCAGGCGAGCCCGACGAGGTAGCGCAGCGAGAGGAAGGTAAACGGCGCGGCGTACTGGATGCCGACCTTGGTGGCGAGATAGCCCGAACCCCAGACGGAGACGAAGTACCAGGCGAGCAGCGTGTCGACCCAGCGCCGCGCGCCGGGAGGGTCTAGGGCCAGAGCGGCAGGCCGGCCAGGCCGGCGGTCTCGGGGTGGCCGGTCATCAGGTTGGCGTTCTGCAGGGCCTGGGCCGATGCACCTTTGCCCAGGTTGTCGATCGCGCCAAGTGCGACCACCAGGCCCGTGCGCGAGTTCACCGCGTACGAGAGGAAGGCGAGGTTGGAGCCCGTGGCCCAGCCGGTGTGCGCGCTGCGGCCCTTTTCCAGCGGCACGAGCTTGACGAAGGGCTCGTCCCGGTAAGCCGATTCGGCGGCCGCGTAAAGGCGCTTGGCGTCGGCCGTGCCCTTGGGGCGCGCGTAGCAGGTGGCAAGGATGCCGCGCGTCATCGGTACCAGATGCGGGGTGAAGGCCACGCTCGCCTTGCGGCCTGCCACCTGCGCCAGCGCCTGCTCCATCTCCGGCACGTGCGGATGCGCTTCGAGCCCGTAGGCGAAGAGGTCCTCGTTGGTTTCCGCGTAGCCGAAATCGCTCGCGCCGCCGCGGCCGGTGCCGGTGACGCCGCTTTTCGCGTCGATGACGATGCCCTCGGGCTCGATCAGGCCTTCCCTGACGAGCGGGGCGAGTGCGAGCAGCGACGCGGCCGGGTAGCAGCCCGGGTTGGCGAGGCGATGCGCGCCGCGGATCTTGTCGCGCTGGCCAGGGAGCTCGGTGAGCCCGTAGGTCCAGCCCTCGACGAAGCGGTGGTCGCCGCCGATGTCGACGATGCGGATGTCCTTGGCCACGCGGGCGAGCGGCTCGCGCGATTTTCCGGTGGGCAGCGAGGCGAACAGCAGCTCGATGCCCGAGATCGTCTCCGGCACGAACGGCTGGATGACGAGCTTGCCGGCGGCATGGCCGGCGAGCGCGGGAAAACGCTGCGCGAGCGTCTGCCCGGCGGTGGACTCGCCGCCGACGTAGGCGAGCTCGAACGCGGGGTGGCCGGCGGCCAGGCGCAGCAGCTCGCTGCCGCCGTAGCCGCTGACGCCGACGATTCCGATCTTCATGACCGGAATCGTAGCAGGTAGGGTGGAACGGGCGTTACGCCCGGCCGGCGGATCGCGCCTGCAGCGCGGCGATGCGCTCCTCGACCGGCGGGTGCGTCGAGAACAGCGCGGCGAAGCCCGAGGGCTTGTCGGTGATGCCCGCGGCCTTCATCGACTGCGGCAGCGCACCCGGCTCGAGCCCGCCCAGGCGCGCCAGCGCGTTCATCATGGGGCGCGGATTGCCGAGCAGGTCGGCCGAGGCCGCATCGGCCCGGAATTCGCGCTGGCGCGAGAACCAGGCGACGATGATCGAGGCGAGCACGCCGAACACGATCTGGAACACGATGGCGGTGATGTAGAAGCCCGGGCCGACGCCGCGCTCGGTGCGGAAGATCACCTTGTCGACGAAAAAGGCGACCACGCGCGACAGGAAAATCACGAAGGTGTTGACCACGCCCTGGATCAGGGTGAGCGTCACCATGTCGCCGTTGGCGACGTGGCCGATCTCGTGGCCGAGCACGGCTTCCACTTCTTCCTTGCTCATCGACTGCACCAGGCCGGTGGAGACGGCGACCAGCGAGGAGTTCCTGAACGCACCGGTGGCGAACGCGTTGGGCGCGCCTTCATACACTGCCACCTCGGGCATGCCGATGCCGGCCTTCTCGGCCAGGCGCTTCACGGTCTGCACCAGCCAATACTCGGTGGTGCCCTCGGTGCCGTCGATGACGCGGGCCCCGGTGGACCACTTCGCCATGGTCTTGGACATCGCGAGCGAGATGAAGGCGCCGCCGAAGCCGATCACCGCCGAGAACACCAGCAGCCCCTGGTAATTGATGCCTTCGGCCGCGAGCCAGCGGTCCAGCCCGAGCACGCTGATCACCACCGACAGCAGCAGCAGCACCGCGATGTTGGTGGCCAGAAACAAGACGACGCGCTTCATTTATGATCTCTCCTCATGCCGCCGGAAAAATGCTGCGGGATGGTAGCGCAAGCTGGGGGCCGCGGGCATGGTTTTCAAGCCCTTGCGGCGCTCGCGCTGCTGCTCGCCGCCTGCGCGGCGCCACCGCCGCTTGACGTTCCCGCGGCGGTGGCCAAGACCTACCACAGCATGCCGCAGGCCTCGATCCCGCTGCCGCCGGCCTCGGGCGCCGCGACGCTCGCCGAGTACCAGCGCGAAATTGCCGGGCTGCTGCACGCGGCCAACGCGGGCAGGGTGTTCGAGGGGCCGCCGCCGAACCCGTTGCGCGCGGTCATCGTCATGCGCGCCGAGATCGACGTGCTGGGCGAGGCGCGGCGCCTGGACCTGGTGCGCGCCCCGTGGCACAACCCGTGGCTGCCCGAGCTCGTCGCACAGACCCTGCGCCAGGCGCAGCCGTTCCCGCGCCCCTCGATGAAGCTCCTGGACGGCGGGAGCAGCGTCACGTTCACGGAGACGTGGCTGTTCGACTACGAAGGGCGCTTCCGGCTGCGCTCGCTGTCACAGGCCCAGGCCGAGCCGCAGCACGACGACGAGGAGCTCGTCCCCTAGCCGCCGGGCGGCCGTGCGCGATGCCGGTGCTCAATCCCATCGAGCAGCACTCGCACGCCCGGTCGGACGACGCCCCGGCACTGCTGGTCGCGGCGCTGCACGCCGCCTGCGCCGCGCATTACGAGCCGGCACGCCATGTCTTCGACTACGCGCGCTTCGCCGAGTCGCCCGAGTACGCGGAACTGGGCGTGGCCGCGCGGGCGCTCGCCGACTTCGACTGCGCATCGCTGCATATCGGCTTGCGGCTCGCCTTCTGGCTCAACGTCTACAACGCGCTCGTACTGCACGCGGTGGTGGCGCGCCGCGCGCTTGCCGGGGTGCGCGCGCTGGGCGACTTCTTCAGCGGCTCGCAGTACATGGTCGGCGGGCACGTCTTCTCGCTGGACGAGATCGAGCACGGGCTGCTGCGGGTGAACGCGCCGCGCCTCGCCTTCGGCGCGACGCCGCTGCGGCGCGACGGGCCGCGCTACGCGCTTGCGCCGTACATGTTCGACGAGCGCGTGCATTTCGCCATGTACTCCGCCTGCCGCTCGTCGCCCGCGCCTGCGGCCTACGCGGCCGAAGACCTGACCGGCGACCTGGAGCGCGCCACCTGCGCCTACCTCGCGTCGCACGTGCGCCTTGCGGCCGGCGGCGCCACGCTCGAGGTGCCGAAGCTCTTCGACTGGTACGCGGTGGACTTCGGCGGCAGGCGCGGCGTGCTCGAATTCATCCTGGCGCACGTGCAGGACGACGGCGTCGCCGCGGCCGCCGAGCGCCACGGCCTCGGCCTGCGGCTGCGCTACACCGAGTTCGACTGGACGCTGAACGCCGGTTAGGCGTCGGCGAGCACCATGCGCGCGCCCTTCTCGGCGATCATGGTGGTGGGGGCGTTGGTGTTTCCGGAGGTGATGCGCGGCATGACCGCGGCGTCGATCACGCGCAGCCGCCCGATGCCGCGCACCCGCAGCCGCTCGTCCACCACGCTGCCCATGGCGCAGGTGCCCACGGGATGGAAGATGGTGGTGCCGAGCTCGCCCGCGGCCTGTTCCAGCGCCTCCTGTGTTTGCGCCGCCGCCCCCGGCTTGAATTCCTCCGGCCGGTACTTCGCCAGCGCCCTGGCCGCCATGATGCGGCGCGTGGCGCGCATCGCGTCGGCCGCCACCTGCCGGTCCTCCGGCGCGGAAAGATAGTTCAGCTTGATCTCCGGGTAGGTGAAAGGGTCGTTGGCGCGGATGCGCACCCAGCCGCGCGAGGCCGGGCGCAGATTGCACACGCTCGGCGTGATCGCCGGGAAGCGGTGCAGCGGCTCGCCGAACTTGTCGAGCGACAGCGGCTGCACGTGCCACTCGATGTTGGCGGTCGGCTGCGCGGGGTCGCTCTTCGAGAACGCGCCGAGCTGCGACGGCGGCATGGTGAGCGGCCCGGTGCGGAACGCGAGGTACTCGAGCGCCATCGCCGCCTTGCCCCAGAGGCTGTTGGCCATGGTGTTGAGCGTCTTCACGCCGCTGACCCGGTACTGCATGCGGATCTGCAGGTGGTCGTGCAGGTTCTCGCCGACGCCGGGCAGGTCGTGAACCACCGGAATTCCGTGCTGCTGCAGCAAAGCACCAGGCCCGACCCCCGAGAGCTGCAGGATTTGGGGTGACCCGATCGCGCCGGCCGCGAGGATCACCTCGCGCGACGCCGTTGCGGAGCGCGCGTCGCGGCCGGCGCGAAATGTAACCCCGGTGCACGCCCTGCCTTCGAATTGCAGTCCCGTCACATGGGCGCCGGTGAGAACCGTCAGATTCTTCCTGTGGAGAACGGGACGAAGGAACGCTTTGGTCGCGCTCCAGCGAACGCCTCTCTTCTGATTCATCTGGAAATACGCGCAGCCCGTGTTATCCCCGGTGTTGAACACCTTGATTGGCGCGATGCCGCATTCGGCGGCCGCTGCGCGCCAGGCGTCGAGGATCTCCCAGCGCACACGCGGATCTTCCACGCGCAGCTCGCCGCCCGCGCCGTAGGTATCGACCGCGCCGTGCTGGTAGTCCTCGACAGACTGGAACACCGGCAGCACCTCGTCCCAGCTCCAGCCGCGGTTGCCGAGCGCCGCCCAGTGGTCGTAGTCCGCCTTCTGGCCGCGCATGTGGATCATGGCGTTGATCGAGGAGCAGCCACCCAGGCCGCGGCCGCGTGCGTAGTGGATCGAGCGGCTGTCGAGGTGCTCGTCGGCCGAGGTCTGGTAGCACCAGTCGGTGCGCGGGTTGGCGATGGTGTAGAGGTAGCCGACCGGGATGTCGATCCAGAAGTAATCGTCCCGGCCGCCGGCTTCGAGCAGCACGACGCGCACCGCCGGGTCGCGCGACAGGCGGTTGGCGAGCAGGCACCCGGCGCTGCCGGCGCCCACCACGACATAGTCGGCGGCGATCGATGCTTGTGCCATGCGGGCAATCGCTAGAATAGCAGCCAGCCGTGGCCGATTCCTCCAGCCGTACTCGGGTTTGCAGCGTGCTCTTCGCCGAGCTCGGCGCACGGCTGACCGGCGAGATCGAGCAGGACGGCGGCGTGTGGACTGCCGTCTGCGACTCGGGCGGGGCAGGGGGGTGAGCGGCGGGAGGCGCATCGGCATCGACCTGGGCGGCACCAAGATCGAAGCACTGGTGCTGGATGACGAGGGACGCGAAGTGTTCCGCAAGCGCGTCCCGGCGCCGCGGGCCGCCTACGAGGCGACCCTGGCGGCGGTTGCGGCGCTGGTGCGCGAGGCGGGCGCAGGCACGATCGGGATCGGCATTCCCGGCGCGCTGTCGCCGGCGAGCGGCCTGGTGAAGAACGCCAACTCCACGCAGCTCATCGGCCACCCCTTGAAGCAGGACCTGGAGCATGCGCTGGGCCGCGAAGTGCGGATCGCGAACGACGCCAACTGCTTCGCGCTGTCGGAGGCGGTGGACGGCGCGGGCGCGGGCGCCGAGGTGGTGTTCGGCGTGATCCTGGGCACCGGCGTGGGCGGCGGCGTGGTGGTGCGCGGCGAAGTGCTGACCGGACCCAACGCCATCGCCGGCGAATGGGGCCACAACCCGCTGCCGCTGCCGGTGGCCGGGGACTTGCCGCTTCCCGCCTGCTACTGCGGGCGCGCCGGCTGCATCGAAACCTACCTGTCGGGGCCCGCGCTCGCGCGCGACCACGAGATCGCTACCGGCGAGCGGGTTGCGCCCGAGGAAATCGTGCGCCGCGGCGCCGACGCCACGCTCGCGCGCTACGAGGAGCGGCTGGCGCGCGCGCTCGGCTCGGTGATCAACCTGATCGACCCGGACGTCGTGGTGCTGGGCGGCGGCCTGTCGAACGTGCGGCGCCTGTACGACAACGTGCCCAGGATCTGGGGACGCTACATCTTCTCGGATCTCGTCGCCACCCGGCTGCTGCCGCCGGTGCACGGCGATGCGAGCGGCGTGCGCGGCGCGGCGTGGCTGTGGGGCGGACCGCCGCGCGGCTAGCTCGGCGGGCGCGCCCCCTTGTCGACGATGCGCGCGGAGCGCTCGAAGGTCCAGTAGGCCCAGGCCCAGTCGATCAGCACCACCAGCCGGTTCCTGAAGCCGATCAGGAAGTAGATGTGGGCGGTGAGCCACGCCACCCAGGCGAGCCAGCCCCAGACGTGGATGCGGCCGAACATCGCCACGGCCTTGCTGCGGCCGATGGTGGCGAGCTGGCCGTAGTCGCGGTAGCGGAACGCTTGCGCCGGCCGGCTGGCGAGCGCGGCGACGATGTTGTGCGCCGCTTGCCGCCCCATCTGCTTGGCGGCGGGCGCCACGCCGGGCACCGGCGGCTCGTGCTCGGGCAGGAAGGCGAGGTCCCCCACCACCTGGATTTCCGGGTGACCGGGCACCGACAGGTCGGGCTCGACGATCACGCGCCCGCCGTGCGCGAGCGGCACGCCGAGCGTGGCGCCGATCGGGCTCGCGGCGACGCCCGCGCACCACACGACGGTCATGGCTTCGAGCCGGTCGCCGCCGAGCTGCACGCCTCGCGCGTCGATGTCCGTCACCTTTCTTCCCAGCCACACGGTGACGCCCAGGCGTTCAAGCTGCACGCGCGCGCGCTCCGAGAGGTCCGGCGTGTAGCTCGGCAGCACTCGATCCGCACCCTCGACCAGCACCACGCGCGCGTTGCGCGGATCGAACCTGCGGAACTCGCCCTTCAGCGTGTGGCGCGAGATCTCGGCCACCATGCCGGCCATCTCCACGCCGGTGGCGCCCGCGCCGATGACGACGAAGGTGAGCCACGCGGCGCGCTTCACGGGATCCGCCTCGCGCTCGGCGTGCTCGAAAGCGAGCAGGATGCGGCTGCGGATCTCGAACGCGTCCTCGAGCGTCTTCAGTCCCGGCGCGTGCGCGCGCCATTCGTCGTGGCCGAAGTAGCTGTCGGTGGCACCGGTGGCGAGGATCAGGCGGTCATAGGGCAGCGTGTCGCCGTTTTCGAGGACCACGGCGTGCGCCGCGACGTCGACGCGCTGCGCCTCGCCGTAGAGCACGGTGACGTTCCTTTGCATCGCCAGCGCGCGCCGGATCGGCTCGGCGATGGCGGGCGCAGCAAGACCCGCGGTTGCCACCTGGTAGAGCAGGGGCTGGAACAGGTGGTGGTTGGTGCGGTCGACGACGGTGACCTCCACCGGCGCCTTGCGCAGCGCGCGTGCGGCGAACAGGCCGCCGAAACCGCAGCCGAGGATGACGACGCGGGGAGTCATAAGGCTATGATAGGTCCTCGATGGACTTGCTCAAACCCGGGCTGCGCGGTCGCGCCGAGCTGATGGTCGCCGAGGAGCATACCGCGCCGCGCGTCGGCAGCGGCCGCGTGCGCGTGCTCGCCACGCCGGTGATGATCAATCTTTTCGAGGCCGCGGCGCTCGACGCCGTGGAGCGGCTGCTGCCGCCCGGGCGCCAGAGCCTGGGCACCGTGCTCAACGTGCGCCACATCGCGGCGACACCCGTCGGCATGCGCGTCACCGCGACGGCCGAGGTGACCGGGGTCGAGGGGCGCACGATCCGCTTTCGCCTCGAGGCGCGCGACGAAAGGGACCTGATCGGCGACGGCAGCCACGAGCGCGTGGTGGTCAACGTCGCCAAGTTCGACGAGCGCGTGCAGCGCAAGCTGAAGGGAGAGGGGTGATGACTGCGGTCGGCGTGATCGGGCTGGGCTCGATGGGCGGCGGCGTGGCGAAGTCGCTGCTGGCGAAGAAGTTCGAGACGCACGTCTACGACGTGCGCGCCGACGTGGTAAAGGCGTTCGTCGCGCAGGGCGCGAAGGCGGCGGCCACGCCGGCGGCCCTTGGTGCCGCGTGCGAAGTGGTGGTGATCCTGGTGGTCAACGCCGAGCAGACCGAGAAGGTGCTGTTCGGCGAGCAGGGCGCCGCGGCCGCGATGAGGAAGGGAGCCGTCGTGGTGTCGAGCGCGACGCTGGCGCCGGACGTCGCCGAGCAGCTCGGCGCGCGGCTCGAGCGGATGGGCCTGCTGATGATCGACGCGCCGGTCTCGGGCGGCGCGGCGAAGGCCGCCGCGGGCGAGATGACCATCATGGCCTCGGGCGCGCCGGAAGCGTTCGCGAGGTGCGAGCCGGTGCTGGCGGCGATCGCGGCGAAGGTGTACCGGCTGGGCGATCGTCCCGGGCCCGGCTCGAAGGTGAAGATGATCAACCAGCTGCTCGCGGGCGTGCACATCGCGGCGGCTTGCGAGGCGATGGCGCTCGGCATGCGCGCCGGCGCCGACCCGAAGACGCTCTACGAGGTGATCTCGAACAGCGCCGGGTCCTCGTGGATGTTCCAGAACCGCGTGCCGCACATCCTGGCGGGCGACTACACGCCGCTCTCGGCGGTGAACATCTTCGTCAAGGATCTCGGCATCGTGCTCGACACGGCGAAGAAGTTCGGCTTTCCGCTGCCGCTCACCGCGACCGCGCACCAGCTCTACCTCGCCGCCGCGGCGCAGGGCCACGGCCTGGAGGACGACGCCGCCGTCGTCAAGGTCTACGCGGCGCTCGCCAGCCTCGACCTGCCCGCTAAATAGGGACAGACCTCATTTTTCTTTTCGCGATGTGAAAAGAAAAATGAGGTCTGTCCCTATTTAGTACGGCCGCACGCCGAACAGCCAGGCGTGCAGCCCGAGTAGCAGGGCAAACGCGACCAGGCCGACGGCGGGCCGCCACCAGCCGATCTCGCGCCAGACGACGCGGTTGCGCCCCTGCGCGATCGCCATGAACGGCAGGTTCGAGGTGAGTGCGGCGAAACGCTTCCAGTCCTCGCCGAGCTGCGCTGCCTTGCGCGCGTCCTGCAACGTGGTGCCGGCGGCGGCGAGCAGCAGCAGCCCGCCGAAGAAGATCACCGCCTGCAGCGAGCCGATGGCGAGCAGGTGCGCGCCCGCCCACAGCATGATGGCCCACATCACCGGGTGGCGCGTGACGCGGATGATGCCGCGCGCCGGGTCCTCCTGGCGGAGCGCGCCGGCCTGGCCCGCCGCGGTAGGGTTGCGGGCGAGGGCGCCGCAGGCGACGAGCACGAAGGCCACCGGCAGCACCGCAATCGGCACCAGGCGCAGTCCCGGCCACAGCCCTTCGAAGGGCGCGCGCTCGTACTCCAGGCTCATCCAGACGAGCGTGGCGAGCGAGGCGAGCGAGAACAGGCCCTGGTAGGCGCCCTCGCCGAGCGCGCGCACGGCAGCCGCGCGCAGTCGCGTCGCGGGCAGCGCGTGGATGCCCAGGAACAGCAGCGTGGCGAGGATCAGGTACAGCGTCGAGTCCACGGTGCCCGGATTCTCGGGCACCGCCCCGCGTCAGGCAAGGTCGATGATGAACAGCCGGATGAGCTCTTCGAGGCGCTCGCGCGCGCCGACCACCTGGCAGCCGATGCGGCTGGCGTGCTCGCCGTTGGCCAGCACCACGCGCGTGACGTAGCGGATTTCGAAGTCGATCAGGAACGGCGTGCACTGCGGATGGCTGATGCGCACGCGCTCGAGCCGCGTGCCGGCGCACAGCGGGATCGCAGGGTCGGTGACCAGCGTGCCGATGCCGTCGAGGCTGACGTCGACCACGCGGCCCGGGAACGAGATCAGGCCCATGCGCAGGTCGCAGCTCACCGGCGCCTGCGCCGGCACCTGGACGCGGCCGGCGCCGCGCCGCTGCATGCCGAGCACGGCGCTCGGCAACGCGCACTGGATGCAGGGTTGCCCCTTGTGCGCGGACTGCCGCGGCCCGTCGCCGGTGAACGCGAACTGCGCGCCGCGGTGGTTGCAGCGGAAGGTGAGCGAGCGTGCCGACAGCGCCGCGCTGTTGGCGGGCTTGTGGTCGGAGTACGACAGCATCATGTAGCCGCGCACCGGCTCGACGTACAGGAGCTGCGACAGGAACAGCAGCTGCGGCGGCACCTGCGCCGTCACGGCGCTGCGGTCCTGTGCCATCGCGTCGAGCAGCCGGCCGATCTCGATCCCCGAGCGCACGAGGAGCTGGCCGGTGGTCGACAGCCGCGAGGTGATGTCGGGCGAGGTCAAGCGCGCTCACGATGCCACTCGGCGCGCTGAACATTAAGGACAAACTGCGCACTCCGTCGGCCGGCCGGCCGGCGTTCGTGACGCTTTACGCGGCACCGCGGCGCGCGTCGGGCGCGCCCGACGCGCTCAGTGCCGCAGCGCGAACCACACCGCGGTGACGCAGAGCGTGACCAGCGCGACCGGAACGCCGGTGCGCGCGTGCGTGCGCCAGTCGATGGCGATGCCGCGGCGGCGCGCGGCGTCGACCACGATGATGTTCGCGATCGAGCCCACGATGAGCAGGTTGCCGGCGAGCGTGCTGACCAGCGCGAGCATCGGCCCCGAGAACGGCTCGGTCGCCGCCGGCAGCAGCAGCATCACGGCGGGCACGTTGGACACGAGGTTGGACAGCACCAGCGTGGCGAGGAACAGCGGCCCGGTGTCCGTGAGCGGCGTGCCCGCGTCGCTCAGCCAGGCGAGCGCGGCGGCGGCAATCCCGGTTTGCGCCAGCGCGTGGTTCACGACGAACAGGCCGATGAACAGCACCAGCAGCTCCCAATCGACCAGCCCGAGCATCTTGTGCGAATGGAACCTGCGGCTCATCAGCAGCAGCCCGGCGCCGGCGAGCGCGGCCACTTCGCGAGGCACGTCCGACAGGAGGAACGCGCCGACGAGCGCCAGCGCGACCCCGAGGCCCTTGGCGGTCTGCCAGCGGTCGTACACCGCGTAGTCTTCGCGGCGCTCGGGCGGCGGGTCGTCGAGCACCGTGCGCCAGCGGCCGCGTGTCTGCCACACGAGGATGCCCCAGGTCGCCGCCAGCCCGAGCAGCACGGGCGCGATGGCCTCCACCAGGTAGCCCGAGAACGACAGCGCGAGCGTCTGCCCGATGAGCATGTTCTGCGGGTTGCCGATCAGCGTCGCGGCCGAGCCCACGTTCGCCGCGCAGGCGAGGCCAAGGAGGTAGGGCACGGGGTCGAGCCGCCGCGCAAGGCAGGCGTCGGCCAGCACCGGCGCGATCGCCAGGCAGATGATGTCGTTGCTGAACACCGCCGAGAGCGCGCCGACCACGCCGATCACCAGACCGAGCAGCGCCGCCGGCGAGACGCGCAGGTCGGCGAGGTCGAGCGTCACCCTCGTGTAGAAGCCGCCCAGGCGCATCTGCGCCGAGATCACCATGAACGAGAAAAGCAGCAGCAGCGTGGGCAGGTGCACCGCGCCCGCCGCCTCCGCCGGCGTCACCGCGCCGAGGGCGACCAGCGCGATCGCGCCGAGCAGCGCCACGCCCGTGCGATCGAGCTGCAGGAACGGCAGCCCGCCGAGCAGCATTCCCAGGTAGACGACGGCGAACACGGCGAGGACGGTCGTCGCCATGGCCGCGCCCTCAGGCAAGCGACTTGCCGACGATCTCGGCCACGTCGCGCGACAGCCCGGCCGCGTCGCGGATGCGCTCGAGCTGCGCGCGGGCGAGCGCCTGGCGCGCGGCGTCGAACTTGCGCCAGCGATCGAAGCCTCGCGCCATGCGCGCCGCCACCTGCGGATTGAGGCGGTCGAGCTCGAGCACGCGCTCGGCGAGGAACGCATAGCCCGCACCGTCGGCGGCGTGGAAGCGCACGTGGTTGGCGGCAAAAGCGCGCACCAGCGCGTACACCTTGTTCGGCACCTTGATGTCGAACGCCGGATGCGCGAGCAGCCCGCGCACGCGCGCGAGCGTCCCGGGCAGGCGCGACAGGGCCTGCACGGAGAGCCACTTGTCGACCACCAGCGGCTCGTCGTGCCACTTGTCATAGAACGCCTGCAGCGCCGGCTCGCGCTCGGGACAGTCGGCGTTGGCCAGGCAGGCGAGCGCCGCCATGGCGTCGGTCATGTTGTCGGCGCGGCGGAACTGCGCGTCGGCGAGCGCGCTCCGGCCCAGCTCCACGAGGTAGCCGAGGCAGAGGTTGCGCAGCGCGCGCCGGCCGATCGCCGCGGGCTCGGGCGCGTACGGCGCGCGCGACTCCAGTGCGCGGTAGGCCGCGGCCAGCTCCGGCTCCAGCGCCTCGGCGATCCGCCGGCGCAGGGTGTTGCGCGCCTCGTGCAGCGCATCCGGATCGACGACCGCCATCTGCTCGGCGAGGAACGCTTCCGAGGGCAGGGCGAGCGCCTCGGCGACGAACGCGTGGTCCTTTTCCGCCAGGACGCGGCGCGCGGCCTCGAGGAACGCGGCCGAGGGCTCGCCGCCGCGCTTGAGGATGATGTCGGCGGCGAGCCGCTGGCCCGCTTCCCAGCGGTTGAAGGGATCGTCGTCCCCGGCCATCAGGCGCACCAGGTCGGATTCGCTGTACGGGTAGTTCAGGATCACCGGAGCGGAAAAGCCGCGCAGCAGCGACGGCACCACAGGCTCCGCCACGTCGAAGGTAAAGGTCTCCTCGGCGCGTTTCACCGGCAGGACGCGCTCGTGCGGACCCACCTTCACCGCCAGCGGGATGTGCAACGGCGGGTCTATCGACTGCTTCACGCGCAGGGTGAAGCGGCCGTCGCGGTGCTCACCGGCGCACTCGAGCACCGGCGTGCCGGCGACGTCGTACCAGCGCCGGAACTGCGACAGGTCGACGCCCGAGGCGTCCTGCATCGCCTGCACGAAATCGTCGCAGGTGACCGCGTGGCCGTCGTGGCGCTGGAAGTACAGCTTCATCCCGGCCTGGAACTTCGCTTCGCCCAGCAGCGTGTGCTGCATGCGCACCACCTCCGCGCCCTTCTCGTACACGGTCATGGTGTAGAAGTTGCGGATCTCCATGTAGGACTGCGGGCGCACCGGGTGCTTCTGCGGTCCCGCGTCCTCGGGGAACTGCCCGGCGCGCAGCATCCTCACGTTCTGGATGCGCTCGACGGCGCGCGAGTACTGGTCGGAGCTGTACTCCTGGTCGCGGAACACCGTGAGGCCTTCCTTCAGCGACAGCTGGAACCAGTCGCGGCAGGTGACGCGGTCGCCCGTCCAGTTGTGGAAGTACTCGTGCGCCACCACCGCGTCGATCGCCTGGTAGTCGGCATCGGTGGCGGTGTCGGGGCGCGCCAGCACGAAGCGCGTGTTGAAGATGTTGAGGCCCTTGTTCTCCATGGCGCCGGAGTTGAAGTCGCCCACCGCCACGATCTTGTACTGCGCGAGGTCGAGCTCGAGGCCGAAGCGCTGCTCGTCCCACCGCATGGCGCGCTTCAGGCACTGCATCGCCCAGCCCGCCTGGTCGAGCTTGCCGGGCTCAACGTAGACGGAAAGCTCGGCGCGCTTGCCCGAGCGGGTGTCGAACGCGTCCTTCAGCTCCTCCAGGTTCGCCGCCACCAGCGCGAACAGGTACGAGGGCTTGGGGAACGGGTCGTCGAACGCCGCCCAGTGCCGCCCGCCGGCCTCGTCGCCGCCGCCGGTGCGGTTGCCGTTGGAGAGCAGAATCGGGTAGCGCGCCTTGTCGGCGTGCAGCGTGACGAGGTAGCGCGCCATGTTGTCGGGGCGGTCGACGAACCAGGTGATGCGGCGAAAGCCTTCCGCCTCGCACTGCGTGACGAAGCCGTGCTTCGTGGCGTACAGGCCCTCGAGCTTGGTGTTCTTCTGCGGCACGATGCGCGTCACGGTTTCGAGCGTGAAGGCGTCGGGCACGTCGTGCACCGTGAGGCGGTCGGGGGCGACGTCGTGCTTCGCGGGCTTGCCGTCCAGCGACACCGACACGAGCTCGAGCTCGTCGCCGTCCAGCACCAGCGGCCCCTTGCCTCCCGCGTTGCGCTTCACCTGCAGCTTCGCCTTGACGAGGGCGTGGTCCTCGCGGATGTCGACGTCGAGCTCCACGTGCGGCACGACAAAGGCGGGCGGCGTGTAGTCCTTGAGGTAGATGGTCTTCGGGGTGGGCTCGCGCATGGTCGCCCGAGTTTAACCGAGCGTGTGCCAGGTCAAGGCATGCCCCGTGCTGCGTACGCCCTATCGCGTGGGTACCGCCGGGGCGGCGGCGCTTGCCGCCACCGGCACCGCTGCAGCCGAACTGCGGAAGCTGCGCGGCCGGCGCGGAAGATTGCCGTCCTGACCGCTACCGCCGCCGCATACCACCGCCGGCAGCCAGCCGCGCGCCGGCTTCCCGCAGCTGCGCTTCCTGCTCGCGGGTCAGGCGCTCCGTATGCGGGATGCTCGAGCGCGCATGTCTTTGCTGCTGTCCCTGCGGACGATGCTGCGGACGCGACTGCGGCCGGAAGGACCGCTGCGCCTCGACCTGCGGCCGCGGCGAATGCGCTCCCGGCTCGAACCCCGGCACCACGCGCTGCTCGACCTTGCGGTTCATGAGCCGCTCGATCGCCGCCATCAGCGGCCGGTCCTCGTGCGACACCAGCGACACCGCCGAGCCCTCGGCCCCCGCGCGGCCGGTGCGGCCGATGCGGTGCACGTAGTCCTCGGCGACGTGCGGCAGGTCGTAGTTGACGACGTGCGGCAGCGACTCGATGTCCAGGCCGCGCGCGGCGATGTCGGTCGCCACCAGCACGCGCAGCTCCTGGTCCTTGAAGCGCCTGAGCGCCCGGGTGCGCGCGCCCTGGCTCTTGTTGCCGTGGATGGCGTCGGCCTCGATGCCGTCGCGCTCGAGCTGCTCGGCGAGCCGGTTCGCGCCGTGCTTGGTGCGCGTGAAGACCAGCACCTGCTGCCAGTCGCCGGTCTTCACCAGGTGCGACAGCAGCGCGCGCTTGCGATCGTGCGCCACCGGGTGCGCGACCTGGTCGACGAGCTCGGCGGGGGTGTTGCGCCGCGCGACTTCCACGGTGACCGGGTCATGCATGAAGTTGCTGGCGAGCTGGCGGATCTCGTCGGGGAAGGTGGCCGAGAACAGCAGGTTCTGGCGCTTGGGCGGCAGCAGCTTCATGATGCGGCGGATGTCGTGGATGAAGCCCATGTCGAGCATGCGGTCGGCCTCGTCGAGGACCAGGATCTCGACATGGCGCAGGTCGATCGTGCGCTGCTGCACGTGGTCGAGGAGGCGCCCCGGCGTGGCGACGACGATGTCGACGCCGCGCTTGAGCTCGGCGATCTGCGGGTGAATGCCGACGCCGCCGAAGACGACGGTCGAGCGCAGCTTCGAGTGCTTGCCGTAGGTGCGCACGCTTTCCTGGACCTGGGCGCACAGCTCGCGCGTCGGCACCAGCACGAGCACGCGGATCTGGCGCTGCGAGGCGCCGAGCAGCTGCAGGATCGGCAGGGTGAACCCGGCAGTCTTGCCGGTGCCGGTCTGCGCGGCGGCGAGCAGGTCGCGGCCGGCGAGCACGACGGGGATGGCTTGCGCCTGGATGGGGGTGGGCGTGGTGTAGCCCTGGTCCGCGACAGCGCGGAGCAGCTCGGGCTTGAGCCCGAGCGAATCGAACGAAGTAATGTCTTTCTCCTGGTGCCGGCCCGGGAAGGAGAACCCTTCTACCGGTTCAGGCCGACGCTCTTAGGCTTTGTTATTCGAAGTCCAGGATGGACTGACTAACGACTGAAACGCAAACCGGAAGTACGCGCTGCAGAAACCTGGAGCGCATTATACACGCTTGCGCTCGGCGAGCGCGGCGGCCTCGTTTCCCGCCAGCGCCGCGAGCACGATGGCGCCGCCGGCGATGGTCGCGCCCGCGGGCACTTCGCCCGCACCGAGCCAGGTCCACAGCGGCCCCAGCACCACCTCCAGCAGCGCGAGCAGCGCGACTTCGGGCGCGGTGAGCGTGCGGGCGGCGAGCACCAGCATCAGGCAGGGCACGCCGAGCTGGAACACGCCGAGTGTGCCGAGCACCAGCAGGTCGCGCCCGCTCGCGGCCAACGGCAGCGCGAAGGGCAGCGACACCACCGCCGAGATCAGCGCGCCGAGCATCACGGCGGGCATCAGATCCAGGTGCGCACCGCTCTTTCGCAGCACCACGATGTTGATCGCGCCCGCGATCGGGATGGTGAGCGCGAGCGCGAGCCCGGCGACGTGGCTCCAGTCGTCGGCCGTGAACCCCGCGCCGAACATGGCGCCCATGCCGACGCTCGCGGCGACGATCGCGAGCCAGCTGCGCGTGGGAATCGGCTCGCGCAGCATGAGCCAGGTGAGCAGCGCGGTGCAAAGCGGGCCCAGGCTCGACACCACCAGGACGTTGGCGACGGTGGTGAGCGTGAGCGCGACGATGAAGCAGGTGAACATCACCGCCCACATGGCGCCGGAGATCAGGCCGGGGAGGCCCGCCGCGCGCAGGGTGGCGAAGGGCCGCCCGCCCTGCAGCAGCGAGAGCGCGGTGAACACGAACACGGCGGCGATGCTCGAGCGCCAGAACGCCATCTCGAAGGCGCCCGCGGACTGGATCAGGCGCGAAAGCACCCCCGCGGTGCTCCACAGCACCGGCGCCACGACCATCAGCGCCAGCGCGACCGCGCGCCGCGGCGGGGGAAGCGCGCTCACGCGGCCTTGCGCTCCGCGAGGAACGCGTTCAGCGCCTGCGCGGTGTGGCCTCGGGAAGCGCGCTCGGGCGAACCCTGGTAGACGGCCTTGCCGCCGGCGTCGCCCCCTTCGGGGCCGAGGTCGATCAGCCAATCGGCTTCGGCGATGATGTCAAGATTGTGCTCGACCACGACCACCGTGTTGCCGGCGTCGACCAGGCGGTGCAGCACGCGGATCAGCTTTTCGACGTCGGCCATGTGCAGGCCTACGGTGGGTTCGTCGAGGACGTAGAGTGTTTTTGCGCCTTTAACCGCTGTCTCCCGTCTCCCAAAGGAAGAAGCGGGAGACGGGAGATGTGTAGAACCCCCGAGCTCCCTTACCTTCGCCAATTCCGTGACAAGCTTGATCCTCTGCGCCTCTCCTCCTGACAGCGTCGGGCTCTGCTGCCCGAGCGTGAGGTAGCCGAGCCCCACGTCCTGCAGCAACCTCAGCGCATGATTGATCGACGGATGCGCGGCGAAGAACTCCACCGCCTCGTCGACGCTCATCGCCAGGACGTCGCCCACCGATTTGCCGCGCAGGTGCGCGCCGAGCGTTTCGGCGTTGAAGCGCAGGCCGTTGCAGGCTTCGCATGCCACCTTCACGTCGGGCAGGAAGCTCATCTCGATTCTCTTCAGGCCCTGGCCCTCGCAGGTCTCGCAGCGCCCGCCCTTGGTGTTGAAGGAAAAGCGGCTCGGGCCCCAGCCGCGGATGCGCGCTTCGCTCGTGTCGGCGAACAGGCGCCGGATCGCGTCCCAGAAGCCCACGTACGTTGCGGGGCAGGAGCGCGGGGTCTTGCCGATCGGCGCCTGGTCGACTTCGAGCACGCGCTCGACGAGCTTGCGGCCCTTCAGGGTCTTGCAGCCGATGGGGCCGCCCGCCTTCAGGCTGTCATGCAGCACGTCGCGCGCGAGCGTCGACTTGCCCGAGCCGGAGACGCCGGTGATGGCACTGAGGCGCGCGATCGGTATGCGCACGTCGATGCGTTTCAGGTTGTGCATCGAGGCGCCGCCGATCTCGAGCGCCGGCGCGTCCTTCGCCACGCGGCGGCGCGGCTGCAGCGGGTGGCGCAAGGGGTGGGCGAGGAAGCGCCCGGTGACGGACTCGGGAGACTGCACCAGTTCGTCGGCGGTGCCTTCGGCGATGACGCGGCCCCCCTGCTTGCCCGCGCCCGGGCCGAGGTCGATGACGTGGTGCGCGCGGCGGATGGTGTCCTCGTCGTGCTCCACGACCACCAGGGTGTTGCCCTTGGCCTCGAGCTTTTCCAGCACATCGAGGAGGATCCGGTTGTCGCGGTGGTGCAGGCCGATGGTCGGTTCGTCGAGGATGTAGCACACGCCGCGCAGGTTGGAGCCGAGCTGGGCGGCCAGCCGGATCCGCTGCGCCTCGCCGCCCGAGAGCGTGGGCGCGGCGCGGTCGAGCGCGAGATAGTCGAGGCCGACTTCCTTCAGGAAGCCGAGGCGGCTCCTCAGCTCGGCGACGAGGTCGCGCGCGATCTCGGCGCTGCGGCCCTCCAGCTTCACCTTCGCGAACAGCTCGGTGAGCTGCGCCACCGGCTGCATGCCGTAGTCGGCGATGCTCCGGCCGCGCCAGCGCACGGCGAGCGCCTCGGGATTGAGGCGCTTGCCCTCGCAGGCGGGGCAGGCTTCGTCCACTTCCAGCCACTCGAGCCACGAGTCGAGCACGTGGTCTTCCTGCCCCGTGCGCGAGCGCTCCGCGTCCCAGCCCACGTCCTTCAGCTGCAACCCGGTGCCGACGCAGCTCGGGCACCAGCCGTGGCGCGAGTTGTACGAAAAGAGGCGCGGGTCGAGCTCCTGGAAGCTGCGCCCGCACGAGGGGCAGGCGCGCTTGGTGGAGTAGACCTGGATGTGCTTCCCGGTCTGCACATGCACCACGCCCTTGCCGTGCTCGAGGGCGCGCGTGAGCCGCTCGCGCAGCTCCTTCTCGTTCCTCGGCGTCACCTTCACGTAGCCGACCGGCAGCTCGATGGTGTGCTCCTTGAAGCGGTCGAGGCGCGGAAAGGGCCGCAGCGGCAGGAGCTTGCCGTCCACGCGCAGCTGCGAGTAGCCCTTGGACGCGGCCCACTTCGCGAGGTCGGTGTAGACGCCCTTGCGGTTGACGACGAGCGGCGCGAGCAACACCACGGTGTCGTTGCGGTGCGCCTTCATCAGGCGCGCGGCGATCGCGTCCTCGCTCTGCGGTTCGATCGCCACGTCGCAGTCGGGGCAGTGCGGCGTGCCGAGCTTGACGAAAAGGAGCCGCAGGAAATGGTGGATCTCGGTGAGCGTGCCGACGGTGCTCTTGCGGCCGCCGCGGCTGGTGCGCTGCTCGATGGCGACGGTCGGCGGGATGCCGTAGATGGCGTCGACATCGGGCCGCGCGGCGGTCTGCACGAACTGGCGCGCATAGGCGTTCAGCGACTCGAGGTAGCGGCGCTGGCCCTCGGAGAACAGGATGTCGAAGGCGAGCGTGGACTTGCCCGAGCCCGACACCCCGGTCACCACCGTGAAGCGCTGGCGCGGGATGTCGACGTCGATCGACTTGAGGTTGTGCTCGCGTGCGTTGTGGATGCGTATATTGGGGACAGACCTCATTTCCCTGTCCTTTGATTTCAAGGAAATGAGGTCTGTCCCCTTTTCATAGTCGCGCAGCGCTTTCGCGGTGTGCGACGTCGCGTGCCGCATCACCTCCGAAGGCGTTCCTGCGCACACCCGCTCGCCGCCCGCGGCGCCGCCCTCGGGACCGAGGTCGAGGATCCAGTCGGCGGCGCGGATCACGTCGAGGTTGTGCTCGATGACGACCAGCGAGTGCCCGGCCGCGATGAGCTGGCGGAACGCGCGCAGCAGCTTCGCGATGTCCTCGAAGTGCAGGCCGGTGGTCGGCTCGTCGAACAGGAAGAGCTTGCGCTCCTCTCCGGCCTTCAGCGTCAGGTGCCCGGCAAGCTTGAGGCGCTGCGCTTCGCCGCCTGAAAGGGTCGGCACCGGCTGGCCGAGGCGCAGGTAATCCAGGCCGACGTCGGCCAGGGGCCGCAGCCGCGCGAGGACCTCGGCGTGGTCCTCGAAGAACACGAGGGCCGCAGACACCGTCATCTCCAGCGCATCGGCGATGCTCTTGCCGCGCAGCGCCACCTCGAGCACCTCGGGCCGGTAGCGCTTGCCGTTGCAGTCCGGGCAGCGCAGGTAGACGTCGGAGAGGAACTGCATCTCGACGTGCTCGAAGCCGTTGCCGCCGCAGGCCGGGCAGCGGCCGTGGCCCGAGTTGAAGCTGAAGGTACCCGCGGTGTACTTGCGCTCTTTCGCCACTGGCGCCTTGGCGTACAGGTCGCGAATGGCGTCGAAGGCGCCGACGTAGCTTGCCGGATTGGAGCGCGTGGTCTTGCCGATCGGCGACTGATCCACCATGACGACGTCGCCCACGAGCTCGGCACCTTCAAGCGCGCGGTGCCTTCCGGGCGTCTCGGTCGGCTTGCCCTTCGCCTTGCGCAGCGCGGCGTAGAGCACGTCCTGCACCAGCGTGGACTTGCCCGATCCGGAGACGCCCGTCACGCACACCAGGCGCTCCAGCGGGAAAGCGACGTCGATATCCTTGAGGTTGTGCTCGGACGCGCCGCGCACCGTGACGAACTTCGCCGGCGCGCGCGGGGCGCGCGGCGCCTCGGTGCGCTTGCGCCCCGACAGGTACTGCGCGGTGAGCGTGTCCTTCTTGCGCAGTTCGGCCGGATCCCCGAAGAACACGATCTCGCCGCCGCGCTCGCCGGGGCCCGGGCCCATGTCGAGGATGCGGTCGGCGGCCAGCATGATCTGCGGGTCGTGCTCGACGACGACGAGCGAGTTGCCCGCGTCGCGCAGCTTCTTCATCACGTCGATCACGCGCCCCATGTCGCGCGGGTGCAGGCCGATGGAAGGCTCGTCGAGCACGAAGAGCGTATTCACCAGCGAAGTGCCGAGCGCCGTGGTCAGGTTGATCCGCTGCACCTCGCCGCCGGAAAGGGTGCGCGACTGCCGGTCGAGCGTGAGGTAGCCCAGACCCACTTCGCCCAGGTAGGCCAGGCGCGTGCGGATCTCGCCGAGCAGAAGGTCGGTGGCCTCGTCGAGCGGCCTGGGCAGCTCGAGGCCGCCGAACAGGCGCTGCACGTCGCTCACCGGCATCAGCATCAGCTCGTGGATCGACTTGCCGGCGAGCTTCCACAACGTCGCGTCGGGCTTCAGGCGCGTGCCGTTGCAGGCCGTGCACTCCGTGTACGCGCGATACTTGGAGAGCAGCACGCGGATGTGCATCTTGTAGGCCTTCGACTCCAGCCACTTGAAGAATCGCGCCACGCCGTACCACTTGCCGGGCCAGGACTTCTTCCAGCTCACCCAGCCGTCGTCGCCGTCGATCACCCAGCGGCGGTCGGCGTCCTTCATCTCGCGCCACGGGACGTCGAGCGACAGGCCGCGCTTCTTCGCGTACTTCGCCAGGTCGTCCTGGCATTCCTTGAAGCTCGGCGTCTGCCAGGGCCGGATCGCGCCCTCGCGCAGCGTCTTCGACTCGTCCGGAATCACCAGCCCGTAGTCGACGCCGATCACGCGCCCGAAGCCGCGGCAGGTGTCGCAGGCGCCGAGCGGGGAGTTGAAGGAGAACTGCGCCGGGGTGGGGTCGGAATAGGTGAGATCGCAGTCCGGGCAATGCAGAGCCGTAGAAAACCGCAGTGCCTCCGTTGGGTCTCCTAGGGTCTGCCGACCTGGCCGGGTGATTCTTCCGGCCAAGTCGGCAGATGTATTTGAAACCGAACCGACGATACCTTCAGCGTAGGCAACCAAACGCCCTTGCCCAAACCGGAGGGCAGATTCGATGGCGTCCATTACCCGCGACTTCTCGGACTTCCCCGGGGTCACGGTGTCCTGCACTACTTCGATCAGGGTCTTGGAGCGTGAGTGCAGCTTGGTGTAGCCCTGGCGCTGCAGGAGCGCTTCCACTTCCTTTTCAGAGAAGTTCTTCGGCACCGGCACCGGGAACGTGATCGTCACCCTGTCCTGCGGCAGCGCGGCGTAGATCGACTGCGGCGTGTCGCGGCGCACCGGCTTGCCGCAGCCGCGGCAGTGCAGCTGGGCCGCGCGCGCGTAGAGCAGCTTAAGGTGGTCGTTCAGCTCGGTCATGGTGCCGACCGTGGAGCGCGAGGTGCGCACCGGGTTGGTCTGGTCGATGGCGATGGCCGGCGGGATGCCCTCCACGGCATCCACCTGCGGCTTGTCCATGCGCTCTAGGAACTGGCGCGCGTAGGGGCTGAAGGTCTCGACGTAGCGGCGCTGGCCCTCGGCGTAGACGGTGTCGAAGACGAGGGAGGACTTGCCCGAGCCCGAAACGCCGGTCACCACGATCAGCTCGCCCGCGGGCAGCGTCAGCGTCAGGTTCTTGAGATTGTTCTGGCGCGCGCCGCGAATGACGATGGCGTCGGCGGGAATCTGTTCCTGCTTCAAGAGGGGGATTTGCCGGCGGAAAGACCGCATTCTAGCCGACAGCGTATGGCGATCTGCGCCCGCTTCTGATTGAATTGGCCTCGCAATCGAAGGCGACGTGCAAACAGGGGGCGAATACGGATGGAGGTGGTGCTTACCATAGCAACGGTCCTCGGCGGCATCGCGGCCGCCTGGTATTTCTGGGATAAGTGGGTCGACCGTAAGACGCACCCGCAAACGGCTGCAGCGATTGGCCCGGTGGCGCAGACGGTGCCGCGCGCGCTTTCCGGCACCACTGTCGTTCTGCACGGAGAATTGCGTGCATTTGGCATCCTCATGGGAGAGGACGTGCGAGCGGCACGTGGCGCGGTCGCGCGCGCGCGACAGGTGCTCGTCGCCACTGTCGGCGAGCATGGCGGCCGGCTTGGGGTGGCGCCGGCCGACGCGCTCCTCGCGGTGTTCGATACCGCGGCGCAAGCGCTGGCCTGCGCAATTGGCGCGCGCAGCGCGCTTGCGCGCGCCAACGCGGCGTTGCCTCCGGCAGAGCACGTGCATTACCGGTTCGGGCTCGATTTGGGGAAACCCGGCCAGGCCGACCTGTCGCCCCCCAGGGCAACGCTCGAGCGCGCGGCATCGATCGTGCGGCGCGCCCCGACAGACGGGATTCGCTTGACGGAGGCGGTGCATGCCCAGCTTCCGGACGACGCGGGATATCTTCTGTCGGCAGTGGAGCCTGGGTTGTTCGCGCTAGCCGAAGGCGAGGTGCCGGTCGGGTCACGGCCCGTTCCGGCGCAACTCGAGTCCGTCGCGCTGCCGCTCCCCGATCGGCCATCGATCGTGCTGCTGCCGTTTTCCTGCACCGGCCAGGACCCCGACACCGCCGCGCTCGCCGACGGACTGCGCATGGACATTCAGAACGCGCTCGTCAAGATGCCGGGCGTGTTCCTGATCGCGGCGGGGTCCGCCAATGCCCTGCGCGGCGTCGATGCCGCCGAAGCTGCGCGGCGTCTGGGCGTGCGTAATGCGCTCGAAGGTGCTGTGCAGCGCCAAGGCGAACGCGTGCGGGTGAACGTGCAACTCACCGACACGACTGCCGGCACGGTGACATGGTCCGAGCGGTACGACCGGGCGCTCGATCACACGTTCGAACTCCAGGACGAGATCGCGGCGCGAGTGGTTACCGCACTTGACGTGAAGCTGGCGAGCGGCGAGCAGGCGCGGATCTGGCACAAATGCCTGACTGTGCCGAAATCACGCGATCAGTTCTATCGCGGCATGCAGGCCTTCTTCCAGATGAACAAGGAATCGATGGCGGCCGCGCGCGCCTGTTTCGAGCGGGTGGTCGAGCTGGCGCCTGGTTCGTCGCACGGGCCCTCGTGGATGGCGATGTGCCTGTGGTTCGAGGTGACGCGAGGCTGGAGCAGTGATCCGGAGCGGGCGCGCGCTGCCGCCGGCGAGTGGGCGGAGCGGGCGGTCGGCATGGCAGACGCCGACGGCCAGGCGCACACGGTGCTCGGAAACGTCCGGCTACTGCAGCGCAGGTTCGACGAGGCGCTTGCCATCGCGCGCGAGGCTGCCGTCATACGGCCGAACTGCACCAACGCGAACGGTTTTCTCGCCAACGTGCTCCTGCACTGCGGCGAGCCGGATGCGGCCTTGACGCACATCAGGCATGCGATTCGCTATTCCCCAGTCTATCCACCTTGGTTTGTCGAAATTCTCGCCGCCGCCTACCGGGAGGGCGGTCAGATGGATTTCGCAGTCAGCGCCGCGCAGGAGGGGCTGCGGATCGCCCCGCAGGCGGTCAACTGTCGGCTGATCCTCGCGAGCGCGCTGGTGCGCGGCGGCTGGGCAGCAGATGCGCGGCGCATTGCGGGCGAGGTCGCGGGTCTCGCGCCGGACTTCTCGCTTGCGCGGCACGCGGCGCAGGAGCCCTATCGCGATCAAGCGGTGCTCGACCGCGTCATTGGCGAATTACGGTCTGCAGGCCTCCCGGACTGACCGCGAATATAGGTTTATAGTCTGCACATGAGTCTGCGGCGTTGCCTGCTGCTCGCGACCTTCCTCTTTGCGCCGGCGCTCGCGCTGCCTGCCGCGCCCGTGGCGCTGATCGCCGTCGAGGGTGCAATCGGCCCGGCGACGTCCGACTTCGTCAGCCGCAGCCTCGAGACGGCCGCCAAGCAGGGCGCGCCGCTGGTGGTGCTGCGCCTCGATACGCCCGGCGGCCTGGACACGTCGATGCGCGACATCATCCGCGACATCCTCGCTTCGCCGGTGCCGGTGGTGGCCTGGGTCGGCCCGTCTGGCGCGCGCGCGGCGAGCGCGGGCACTTTCATCCTCTATGCGGCGCACATCGCCGCCATGGCCCCGGCGACCAACCTCGGCGCGGCCTCGCCGGTGGCGATCGGCGCGCCCTCGGGCGGCGGCGACAAGCCGGATCCCTCGGGCAAGGATGCCAAGAAGGGCGCCGCGCCCGCCGGCGACACGATGATGCGCAAGGCGACCAACGACGCGGCCGCGTATATCCGCAGCCTCGCCGAGCTGCGCGGGCGCAACGCGGAGTGGGGCGAGCGCGCGGTGCGCGAGGCGGTCAGCCTCTCGGCCGCGGAAGCGAAGAAGATCAAGGTGATCGAGATCGTCGCCGACAGCGTGCCGGCGCTGCTGCAGGCGGTCGACGGGCGCACGGTCGAGGCGGGCGGCGAGAAGCGCAAGCTCGCCACCGCCGGCGCCCAGGTGACCGAGATCGAGGCCGACTGGCGCACCAACGTGCTGCGCGTGATCACCAACCCGAGCGTGGCCTACCTGATGATCCTGCTCGGCATCTACGCGCTGATCTTCGAGTTCTCCAACCCTGGACTGATCCTGCCCGGCGTGGTCGGCGCGATCTGCATCCTGATCGCGATGTACGCGTTCCAGCTGCTGCCGGTGAACTACGCGGGGCTGGCGCTGCTCTTGCTCGGCATCGCCTTCATGGTGGCCGAGGTGTGGGTGGCCGCGCACGGCGCGCTCGCCGTCGGCGGGCTGGTGGCGTTCGTCATCGGCTCGATCATGCTGCTCGACACCGACATTCCGCAGTTCGAGATCCCGTACACGCTGATCGCCGGCGTTACGGTCGGCAGCGCGGCCTTCGTGTTCCTGGTCGTGGGCATGATGGTGAAGAACCGCGCGCGCCCGGTGGTCGCCGGGCGCGAGTACCTGCTCGGCGCGTCCGGCGAGGCGCTCGAGGACATCTCGGGCGAGGGCTGGGCGCGGGTGCAGGGCGAGCGCTGGCGCGTGCGCACGAAGGAGCCGCTGCGCGCCGGGGAACGCCTGCGCATCACGGCGGTCCACGGATTGGTGCTCGACGCGACGCGCGCGAGCGCCGACGAATGACGACGAGGAGAACGGCATGCTGAACTTCGGACTCGGTTTCCTGGCGCTGATCATCCTGCTGATCATCGCCTCGATTCGCATCCTGCGCGAATACGAGCGTGGCGTGGTGTTCCTGCTCGGGCGCTTCCAGCGCGTCATGGGCCCCGGGCTGATCATCGTCATCCCCGGCATCCAGCAGATGGTGCGCGTCGACCTGCGCCTCATCGTGCTCGACGTGCCGAGCCAGGACGTGATTTCGCGCGACAACGTCTCGGTGAAGGTGAACGCGGTGGTGTACTTCCGCGTCGTCGACCCGCAGCTCGCCATCATCCAGGTGGCGAACTTCCTGGACGCCACCAGCCAGCTGGCGCAGACCACGCTGCGCTCCGTGCTCGGCAAGCACGAGCTCGACGAGATGCTCGCCGAGCGCGACAAGCTGAACGCCGACATCCAGACCATCCTCGACCAGCAGACCGACGCCTGGGGCATCAAGGTGGCGAACGTCGAGATCAAGCACGTCGACCTCAACGAATCCATGGTGCGCGCCATCGCGCAGCAGGCGGAAGCCGAGCGCGCGCGACGCGCGAAGATCATCCACGCCGAAGGCGAGATGCAGGCTTCGGAGAAGCTGCTCGAGGCCGCCAACATGCTGTCGCAGCGCGCCGAGGCGATGCAGCTGCGGTACCTGCAGACGCTCACGCAGATCGCGAGCGACAAGTCGCACACCATCGTGTTCCCGCTGCCGATGGACGTCCTCGGGCCGATCCTGGAGGCGGCGAAGAAGCTGAAAGGCGCATGAGCGCGGCGGCACGGCCGCTCGAGGGCATCCGCGTCCTCGAGATGGGGCAGTTGCTGGCCGGCCCCTTCGCCGGCTGCGTGCTGGGCTATTTCGGCGCCGAGGTCATCAAGGTGGAGCCGCCCGGGGGCGACCCGATCCGCGGCTGGCGCGTGGTGCGCGACGGCACGTCGCTGTGGTGGGCGAGCCTCGCGCGCAACAAGAAATCCGTCACGCTCGACCTGGGCACGCCGCGCGGGCGCGAGATCGCCAAGCAGCTCGCGGCGAAGTGCGACGTGCTGATCGAGAACTTCCGCCCGGGCACGCTCGAGAAGTGGGGCATGTCGCCCGCGGAGCTGAAGCAGCTCAATCCCGAATTGATCGTCGCGCGCGTCTCGGGCTACGGCCAGACCGGGCCCTACGCCGCGCAGCCCGGGTTTGCCTCGGTGTGCGAGGGCTTCGCGGGCTTTCGCCACGTGAACGGCTTTCCCGACCGGCCGCCGGTGCGGCCGAACCTTTCCATGGGCGACACGCTCGCCGGCCTGCACGCGGTGCTCGGCATCCTGCTTGCGCTCACCGCGCGGCTGCGCGGCAAGGCGAAGGCCGGACAGGTCGTCGACGTGGCCATCTACGAGTCGGTATTCAACCTGCTCGAGTCGGTGGTGCCGGAGTACGACGGCGCGGGCGTGATCCGCGAGCCTTCGGGCTCGACGCTCACCGGCATCGTGCCGACCAACACCTATCTCTGCGCGGATGGCAAGTACGTGATCATCGGCGGCAACGGCGACTCGATCTATCAGCGCCTGATGCGCGCCATCGGCCGGCCGGAGATGGCCGAGGACGCGCGCTTTGCGACCAACGCGAAGCGCGTGGAGAACGAGAAGGAGATCGACGCGGCAATCGGCGCCTGGACCAAGGCTCGCAGCTCGGCAGAGGTGCTGGAGGCCCTGCGCCAGGCGGGCGTGCCGAACGGCCCGATCTACAACGTCGCCGACATGATGGCCGACCCGCACTTCAATGCGCGCGGCATGTTCGAGCCGGTCGAGGTGAACGGCAAGCCGCTCAAGATCCCCGCCATTCCGCCTTTGCTCGGCGAGACGCCGGGGCGCACCGATGCGCCGGGGCCGGCGCTCGGCGCGCATACCGAGGAAGTGCTGGGAAAGCTGCTCGGGCTGAAGCCGCCGTTCGAATAGCGCGGACCTACGGGACGATTCGCTCGGCGCGAAAGCGGCGCAGCAACCGCCCGAACATTTCCTCGCTGTCCACCACGGCGTGAAAGCCGTGCTGCCGGCACTTGGTGGTGCTGGTCATCACGTCCCAGTCGCAATTGAAGACGTAGTCGCCGAAGGGCCAGGCGACGACGTCCTTGAAGCTGTAGGGCTTGAGGCCGTGCTTCTTCACCATCGCGTCCCACAGCGGGGCCTTGTCGGCCATGAAATCCACGAGCGCGTGCGGCTGCGGCTCCGCGACGGGCATGTCGAACACCTTGGCGATCGCGGGCCACACGTGCTGCCAGCGGAAGTAGTCGCCATTGGTGATGTTGTAGGCCTGGTTGGCGCAGCGCGGCTCGGTCGCTGCCCAGTGCGCCGCTTCGGCGATGTGCGCCGACTCGGTAACCTGGTAGAGCGAGGACCAGGCCGTGCCGGGAAAGGCGAGCGGCAGCCCGAGCTCCTTGCGCATCGCGGCGTACACCGCGATCACCGACACGATGCTCATCGCCGTGCCCGGCGCGAAGCCGCACAGCGTCTGCGGCCGCAGCTCGGTCCAGCTCCAGCGCTTGCCCTTCTTGTACTCCGCGAGCCAGTCGATCTGGTCGAAGTAGTAGTTGGGGCCCGCGTGCCGCGGGTCGTCCTCTTTCGCCGGCGTCTTGAACGGACCGAGGTGCGAGCCGTAGTACTTGGTGCCGGTCACCAGCACGACGCGCTCGAGCTTCGAGGACGCCTGGTCGATCGGCGAGACCGAGTTCACCAGCAGCTCGAGGTTGGCGGCGATGTTCTTGGCGTAGTCCGCGGCGGGTCCGCTGCCGGGCTGGAACGCGGCGAAGAAGACGTGCGTCACGTCCTTGAGGCTGGCGAGCTTCGCCCTGGCGTCCCGCGGATCGAGCAGGTCCACCGGGATGTGCTTGACGCGCGGCGCATCGGCGCCTTTGCGGCGCGAAAGCCCGACCACACTCCAGTCGGGCAGGGAAGCGAGCTTCTCGACGATGTAGCGCCCGATGACGCCCTGGGCGCCGACGACGGCGGCGGTTGGCATGAGGGGATTATCCCCCGAGCAGGTCGCCGAGCGCGGCGCGCATGCGCGCGTAATGCGAACCAGGCCAGTACACGCGGCCGCAGCCGGCGCAGCAAGTGAACTGCGTCTGGTGCTCGAGGACCTGCGGCGGGGCGAGCGCGGCAACCTGCGCCTTGGTGGCCGGCAGCAGCGGAAGATTGCAGCGCAGGCAAAGCGTGAACGGGCGGGCGCGCGCCGCAAGGCCGTAGCGCGCCGCCACTTCGCGCAGTTGCGCCTCTGCCTTGAGGGCGCGCACGTAGCAGCCATGCGCGATCTCGCGGCACTTGAGGAGCTCGCGGTCGCGACTGAGCACGATGCGCCGCTCGGCCTCGGCCAGGCGCCGGATCTCGGCGTCGGCGAAGCGATTGTCGTGCAGCGTGTCGAAGCCCAGCATGCGCAGGAAGCGCGCCAGGCCCCCGAGGTGCGCGTCGGCCAGGAAGATGAGGTCTATTCCCTCTTGCGTCGTTGTGGCGAAGACTTCGATCTGATCGCCGTCGCGCACCGCGCGCTGCAGCGTGGCCGGGGCGCCGTTGACGATGACGCGCCCGGCCTCGGTGTGCGGCACGCCGAGCGCCTCGATGGCGTTCTTGAGGGTCGCGGCGCGCGCGCAGGCGTGCACGAACGAGCGGTCGCGGTGTTCCTTGTTCAGGAAGGCCGCCAGCCCGCCGTGGAAGCGAAAGCGCGCGATCGCCACGCTGGCATTATGCTAGGCACATGAAAACCGTCATTTGTATCGTGGCCGCGCTCGCCACGCTGCCCGCCGTCGCGCAGGTGCACACTTCCGCCGAGCACAGCTTTCGCGTCGTCGAGCTGGTGCGCGGCCTGGAGCAGCCCTGGGCGCTCGCCTTCCTGCCCGACGGCCGCATGCTGGTCACGGAGAAGGCCGGGCGGCTGCGCATCGTCAAGGACGGCCGCCTCGACCCGCAGCCCGTCGCCGGACTGCCCGAGGTCACGGTGGTCGGGCAGGGCGGCCTGATGGACGTGGCGCTGCATCCGCGCTTCAAGGAGAACAGCCTGGTTTACATCTCTTTTACCGCGCGCGGCATCGACGGCGTCGGCACGGAAGTCGCGCGCGGGCGCCTCGCGGACCACCGGCTCGAGGACGCGCAGGTCATCTTCCGCCAGAACCCCAAGGGCAGCACGGGGCGCCACTTCGGCTCGCGCCTCGTGTTCGACCGGCAGGGCTACCTGTACATCACGCTCGGCGACCGCGGCGAGATGGAGCGCGCGCAGCGCCCGGGCGACCACGCCGGCTCGGTGATCCGCCTGCACGACGACGGCCGCGTGCCCGAGGACAACCCGTTCGTCGGCAAGCCGGGCTGGAAGCCGGAGAAGTACACGCTCGGCAACCGCAATCAGCAAGGCGCGGCGCTCCATCCGCAGACCGGCGTCCTCTGGACGCAGGAGCACGGCCCGCAGGGCGGCGACGAGGTGAACGTGATCCGCGCCGGCGCCAACTACGGCTGGCCGGTGATCACCTACGGCGTGCAGTACGTCGTCGGCACGCAGATCGGCGAGGGCACGCACAAGCCCGGCATGGAGCAGCCGGTGTGGAAATGGGTGCCGTCGATCGCGCCCTCGGGCATGGCCTTCTACACGGGCGACAAATTTCCGAAGTGGCGCGGCGACCTGTTCATCGGCGCGCTCAAGGCGCAGCTCCTGGTGCGGCTCGAGCTCGACGGCGAGAAGGTGGTGCGCGAGGAGCGCCTGCTCCAGGGCGCGCTCGGGCGCATCCGCGACGTGCGCAGCGGCCCCGACGGCTTCCTCTACCTGCTCACCGACGAGTCGCGCGCCGTGCTCGCGCGGCTGGAGCCCGCGCCCTAGCTAGATCAGCTTCTGCTTGTTGAAGTAGGCCTTGCGCCAGCGCGTTACCGTCACCTTCTCGAACAGCCCGGCCTTCGCGAAGGGGTCTGCCGCGATGAAGGCCTCGGCGTCCTTGCGGTCGTCGGTGTCGACGATGAGGATGCCGCCGTGGCCGCCGCTGCCGTCGTCGTTGATCAGCGCGCCGGCCGCGAGCAGCTTGTGCACGTTGGCCGTGAGATACTCAATGTGCGTGTCGCGCACCCTGGCGCGCAACTCTGCGCTGTTCGGCTTGTCAGTCGTCAGTATGGCGTAGGGCACGGCGTCTCCTTTCCACGACAGTCGGGAACATGAATACTAAACTTGCCGCAGGACTTCTTCCGCTTTGCCTTGCGGTCGCGCTCGACGCGCAGGCCGCGCATCCGCTGATCACCGAGGACACCGGCACGCAGGGCGCCGGCCGCTACCAGCTCGAAGTGTTTGCCGAAGAGCTGGAGGAGCGCGGCACGCGCCGCGACATCGAGGTCTGGACCGGCGTGCTCAGCTACGGCGTCGGCGAGACCGCCGACGTCCAGGTCGGCATTCCGGTGTACCGCGACGGGCCCGACGGCGTCGGCGACGCCTCGCTCGGCCTCAAGTGGCGCTTCCTCGAGCGCAACGCCTGGAGCCTGGCGCTCAAGCCCGGCATCACCGTGCCCACCGGCGACGAGCGCGACGGGCGCGGCACCGGCAAGGTCACCTGGGGGTCGCTGATCATCGTGTCGTACGCGCCGGGCGCCATCGCCGTGCACGCGCACGCCGGATTCTGGCGCAACGAGAACAAGCTCGGCGAGCGCGAATCGCTGCGCCAGCTGGCCGCGGCTGCCACCTACCGCATCGGCGACGTGCGCTTCGTGGGCGAGTTCGCGCGCGAGACCAATCCGGCGCCCGGCGGGCGCACGGTGCGCTACTCCACGATCGGCGCCATCTGGTCGATGACGCGCGACGTGGACCTCGACATCGGCTGGCGCAACGGCAATGGCAGCGCGCCGATCGACGAGGCGCTGCTCATCGGGGCCACGGTACGCTGGTAGGCGCGCTTCAGCGGTCCACGACTTTCGCGATCACCGGGTAGTAGGCGCCGCCATAGCCGGCGGCGCGCGCCTCGTCGAACAACGCGGCGACGGTTTCCGCGCCACGCAGGCGCAGCCCGGTTTCGCGACCGAGCTCCAGGGCATAGCCGTTGTCCTTGGACGCGTACTCCACCGAAAAGGCGCGCTCCGGGTACTCGCCCGGCAGCATCGCCTTCATGCCGTGGTTGCGCAGCGCGAAGCTGTCGGCCGAGCCCTTGGCGAGCGCCTCGAACAGCAGCGCCGGCTCCACGCCGGCGCGCCGCCCGAGCGCCAGCGCCTCGGCAAGCGCGTTCACGGTCTGGAACAGCACCATGTTGTTGAGGATCTTCACCACCTGCCCGCTGCCGACGCCGCCGCAGTGCGTGATGTCGGTGCCGATGCAGGCGAGCAGCGGCCGGATGCGCGCGAACACCTCGGGTGTCGCGCCGACGCTGATGGCGAGCGTACCGGCCTCGGCGGCCGCGCGCGTGCGCGCGATGGGCGCGTCCGCGTAGTCGGCGCCGCGCGCGCTGAAGCGCTGCGCCAGCGCGCGCGTACGGCCGACGCCGGAGGTGCCCAGATCCACGATCGTCAGTCCGGCGCGTGCCGCGGGCAGGAGCGCTGTTTCGCAGAGCGATTCGAGCTGCGCGCCGCCCGGCAGGCAGGCGAAGACGATCGCTGCCTGCGCGGCGAGCTCGCCCGGGCTGGCGGCGAGCGTCACGCTGTGCGTGCGCAGGCGCTCGAGCGGCGCGCGCTGCGGATCCCAGGCGATCACCCGGGCGCCGCTCTTCGCGGCCAGATTGCGGCACATGGGCTCGCCCATCACGCCCGTGCCGATGAAGCCGAGAACCTCTGCTGTGGTCATGGAGCCTCCAGGCACGCAGTATAGAATTGCGCGCTTTGCCCCCAATGAACGACCCCATCCTTTCCGCCAGCCAGTGGATCGGCAAGCCCCTGCGGCGCCTCGAGGACCAGCGCCTGCTCACCGGGGCGGGCCGCTACACCGACGACGTGCGCCCCGAAGGGGCGCTGCACGTCGCCTTCCTGCGCTCGCCGCACGCGCACGCGCGCATCGCGAAGATGGATGTCTCTGCCGCGCGCGGCGCACCGGGCGTCGCCGCCGTCTACCTCGGCGCCGACGTCGTTGCCGACGGCGTTGGGCCGATCCCCTTCACGCACCTGCACAAGCGCCAGGACGGCTCGCCCATCGTCGCGCCGCCGCGCATGCCGATCACGGCCGACGAGGCGCGCTTCGTCGGCGACGCCGTGGCCATGGTGGTCGCCGAAACGCGCCACCAGGCGCGCGACGCCGCGGAGATGATCGAGGTCGAGTGGGAGCCGCTGGAGGCGATTCCCGACCTGCCGGGCGCCGCGCGCGCGCATAACGACGTCGCCTACTATCACGCGGGCGACAAGGCGGCGCGCGAGGCGGCGTTCGCGGCGGCGGCGCACGTGGTGCGCATCCAGGTGGTGAACCAGCGCGTGGTGGCGAATCCGCTCGAGCCGCGCGCGCTCGCGGCGCAATACCACGCGGACACCGGCCGCTACACGCTGTGGTGCCCCACGCAGAATGTGCACAACACGCGCGCGCAGCTCGCGGGCGCTCTGGGCGTCAAGGAGGAGGCGCTGCGCATCGTCAGCACCGACGTGGGCGGCGGCTTCGGCGCGCGCGGCTACGCCTATCCGGAGCACGCGGCGCTGCTGTGGGCGGCGAAGAAGCTCGGGCGGCCCCTGCGCTGGCTCGCCGACCGCTCGGAGAACTTCCTCGCCGAGGTGCACGGGCGCGACAACCTGACGGTCGCCGAGCTCGCGCTGGACGCCGGGCATCGCTTTACCGCGCTGCGCATCCGCACGCTCGCCAACGTCGGCGCCTACATCTCGAGCTTCGGCGCCGCGGTGCCCGCGATGTCGGGCGTGCGCGCGCCCACCGGCGTCTACGCGATCCCGGTGCTCGACCACGAAGTGAAGATGATGTTCACCAACACCACGCCGGTGGACGCCTACCGTGGCGCGGGGCGGCCGGAGATGGGCTATCTGCTCGAGCGGCTGGTCGAGCGCGCGGCGCGCGAGGTGGGCGCCGACCCGATCGCGCTGCGGCTGAAGAACCTGATCCCGGCCACGCGCATGCCCTATGCGAACCCGGCCGGCTACACCTACGACTGCGGCGACTTCGAGAAGGTGCTGCGCGCGGCGCTCGGGGCCGCCGACTGGGACGGCTTTGCGGGGCGCAAGGCGGGCGCCGAGGCGCGCGGGCTGCGCTACGGGCGCGGGCTGGCGTGCTACGTCGAGATCACGGGCAGCGCGCGCCTGAGCGAGACGGTGCGCATGATCGCGGCGGCCGACGGCACGCTGGAAGTGGATTCGGGCACCCAGGCGATCGGCCAGGGGCTGTGGACGTCCTATGCCCAGATCGTGGCGGACAAGCTCGGCATCGACCCGCAGGCGATCCGCGTCGTGCAGGGCGACAGCGACCTGCTCAAGGCGGGCGGGGGCGCCGGCGGCTCGCGCGGGCTGCAGGTCGGCGGCAGCGCGGCGCTGGCCGGCGCCATCGCGCTGATCGAGGCGGCGCGCCCGCTCGCGGCGCAGGCGCTGGAAGCCGCCGTGGCCGATCTCGAATTTGGCGACGGGCGCTTTCGCATTGCCGGCACCGACCGCGGCATCGGCCTGTTCGAGCTCGCGGGCAAGCAGCCGGCGCAGCGCATCGTCTGCGAGCACACCGAGACGGCCAAGGGGCAGACCTGGCCGAACGGCTGCCAGATTGCCGAGGTCGAGGTCGACCCCGAGACCGGCGCGGTGCGCGTCGCGCGCCACAGCGCGGTGGACGACATCGGGCGCGTCATCAATCCGCTCACCGCCGAGTCGCAGATGCACGGCGGGGTGGCGCAGGGACTCGGCCAGGCGCTGTTCGAGCAGTCGGTGTACGACGAGACCGGGCAGCTGCTCACCGGCTCGTTCATGGACTACGCCATGCCGCGCGCCGCCGACATGCCGGCAGCGATGCAGGCGAGCTTCGAGCAGTCCGTGCCCACGGCGCAGAACCTGCTCGGCGCCAAGGGCGCGGGCGAAGCGGGCTGCCACGGCGCCGTGCCCGCGATCGTCAACGCGGTGATCGACGCGCTCGGCGTGAAGGAGATCGACATGCCGCTCACGCCCGAAAAGGTGTGGCGCGCGCTGCAGGAGCGCTGATGGCTCAGTACGTCTACACCATGCGCCGGGTGCAGAAGATCGTGCCCCCGAAGCGCGAGATCCTGAAGAACATCTCGCTCAACTTCTTTCCGGGCGCCAAGATCGGCGTCCTGGGCCTGAACGGCTCGGGCAAGTCGAGCCTGCTCAAGATCATGGCGGGCGAGGACCCGAACTACGAGGGCGAAGTGGTGCGCATGCCCAACATCAAGGTGGGCTTCCTGCCGCAGGAGCCGGCGCTCGAGCCGGAGAAGACCGTGCGCGAGACGGTCGAGGAGAGCCAGGGCGACCTCGCCGCGGCAAAGAAGCGCCTCGACGAGGTCTACGCCGCCTACGCCGAGCCCGACGCCGACTTCGACAAGCTTGCCGCGGAGCAGGCGCGACTGGAAGCGCTGGTGAATGCCGCGGGCAGCGGCCAGGAGCTCGAGATCGCGGCCGACGCGCTCCGGCTGCCGCCGTGGGAGCAGAAGGTCGGGGTGCTCTCCGGCGGCGAGAAGCGGCGCGTGGCGTTGTGCCGGCTGCTGCTATCGAACCCCGACCTGCTGCTGCTCGACGAGCCGACCAACCACCTCGACGCCGAGAGCGTGGAGTGGCTCGAGCAGTTCCTGGTCCGCTTCCCGGGCACGGTGGTGGCGGTGACGCACGACCGCTACTTCCTCGACAACGCCGCGGGCTGGATCCTGGAGCTCGATCGCGGGCGCGGCATTCCCTGGGAGGGCAACTACTCGTCCTGGCTGGAGCAGAAGGAAAAGCGCCTCGAGCTCGAGCAGAGCCAGGAGGCGGCGCGCATCAAGTCCATGAAGGCCGAGCTCGAATGGGTGCGCCAGAACCCCAAGGGGCGGCAGGCCAAGTCCAAGGCGCGCCTGGCGCGTTTCGAGGAGCTGTCGCAGTACGAGCACCAGCAGAGAAACGAGACGCAGGAGATCTTCATCCCCGTCGCCGAGCGCCTCGGCAACGAGGTGATCGAGTTCAAGAACGTCTCCAAGGGCTATGGCGAGCGGCTGCTCATCGACAAGCTTTCCTTCAAGGTGCCGCCGGGCGCCATCGTGGGCATCATCGGCCCGAACGGCGCCGGCAAGTCCACGCTGTTCCGGATGCTGATCGGCAAGGACAAGCCGGATTCCGGGAAGATCATGCTTGGCAAGACGGTGAAGCTCGCGCATGTCGACCAGTCGCGCGACGTGCTGCAGGGCGACAAGACGGTGTTCGAGGACATCTCCGGCGGACAGGACAACATCACGGTGGGCAAGTTCACCATGCCCTCCCGGTCCTACCTCGCGCGCTTCAACTTCCGCGGGCCCGACCAGCAGAAGCAGGTGGGACAGCTCTCGGGCGGCGAGCGCGGGCGGCTGCACCTGGCCAAGATGCTGATGTCCGGGGCCAACGTGCTGCTGCTGGACGAGCCCTCCAACGACCTCGACGTCGAGACGCTGCGCGCGCTGGAAGAGGCGCTGCTCGAGTTTGCCGGAAGCGTGCTGGTGATCTCGCACGACCGCTGGTTCCTCGACCGCATCGCCACGCACATCCTGGCCGCCGAAGACGATTCGCAGTGGGTGTTCTTCGACGGCAACTACCAGGAATACGAGGCCGACAAGAAGAAGCGCCTGGGCGAGGAAGCCGCGCGGCCGCACCGCATCAAGTACAAGCCGCTGAAGAAGTAAGCGGCCGCCGCCTCAGCCGCGCGCCGCGATGTTGCGCAGCTCGCGCATCGCCACCGAAGCCATCGCCAGGTCGAGCGTCTTGTGGGTGCGCAGGTCGGCGTGCACCTGGCGGAAGCGCTCGAGCAATGCGCGGTTGGTCTCCTCCCACGCGGCCAGGGCGCGCGTTGTGTCGGCGCCGTCCGCCCCGCGCAGCACGTCGGCGGCCAGCTGGCGCTGCATGCCGGCGAGGTCGTCGCGCAGCGCCGCCTTGGCAAGGGTCTGCCAGTGGCTCTCAGCCGGCAGGCCGGAGATGCACGAGCGCAGCCAGGGAAACTCGAGCCGGCCGCCAAGCGCGAAGTAGGCCTGCGCCACGGTGCGCACATCGCGACCGAGGGCCTCGCCGACCTCCACCAGGTCGAGCGCCGCCGGCAACGCGTCAAAGCGCGCTACCTGCGCGGCGAGCGCGGGCGGTACGGCGGCCTCGAGGTAACGCCGGCTCGCCTGCTCGAAGCCCTGGCGCTCGCTCTCGGCGAAGGCCTCCGGCAGCAGCGCGCCGAGGGCCTCGATTCCCGGACGGAAGTGCGCGACCGACGCGGCAACGTCGGCGAGGTGCTTGCGGTTGCGCAGCAGCCACAGCGTCGCACGCACCACCAGCCGGCCCGCGTCGAGAAGCATCGCGGCCTGCACCTCGTCCGCCACCTTGAGATCGAGCGCCTCGACCTGCCGCCAGAACGCCACCAGGCCGTAGGCTTCGCGCGTCACCATGTACGCGCGCACGACTTCCGCCGTACTTGCCCCGGACTCCTCGCGCATGCGGTGCACGAAGGTGCTGCCGACGCGGTTGGCCATGCTGTTGGTGACGTGCGTGGCGATGATCTCGCGGCGCAGCGGATGCGCCTGGATGTGGCGAGCGTAGCGCTTGCGCAGCGGCTGCGGGAAGTAGCGCTCGAGCGCCGTGGCGATAGTGGGATCGTCCGGAATGTCCGAGGCGCATAGCTCTTCGTAAGTCTGCATCTTGGAGTAGGCGAGCAGCACTGCGCGCTCGGGCGCGGTCAGCCCGCGGCGCGCCGACCGGCGCGCCGCGATCTCCTCGTCGGCGGGCAGGTACTCGATGGCGCGGTTCAGGCGCCCGGCGCGCTCGAGGGCCCGGATGAAGCGCGCCTGCTGCTCGAGGAGCGCCGGCGCCACGCGCCCCGCCACCGACAGGCTCTGCGTCTGGAACACGTTGTCGCGCAGCACGAGCTGCGCGACCTCGTCGGTCATCTCGGCGAGCAGGCGGTCGCGCTGCTTGCCGGTGAGCTCGCCTTCGCGCACCGCCGCGTCGAGCAGGATCTTGATGTTCACCTCGTGATCCGAGCAGTCCACGCCCGCCGAGTTGTCGATGGCGTCGGTGTTGATGCGCCCGCCGCCGAGCGCGTACTCGATGCGTCCGAGCTGCGTAAAGCCGAGATTGCCGCCCTCGGCCACCACCTTGCAGCGCAGCTCGCGGCCGTCGACGCGCAGCGCGTCGTTGGCGCGGTCGCCGACCTGCGCGTGCGATTCCGGGCTTGCCTTGACGTAGGTGCCGATGCCGCCGTTGTAGAGCAGCTCGACCGGCGCCTTGAGGATCGCGCTCACCAGCTCGGTCGGCGACAGGGCCTTGGCTTCGACGCCCAGCGCGCGCCGCGCCTCCGGCGAGAGCGGCACCGACTTGGCGGTGCGCGGCCAGACGCCGCCGCCCTTGGAGATCAGCTTCGCGTTGTAGTCGGCCCAGGAGGAGCGCGCCAGCGCGAACAGGCGCTCGCGCTCGGCAAAGCTGTTCTCGGGATCAGGATCGGGATCGAGGAAGATGTGGCGGTGGTCGAACGCGGCGAGCAGCCGGATCTGGCGCGACAGCAGCATGCCGTTGCCGAACACGTCGCCCGACATGTCGCCGATCCCCGCCGCGGTGAACGGCTGCGATTGCGTGTCGCGGCCGAGCTCGCGGAAATGGCGCTTGACCGATTCCCAGGCGCCGCGCGCGGTGATGCCCATCTTCTTGTGGTCGTAGCCCGCCGAGCCGCCCGAGGCGAACGCATCGCCGAGCCAGAAGCCGTACTCCTGCGCCACCCCGTTGGCGATGTCGGAGAAGGTTGCGGTGCCCTTGTCGGCGGCCACCACCAGGTACGGGTCGTCGCCGTCATGGCGCACGACCTGCGCGGGCGGCCGCGGCTTGCCGCCGACCAGGTTGTCGGTGATGTCGAGCAAGCCCCGCAGGAAGATCTTGTAGCACTCGACGCCTTCCTGCATCAGCGCCTCGCGGTCGCCCGGCGGCGGCGCGCGCTTGAGCACGAAGCCGCCCTTGGAGCCGACCGGCACGATGACCGCGTTCTTGACCATCTGCGCCTTCATCAGCCCGAGCACCTCGGTGCGGAAGTCCTCGCGCCGGTCCGACCAGCGCAGGCCCCCGCGCGCCACCGGCCCGCCGCGCAGGTGCACGCCCTCGACGCGCGGCGAGTAGACGAAGATCTCGAACATCGGCCGCGGCTCGGGCAGCCCCGGCACCTCGCGCGGATCGAACTTGAGCGAGAGGTAGGTCTTGCGGCCGCCGCCGGCAGCGCTCTGGAAGGCGTTGGTGCGCGTGGTGGCGCGGATCGCGGCGAGGAACTGGCGCAGGATGCGGTCGTCGTCCAGGCTGGGCACCTGCTCCAGCGCGGTCTCGATCTCGCGTACCAGCGCCTGCTCGCGTTCGGCGGACGCCTGCCCGGGCTCGAAGCGCGCATGGAACAGCCGCACCAGTGCGCGCGACAGCGCCGCGTGCGCGACCAGCGACTGCTGCACGTAGTCGAGGCTGAAGGTGAACCCCGCCTGGCGCAGGTAGCGGCTGTAGGCCCGCAGCAGCGCGATGCTGCGCGCCGAGAGCTCGGCCGCCAGCACCAGCTGGTTCAGGCTGTCGGGCTCGACCCAGCCGTTCCACATGGCCTCGAACGCCTCGTGGAACAGCGGCCGCACGCGATCCAGCGCCACCTCGGCCTCGCCGCGCAGCGCGAGGCCGAAATCGAGGATCCACACCGTGTCGCCGCCCGCGGGGTCGATGCGGTAGGGTCGGTCGTCGAGCACGCGCAGGCCGAGGTTCTCGAGGATCGGCAGCGCGTCCGACAGGACCGGCGGCGCGCCGGTGCGCACCAGCCGGAAGCGCAGCGTGCCGGGCTCGCTGGCCGGCGGCCGGTACAGGTTCATGCCGAGTGCCGGCGGCGCGCCAAGCGTATTCATCATCTCGACGTCGACCAGCGCACCGCGCACGTCGTTCGCCTCGCGATAGCCCGCGGGGAAGGCCGCGCCGTAGCGCGCGTGCAGGCGGTTGCCCTGCTCCTCGCCGAAGCGCTCGATGAGCAGTGACTGCAGGTCGTCCTCCCAGCGCCGCGTGGCGGCGACGATCCGCTCCTCGAGCTCGCGCACGTCCAGCTCGGGCACGGTCCCCGGGCGGGTGCGGATCACCATGAACACGCGCGCAAGCGGCGCTTCCGACAGGCTCACGGTGAACTCGGCCGCCGTGCCGTTGAACGCCTCGGCGAGGATCTGCTGGAACCGGGTGCGCTGCTCGGTGTTGTACTTGTCGCGCGGCACGAACACCAGGCAGGTGACGAAGCGACCGAACGCGTCGCGCCGCACCAGCAGGCGCGTCCTCTGGCGCTCGCCGAGCTGCAGGATGGCGATGGCGTGCGCGTAGAGCTCGTCGGGCTCGATCTGCATCAGTTCGTCGCGCGGGTAGTCCTCGAGGATCGAAGCGAGCGCCTTGCCGTTGTGGCTCGCCGGCAGGAACCCGGCGCGCTCGCGAACGTGCGCCACCTTGCGCCGCACGACGGGGATCGTGTCGAGGTTCGCCGTGTATACGGTGTGGGTGTACAAACCGAGGATGCGGCGCTCGCCGACCACGCGCCCTTCGGCGTCGAAGCGCTTCACGCCGACGTAGTCGAGGTAGCCGGGGCGGTGCACGGTGGCGCGCGTATTGGCCTTGGACAGGACCAGGATCTCGGGCTGGCGCGCGCGCGCGCGCGTCTCCGGCGGCAGCGTGGCGAAGCTCGTCGAGACGGTGGTGTCCGCACGCTCGCGCAGGATGCCCAGGCCCGAGCCCTTCACCACGCGCAGCACGTCCTCGCCGTTCTCGGTGACGAGGTCGTAATCGCGATAGCCGAGCAGCGTCATGTGGTTGTCGAGGAGCCAGGCAAGGAACGCCTGCGCCTCGCGCGCCTCGGCCGCGTCGAGCGGCGGCTGGGCCGCGCCGAGCTCGTCGACCCGCTCGCGTAGGCGCTGCTGCATGGCTTTCCAGTCGGCCACTGCGGCGGCCACGTCGGCCAGCACCCGCGCCAGTCCCTGCTCGATCTCCTGCAGGCGCGCGGCATCGGTCTGGCGGTCGACCTCCAGGTGCATGAACGACTCCAGCCGTCCATCGGCGCCGGCGGCCGGCGGCGCGACCTCCTGCAAGCGTCCCTGCGCATCGCGCACCACGCGCAGCACCGGGTGGAGAACGAGGTGCAGCGTGAGCCCGAGCCGGTTCACCTCGACGGTCGTCGAGTCGACCAGGAACGGCATGTCGGCGCCCACCACCTGCACCACCGTATGCGTGCTCTGCCAGCCGTGCTCTTCGCGCCGGGGGTTGAACACGTGCACCTTGGCGGCGCCATCGTCGAAGCGGCGCCCGAGCTCGAGGTGGGCTGCGGCCGCGCCGATTAGGTCCTTCGGGTCGCGCTCGGCGAGCTCGCGCGCGTCGGCGCCGGCGTAGTACAGGCGCGCGAAGCGCTCGGCGAGATCGGCGTGCGCCGGTGCCAGGCTGCCGCGCGCCGCGCGCGCGATGCGCGTCACGAGATCGGCGTCGTCGCCTTTCTTTCTCGCGCCCATGCGCGCAAGTATATGCCCGGCGCGCGGCCGCGGATTGATCGCGCTAGTCTAGACGGCGTCCGCGCCGCATGAGGATGCCCGCGGCCAGCAGTGCGACGGTGATGCAGAGGATGGCGAGCGACATGGGGCGGTCGAGGAAGATGCCGAACGAGCCGCTCGAGATCGTCATCGTCTGGCGCAGCGACTGCTCGGCCAGCGGGCCGAGCACGAGCGCGAGCACCAGGGCGGCGGGCGAATAGCCATGCAGCTTCATGAAGAAGCCGACCAGCCCGGCGCCGAACATGAGCCAGGTCTCGATGATGCTGCCGTTCACGCTGTAGGTGCCGATGGTGCAGATCAGGATCACCGCCGGCGCGAGGATGCGGTAGGGCAGCTTGATCATCTGCACGAAAAGCGGAATGGCGAAGATGTTGAGCGCGAGCAGCGCCATGTTGCCGAGGTACATGCTGGCGATCAGGCCCCACGCGAACTCGGGCTTCTGCACCATGAGCAGCGGCCCCGGCGTCAGCCCCCACAGCACGAACGCCGCGAGCAGGACCGCGGTGGCCGCCGAGCCGGGGATGCCGAGGGTGAGCAGCGGCACCATCGCGCCGGACGAGGCGGCGTTGTTCGCCGCTTCGGGGCCGACCAGTCCCGCCATGGCGCCCTTGCCGAACTTCTGCGGCGTGCGCGACACGGATTTTTCCAGCGAGTAGGACATGAGCGAGGCCACGGTCGCGCCGGCGCCGGGCAGCACGCCGACCACGAACCCGAGAAGCGATCCGCGCGCCAGCGCCCACTTGGTCTCGACGTAGTCGCGCATCTCCGGCCAGAAGCTCCTTTCCTTCTTCAGCTGCACGATGCCGCCCGTGCCCGAGACATGCAGCCCGGTGTAGAACGCGTAGTACAGCTCGCCGAGGCCGAACAGGCCGATCGCCACCGGGATGAAATCGATGCCGCCGATCAGCTCCGCCGAGCCGAAGGTGAAGCGGCTGTTGCCGGTTTCCAGGTCGACGCCGACGGTGCCGAGCGCGAAACCGGCGAGCGCCGAGATCAGCCCCAGCCGCCAGCTGCCGCCGATCATGACGATGAGCGTGGACAGGCCCATGACCACGAGAAGGAAGAATTCCGGCGGCCCGAAGCCGCGCGCAAGCTGCGTGAAGGGCGGCGCGAGCAGCGTAATGAGCACCACCCCGAGCGTGCCGCCGACGAAGGAGGCGACCGCTTGCATGACCAGCGCCGGGCCGGCGCGCCCCTGCTGCGCCAGGGGATAGCCGTCGAAGGTGCTCGCCACCGACGACGACTCGCCCGGCGTGTTGAGCAGGATCGAGGTGATGGTGCCGCCGTACTGCGCCCCGTAGTAGATCGCGGCAAGCATGATCACGGCGCCGGCGGGATCCATGCCGAACGTGATCGGCAGCAAGACCGCAAGCGCGGCCGCCGGGCCGAAACCGGGGATGATGCCCACGATCATGCCGATCATCACGCCGAGGAACAGGTAGACGAGGTTGAGCGGCGACACCGCGACCGAAAAGCCGAGCAGCAGGTTGGCGAACAGGTCCATCAGAACGGCAGCAGCCCGCGCGGCACGGCGGCGTTCAGCCAGACGCGGAACAGCAGATAGATCGCGAGCGGCAGCAGCACCGCGAGCAGCGCGTTCTGCATGCTGCGCCGGCGGTTGAGGTACGCCAGGGCCGTCGCGATGTAGGCGATCATCGACAGCAGTCCGCCCAGCACGTCGAGGGCGGCGACGAACAGCCCCGAGAGCAGCGCCAGCACCAGGGTGACGCGCCAGTGCCGGGACAAGCGCTCGCGCGAGCCGTCAAGCAGCTCGGCGACGAGGCTCCAGGCGCACAGGGCGACCAGCGTTACGCCGATGAAGCGCGGGAAGAAACCCGGACCGAGCCGTCCGGCCGAGGACAGCCAGGCGAGCTCGGCGAAAGCGATCCAGGTATAGCCACCGGCGAGCAGCAGGATGCCGGCGAGGAACCCCGCGCGCATGGTGCAGCCGGGGTCGCGGCTACTTGATGGCGCCCGATTTCCTCAGGATGTCGGCAAAGACGCCCTGGGTCTTCTGCAGGAAGGTACGGAAATCCTCGCCGTAGAGCACGTTCTCGGTGAGGAGCTGCTTGTCGATGTAGGCCTTCCATTCGGGCGTGGCGACCACCTTCTTCATGGTCGCGATCCACCAGTCCTGGGCTTGCTTGGGCACGTCGGGCGGCAGGACCAGCCCGCGCGGCAGCGAGATGCCGATGTCGTAGCCCAGCTCGGCGAAGGTGGGCACCGTGCCGAGCGCCGCCGGCGTGCTCTTGCCGCTGAAGGCGAGCGCCCGCATGTCGCCCGATTGCAGCAGGCCGAGTACCTCGCCCGGGTTCGACATCGCCGCGTCGAGCGAATTGGACAGCAGCGCCGTGATCAGCTCGCCCTGCTTGTTGAACGAGACGTAGTTGAAGGTGAAGCCGGCCTTCTCCGACACCAGCTTTGGCACGATGAAGTCGATGTTGACGGCGCCGATGCCGCCGATCGACGGCGGCTTGGCCTTGGCCGCGGCGATGAACTCCGCCAGGGTCTTGATCTTCGAATCCTTGCTCACCAGCAGCAGCATGTCGTCGGAGGCGAGCAGGGCCACCGGCGTGAAGCTCCCGGGCTGCCAGGGCGTGTTGGCCTGCAGCGGCGTGGTAATGAAGCTGCCGCTGGTGGTGGAGACGTGGTAGGGGTTGCCCTTCTGCGCGAACAGGAACCCCCAGCCCTTGGCGCCGCTGCCGCCGGGCTTGTTGTCGGCGACGATGGTCTCGGGGTAGAGCTTGTACTTCTCCAGGATCGAGATCAGGGTGCGCGACATGATGTCGTTGCCGCCTCCCGGCCCGAAGGCGATGGTCCAGTCCAGGCGCTTGGACGGGTAGCTGTCCTGCGATTGGGCCGGGGATACGGCCAAGACCAGCGCGGCGGCCGCCGCCAGCGCGCCGAGGCATTTCGTCGTTCTCATGGTGGTTCTCCTCCTCCTCCTGCGCTAGTCTCCCACATCTTCCGGAAAAAAGGACGGGGAGCATCATGGGCGCTGCGGACGCTGGGCAGGATCTGCTGTACGAGGTGCGCGACGGCATCGCGCGGGTGACCTTCAACCGCCCGCAGGCGCGCAATGCCTTGACCTTCGCCATGTACGACCGCCTGGCGGAGATCTGCGCCGAGGCCGACAAAGACCGCTCGATCAAGGCGATGCTGCTGACCGGCGCCGGGGAGAAGGCCTTTGCCGCCGGCACCGACATCTCCCAGTTCCGCGCCTTCGACAAGCCCCAGGACGCCCTTGACTACGAGGCGCGCATCGACCGGGTGCTGGGCGCGCTCGAGCGCTGCCGCGTGCCGACGGTAGCCGCGATCCGCGGCGCCTGCACCGGGGGCGGTGCCGGCATCGCGGTGTGCTGCGACCTGCGCATCGCCGGCACCAGCCTGCGCACGGGCTTCCCCGTGGCGCGCACCCTCGGCAACTGCCTGTCCAGCGGCAACTACGCGCGGCTTGCCGCGCTGATCGGCCCGGCGCGCGTGAAGGACATGATCTTCCGCGCGCGGCTGCTCGAGGCGCCGGAAGCGCTTGCCATCGGCCTGGTCACCGAGGTGGTGGATGACGCGCAGGTGATGGCGCGCGCCGAGGAGGTGACGCAGCTGGTCGCCAGCCAGGCGCCGCTCACGCTGCAGGCGACCAAGGAGTCGCTGCTGCGCCTGCGCCCGTCGCTCGCCAAGGGCGAAGGCGACGACCTGATCCTGATGTGCTACATGAGCCAGGATTTCCGCGAGGGCATGCAGGCGTTCCTGGAGAAGCGCGCGCCGCAGTGGAAAGGCCGGTAATGGGCGCCGTCTTCAAGTACGTGCTGCCGGTCGAGGAAACGCACTGGAAGGTCCAGGGGGCGTCCGAGACCGCCTTTACCTGGAACTACGACACGCGGAGCGAAGAGCTGCTGCGGCTGTACTCCAAAGGCAAGCAGCAGCAGTGGGACGCCGAGAAGCGCATCGACTGGTCGCAGGATGTGGACCCCGACGATCCGATGCAGATCGCCGAGGAGATGATGCCGCTCTACGGCACGCCGCTGTACCAGCGCCTGTCGGCGCGCCAGATATCGGACCTGCGCTACCACAGCCAGGTGCACAACCTGTCGCAGTTCCTGCACGGCGAGCAGGGGGCCCTGGTGTGCTCGGCGCGCATCGTGCAGGACGCGCCGACGCTGGAATCGAAGTTCTACGCCGCCACCCAGGTGATGGACGAGGCGCGCCACGTCGAGGCCTACCGGCGGCTGCTGAAGGAGAAATTCCGCTTCGTCTACCCGATCTCGCCGCCGCTCAAGCGCCTGCTGGAGCAGGCGCTGACCGACAAGCGCTGGGACTTCACCTACCTCGGCATGCAGGTACTGATCGAAGGGCTCGCGCTCGCCGCGTTCCAGAGGATCCGCGACTACGCGAAGAATCCCCTGTGCCAGGCGGTGAATGCCTACGTTATGCAGGACGAGGCGCGCCACGTCGCCTTCGGACGCATCGCGCTGCGCGAGTACTACCCGCAGCTCTCGGCCGCCGAGCGGCGCGAGCGCGAGCAGTTCGTGATCGAAGGCTCGTACTTCCTGCGCGACCGCCTGAACTCGGAAGAGATGTGGGAAGCGATCGGCATCGACCCCAAGGACGCGATAGGGGCGCACGCCGCCTCCGAGGGCCAGGTGCGGTTCCGCAAGCGCCTGTTCAGCCGCATCGTGCCGACGGTGAAGGACATCGGCCTGTGGAGCGACGCGGTGCAGAAAGCGTACGCCGACATGGGGGTACTGCACTACGGCGAGCGCAACGCGCAGGAGATGCTCGACCACGACGCCGCGGTGGCCGAGGAGTTCGACAGGCTGGTCGCGGCGCGCGCTAGGCCGTCAGCGTAATCACGGCAATGCCGGCGGCGAGGAACGCCATGCCGGCGGCTTCCAGCCGGGTCATGCGCTCGCTGAAGAGCTTTCTCGACACCGCGTAGCTGAACAGCAGCTCGACGAGGCCGAGCGTGCGCACGTGCGCCGCGGGCTGCAGCGCGAAGGCGCTGAACCAGCCCGCGGACGCCGCGGCGCCCATGAAGCCTGCGAACAGCGACGGCCGCCACAGTCGCAGCGTCGCGCGCACCACGCCGGGGCTCCGCCACAGCAGCCAGCCGCCGAGGAGCGCGGTCTGGATCACCTGCGCTGCCGCAAGCGCCGTTGCCGCCGACATGAGGAACGAGCCTTCGAGCGCGAGCGCCGCGCCGCGGTAGCCGATGGCGGCGAAGGCGAAACCGGCGCCTGAGGCAAGGCCGAGCAGCGCGGGTCGCGTGCCGAGGCCGGTCAGCAGCGCGGCGAACGGCCGTTGCGGATCGGCGGGCGAGAGCAGCAGCACGCCGAGCGTGCCGAGCGCTACGGCGAGCAGCACGGGCATGGAGAGCGGATCGCCGAGGAAGGCGAGCCCGAAGACCGCGATCTGCAGCAGCTCGGTCTTGGAGTACGCCACGCCGAGCGCGAAGCTGCGCGCCTCCATCGCCGCGAGCAGGAACGCGGTGGCGGCGATCTGCGCCACCGCACCGAGCGTGACCCAGGCGAGGAACGCCCAGCCCAGCGCCGGGATGGCCTCAGCGCGCCATGCGTGGACGATCGCCAGCCATGCCAGCGCGAACGGCAGGCCGTACAGGAACCGCACCAGCGTCGCGCCTAGCGTGCCGAGCGACGCGGTCAGGCTGCGCTGCGCGGTATTGCGGAGCGTCTGCGCGAACGCGGCCCACACCGTGAGCGCGATCCACAGGCTGCCGGTTCCATCCATGGCCGCGATCATAGGGCAGCGTGCGCGGCGCGCCGCGCTCGCGTTGCGAACCCGAGAAGCGCGGTGCGGTGGGCTGTGGCGGGCTGGTGCGCAGCGCCGGCGGCATCACGCCGCGGCGGCGATCGTCGCTCGGCTGCCAGCGCTGCTCCTCCCGCAGTGTCCCGCGCCGTTCCTCGCGCGGCTGCCAGCGCCGCTCGTCCCGTTGCGGCCCGCGCCGTTCCTCGCGCGGCTGCCAGCGCGGCTCGTCCCGTTGCGGCGCGCGCCGTTCCTCGCGCGGCTGCCAGCGCGGCTCCGCCCGCGGCGGCGCGCGCCGTTCCTCGCGCTGCGATTCCTGGCGCACTGCGGGTCGCTGGAGGCGCGGCTCCACGGGCGCGAAACGCCGTTGCGTTTCGGGGTGGCGGTACACGATGCCGCGGCGGTGCGCCGGATTGTGCCGCCATGGGCCGGTCGCGAGCGGACGCGCATCGTAGGGGCTCGGGCGCACGACGACCACGCGCCGGTCGATCCAACGCACCCCGCCGTAGAAGAAGCCCGAGGAAATGCCGACGCCCACGCCCCACCAGATGCCCGGCCGATACACGGTGTATCCCGACCACGGCGCCCAGACCACCGGCGGATGGGCGGGCCACCACCAGGCGCCGTAGACGACGAGGGGGTCGTAGTACGGGACATAGACGACGCGCGGATTCGCCTGCTCGATGACGATGACGCCGTCCTCCTCGAGCACCCGCAGGTGCTCGCCGGAGCCGAGCTGGCCCGCCGCCTCTGCTTTGCGCCGCAGCCGCTGCACGGTCTGCATGACATGCGGCTCCTGCTCGAGGAAGGCATCGCCGAGGCGCCGGGTCCAATCGAGCTCCTCGTCCATGCGCGTCAGGAGATCGGGGAAGGCGAGCAGCGACTTCACGCTCGGATCCCAATCCTGGTCCTGAACGGCCCGGACTGCGTCTTCGCCCTTGAGGTCGGAGTGGGCGCGCGACCAGCGGGCCGCTTCCACCACCTCTAGGGGGTAGGTCGCGGCCATCAGCACCTGCGACAGCAGCGCGTCGGGATACAGCGCGATCGGCGCGAGCATCTGGTCGAGCTCGGCTTGCGAGTAGGGCGCGCGCTCCTCGGCCAGCGCGCCCGACGCGGTGGCGAGAACTGCGAGCAGGGCGATGACGAGCTTTCTCATGGGCGTTGCCTCCGCCCACTTTGTAGCCGCTTAGGCTGTCTGCAATCGCCCTAAAACTGGCGCAAATTGCAACAGGATGTTTCTACTCGGCCGACTTCTCCAGCGACGGGATGGCGAGGCCTGCGGGCAGGTCCTCGTGCGGCGTGCTGCCGAGGGCGCGGTCCGCGGCGCTCGCGGGCTGGCTGCCCTTCTTCGGCCGGCCCGGGCGGTAAAACACCTGGAACGGCTTCACCGGCGGTACCGGCGGCGGGTTCTCGAGGAAGCGGCAATCGGACTCGGTGGGCACGCTCGCCATCGCCCCGATGCGCGTGCCCTTCAGGAAAACCGTGTAGCGCAGCATGTGCGCGGATCCGGGGATGGGCTGGGCGATCACTTCGTACTTGCCGACCATGAATCGGCTGCGGGACTGCTGACCAGGGAGTTCTCTGAGCATAGACCTCCCTTATACACCATAACTAGCCGCGGCGGCGCCTCCGGCTGCGAATCATCAGCCAGCCTCCGAGCATGCCGCCCAGGTGCGCGAAATGCGCGATGCCCGAGGCCGTGCCGGTGACGCCGAAGTACAACTCCAGGGCCGCGAACAGCACCACGAACACGCGCGCCGGCATCGGGATCGGCGGAAACAACAGCAGCACCGTGCGCCGCGGGAAATAGATGCCGTAGGCGAGCAGCACGCCGTAGACGCCGCCCGAAGCGCCGACCGTGGGATACGGCGGCGCGCCCATCCAGCCGGTGACCACCAGGTGCGACAGCGCCGCCGCTACCACGCTGGCGAAGTAGAACTGCAGATACCACTGCGAGCCGAACAGGCGCTCGACGTCGCGGCCGAACGTGTACAGCGCGAGCATGTTGAACATCAGGTGCAGCAGGCTGCCGTGCAGAAAGCTGTAGCTCAGCAGCTGCCACAGCTCGAAGGGCGGGCCGGCGCGCGGTCCCGAGGTGGCCGGCGGCCACAGCGCGAAGTGCTCGACGAGCGGCAGGCCGCCGGCAAGCTGCAGCATGAAAACGAGGACGTTGGCGGCGAGCAGCGCGCCCGTGACCGGCGGCACCCTCAGGGCTCCACCGGGGTGCGCGCGGGCAGCGGCATGCCGCGCCGCACGAGTTCAGCGCGCACACGCTCCGGGTAGTCGGTGATGATGCCGTCCACGCCAAGGTCGAGAAAGCGCTCGATGAAGCCGGGCTCGTTCATGGTCCAGGGCACGACCTTCAGCCCGAGCCTGCGCGCTTCGACCAGCGCCACGGAATCGAGCTCTTCGTAGTTCGGCGACCAGATCCTGCCGCCCGCGGCGTGCACTGCCTGCGGTTGCGAGCCGCCGCGGCGCCGGCCGGTCAGGTACGCCGTGGCGATCTCGGGCGCCTCGCGCTCGACGGCCTGCAGCGTGCGCCAGTCGAAGGACTGCACGGTCGTGCGCCCGGCCATGCCGGCGGCGCGGATCTCCGCGATCAGCGCGCGCGCAAACGCCTCGGGCGGCAGCGTTTCGGCCGGCGCCGCCGGCGAGATCTTGGTCTCGATGTTGAAACGCACCTGGTCGTTGCCGGCCTTGCGTACCAGAGCGAAAAGCTCGGCGAGGCGGGGGATGCGCGCGCCGTCGGCGGGAGTCTGCTCCGGAAAGCGCGCGGCATAGTCGCTGCCCGGACGCAGGCGCCCCACGTCGTAGCGCTGCAGGTCTTTGAAGTCGAGCTCAAGCAGCAGCGGCCCCGGAGCCTCGATCCAGCGGCCGTCGGGGCCGCGGGCGATGTCGGGGTTGAGGCGCCGGTCGTGATGGATCACGACGACCCCGTCGCGCGTCACGCCCGTATCCAGCTCCAGGGTGTCGACGCCCGTTGCGAGCGCCGCAGCAAACCCGGGTAGCGTGTTCTCCGGGGCGGTGCCGCGGGTGCCGCGGTGCCCCTGGAGGTCGAAGGCCTGCACGGCACCGCCCGCGCCCGCGACGAGCGCGGCCAGCAGCGGTACGGCCAGGTTTCGGTGAAACGGCCACATGTGATACGGTGCTCGAAGCGTCGATGGAGTTGGCCGCACGATTATAGCGGCGCGGCCCCGGCGCCCCGGACCATGCCCAATCTCAGCCCGCTCAAGTTCTGCATGCACGGCCAGCACTCGAAGCCGCGCGCGCAGTTCCGCGTGCTGCCCGGCGGCGAGCGGCGGCGCGAAGTGTGCGCCGAGTGCTACGAGAAGATCATGGCGGCGCGCAAGGAGAGAGCCGCCGCCGCCCGCAAGCGCTAGGCGCGCAGCGGCTCGATCAGGTCCGGGCCCTCGTTGCGAGCGTTGTTCACGCGCCTGCTGACCGGGTAGTGCTCGAAGTCCTCCGGCGCCATCGGCGCCTGCGCCATCGTGGTCGCCACTGCTGCGTCATGCATCGCGGGCTCCAGCCAGGCGCCGAAAGCGTCCTCGGGCAGCACCACCGGCATGCGCTCGTGCACCTCCGCGATCGGTCCGAGCGCCTGCGTGGTGAGGATGGCGCAGCTCAGCGTATCGCGCCAGTGCGCGTACAGCCCCGCAAAGCAGAACGGGCGGCGGTCGCGGCGCGTGATGTAGTGCGGCTGCTTGCCGCTCGGGGTTTCCTGCCACTCGTACCAGCCTTCGGCCGGCACCAGGCAGCGCGAGCGGCGAATAGGATCGCGCCACATCGGCTTGCGCGAGATGTCCTCGAGCCGCGCATTGATGCTGAAGCTGGGCGGCTTGTCCTGCTTCCACCAGTGCGGAATCAGGCCCCAGCGCGCGCCGCTCAGCGTGCGCGCACCGTCCTCGAGGCGCAGCATCGGCACGGCAGTGGTGGGCTGCACGTTGAAGCGGCGCGGAAACGGGTTGCTGCTCGCGCGGTCGATCTTCCAGGCGCGCTCGATCGACGCTTGCTCGGGACTGACGTAGCGGCCGCACATGGCGGCCGCAGTGTAGCGCGCCCGCGCGCTAGGCGGCTTCCTCGGCCTTGGCCTTGGCGCGCCGGACGCGCGGCGCGGGCTTGGCAGGCGCCGCGACGCCGCTGCGCGGCCGGGCTCCCAGCACTTCGAGGCACAGCGCGGCGATCTCGGTCTCGAGGAGCCGCTCGGCGTTGGCGTGCAGGTTGCGCACCTCCGGCGTGCTGAGCAACTCGATCTTGTCCCGGCTCCACAGCGCGGCACGGCCGCGCGTCAGGTTGTTTCGCGTGTTCATTCAGTATCTCTTTCCCGATGTGAATTCGACCTTGAGGCGCGCCACCTGCCGCCGCACGGCTTCGATGTCGGCGCGCGCGCGCTCGACTTCCTGTTTCAGGGCCTCGGCTTCGGCGCCGTTGCCCGCCAGGCGCTGCAGCGCCGCGTGCACCTCGCGGTAGCGCGCTTCGGCGGCGTTCCAGCGCTCCACCACCTGCTGCTCCTGCTCCCGCCATCGCTTGCGCTTGTCCATGCCCGCTCCCCGTGGAAACAAAAAAGCCCGGTGCGACCGGGCTTGGATTGCCGTCGTCGCGATCAGGCGGGCCTGACGTTGGTGGCCTGGGTGCCCTTTGGGCCCTGCACCACGTCGAACTGCACCTTGTCGTTCTCCTTCAGCGTCTTGAAGCCGCCGCCCTGGATCGCCGAAAAATGCACAAACAGATCCTTGCTGCCGTCCTCCGGCGTGATGAACCCGAAACCCTTGGCGTCGTTGAACCACTTCACGGTACCTGCGCTCATGTCTTGCTTCCCCAGTGATGAATGAAAGGGCGCTTGCCCTGCGGAATGATCAAGGAAAGGAAACGAAGCAACTGATGAGCGCGGCACTCGGGCCGCCGGCGGACCAGCTTTTTCTCTGCTTGAGAATCCTGCCGTGCCTTTATACAGGGACGGCAGGTTTCCGTCAATCAAAACAAGAGCTTGCTCGGCACACGGCCCAACCTAAGGGCCGTTGGAACGTCCTACCCGATCAGAAATTCAGGTGCAGGCCCACCGAGAACATGTCGTAGCCGTCGTTGAAGAAGACGGTATTCGACATGGCATGCCGAACGTTGCCGATGTGCTCGAACTCCATCCGCAACGCGACGTTGGACGACACCTGCGAGGTGATGCCCAGTCCGATAAGCCCCGAATTGCCGCGGCGCCTGGTGTCGATAAGGGGGGCCGAGCCGCAACCACCCGTCCTGCAATCGTACTGCGCCTCCGTGAACGCGATGCCGAGCTTGGCGATGAAGTTGTATCCGTGCCCGAGCGGCGCCGAGTAGACGCCGGAGACCGCCAGCGCCCGGGTCTCGAGCTGGTCCAGGATCCCGCCCGTGCCGGGCGTGACGATGTCGAACTTGCCGAGGTAGTAGTACGCGAGCTCGATGCCGAAGTTGTCTCGGATGCGGCCGCCAAAGACCTTGAAGCCGTTGGGAACGCTCTCGTCGTGAATTCCACCACGCGAATTGGAGGCCACGCTGTTGGCCGCGTCGGTCCACACCGCGCCGCCGCTGGCCCCGATGTAGACGGACGATGACTGTGCATGAGCCTGGAACCCGGCCAGCATGCCGACGAGCGCTGCGATCATGGTTGCCGCAATTTTCACTTTAGCCTCCGTCAAGGTTCCCCCTACCCACAGGTTGCCGCGCATTATGCCCAATTGCGACCGCGCCGTCCCGGCGCCGGGAACCGCCGCGCAAGCGCCCGGTCCAAGCGGCATCCGGAATTCGCAGGAGACGCAACATGCAGACCAGGAAGATCGTGATATTGCTGGCGGCGCTGGCGATGTCCGCAATGGGCGCGATCGTGGGCGCGCAGTACCTCAACACAGGCGTCGCGCAGGCGGCGGCGCCCGTAGCCGCGGCGCAGCTGCCGGATTTCGCCGGCATCGTGCAGCGCTACGGCCCTGCGGTCGTCAACATCGCCACGTCGGGCACGCGCAAGGCGGGCGCGCAGCAGGCGGCGCCGGAGCTGTTCCGCGGGTTGCCGTTCCAGTTCGGTACGCCGATGCCCGAGATGCCCGTTCAGGGCCAGGGCTCGGGCTTCATCCTCAGCACCGACGGCATCGTGCTCACCAATGCCCACGTCTTGCAGAACGCGACCGAGGTCACGGTCAAGCTCACCGACCGGCGCGAGTTCAAGGCCGAGGTGCTCGGCACCGACCCGGCGACCGACATCGCCGTGCTGCGCATCGATGCGCGCGAGCTCCCCGTGGTGAGGCTGGGCGACCCGAAGCGCGCGCGGGTGGGCGACTGGGTGGTGGCCATAGGCTCGCCGTTCGGCTTCGAGAACAGCGTCACGGCGGGCATCGTGTCCGCCAAGGGCCGCTCGCTGCCGGGCGATATCTACGTGCCGTTCATCCAGACCGACGTGGCTGTGAATCCGGGCAATTCCGGCGGGCCGCTGTTCAACCTCGACGGCGAAGTGATCGGCATCAACTCGCAGATCTACAGCCGCTCGGGCGGCTACCAGGGCCTGTCGTTCGCGATTCCCATCGACATGGCGCTGCGCGTCAAGGACCAGATCGTGGCCACCGGGCATGCCACGCATGCGCGCCTCGGCGTCAACGTGCAGACCATGAACCAGGCGCTCGCCGAGTCGTTCGGCCTCGAGCGTCCGCAGGGCGCGCTGGTCGCCGCCGTGGCGCCGGACAGCCCCGCGCAGCACGCGGGATTGCAGCCGGGCGATGTGGTGGTGAAGTTCAATGGCCGGCCGGTCGGCGATTCCGGCGAGCTGGCCGCGATGGTGGGCGAGTCGACGCCGGGCGCGAAGGTGCAGTTCGAAGTGCTGCGCAAGGGGGAGCGGCGCACGCTCGCTGCCACGCTCGGCACCGCCGAGGACAAGTCGAAGCAGCAGGCCGCTGACGACGAGGCGGCGGGCAAGGGCCGGCTCGGCCTTGCGGTGCGCCCGCTCACGCCGCAGGAACTCGAGGCAGCTCACGTGCCGGGCGGGCTGCTGGTGCAGGGCGTGAACGGCGCCGCGGCGCGCGCCGGCATTGCTCCGGGCGACATCGTGCTGCAGGCGGACGGCAAACTGGTGGCGAGCGTCGAGGACCTCAGAAGCGCGACGCAATCGGGCAAGACCATTGCGCTGCTGGTGCAGCGGGGCGAGCGGCGGCTGTTCGTGCCGCTGCAGGCGGGCTGATCCCGGCTAGCGGCGGCGCTTCTCGTACCAGCGCGACATCGCCTCCATCGCCAGCCACGAGGCCGCCGCCGCGGCGAGCAGCACGACCTCGGCGGCGTTCCAGCCCCAGCCATCGACGATCAGCGCGAAGATCGTCGGCGACGCGGCGTTGACGATGAGGATGGGCGTGGCGAGCACACCGAGCACTGCGCCGTAGCCTGTGGCGCCGAAGAGCGCCAGCGGCACCGCGCCGCGCACGATGGTGATCACGCCCTGCGAGGCGCCCATCAGCAGCGTAAAGGCAATCACCGCCTGCAGGTTGCCGCCGGAGAACAAGAGCACGGCAAAGGACGCCGGCAGCACGCCGATGGCGATGCGCGCGACCGTGATGGCGCGAAGATTGCGCCCGAAGACGATCTCCACGAGGCGGCCGCCGAACTGGGCGAAGCCTTTCATCGAGGCGACCCACACGGCGGCCGCGGTAGCGAGCCCGGCGGCTTCCAGCAGCGGCACCAGCTGCACGGTGACCACGCCGAAGACGAAGCCGTTCAGCGACATCACGAGCGCAAACAGCGCGATGGCGATGGTGCGCACCTTGCCCTGCAGCGGCGCGCCGTCCACCGAGGGCTTCGCCGCCGCGGCCTCGTGTCCGCCGGCCGGCTCGCGGCGCGCCAGCCCGAACCAGTTGAGCGGCAGGCAGACCGAGAGGTTGATGAGCGCGAACCAGCCGAGCGTCTCGCGCCAGCCGAGCGCCTCGTTGAGGTAGTGGCCGACGACCCAGAACACCGTGGAGGCGAACGCGCCGAAGAGCGTCAGGTAGGAGATGGCGCGCCGGCCGCGGGAGGGCACGACCTGCACCAGCGCGGCGAAGGCGGCGTCGTACAGGCACAGGCGCATGCCGACGCCGAGAAACGCCCACACGCCGAGGTAGGCGGCTTCGCTCGTCACAAGCGACAGCAGCAGCAGGCCCGCAGAGACCAGCACGGTACCGGTGCTCATCACCGCCTGCGCGCCGAAGCGGTCAATGGCGCGTCCCGCCCAGGTCGACACCGCCCCCATCACGAGCAGCGACACGGTGAAGCCGAAATAGATCAGGCTCAGGCTCCAGCCGGTATCCCGGGCGATCGGGTTGGCGAGCACGCCCAGGCAGTAGTAGCTCGTGCCCCAGGCGGTGATCTGCGTGATGCCCAGCGCGCAGACGGCGAAGAGGAGGGGATCGGGGCGGGAGCGCATGGCCGCGCGTATCGTAAGACACGGCCGGCATCCGGCGCCGGTCGGTTCACACCACCTGCGCTAAGCTAGCCGCATGGCAACCAGAAGATCCGGACTGAAGCGGGCCCCGGCGAAGCGCCGGGTGAAGAAGGCGCAGGCGCTCAGCCGCGGGCTGACGCCCGCTGAGTGCCGGCTCGACATGCTCTCGGGGGAGGCCGAGGAGGTGCGCGAGCGGGTGAAGCAGGCGGGCGGCGAAGTGATCGGCACCTACAAGGACCCGCTGGGAGGGGGCGCGCTGCTCTCCTGCATCCTGCCGATCTCGGAAGTCGAGCCGACGCCGTTCCAGCGCGACCTCTCGGACGCGCACCACAAGAAGCTGGCCGACGTCATCGACAGGACCGGCATGTTTCTCGACCCGATCATCTGCGTCACGGCGCCCAAGGACGGCTTCTGGACGCCGAACGGCATGCATCGGTTGATGGCGCTGCGGCGCCTGGGAGCGAAATCGGTGACCGCGCTGGTAGTGCCCAAGCGCGAGGTGGCGTGGCAGATCCTGGCGCTGAACACCGAGAAAGCGCACAACCTCAAAGAGAAGTCCCTGGAGGTGATCCGCATCTATCGCGGGCTGATCGAGGAGGACGCTGCGCGGCCGGAGGCCGGTTTTTCCTTCTACCTGGAGGAGGCGTCCTTCGTGACGATGGGGCTGTGCTACGAAAAGAACGCCAAGTTCGCCGGCGGCGCGTACAACCCGGTCGTGCGGCGGCTGGAGAAGTTCTCCGACGAGCCCCTGTCGAAGGCACTGAAGTCACACGAGAAGCACGCCGCGATGCTGCAGGAGCTGGACGAGAACGTGGCCGAGGTGATCAAGAAGCTGAAGGCGCGCGGGTTCCAGAGTCCTTATCTGCGCGCGTTCGTGGTCGCGAGGGTGAATCCGCTGCGCTTCATGCAGGGCGAGCCGCCGGCGCTCGAGGACGTGCTGAAGACGATGATCGGGCGGGCGGCGAAGTTCAATACGGAAAAGGTGAAGCAGGAAGACCTGGCGAGCGCGGGTGGCGCGCCCGACGAGGCTTAGGCCTTCGCCCAGGAGTCGCGCAACGTCACGGTGCGGTTGAAGCCGTCGCGGTCGGCGACGAAGTAGCCGTGGCGCTCGAATTGCAGCGGATCGCCGGCGCGCGCCTCCTGCAGGCACGGCTCGAGCTTGGCCCCGATCGTCTTCTTCGAGCCGGGATTCAGTCCGTCGCTTTGCAGGTCTGCGAACAGCCGGTCGTACAGGTGAACGCTGGCCGCATGCGCGTGCTTTGCGCTCACCCAGTGGATGTTGCCTTTCACTTTGTACTTGTCCGCGCCCGGCGTGCCTGACCGGGAGTCCTGCAGGTACGTGCAGCGCACGGTATCGGTCGCCTTGTCGTACCCGATGCACTTGACGACGTAGCCGTAGCGCAGGCGCACCTGGTTGCCCGGATAGAGACGAAAGTATCCCTTCGGCGGCGCCTCCTGGAAATCCTCGCGCTCGATCCACAGCTCGCCGGAGAACGGCACCGAGCGCTTGCCCATCTGCGGTTTCTGCGGATGGTTCGGCACCTCGACCGTCTCCTCTATCCCGGCGGGATAGTTCTCGATCACCAGCTTGACCGGATCCAGCACGGCCATGCGCCGCGGCGCCACCTCATTCAGGTGCTCGCGCATGGCGTCCTCGAGCACGGAGAAATCGATCACCTGATTTGCCTTCGAGATGCCGATGCGCTCGGCAAAGCGCCGGAACCCCTCCGGCGTATAGCCGCGCCGGCGCGCACCCGCCAGCGTCGGCAGGCGCGGATCGTCCCAGCCGTCGACGTGGCCCTTGTCGACGAGCTCGACCAGACGGCGCTTCGACAGGACGACATGCGTCAGGTTGAGCCGGGCGAACTCGATCTGCTGGGGCAGGGGTCGCTTGAGCAGGCCGCCGTCGGCAAGCTTGCCCAGCAGCCAGTCGTAGAACGGCCGCTGGTCCTCGAACTCCAGAGTGCAGAGCGAGTGCGTGATGCCCTCGAGCGCATCCTCGATCGGGTGCGCGTAGGTGTACGTTGGATAGATGCACCAGTTGTCGCCGGTGCGGTGGTGCGCCACGTGCTTGATCCGGTACAGCACCGGGTCGCGCAGGTTGATGTTGGGCGAAGCCATGTCGATCTTCGCGCGCAGCACGTGCGTCCCGTCGGGGTGCTTTTTGTCCCGCATCTCGCGCAGGAGCGCGAGGTTCTCGCCGGGCGAGCGGCTGCGATACGGGCTGTCCGTGCCCGGCTCGGTGAACGAGCCGCGCTTGTGCTGCATCTGCTCGGCGCTCTGGCTGTCGACGTAGGCGAGGCCCTGCTGCGCCAGATGCTCCGCGCACCGATACATGAAGTCGAAATAGTCCGAGGCGTACAACGCCTTGCCGTAGTCGTACCCCAGCCAGCGCACCATGTCCTCGATCGAATCGACGTAGGCCTGCTCCTCCTTCTCCGGGTTGGTGTCGTCGAAGCGCAGGTTGCAGCGCCCGCCGTATTCCTGCGCCAGACCGAAGTTGAGCACGATCGACTTGGCGTGGCCGAAGTGCAGGTAGCCGTTCGGCTCGGGCGGGAAGCGGGTCACGAGGCGCTTGTGCTTGCCCGAGGCGAGGTCGGCCTCGATCACCTGCTTGATGAAGTTGGACGTGGAAGGCGGCTGCGGCTTGCTCACGCCGGAATTCTACTAGCGCGGTAACATCGCCATGATGAAAGCCGTCGGCCACTACAAGTACCTGCCCATCGACGATCCCGAGTCGCTGCTCGACGTCACGCTCGATGCCCCCGAGCCGAAAGGCCGCGACCTGCTGGTCGAGGTGAAGGCGGTGTCGGTGAACCCGGTGGACACCAAGCGCCGCGCCGCGGGCAACCGTCCCGACACCGAGCTGAAGATTCTCGGCTGGGACGCGGCCGGCATCGTTCAGGCGACGGGTCCGGAAGCCGAGCTCTTCAAGCCGGGCGACAAGGTTTACTACGCGGGCAGCAACCAGCGCCCGGGCGCGAACTGCCAGCTGCACCTCGTCGACGAGCGCATCGTCGGCCCGAAGCCCACGAATCTCTCCTTCGCCGAGGCCGCGGCGATGCCGCTCACCACCATTACCGCCTGGGAAGCGCTGTTCGATCGCATGGGCATCTCCAAGTCCGGCGCCCACGCCAGCCGGCGCCTGCTGATCCTCGGCGGCGCGGGCGGCGTGGGCTCGATCGCAATCCAGCTGGCGAAGAAGCTCGCGCGCCTCACGGTCATCGCGAGCGCTTCGCGGCCCGACTCGATCGCCTGGGTCAGGGGCCTCGGCGCCGACGCCGTCGTCGACCATACGCAGGCGCTGGCGCCGCAGCTCGCCGCGCTCGGCGCGCCGGAAGCCGACTACGTCTTGTGCTGCAACAACACCGACGCGATCTTCCCCGAGCTGGCGCGCCTCATCGCGCCGCAGGGCCGCATCTGCTCCATCGTGCGCACGCTGCGGCCGGTGGACCTGGCGCCGCTGCAGGAAAAGAGCGTGAGCTTCGCGTGGGAAGGAATGTTCACGCGCTCGACGTTCCGGACGCCGGACATGCAGGCGCAGCACAACCTGCTCGAGGACGCCGCGGGACTGCTCGAGGCGGGCACCCTGGTGACGACGTTCCGCGCCAACCTCGGGCGGATCTGCGCCGAGAACCTGCGCCAGGCGCACCAGCGCCTCGAGCACGGCCACACGGTCGGCAAGCTGGTGCTGGAGGGCTTCTAGGCGCCGCCGAGGATACGCTCCTCGCGCAGCATCGCCGCGAACGCATCCGCCTCCACCGCCGGGCTGAACAGGAATCCCTGCCCGTAGCGGCACCCGTGCTCCTTCAGGAACGCGAGCTGCGCCTGCGTTTCGACGCCTTCCGCGGTGGTCAGCATGCCGAGGCTTGCGGCGAGGCCGATGGTGGCCTTGACGATCGACGCGTCGTCGGCATCGCCCGGAATGTCGCGCACGAACGAGTGGTCGATCTTGATGAAGTCGAGCGGGAAGTGCTTCAGGTAGGCGAGCGAGGAATACCCGGTGCCGAAGTCATCAAGCGCCATGTGCGCGCCCAGGTCGCGCAGCGCCCCCAGCACCGCGCTGCCCGCGGTCGGGTTATCCATCAGCAGGGTCTCGGTGATCTCCAGCAGCAGCCACTGCGGATGCAGCGCCGCGGCGCGCAGCGCCGCGCGCACCGTGTCCACCAGACCGGGGCGCCGGAACTGGCGTGCCGACAGGTTGACCGCCACGCGCACCGGCCGCAGGCCCGCCGCCTGCCAGCGCGCAGCCTGCGCGCAGGCTTCCTGCAGCACCCAGGCGCCGATCGGCACGATGAGGCCGTTCTGCTCGGCCGCGCCGATGAAGCGCCCCGGCGGCACCAGGCCGTCCTGCGGGTGGCGCCAGCGCAGCAGCGCCTCGACGCTCGAGATCTCGCCGCTCGCCAGCCGCACCACCGGCTGGTAATGCAGCACGAACTCGCTGCGCTCCAGCGCCTGCCGCAGACTGCCCTCGAGCGAGAGGCGCTCGTTCGCGGCCGCGCTCATGGCGGCCGCGTAGAACTGCAGGTTGTCGCGACCTTCGTGCTTCGCCTGGTACATCGCGGTGTCGGCGTGCTTGAGCAGGCTGTCGGCGTCGTCGCCGTCCCTGGGGTAGAGCGCGATGCCGATCGAGAGCGTGACGAACAGGTCGCGGCCGGCGAAGGACATCGGTTCGGCGAAGGCGCGCAGCAGCTTCTTCGCCACCTCCTGCACCTGCTCGGCGCTTTCCACGTCTTCCAGGATCACCGTGAACTCGTCGCCGCCCAGGCGCGCCACCGAGTCGCCCTCGCGCAGCTGCCGGCGCAGGCGCACACCGGCCTCCTGCAGCACGCAGTCGCCGGCTTCATGGCCGAGCGAGTCGTTGATCTCCTTGAAGCGGTCGAGATCGAGGAACAGCAGCGCGACGCGCCGCTCGCTGCGGTGCGCGCGCGCGATCGCCTGCGCCAGGCGATCCTGGAACAACGTGCGGTTGGCGAGGCCGGTGAGGGCGTCGAATTGCGCGAGCTGGGCCAGGCGCTGCTCGGCGGAGCGCTGCTGCGCCTCGGCACGCTGCAGGCGCGCGAGGCTGCGCCGGGAGATGAGGATGCCGCCGGCGGCAAGCAGCAGCGTCAGCAGTGCGCCGGCCAGGGCGATCAGCTGCGAGGTGCGCCGGGCGGCGGCCGACATCGCGTCGGCATACTCCTGCGCGAGGGGAGTGATCAGCTTGCCGAGCGCGATCGCCTCGTTGGCGAGATCGTGCGTGCGCGGCGTTCCGGCGCCGCGCACCTCGACCTCGACGCGGAGCGCCTGCGCCAGGCCATGCAGCCGCACCAGCAACGCGTCGGCGCGTACCCAGGCGTCGATGGCGTTCGCCACGTCCGGCTCGTGGCGGAAGTATGGATACAACGCCACCATGGCGCCGACGTCGTCGGCATGGTTGCGGCCTTCGAGCAGACCGAGGCGCGCGGTCTCGGGATCGGGCTCCGGGCCTTCCATGGCGAGCCGAGCGCGGCGGACGCCGAGGTTGACCGCGATGCTCGACTGGTACATCCGGTAGGCCATGGCGTCGCCGGTCTGCGCGTAGTGCACCAGCTGGGACACGGCGTCCTTCTGCGCCTTCGACCAGTGGCTCTCGCCGGCGATGTAGGCGCGGATCACCGACAGCACCTGCATGCCAAGCACCGCGACGAGCAGCAGCAGGACCATGGCCGCGAGCAGCGGCCATATGAGGCCGAACAGCCTGCCGCTGACCGCACTGCCCGGCATCGATGCCTCCCCCGTATGCGGGGATTATACGGAGCGCGGGGTGTTTGATCTGGGTCAAGCCGGGCGCCGCGTTGCGACGCACAGTGGCGGCATCGGGCCAACCGCCGACGCGCCATGAACCGCCCCCCGATCCGCACGCCCGCCGAGCTCTACGCGCACGCCATCGCCATCGAGCGCGAGGCCGCCGAGCGCTATGCCGAGCTGGCGCAGTTCATGGCGGATCTGGGCAACGACGAGGTCGCGGCGCTGTTCCGCACGCTGGCGGTGTACGAGGCAGAGCACCTCGACACGTTGGAGGCGCGTACCGCTGGCGTCGAGGTGCCGAAGTTCGCGCCCGCCGAGTACGCCTGGCTCGACGCGAGCGCGCCGGAGACGGTGGCGCGCGAGCTGGTGTTCCGCCTGCTCACGCCGCGCCACGCGCTCGCCATCGCGCTCGACGCCGAGCGCCGCGCGCACCAGTTCTTCGCCGAGGTGCACGCGAGCGCCGCGGATCCGGCGCTGCGCGCGCTCGCGCAGGAGATGGCGCTCGAGGAAGAGGGGCACATCGCCATGGTCGAACAGGCGATCGAGCGCACGCCCGACGTGCGCGTGGACTGGACCACGGTGTTCGGCGACTAGCGCCCGGGCGCGCGGCGCGGCCCGGGTTTTTGCACGAGAATTGGGGGATGGCGCGCCTGTTCTCGAACCGCGACCGCCCCTTCGACCTCGGTCCACTGCCCGTTGAGCTGCTGCCGCGCGATGCGGGCGCGCCGGCCCTGCAGGCGCGCCCGCCGGCGGATGCGTCGGCGGCGGCGCCCGATTCGATCGCCGCGGCGCTGCCCGAGTACCGCGAGCTGTTCGCGAAGTTCCTCGACGGCGAGGTCGCGCGCAGCCGCGCGCCGGTGCCCGAGGACCTGGAGCAGCGCGCGCAGAACCTGAAGGCGTCGGCCTACTTCCTTGACGTCACCCTTGCCGGGGGCTGCCGCCTCGAGGCGGGCGACTGGCTCACGCAGGAGCGCCCGGCGCACAGCCACGCGTTCGTTTTCCTCGTCGAATTCGGCCGCGAAACGCAGCCGGGCGAGGCGGGCGACGCGTGGATCCGCGGCACCAACAGCGCGAAGACCGACCTGCGCTGCGCCGAGGTCGCGGTGGTCATGTCGGGCTATGTGCGGGCGCTGGGCTGGCACGCGCGCGGGCATTTCGCGGAACACACCCAGGTGTCGATCGAGCGGCTCGCGCAGCGCGCGGGGCTCGTGCGGGCCGCGGGCGGCGTGCTCGCCGCGCCGTTCCTGAAGCGCGGTTTCCGCCTGGGCGTGGTCACCACCGACTACGAATTCGCGGCCGACACTCCGATCGCGTCGCTCGACTGGCCGAGCCTCGACGCGTACATGGGCAAGCCGGGGACCCGGCCGGGGTGGACCGAGGCGGAGCAAGACCGGCGCCCCTTGCATCTTGGCCGCTACGAGATGGAGCGCATCCCGCGCGTGGACGAGCCCACGACGCGGGTTCTGCGCGAGGAGATCAAGCGCGTGCCAAAGCGCGCCGACCTGTTCTCGCGCGCGCTTGCCGGCGACCTCGGCGAAAGGCCGGCGCACGAGCGCCGCCGCTTCGCCGTCAAGCACCCGCTCGCGTTCGCGATGACGCCGCTGATCCGCAACATGGTGCCGCTGCAGGGCGGGCGCGAGCCGCTTGCCGGTTCCTCGCTCAAGGACGCAAGGCGCAACGCCGAGGCGGTCAAGGCGCTCGGCTACTACCTGGGCGCGGACCTGGTGGGCATCTGCCGCGCCGAGCCCTGGATGTACTACTCGCACGGCGACGAGGCGGGCGAGCCGATCGACGCCTACCACCCGTACGCGGTGGTGATGCTGATCGACCAGGGCTTCGAGACCATGGAGGGCAGCTCCGGCGACGACTGGGTCTCGGGCGCGCAGTCGATGCGCGCGTACATGCGCGGCGCGCACCTCGCCGGCGTGATGGCCGCGCACCTGCGCCGTCTCGGCCATTCGTCGCGCGTGCACTCGAACGCGCACTCGGAGCTGCTGCACCTGCCGGCGATGCTGATGGCGGGCCTGGGCGAGATGTCGCGGATCGGCGAGCTGGTGCTCAATCCGTTCATCGGCCCGCGCTCCAAGTCGGTCGTCTTCACCACCGACCTGCCGCTCGAAGTGGACCGGCCGGTCGACTTCGGCCTGCAGGCGGTGTGCCGCATGTGCCAGAAGTGCGCGCGCGAATGTCCCTGCAACGCCATACCCTTCGGCGCGAAGGTGATGTTCAACGGCTACGAGATCTGGAAGCCCGACGTGGAGAAGTGCGGGCGCTACCGCCTGACCAACGCCAGGGGCTCGGCCTGCGGACGCTGCATGAAGACCTGCCCCTACAACCGCGAGGACCTGGTGGAGTCGGAGAAGCTGCTTTGGCTGTCCATCGACGTGCCGGCTGCGCGCCGCGCGCTCATCGACTACGACGACGCGACCGGCGGCGGCGCGAGGAACCCGTTGAAGCGCTGGTGGTTCGACCTTGAGATCGTGGACGGCGTGGCGCTGAAGCCGGCGTCGGCAAACGAGCGCGACCTCGACCTCGGGCGCGGCGAGAAGCTGGCCAAGGCGCAGAAGCTCGCCTTTTTCCCGCCCGAGCTGCAACCCAAAGGCGGCACCACGGTCAGAGATGTCGTGCCGATCGATCGCCAGGCGGGCCTGGCGGCGTACGCGGCTGCGAAGAGGATGCCCTGATGAGAGCCGTTCTGATCGCAGTGCTGCTGCTTGCCCAGGGCGCCTTCGCCGGCGAAGCCGACGTCGTGGACGTGAAAGTTCGGCGCAACAGCGCCGGTACCTACGACTTCGACGTCACGGTGAAGAGCGTGGACAAGGGCTGGCACCATTACGCCGATGCGTTCGAGGTGATCGGGCCCGACGGCGCAGTGCTCGGCCGGCGCGTCCTGTATCACCCGCACGAGACCGAGCAGCCGTTTACGCGGGATCTCTACGGCGTGCGGATCCCGGCAGGCGTCACGCACGTGACCGTGCGCGCGCGGCACAAGCCGAAGGGTTATGACGGCAAGACGATGCGGGCGACAGTGCCGCGCTGACTCACGGCAGCGCGCGCGCGATCTCGCCGTCGGGGTTGAACGCGACGGGCCGCGGTGCCCCGGGCGCCGGTCCATGCCGGCTCCGTCGGCGCAAGGGCGCGATGGTCTACTGCAAGTTCATCGCGATACCATACACGCATGAACAACTTCGGCGATTCCTTCGCCGGCGCCGCCGGCGCGCTGCTCGAGCGCCTCGCCGCGCACCTGCCGAGCCTGATCGGCGCATTGCTGCTGCTCGCCGCGGGCTGGCTGCTCGCGCGTCTGCTGCGCGTGCTCACGGTGCGCGGCATGCAGCTGGCGGAATCGCTGATCGAGCGCCTGGCGGGACCGTCGCGCCTGCGCGTGGGCCGCTCGGCGAACGTGCTCGGCACCGTCGTCTACTGGGTGGTGCTGCTCTTTTTCGTCACCGCGGCGACGCACGTGCTCGGCCTGCAGACCTTCACCGACTGGCTGGCGCGGCTGCTCGATTACCTGCCGACGCTCGCCGCGGGCGTGCTGATCGTGGTCGCCGGCTACGTCCTGGCGAGCTTCGTCGCCGACCTGGTGCACGCCACCGCGGTGCGGCTGCAGCCCGCGCAGCGCACGGCGCTTGCGCGCCTGGCGCAGGGCGCGACGCTGGTCGCCGCGATCCTGGTGGGCGCCGACCAGATCGGCATCCGGGTTACCTGGCTCGCGATCCTCGCCGCGGTGGTCATAGCCTCGGTGCTCGGCGGCGTCACCATCGCGGTGAGCCTGGGCGCGCGCGGCTACGTCGCGAATTTGATCGGCGCGCATTACCTGCGCCAGGCGTTCCAGATCGGGCAGCGCGTGCGCGTCGCCGGATTCGAGGGCCGTATTGTCGAGGTGAGCGCCACGTCGCTGGTGCTGGAAGCCAAAGAAGGCCGGGTCGCGCTGCCCGGGCGCGTCTATCACGACGAGCCCATCGTGCTGCTCACGGGCGACGGCAATGGCTGATGCCGAAACCCTAAGCTTTGCCTTCATGCGCGCGCACCCGGCGGAAGCCGCGCGCGTGCTGGAATCGCTGGCCCCGGCGGCCGCCGCCGGGCTGCTCGACCGCGTGCCGGCGCGGCTGGCTGCGCCGGTGCTCTCGGCGATGCTGCCGAACGCGGCGGCGCGCAGCCTCGCCGGGCTCGACGACGAGCAGGTGCTTGCGCTCCTCGGCGAGCTCGGCACGCAACCCGTGGTGGCGGTGCTGCGCCATGTCGCCGAGCCGCGCCGCGCGCGGCTCATCGCCGGGCTGCCCACCGCGGCGGCACTCGCCTCGCAGCTGCTGCTCGGCTACATCGAGGATACCGTCGGCGCCTGGACCGATCCCGACGTGCTGGCGCTGCCGGGGGCGACACGCGCCGTCGAGGCGCTCGATCGCGTGCGCCACATTGAAGCCACCGTGCAGCGCGTGTTCGTGACGGGCGCGGGCGGCCGGCTGGAAGGCTGGGTGCCGCTGCCGCTGCTGCTGCGCGCGCCCGAGGGCGCGACGCTCGCGTCGATCATGCAGCGGCCCGAGGCCGTGATCTCGGCGCAGACGCCGCTTGCCGGGGCGCTGCGCCATCCGGGCTGGGAGCGCGCGTCGCTGCTGCCGGTGCTCGAAGCCGGCGAGCGTCTGGTGGGCGTGCTGACGCACGACGCGCTGACGCGCGCGCTGGGGCGCACGGCGCCCGCGCCACGCGCCGCGCCGGGCGAAACGCTCGCCGGCATGATGGCGCTCGGGTACTGGGATGCGCTGTCCGGTGGCGCCGAAGCCATGGTGACGCTGCTGCCGAAGGTCGAGACGGTGGGCCGGAGGGTCGATGGCCGCTGAAGCGCTGCCCGCGGTCGCCGCGCTCAATCAGCGTTTCCTGCTCGATTTTCCGGGCGAGGCGGCGCGCGAGCTGGAGGCGATGCCGTCCGAGGACGCGGCGCAGGTTCTCGCGGCGCATGCGCCGCGCGCGGTCGTGCGCGCCTGGGAAGCGCTCGCGCCCGACGTCGCGCGCGAGGTGCTCGAGCTGCTGCCCGCGGAGCTGTCGCGGTACGTCCTCGCGGAAGCCGAGCCCGCCTCGAGCGTCGCCGTGCTGTCGCAGCTCGAGCCCGAGGAGCGCGAGAAGCTGCTCGGGCCGCTCGACAAGGAAGTGGCGCGCGAGCTGCGCGAGCTTGTGGCCTATCCCCAGGACTCCGCGGGGCGGCTGATGGACGCACGCGTCAGCCCCTTGCGTGCCGGCATGACGGTGGGCGACGCCATCGAGCGGCTGCGCGCCATCCGCCGGCGCGGGCTGCGCGAGCTGTACGTGGTGGACGACGATGGGCGGCTTGCCGGGCGCGTGGAGATGCAGGACCTGGCGCTTGCCGAGCGCGCGCGGCCGCTCGGCGACATCACGCGCGGCGTCGTGGCTGCGGTGCGCGATCTCGATCCGCGCGAAGAGGTCGTGGACATCCTGCAGCGCGAGCCGATCACCGTGCTGCCGGTGGTGAACCACGCCGGACGCTTCATCGGCGTCATCCGCCAGGCCGAGCTGATGGCGGCGGTGGAGGAGGAGACCAGCCTCGACATCCAGACCATGGTCGGCGCGAGCCCCGACGAGCGCGCGCTGTCGCGCCCGTCGTTCGCCGTGAAGAAACGCCTGCCGTGGCTGCAGATCAACCTGCTCACCGCGTTCCTCGCCGCGGCGGTGGTGGGCCTGTTCGAGAGCACCATCGCCAAGTTCACCGCGCTTGCGGTGCTCCTGCCGGTGGTGGCGGGGCAGTCGGGCAACGCCGGCGCGCAGGCGCTGGCGGTGACCATGCGCGGGCTGGTGCTGCGCGAGATCAGCCTGCGGCACTGGCCGGCGGTGGTGTGGAAGGAGGCGGCCACGGGGCTGGTGAACGGTCTGGCGGTGGCGGCGACCACCGCGATCGGCGTGTACTTCTGGAGCGGCTCGATCGGCCTGGTGTACGTGATTTCGATCTCGATGGTGATCTCGATGGTCGCGGCGGGGCTCGCCGGCGCGCTGGTGCCGATCCTGCTGCGGCGCTTCGGGCAGGATCCGGCGACGGCCTCGTCGATCATCCTCACGACGGTGACCGACGTGGTGGGGTTCTTCTCGTTCCTCGGGATCGCGACGCTGTTCGCGGGGATGCTGGGGGCGATGCCGGGCTAGACTGACGGGATGAACGACCTGCTGATCCGCGGCGCTACCGTCTACGACGGCACCGGCGCGCCGGGCCGCGTCGCCGACGTGGCCGTAAAGGATGGCCGCATCGCCGCGCCGGGCGCCGCGCGAGAGACCCTCGACGCCGGCGGGCTCGCACTCATGCCCGGCATCGTCGACGTGCATACGCACTACGACGCGCAGGTCACCTGGGATCCGAAGCTCTCGCCCTCGCCCGCCCTGGGCGTGACCACCGCCATCATGGGCAACTGCGGCTTCGGCATCGCGCCCTGCCCGCGAGGCTCGCGCGAGACGATCCTGAAGAACCTTTCGGTGGTCGAGGGCATGGACGTGCACGCGCTGCTCGAAGGCACGCGCTGGGATTTCGAGACCTTCCCGCAGTACCTCGACGCGCTGGAACGCATTCATCCCTACGCCAACGTCGGCGTGCTCGCGGGGCACTCCACCATCCGCAGCGCGGTGATGGGCGAGGAGGCCTCCAGCCGCCGGCAGCCGACGCCGGACGAGCTGAGGAAGATGCAGGACATGGTGCGCGAGGCGCTGGCCGCGGGCGCCGCGGGCTTCGCGTCGTCGTTCTCGCCCAACCACAGCGGCTGGGGCGGGCGCCCGATGCCCTCGACGATTTGCGAGGACGCCGAATTGCGCGCGCTGGTGGCGCCGCTGAAGGCGGCGGGCAGGGGCATCTTCGTCGTCGCCGCCGGCTCCAGGGCGACGCCCGAGTACCTGGAGCAGATGGCCGCGGACACCGGGCGGCCGATGTTCATGGTGACCGTGCTCACCATGCATTCGAGCCAGAACCCGGGCCGCGCCATGACCTACTACGAGCGCTGCGCCGCGGCGCTGAAGCGCGGACGCGAGGTCTACATCCACGCCAACTGCCAGCCGCTGTCTTTCGATTTCACGCTGAAGGAGCCCTATCCGTTCATGGCGCTCGCCGCGTTCGACCGCGTGAAGGCGGCGCCGCCGGCGGAGCTCGCGGCGATCTACAAGGACCCGGCGTTCCGCCGCGACTTCCGCGACAGCCTGCGAAATCCAAAGCCGGGCGTGCTGTTCTCGGGCGACTGGAGCACGGTGGAGATCGACGGCGTGCCGCTGCCGCAGCTCGCCGGCGCGCAGGACCCGCTCGAGTGGTTCTGCGAGCGCCCGCTCGAGCAGCAGATGATCGCGAAGCTGTTCCAGAACGACGACGCGGGCGTGGCGCCGCTGCTCAAGCACGAGGCCGGCGTGATCGCGCTCTCGGACGCGGGCGCGCACCTGATCTATTTCTGCGACGCGGGCTTCGGCCTGCATTTGCTCGCGCACTGGGTGCGCGGCAACGGCACCTTTACGCTCGAGGAGGCGGTTCGGCGCCTGACGTCCGACCCGGCGCGCAAGTACCGCATCCCGGAGCGCGGCGTGATCCGCGCCGGGGCCTGGGCCGACCTGCTGCTGTTCGATCCGCGAACCGTCGGCTTATCCAACCTGCGCCGCGTGCAGGACCTGCCCGCCGGCGGCACGCGCATGGTGCGCGACGCGGTGGGCGTGCACGGCGTTTGGGTGAACGGCGCGCGGGTGCACGACGGCCGCGACTATTGCGCGGCACAGGGTCCGGGCCGCGTGCTGCGCGAGTTCGGGCGCTAGACCTAGAGCGGCTTGAACGCCTTCGGATCGAGCGCGTAGCGCGCCAGCAGCGCGAGGAAGTCGGCGCGCTGGCGCTTGGCGAGCTTCGCCGCCTGCGCGACGTTGCCGTCCGTGATGCGCAGCAGCCGCGTCAGGTATTCGCTCTCGAACTCGCGGCGCGCCGCGTCGAGCGCCGCGAAGTCGTCGTCGGCGGGGGCGAGGGCGGCCGTCACCAGCGCCGCCGACAGGCGCCGGCCGCCGCACTGCGCGACGCACCTTTCGATCACCTCCCGCAGCTGGCGCACGTTGCCGGGCCAAGGCGCGGTGCGTAGCGGCGGCAGCGCCGCCGGCGCGATGCCCTCGATCCGCTTGCCGCAGCGCTCGGCGGCCGCGGCCAGGAAGTGCGCCGCGAGCGGCGCGACGTCCTCGCGCCGCTCCGCAAGCGGGGGCAGCGCCAGCGTCACCGTGTTCAGGTGGTAATACAGCTCCGCGCGAAAGCGCCCGGCGGCCATTTCCTCGGCGAGCTCGCGCCGCGTCCCGGCAATCACGCGCACGTCGATGGGCAGCGCCTGCGTCGCTCCGACGGCGCGCGCCTGGCGTTCCTGCAGCGCGCGCAACAGTTTCGCCTGCAGCGCGAGCGGCAGCTCGCTCACTTCAGCCAGGAAGAGCGTGCCGCCCTGCGCCGACTGCAGCAGGCCCGCGTGATCGTGTACCGCGCCGGGGAAGGCGCCCTTTACGTGGCCGAAGAGCTCGGACTCGAGCAGGGGCTCGGGCAGCGCACCGCAATGAAGCGCGACGAACGGGCGGCCGAAGCGCGCGCTGGCGGCGTGCACGGCACGCGCCAAGAGGCGCTTGCCCGTGCCGCTCGCGCCTTGAAGGAGCAGGCCCGCGTCGCCCGCGGCCGACAAGCGCGCGCGCGCCAGCACGCGTTCCATCGCCGGGCTGCGCGTGACGATCTCGCGCCGCCATTCGGACGCAAACTGCGTCGCCTGCGCGGCCATGGTGCTGCCATTCTAGCCGCTATACTCGCCGCATCCGCCTCTTCCTTGCCCTCATCGCACGACTCGCGCAACGCCGCGGGCGCACGCTGCTCTCCGTGGCCGGCGTCGCCCTGGGCGTCGCGCTCGGCTTCGGCGTGCACCTGGTCAACCGCGCCGCCGTCGAGGAGCTCGCCGCCGGCGTTCGCACCCTCGCCGGCGAGGCCGATCTCGAAGTGCAGGGCGGTCGCACCGGCTTTGCCGAGTCGCTGTATCCGAAGCTCGCGCGCCTGCCGGGGGTGGCGGCGGCGAGCCCGGCGCTCGAGCTCGACGCGGGGCTGCCGGGCGGCGGATCGATCCGCGTCTTCGGCATCGAGCCGCTACGCGCCGCGCAGCTGCAGCCGGCACTGCTCGCGCACCAGCCCCAATTGCGCACAGAGATCCTGAGGCCCGATACGGTGCTCCTGTCGCAGGCCGCGGCCGAGCGGCTGCGCCTGGGAACCGGCGGCCGGCTTGCACTCATCTCGGGGCTCGCCACGGTGGAGCTGGAGGTGATCGGAACCCTGCCGGCCTCGGCGCTGCCGGGAATCGCCGCGCTTGCCGACATCGCCACGGTGCAGTGGCGGCTGGCGCGGGTGGGCGAGCTCAATCGCGTTGGCCTGCGGCTGGCGCCGGGCGCAGACCGGGACGCGGTGCGGGCGCGCGCCGCCGCCCTGGTGCCGGCGGGGGTGCACGTCACTCGCGTGGAAACCAGCGCCGCGAGTGGCGCGGCGCTGTCGCGCGCCTACCGTGTCAACCTCAACGTGCTGGCGCTGGTGGCGCTCGTCACCGGCGGGTTCCTGGTGTTCTCCGCGCAGGCGCTGGAAGTCGCGCGCCGGCGCGGCGAGCACGCGCTGCTCCGGGTGCTCGGGCTGACGCGCGGCGCGCTTGCGCGCCTGGTGCTCGCCGAGGCCGCCCTGGTCGGCGCGCTGGGCGCGGCGCTCGGCCTTGCGCTCGGCTACGCCTTTGCCGCCGCGGCAATGCGCGCCTCGGGCGGCGATTTCGGCGCCGGGATGTTCCGCGGTCTCGCGCCCGAGGTCAGCTTCGCGCCCCTGGCGGCGCTCGCCTACTTCGCCGCCGGCGTCGCGGTGGCGCTCGCGGGCGCAGCGCTGCCGGCCGCCGACGCGGCGCGCGCGGCGCCGGCGCAGGCGCTGAAGGCCGGCGACGAGCAGCGCATCCTGGCGCGCGCGCCCGCGCTCATCCCCGCGCTCTCGTTCCTCGGCGCCGGCGCGCTGCTCGCGCTGGCGCCGCCCGTGGACGGCATTCCGCTTGCAGGCTACGCGTCGGTCGCCTGCCTGCTCGTGGGCGGCATCCTGCTCATGCCTGCGCTGTCGCGGCGACTGTGGCAGGCGCTGCCGCTCGCGCGGCGGCCGGCACTGGCGCTGGCCGCCGCGCAGCTGCGCGGGGCGCCCGGGCAGGCGATGGTGAGCCTCGCCGCCATCGTCGCGAGCTTCTCGCTGATGGTGGCGATGGCGATCATGGTGGCCTCGTTCCGCGATTCCGTGGACCAGTGGCTCACCGCGCTGCTGCCGGCGGAGCTCTATGTGCGCACCACGCATGCGGGCGAGACGGCGTTCCTCGAGCCGCGTTTCGAAGCGCGCGTGCGCCGCCTGCCGCAGGTGGCGCGCGCGGAGTTCCTGCGCAGCGCGCGCGTGACGCTGGACCCGGCGCGGCCGGCGATTTCGCTGCTGGCGCGCGACGTACCGGAGGGTGGATTCGCGACCCGCCTGCCGCTCGTCGGGGCACGCCACACGCCGCGCGAGGGCGAGCCGCCGCCGGCGTGGGTCAGCGAGGCCGTGGCCGAGCGCTACGGCGCCGCGCCCGGCAAGCGGCTCGCGCTGCCGATGGGCGGCCGCAGCCGCGAGTTCGTCGTCGCCGGCGTGTGGCGCGACTACGCGCGCCAGCACGGCGCCATCGTCATCGAGCGCCCGACCTACGCCCAGCTGACCGGGGACGCGCGCGCCAACGACGCGGCGCTCTGGCTCAAGCCGGGCGTCGACGCGGCGGACGCGGTGCGCGCGCTGCGCGCGCTGCCCGGCGGCGAGCAGCTGGATTTCGGCACCCCGGGCGAGATCCGCGAGGTGTCGCTCGCGATCTTCGACCGCAGCTTCGCCGTGACCTACGCACTGGAGGCCGTGGCGGTCCTGGTGGGGCTGATCGGGCTCTCGAGCAGCCTCGGCGCGCTGGTGCTCGCGCGCCGCCGCGAGTTCGGCGTGCTGCGCCACCTCGGCATGACGCGCCGCGAGATCGGCGCGATGCTCGCCACCGAGGGCGCGCTGCTGGCGCTGGCGGGCGCCGTGGCCGGCCTGGTCCTCGGCGCGGCGATCAGCCTGGTGCTCGTGTACGTGGTCAATCCGCAGTCCTTCGGCTGGAGCATGGACCTGCATCCGCCGTGGAGCTTCCTGGCCGCGCTTGCCGGGGTCCTGCTCGTGCTCGCCATGCTGACCGCGTGGGTCTCGGGGCGCGAGGCCATGGGGATGGCGCCAGTGCGTGCAGTGAAGGAGGATTGGTGAGAAGGCGCCAGTTTCTCCTCGCGCTCATGGCCGCGCCGCTCGCGCGCGCCGGCGAGGTCGACTACGCGGCCGTGGTTCCCGGCCGGCGCCTGCGCTTTCCGCGCGACCATGGCGCCCACCCCGAGTACCGCACCGAGTGGTGGTACGCCACCGGCTGGCTCGAGCGCGGCGGCGAGCGCCTCGGCTTCCAGGTGACGTTCTTTCGCGCGCGCACGCCCTGGGAGACGCGCAATCCGAGCAAGTTCGCGCCGCGCCAGATCCTGCTCGCGCACGCGGCGATCGCCGACCCGCGCCACGGGCGGCTGCGCCACGACGAGCGCGCGGCGCGCGACGCGTTCGGTCTCGCCGGCGCCGCCACGCGCACCACCGAGGCCTGGATCGACGACTGGCGCTTCGTGCTCGAGCGCGGCGTGTATCGCGCCCGCATCGCGGCGCGCGATTTCGTGCTCGACCTCGCGCTCGAGGCGCCGGATGCGCCGCGGCTGCAGGGCGAGGACGGATTCAGCCGCAAGGGACCGCGGCCGCAGGAGGCAAGCTATTACTACAGCCGGCCGCAACTGAAGGCGCACGGCACGCTCGACGGCGACAAGGTGAGCGGCGTGGCGTGGCTGGACCACGAGTGGTCCAGCCAGTACCTCGCGCCCGAAGCGGCGGGCTGGGACTGGTGCGGACTGAACCTCGACGACGGCAGCGCGCTGATGGCGTTTCGCATCCGCGACCAGCAGGGCGGGGTGTACTACGCCCCCGACGGGATCTCGTTTACGCCGCTGCGCCGCTGGCGCTCGCCGCGCACCGGCGTCGAATACCCGGTGGCGATGCGCGTCGCGGCGGGCGGCGAGCAGTACGACCTCACGCCGCTGATGGACGACCAGGAGCTCGACGCGCGGAGCAGCACAGGCACCATCTACTGGGAGGGCGCGGTGCGCGCGCTGCGCGCAGGCAGCGAAGTCGGGCGCGGTTACCTGGAGCTGACGGGATACTGGCGGCCGATGACGCTCTAGCGCCAGGCCCACACCGGCTGCTCGAGGTGCGCGACGCGCGTCGCGCGGCCGAGCACCGCGACTTCCATGAACTGGTACAGGACCGCCGCGGTCGGCGCATGGATCAGCGTGCCGAGAAGCGGATAGCGGATCACCGGGCGGTCGCTCTCCGGGATCGAGACGAACTGCGGCGAGCCGTGCCGGCCGAGCTCGGCAAGGGGCACGCGGTAGATCTTCGCCACCTCGGCGGGATTGGGGGCGAGGCGCGCGCCGTCCGCCACCCAGGCGACGAGCGGGGTGATCAGGTAGCCCGAGCGCGTCGCGTAGTCGTCGAGCGCGCCGAGAAACGCCTGCGGCGCGAGCTCGAGGCCGATCTCCTCGCGCGCTTCGCGGCGCGCGGCGGCGAGCGTGGATTCGCCGCCGTCGACGCGCCCGCCGGGCAGCGCGTACTGGCCCGAATGCGTGCTCAGGTGCTCGGCGCGGCGGGTCAGCACCAGAGCCGCCTCGCCGCGGCCGTCGTCGGTGACGAGGACGCACACCGCGGCGCGCTTGAGCCCATGCGGCGTACTCGGCGCCGGCGCGTGGCGCGACAGGTTGGTGGCGAGGCGCGCGCGCAAGGTGGCGTCGAACGCAAGCGGCTTCATGCGGCGGGGGCGAAACGCACAGGCGGCCATTATCGCCTGCATGCTATAAATCGCGCCGATGCCCTATGTCACCTGCGCCGGCCATGCGCTTGAGTACGAATGGGTCGGCGCCGCGGCGCCGGGTGCGCCGACGCTGGTCTTCCTGCACGAGGGGCTGGGCTCGATCCGCCAGTGGCGCGACTTCCCTCAGCAGGTGGTCGATGCCACGGGCAGCCGCGCGCTCGTCTACAGCCGTTACGGCTACGGCCGCTCCGACGTGCTCGCCGAGCCGCGCGTCGGCGTCGATTTCATGCACCGCGAAGCGCTCGACGCGCTGCCCGAGCTGGTGGCGCAGCTGGGCCTGGAGCGGCCGATCCTCGTCGGGCATTCGGACGGCGCCTCGATCGCCCTGATCTACGCGGGGGCGGGGCACCCGGTGCGCGCCGTGGCGGCGATGGCGCCGCACGTCTTCGTCGAGCCGATCTGCGTCGACAGCATCCGCGCGGCGCGCGCGGCGTTCGGCGCAACCGATCTCGGGCAGCGCCTCGGCAAATACCATCGCGACCCGCGCAAGACGTTCCATCTCTGGGCCGATGCCTGGCTCGACCCGGAGTTCCTGAAATGGAGCATCGAGGAAATGCTGCCGCGGATCGCCTGCCCGGTGCTGGCGATCCAGGGCGAGGATGACGAGTACGGCACTCTGGAGCAGCTCGAGCGCATCCGACGCGGCGTGCGCGGAACGTGCGAGATCGTGAAGCTGCCGGCATGCGGCCACGCGCCGTTCCGCGACCAGCCCCAGGCCGTGCTCGACGCTCTGACGCGGTTCGTCCACGAGCATGGCCGCTGACGTCCTGCGCCAGGACGTGAAGGTGATCGGGCTGGTGGCGCTCGCCCACGGGCTGTCGCACTTCTTCCAGATCGCCACGGCGGTGCTGTTTCCGCTGATCAAGGACGATCTCGGCGTGAGCTATACCGCGCTCGGCGCCACCGTGGCGCTGTACTTCACGGTGTCGGGTATCTGCCAGACGCTCGCCGGATTCGCCGTGGATCGCTTCGGCGCACGCCGCGTGCTGTTCTTCGGGCTCGTGCTCGCGGTGGCCGGCGCGCTGGTGGCCGGCCTGGCGCAGAACTATTCGATGCTGGTCGCCGCCGCCGTGGTCGGCGGCCTCGGCAACAGCGTGTTCCACCCGGTGGATTTCTCGATCCTCAATGCCCGCGTCACCGTGCGCCGCCTCGGCTACGCCTTCAGCTGGCACGGCATCGCCGGGTACCTGGGCTACGCCTCAGCACCGGCCTATGGCATCGCCATGGCGAGCGCTTTCGGCTGGCGCGGCGCGCTGCTCGGCGCGGCGGTGATCGGCGCGGCGGTGGTCCTGCTGCTCACGCTGCAGCGGGGGTCGCTGCACGTGGAGCCTGCGGACGCGCGCCGCGCGCCTGCCGGGCTCGGCGCCGACCTGCGCGTGCTCGCGCAGCTCCCGGTGGTGATGGTGTTCGGCTATTTCGTCATGCTGGGTGTGGCCTTCGTCGGCATCCAGACATTCGGCATCGCCGCCATGCTTTCGCTCTACGGCGTGAACGTGGCGCTGGCGTCGGCCGCGCTCACCGCCTACCTGGTGGGCGGGGCGGCCGGGATCTTCTGCGGCGGCTTCGTCGCCGTGCGCGCCACGCGCCACGACCTCGTGGCCGTGAGCGGCATGGCGGCGAGCGCGGCGCTCTTCAGCGTGCTCGCCATGGGCTGGCTGCCGGGAACGCTGCTGCCGCTGTTGCTGGGAGCCGCCGGCTTCACCAGCGGGCTGACCAATCCGTCGCGCGATCTCATCGTACGGGGCGCGACACCGGCGGGCGCGACCGGCAAAGTGTATGGCTTCGTGTATTCCGGCCTGGACGTCGGCTCGATGGTCACGCCCGTGATATTTGGCTGGCTGCTCGACCGCGGCGAGCCGGCGGTCGTGTTCTATGCCGTGGTCGGCGTGCTGGTGCTGTCCATCCTCACGGTGTTGCGGTTACCGGAGCGCGCGCCTCAACCGGCGTAATCGACGCCGCGACGCTCGAGCAGGCGCAGCAACGCCGGCCAGTCCTTGTGCGTGGACGGCCGGTCGTCGCGCTGGAACTGCTCGGTGGCGGTATCGGCGGCGCTCTGCGACATCAGCTGCACGTTCTCCAGGCCCGCCGCCATGGCGTCGACCTGGATCTGGCAGGCGCAGTCGAGGTAATACATCAGCTCGAAAGCCTCGCGCACGGTCTCGCCGAGCGTGAGCAGCCCGTGGTTGCGCAGGATCATGACCTTGGAGCGCTGGCCGAGGCTCGCTGCCATGCGCTCGCGCTCGCTCAAGTTGAGCGCGATGCCCTCGTAATCGTGGTAGGTGCATTGCTGCTGCACGCGCATGGCGTGCTGGCTGATGGGCAGCAGGCCGCACTTCATCGCCGAGACGGCGACGCCGGCGCGCGTGTGCGTGTGGATGACGCAGTTGATCTCGGGCCGCGCCTCGTGCATGCAACCGTGGATGACGAAGCCGGCCTCGTTGTAGCCGAGCTCGAGCGGATCGTCGAGCACCTTGCCGCGCGCGTCGATGCGCACCAGGTTCGAGGCGGTGATCTCGTCGAACATCAGCCCGTAGGCATTGATGAGGAAGTCCTCGCTGCCCGGCACGCGCGCCGAGAAGTGCGTGTAGATCAGGTCGGTCCACTTGAAGAGCGCCGCCAGCTGGTAGGCGGCGGCGAGATCCACGCGCATCTGCCACTCCTCGCGGCTGACGCGCTCACGGACGGGCTTGGAGCTCTTTGGCTTGAGGACGGCGCTCATGGGGTGTCTCCTTGGAGGCGGATTCTACTGCCGCGAGGGCCTCGAGCAGCAGCGCCGGATCGTTTTGCGAAAGCCGGGCGGAGTCCGAGAGCATGCGCCGCCACAGGCGCGCGCGCGGGTGACCGTGGTACAGCCCCAGCATGTGGCGGGCGACGTGGCGCAGGCCCGGCGCCCCCGCGGCGTACTCGGCCATCGCGCGCACCACTTGCCTGCGCGTCTTGCCGGGGTCGGCGAGGAGCCAGCTGTCGTGGTAGGCCGCGCGGCCGAGCATCACCCCGTCGACGCGCGCGAGATGGGCGTCGGCCTGCTGCCAGCCGGTGATACCGCCGTTGATGACGATCTCGAGCTGCGGGAAGTCCTGCTTCAGGCGGTAGACGTAATCGTGCTTGAGCGGCGGAACCTCCCGGTTTTCCTTGGGGGAGAGCCCTTTCAGGACGGCGTTGCGCGCGTGGACAATAAACGTCGCTGCCCCGGCCCGCGAGACGATGTCGACGAAACGGGCCATGAACTCATAGGCTTCTATCCGATCGATCCCCGTGCGGTGCTTTATCGTCACGGGGATCGAAACCGACTCCCGCATGGCACTGACGCATTCGGCCACCAGCCCAGGCTCGGCCATCAAGCACGCCCCGAACGCCCCCTTTTGCACCCGCTCGCTCGGGCAACCGCAGTTCAGGTTCACTTCGTCGTAGCCGTACTCCTGCACGAGCTTCGCGCAACGCGCGAGATCCTCGGGCTCACTTCCGCCGAGCTGCGCCGCCACCGGGTGCTCCTCGGCGTTGAAGCCGAGGTGGCGCTCGACATCGCCGTGCAGGAGGGCGCCGGTGGTGATCATCTCGGTATAGAGGAAAGCGCGCGCCGACACCTGGCGCAGGAAGTAGCGGCAGTGCCGGTCGGTCCAGTCCATCATCGGGGCGACGCACAAGCGGTGAGCGCTCATCGGGCGCAAGTGTAGCGCGCGGGTAGAATGCGACGCATGCACAAGATTCTCGTCACCGGCGGCGCCGGCTTTCTCGGCTCGCACCTCTGCGAGCGGCTCCTCGGCGCGGGGCACGACGTCATCTGCCTGGACAACTTCTACACGGGCGGCAAGGCGAACATCAAGCACCTGCTCGGCAGGCCCGAGTTCGAGCTGCTGCGCCACGACGTCACTTTTCCGCTGTACGTCGAAGTCGAGCAGATCTATAACCTGGCGTGCCCCGCCTCGCCAATCCACTACCAGCGCGACCCAGTGCAGACCACCAAGACCAGCGTGCACGGCGCGATCAACATGCTGGGGCTGGCCAAGCGCACGCGCGCGCGCATCCTGCAGGCGTCCACCTCCGAAGTCTATGGCGACCCGGAGGTGCATCCGCAAGCCGAGGGCTACTGGGGCCGCGTCAACCCGATCGGGCCGCGCTCCTGCTACGACGAGGGCAAGCGCTGCGCCGAGACGCTGTTCTTCGACTACTACCGCCAGCACCAGCTCGACATCAAGGTGGTGCGCATCTTCAACACCTACGGCCCGCGCATGCACCCGAACGACGGGCGCGTGGTGTCGAACTTCATCGTGCAGGCGCTGCGCGGCGAGGACCTCACGATCTACGGCAAGGGCACGCAGACCCGCAGCTTCTGCTACGTCGACGACCTGATCGATGCGATGGTGCGCATGATGGGCACCGCGCGCGGCTTCACCGGGCCGGTGAACATCGGCAACCCGGGCGAGTTCACCATGCTCGCGCTTGCGGAGATGGTGCTGCGCCTCGTCGGCGGCAAGTCGAAGCTCAAGTACCTGCCCGCGCCCGAGGACGACCCGATGCAGCGCCAGCCCGACATCGCGCTCGCCAGGGACAAGCTTGGCTGGGCGCCGAAGGTCGCGCTCGAGGACGGGCTGAAGGAAACCATCGCCTATTTCCGCAAGACGCTCGCCGCTTGAAGATCTTCGACTGCGTCCCGTTCTTCAACGAGTTCGAGCAGCTGCGCCTGCGCATTGCGCTGCTCGAGGACCTGGTGGACCGTTTCGTGGTGGTCGAGGCGCATCAGAC
>DATHYT010000044.1:0-8605 GCA_035459025.1 Burkholderiales bacterium | reverse complement strand
CGCGCCGAGCGCGCCCATCGTGATGAGAAACGGCAGGCGCGGATTGGGCTCGCGTACCTTGGCTTCGAACACCTTGCGCGCGGCGCTGCGTTGCGCGGCCTCCTGCGCATTGCCGCCTCGGGACGGTTGCGCCGCGGCGGCATTTTGCAGAGACAGGTCCTCGCGAGGGGTGGCCGGCGCCTCGACGCGCAGGTCCTCCGACTGGATCTCGAGCGGGCTGGTGATCGGCGGCAGCTCATCGCGCGTCACCACCGGCTTTTGCGCGTCCGCCGCCGCCGGTTCCGCCAGCCGCAGCTCGCTTGCGCCCCCACCTTCGCGGGAGCGGCGCTGGGCCTCCTCCTTGGCCTTCTCGGCCCTCTTGAGCGCCTCGAGCAGCAGGCTCATGTCACTGCGGCGCGGGAGCGCTGCCCGCCGGCCGGGTGAGGAAGTTCTCCGTCGGCAGCAGGTTGCGGTAGCGGGCGTAGTCGCCGTCGACGCTCGGATCGCGGATCACCGTGGCGCGCAGGAAGATGACCAGTTCCGTCTTGCGCGTCACCTTGCGCTCCTGGGCGAACAGCTTGCCGAAGAAGGGGATGCGGTTCAGGCCCGGAATGGTGTCCTCGACGTTCTCCACCGAGTCCTGCATCAGGCCGCCGAGCACCGCGGTCTGGCCGCTCTGGATACGCAGCATCGAATCGAACTCGCGCGTCTCGAACACCGGGATTTCGTTCACGGTTCCGGCCGCGGCCAGCGCAGGGTTGGGATCGAAGGCGGAGGTCACCCTGCGCCGGATCGTCGGGCGCACATTGAGCATGATGCCCTCGACGTCGTTGATCTGCGGCAGCACGCTCATGACGAAACCCTCGGCGGCGACCACGGGCGCCGTCGTGAAAGTCGCAGGCAGGACCACGGTTCCGCCCCCGGCAGCGGCGCCCGTCTGCTGGGAGGGCGTGACCGTGAAATAGACGATGTCGCGGGTAACGCGCAGGAGCGCCGTCTGATTGTTGAGGACGCTGATCTTCGGGCTCGAGAGCACCCGCACATTGCCGAAAGACTCCAGCAACCGGATGGCGACGTTCAGGTTCTGGCTGACCAGCGCCCCGCCGAGCACGAACGCCTGGGTCGTGATTCCCGCCGGCGTGCCGCTGGCGACCTGGCTGAACTCCACGCCCGACTGTCCGGTGCCAAAGGCGGCGGTGCCGGTGGCGCCGGCACCCGTGCGCAGGCGCTGCCAGTCGATGCCGCGCTGGTACTCGTTGTTCAGCTGCACCTCGGCGACCGTGGCTTCGATCAGGACCTGCCGCCGCACGTTGGCCAGCACCGAATCGAGGAACTCGCGCACGCGCTCGTGCTGGCGCGAGTTGGCGCGCACGTAGAGCACGCCGCTCTCGCGGTTGCCGATGACGCCGGTGGCCCCGCCGCCGGCGCCCGTTGCGGCGGCGGCGCCCGCGGCCGGCGCGGCGCCCGAAGCCTCGCCGAGGATGTCCTTGATGTTCTGCACCAGCGTGTCCCACAACTGATTGTTGGACGTGACGTCAATGGTCGCCGTGGCGCCCGTGGTGCCTCCCCCGCTTGCGCTCGCGGCGCCGAACTGGGTGGATGCCTGCGACTGCATCTTCACGTTGCGCGACGCGCTCAACGAGTCGATCAGGTAGGTGCGCAGGAACGGCGCATCGGGCATGACCAGCAAATTGGCGCCATTCAGCTCGTAGCGCATGCTGATCTGACGCGAGATGCGCTCGAGAAGCTGCGGCAGCGTCTGGTCCACCGCATTCAGCGTCACGTTCCCGGAAATGCCCGGGTGAATGTCGATGTTCAGCTTCGCGTCGCGGGCCAGCGCGAACAGCAGGTCCGGCGCGCTGACGTTGCTGACGACCACGCTGTAGGTCTCGGGCGGGGCCACCGGCCTGGGCTCCGGCAGTACGGGGGCGATCTGCACCGGCGGCGGGATGGTGCCGGGCGTGATGGGCGGCGGCGCCTCGACGCCCAGATGGGTCTCCGACGGCTTCGCGGGCGCCTGCGCGCAGCCCGCCAGTGCCGACGCGAGCGCAACCACGGTCACCGTTAGCTTCCACGTCATCAGGTCTGAGCGCCTCCCTCGGATAGCTAGCATAGCACGAGCGTGCCTGAAGAAAAGCCGCTAAGCGACTGTCGTGGGACAGTTTTCAGGATCTTGCAGATACCCCTGCCTAGAGCGCGCGGCGGACTTCGGCAAAGCTTCGCGGCACCAGGGGAAAGGCCTGCTGATATTTCGGCGGCAGGCGCTTGGCGGCCTGCTGAGCCTCGGGCTCCCCGGCGAAGTCCCCATACAGGGCCCAGATCCGGTAGCGGCCGCCGCTTTCCACCGGCACGATGTACAGGTTCTCGAGCGGCACCAGGTCGCGCGCCCGCATCAGGAACCGCTCCACCCGGTCGGGGTCGCTGTTGTCGGTGAAGTACAGCTCGATGCTGTGGCGGGCGTCGGGCGCCGAATCGAGCTTGTCGCGGGCGGCTTCGATCCGCGCGTGCAGCAGCCGGTTGCGCCCGGCGTCGTAGCCGGCGAGGCGCAGCATCTGCTCGCGCTCGAGCAAGGGTTGCGGCTGCGGCTGCGGCGCCGGCGCGCTCGGCGCCGCAGCCTGCGGTGGCGCGACGGGCGCCGATGCCGGGGCCTGCACGCGCGGGGGCACCGGGGCAGGCGCAAGCAGCCAATAGGCGCCCGCTCCCAGGAGCACGCCCGCGGCGGCCGCGGCGGCAAAAGCGAGCCGCCCTCGCGGCGCGCGCCAGCGCGGCGCGAACTCGGAGTCGGCGATGGCGGCGCGCGCTTGCCTGACGCCCACACCGTGGGCGCCTTCGCTGTAGGCCGAGAGCAGCGACTTGTCGGCGAGGATGTTGATGCGCCGGGAAAGCCCGCCGGCGGCCCGTGCGATCAGCGTCACGGCCGCCGGGGCGAAGATGTCGGGGCCGCGGTAGCCGGCGGCGCGCATCCGGAACGACAGGTACGTGCCGACTTCCGCCGCCTGCAGCGGGCGCATGCGAAAGCTGTGCGTGATGCGATCCTTCAGCTGGCGCATCGAGGCGAGCGCCAGCACCTCATCCAGCTCGGGCTGGCCGAACAGCACGATCTGCAGCAGCTTGTGGCGGCTGGTTTCCAGGTTCGACAGCAGCCGCACCTGCTCGAGCGTCTCCTCGGGCATGGCGTGCGCCTCGTCGATCAGGATCACGGTGCGCCGTCCCCCGCCGTAGGACTCGATCAGCCGGTCGTGCAGCGCGTTCAGCGCGCCGGTGACGCGCTCGCGCGGGACCTCGATGTCGAGCTCCTCGGCCACCGCGTGGAGGATCTCGTCGCGCGTGAACGAGGGATTGGCGAGGTACACGGTCTCCACGTGCGCCGGCAGCCGCTCGATCAGCACCCGGCACAACATCGTCTTGCCGCTGCCCACTTCGCCCACCACCTTGACGATGCCTTCCTCGTGCAAAGTGGCATAGAGCAGCGCCTCGAGCGTGGCGCCGCGGTCGGCGCCGTCGAAGAAGAAGTCGGTATGCGGCGTGATGCGGAAGGGCGCCTCCTTGAGGCCGAAGTGCTCGAGGTACAGTGACATCGCCTAGCGCTCCTTGTCCTCGGCGGGGGCCATCCGGCTGTAGAGCGTCGTCCGGTTCACTCCCAGCAGCTTCGCCGCCTGACTGACGTTGCCGCGCGTCATCCTGAGCGCGGCCTCGACGTAGGCGCGCTCGCGCGCCTTCAGGGTCTCGTCGAGGCTGAAGCCGCCGCGCTCCAGCTCGCGCTGGGCTTCGGCGAGCAGGTCGGGCACCGGCGGCGCGTCCCCGGCGGCGGTTGCGAGGTCGAATTCGGGCTCCAGCTCGGCGGCCGAAACGCGCCTGCCGGCGTACTTGGTGGTGAGCCGGACGACGATGTTGCGCAGCTCGCGCACGTTGCCCGGAAAGGCATACGCGAGCCAGGCGCGCTCGGCGTCGGCATCGAGCGAGAAAGGCGGGACGCCCGCCTGCGCCGAGTACTGGGCGCGGAAATGCTCGAGCAGCAGCAGCCGGTCGCGGTCCATCTCGCGCAGCGGCGGCACCGCCACGGTGAGCACGGACAGGCGGTGGTACAGGTCGGTGCGGAAGCGACCCTGGCGCATCTCCTGGCGCAGGTCGCGGTTGGTGGCGGCGATGACGCGCGCGCGCGCCACGCGTCCCTGCGTCTCGCCGACGCGCTGGTACTCGCCGTTCTCGAGCACGCGCAGCAGCTTGGCCTGGATCTCCGGCGGCAGCTCGCCGATCTCGTCGAGAAACAGAGTCCCGTCCTGCGCGTCCTCGAAGTAGCCCGACTTGTTGGCGGTGGCGCCGGTAAACGCCCCCTTCACATAGCCGAACAGCGTCGGCTCGACCAGCGTCGGCGCGATCGCCGCGCAGTTGAGCGCCAGGTAGGGCTTGGCGGCGCGCTGCGAGAGCTGGTGCAGCGCCAGCGCCACCTGCTCCTTGCCGCTGCCGGATTCGCCTTCGATCAGCACCGGGAAGGGCGAGTCCGCGCATTGCGTGATCTGGCTGCGCAGGCGCACGAGCGCCGCGCTTGCGCCGATGAGGCGCGCGGCCTGGCCCGGCGGGCCCGCCGGCTCGGCGGGCCGGAACGCGAGCGCGCGCAGCAGCGCCGCCTTGAGCAGCGCGGGATCGCAGGGCTTGGCGATGAACTCGACGGCGCCCAGCGCCCGCGCGTGGCGCGCGTGCGCCGCGTCGCCCTGGCCGGAGAGCACGAAGATGCGCATGCCGGGCGAGTGTGCGAGCAGATCGCGGATCAGCTGGAAGCCCTCATCGGGGGCGTGCGGGCGCGGCGGCAGCCCGAGGTCGACGAGCGCCAGCTGCGGCGGCTGCGGCAGCTGGCGCAGCAGCTCGACGGCATGGGCGCGCGATTCGCAGGCGTAGACCTCGAAATCGACGCCGAGGGCGAAGGTCAGGGTCTCGGCGATCAGCGTGTCGTCGTCGACGATCAGCAGCTGCGGCTTGCCGCCGCGCGCATCGTGCGTCTCAATCGCCATTCACGCAACGCAGGAAAGCGCGCTCCAGGCTCGATTCGCCGTAGCGCGCGGTGAGCGCCGCCGGCGCGCCGCGAAAGCAGAGGCGGCCGCGGTCGAGCACGGCGATGGTCGTGCACAGCTCCTCCACGTCGGCCAGCACGTGCGAGGTGAACAGCAGCGTGCGCCCTTCGGCATGCAGGCGCGCGAGGACGGATTTCACCGCGAGGCGGCTTGCCGGGTCGAGGCCGCTCATCGGCTCGTCGAGCACCGTGAGCTCGCGCGCGAGCAGGAACCCCCCGGCGAGACCGAGCTTTTGCGTCATGCCCTTGGAGAGCTCGCGCACCGGGCGCTCGAGCACCTCGGCGTCCAGCGCGAGCTCGGCGAGAAGCGCACGCGCCGCGGCTTCCTCATAAGCGACTCCGCCGAGGCGCACGGTCAGCTCCAGGAACTCGCGCCCGCGCAGGTAGTGCGGCGGCAAGAATCGCTCGGGAACGTAGGCGAGGCGCGCGCGTGCGCGCGCCTCGTTGCTCGGCGCGCCGAAGATCTCGATGCGGCCGGCATCGAAGGCGCACAGATCGAGCAGGCATTTCAGCAGCGTCGTCTTGCCCGCGCCGTTGGCCCCGACCAGGCCGAAGGCCTCGCCCGGCGCCACCTCCAGGTCGACGCCGGCCAGCGCCTCGCGCTTGCCGAAGCGTTTGACCAGACCCGCCACGCGGATCGCGGCGTTGGCGACTACCCTGTCCACGCCCCTAACTATAGGTGAAACCGGCTTGCCCCAGCGCGTCGAGTAAAATCAGCGCATTGCCGCCGTCCCCGCCCCACCCCGTGGCTGACCCTGCCGCCATCGCACAGATCGAAGACTTGACGTTCGCCTACGGGCAAGCGCCGGTGCTGCACGGCATCGACCTCGAGATCCCGCGCGGCAAGGTGGTGGCGATCATGGGCCAGTCGGGCTGCGGCAAGACGACGCTGCTGCGGATCATCGCGGCGGCGCTGCTGCCCACGCGAGGCCGGGCGCGCGTGCTCGGCCAGGTGACCGGCGAGCTCGACCGCGACGGCCTGTACGCACTGCGCCGGCGCATGGGCATGCTGTACCAGTTCGGCGCGCTGTTCACCGACATGACGGTGTTCGACAACGTGGCGTTCCAGATGCGCGAGCACACCGACCTGCCGGAGGACGCGATCCGCGACCTGGTGCTGCTCAAGCTCGAGGCGGTGGGACTGCGCGGCGCGGCGCCGCTCATGCCGGCGGAGCTCTCGGGCGGCATGGCGCGGCGCGTCGCGCTGGCGCGCGCCATCGCGCTCGATCCGGAGCTGATCCTGTACGACGAGCCGTTCACCGGGCTCGACCCGATCGCGCTCGGCGTCATCGCCCGTTTGGTGCGGCAGCTGAACGACGCGCTCGGCGCCACCGCGGTCATCGTCACGCACGACGTTGCCGAGACCCTGCCGCTCGTGGATTACGTCTACTTCATGGCCGACGGGCGCGTCGTCGCCCAGGGCACCCCCGCCGAGGTGCGCCGCTCCGGCGTGCCCTTCGTCGAGCAGTTCGTCAGTGGCGCGACCGACGGGCCGGTGCCTTTTCATTATCCGGCCGCCGGCTACTCCGCCGACCTCGGCCTCGCCGGCAGCGCCTAGCTTTGCGCCACGCCCTCGTCCGACTCGGTGCCATGGTGACGACCGGCGTATGGCGCCTGGGCTACGCCAGTCGCTTCTTTCTGTACCTGCTTGCCCACTCGGGGACCGCGTTCCGCCGTTTCCGGCTCACGGTGCGCGAGGTCTACTTCGCGGGCGTGCTCTCGCTCATCATCATTCTGGTGAGCGGCTTGTTCGTCGGCATGGTGCTCGGCCTGCAGGGCTACGACACGCTGCAGCGCTACGGCTCCTCGGAGGCGCTCGGGGTGCTGGTGGCGCTGTCGCTGGTGCGGGAGCTCGGGCCGGTGGTCGCCGGGCTGCTCTTCGCGAGCCGCGCCGGCAGCGCGATCACCGCCGAGATCGGCCTGATGAAGGCCACCGAACAGCTCTCGGCGATGGAGATGATGGCGGTGGACCCGATCGCGCGCGTGGTCGCGCCGCGCTTCTGGGGCGGCGTGCTGTCGATGCCGCTGCTCGCGGCGCTGTTCTCGGCGATGGGCATCTTCGGCGGCTACCTGGTGGGGGTGGTGCTGATCGGCGTGGACGAAGGCGCGTTCTGGTCGCAGATGCAGGCGGCGGTGGACGTGCGCAACGACATCCTGAACGGCGTCATCAAGAGCGTCGTGTTCGGCGTCGCCGTGACATTGATCGCGGTGTTCGAGGGCTACGACGCGGTGCCCACCGCCGAGGGGGTTTCCGGAGCGACCACGCGCACCGTGGTGACGTCCTCGCTCGCCATACTCGCGCTCGATTTCGTGCTCACCGCGCTCATGTTCACCGGAGGTGCCTGAAATGACTCGTTCCGCCATCGACCTGTGGGTCGGCGTCTTCGTCGCGATCGGCCTCGGGGCGCTCTTGTTCCTCGCGCTGAAGGTCGGCAACCTCGCTTCCTTCTCCACCGCCGAGACCTACCGGGTGGAAGCGCGCTTTTCCAACATCGGCGGACTGAAGGTGCGCGCGCCGGTAAAGAGCGCCGGCGTGGTGGTCGGGCGCGTGGCCGACATCGGCTTCGACAGCAAGAGCTATGAGGCGGTGGCGATCTTCACGATCGATTCGCGCTACCGCTTCCCTCGCGACACCTCGGCCAAGATCCTCACCTCGGGGCTGCTCGGCGAGCAGTACATTGGCCTCGAAGCCGGCGCCGACGAGCGCACGCTGAAGGATGGCGAGCGCCTGCGCCTCACGCAGTCCGCGGTGGTGCTGGAAAACCTGATCGGCCAGTTTCTGTTCAACAAGGCCGCCGAGGGCGGCGACGCGAAGGACGGCAAGTGAGCGCTCGGACGCTCGTTCTCGCGCTGGCGCTCGCCGCCGGCGGCTGCGCCACCACGGGCGGCGGCGATGCGCGCGATCCGATTGAGGGCGTGAACCGCGCGGTGCTGGAGTTCAACGACCAGGCCGACGAGCTCGTGCTCAGGCCCACCGCGCGCCTGTACCGGAACGTTGCGCCGCAGGGGCTGCGCGACGCGGTGCGTAATTTCTTCAACAATATCGACGACCTATTCATCGGCGCGAACAATTTGTTACAGGGCAAGGTTGAAACTGCGGTCAATGACTGGCTACGCTTCGCGTTCAACAGTACGCTGGGGTTCCTCGGCGTCATCGACTGGGCAAGCGACATGGGGCTGGAAAAGCACAATGAGGATTTCGGCCAGACGCTGGGGCGCTGGGGCGTGGGTGACGGCATGTACCTCGTGCTGCCGTTGCTCGGGCCCTCGACGCTGCGCGACACCGCGGCGTTGCCGGTCGACTGGGCGGGCGATCCGGTCTACGAGCACACGCCCGTGGACGAGCGCAACGGGCTGACGGTGGCGCGCACGGTGAGCCGCCGCACCGACCTGCTCGGGGCGAGCCGCACGCTGGAAGCGGCGGCGCTCGACCGGTACGTGTTCCTGCGCGAGGCGTACCTGCAGCAGCGCCGCAGCCAGATCTATGATGGCCGGCCGCCGCGCGAGCGGCCGCCGGTGGACTGAGGAGAAGCGCAATGACACGAAGGCTTGCAGGGG
>DATHYT010000043.1:0-43636 GCA_035459025.1 Burkholderiales bacterium | reverse complement strand
GACATCACCGGCGCGACGATGTAGTCGAACGCCGTGCGGCTGTCCGTACGGATGTACACCTCCGCCGGCATCCCCGCCTGCATGCGCAGGTTCCCCGCCTCCGCGAGCGCCCCGGCGCTCACGTCCACGTGCACCGTGTAGTACGGCGCCCCGCTCTGCGTATCCACCAGGCGGTCCGCGGACACGTAGTTCACGTTCCCGGCGACGAGCGGCGTGGTGCGCGTCTGGTACGCCGTAAGCCGCACTTCCGCCGGCGACCCGGCGCGCACGTGGTTGATGTCCTCGGGGCGGATGCGCGCCTCGACGATGAGCGTCTTGTCCGCGGGCACGATTTCCATCAGCACCTCGCGCGGCGCGATCACCGCCCCGGGGTTGAACACGCGCAGCCCCACCACCTCGCCGGCGATCGGCGCGGCGATGCGCTGGCGCTCGGAGGCGTCCTTCGACGGCCGCAGCCGCTCCTCGAGGTCGAAGAGGCGCGTGCTCGCCTCCTTCAGCTCGTCGGTCGCGCTCTGCACATAGTTGTTGCGCTGCGCCAGCACGCGCAGCTCGAGCTCGGAGGCGCGCTGGCGCGTCTTCGCGAGTTCTGCGCGGTGCTCCTCCCACCGCGCCTCGTACTCCGCGACGGCGCGCTCCAGGCTCATGAGCCGCGTCTTTTGCACGAAGCCCTGCTTGGCGAGCTGCTGGTTTACGGTGAGCTCCTCCTTCTGCGACTGCAGCGCGCGCTCCTCCGCGGCAATCTGTCCGGCGAGCGCCTTGGCCTCCTGCTCGGTCTGGCGGATCTGCTGGCGCAGGACCGCGATCTGGCTGTCGAGCGCCTCGCGGCGCGCGCGAAACAGGGCCGTCTCGCGCTGCAGGAGCTCGGCCACCTTGGGCTCGTCGCGCCGCGCGGCGAGCTCCGGGGGGAACTTCACCGCGTGCAGCACCGCGCGCTCGGCCTCCAGCCGCGCCGCCTTGGCGCGCTCGCCGTCATGCTGCGTGCGCAGAAGGTCCAGGGTGGCGTCCAGCCGCACGTCGCCGATGACGAGCAGCGTCTGGCCCTCGCGTACGCGCTCGCCGTCGCGCACCAGGACCTCTTTCACGATGCCGCCCTCCTGGTGCTGCACCACCTTGCGGTTCATGTCCACCTTGACGAAGCCCGGGGCAATGACCGCGCCCGAGAGCGGCGCCAGCACCAGCCAGGTGCCGATGAGGAGCATGCCGAGCAGCATCACGCCAAGCCCAGCGCGCGCGATGCCGGTCAGCTCGCTGCCGTCGTTGCGCGGCGCGTTCACGCGGCTCCCCGCACCGGCGCGACGCGTGTGACCCGCGCCATGATCTCGGCGCGCGGACCGAAGAGCTCCGCCACGCCGTCCCTCAGCACGAGCAGCTTGTCCACACCGGCAAGCAGTGACGGCCGGTGCGCAATGACCAGCACGGTGACCCGGTTCTCCTTCAGGTCGCGCAGCGCGTGCAGCAGGGCTTCGTCCCCTTCCGCATCCAGGTTCGCGTTCGGCTCGTCGAGCACCACCAGCCGGGGCTCGCCGTAGAGCGCGCGCGCCAGCGCCACGCGCTGGCGCTGGCCCGGCGAGAGCGCGGCGCCCGCCTCGCCGACAGGCGTGTCGTACCCCTTCGGCAGGCGCAGGATCATGTCGTGCGCGTGGGCGCGCTGCGCCGCGCGCACCACCGCCTCTCCGTCAGCCGCGCCGAGGCGCGCGATGTTTTCCGCCACCGTGCCCGCGAACAGGCCGACGGCCTGCGGCACGTAACCGATGTACGGGCCCAGCGCCTCCCGCTCCCAGGTCGCGATGTCCGCGCCGTCCAGGCGGACCGCGCCGGCCGCGGGCTTCCACACCCCCACGGCGAGCTTGGCGAGCGTCGACTTGCCCGCCGCGGTCGGTCCGATGACGCCAAGCGATTCGCCCGGCTGCAGCTCGAAGGACACGCCGCGCAGGGCCGGGCGCGCCGCTCCTGCAAATCCATATACGACCCGCTCCGCCGCCAGCCGACCCTGCGGCGCCGGCAGCGGCGTACCGGGCTGCGCCGGCGGGTTGGCGGCAAAGAGCTGCACGAGCCGCCGCCACGCGGCGCGCACTTCCACCAGATGACGCCAGCCCGCCACCAGCATCTCCACCGGCGCCAGCGCGCGCCCGAGGATCAGCGTAGCGGCAATCATCACGCCCGCCGACAGGTGCTGCACGATCACCAGGTAGGCGCCGATGCCGAGCATCGCCATCTGGATGAACTGGCGGGTGAACTTTGTCAGCCCGGCGAAGGTCGCCCCGAGTCCGCTCGCCTGCGCCTGCTCGCCGAGCGCCGCCTCGTTCAGGGATTGCCAGCGCCGCGTCACGGCGCGCTGCATGCCGAGCGCGTTAACCGTCTCCGCGTTGCCGGCTGCGACGTCGACGAAGCGGCCGGCGCGCCGGCCCGCCGCCAGCACCTGCTCGAGCGGCGCGCGCGTCAGGCGCTCGTTGAGCACGGCGAGCGCGAGCATCAGCACCGCGCCGCCCAGTGCCACCGCGCCGAGCACGGGGTGAAACAGATAGATCAAGAGCAGGAACAGCGGCAGCCAGGGCGCGTCGAACAGCGCGATGACGCCGGCACCGACGAGGAAATTGCGCAGCGTGGCGACGTCGCGCAGCCCGTTCAGGTGCTCCGCGCCGGAGAGCCGCGCCGTCTGCGCGAGCACGCCCTCGAGCACCTGCGGGCCGAGCCGACGATCGAGCACCACGCCGCAGGCCGCGAGCAGGCGCGCGCGCACGACGTCCAGGGCCGCCATCATGGCGAGCGCGAGGACCGCGGCCACCGACAGCATCACCAGCGTCTCTTCGCTGCGGCTGGAGAGCACGCGATCGAACACCTGCAGCATGTAGATCGCGGGCACCAGCAGCAGCAGGTTGATCGCCAGGCTGAACAGCCCCGCGTAGATGAAATAGCGCCGGATGCCCCCGACCAGATCGCGCACTGTCCCTCCTGTGTCGCGCGCGGGCATTATAGCGAGCCGTTCACGCCGGGCCCTTGGGCGGCTTGACGATCTGGGTCTGCGTCACCAGCGCCACCAGCCTGCCGTCCGCGCCGGTGATGCGCGTTTGCCAGACCTGCGTGGTGCGGCCCTTGTGCACCGGCGTCGCTTCGCCGCTCACCGTGGAGCCCTCGGCGGCGGCGCCGATGAAGTTGGTCTTCGATTCGATGGTCGCCGTGCTCGCGCCCTGCGGCATGTTGACGATCGTGCCGATGGCGCCGAGCGTATCGGCAAACGCCATGATCGAGCCGCCATGCAACGTCTTGCCGCCCGTGCACAGGTCGGGGCGCACCAGGAGCGTGGCGCGCACGCGCTCCGGCGTCACTTCCGCGAGCTGCATGCCGAGCAGCTCGGGCAGCAGCCCCCTGAGCTTGTCCTGGATCGTCTGCTTCAGGTCCATGCCGGTATCCTCTGTCTCGGATTCTGCCATGCGCGCATCCGTCGCAACCGCCCTCGCCCTGCTGCTTGCCGCCTGCGCGGCGCCACAGCCCGTGCAGGTCATTGACAATGTCTTGCGCCACGAAGGCGTGACGCCGCTGTCGCCGCCGCTGGTGCGCGAATTGCTCGGGCGGCCGCTGGCAGCGCAAGACGCGGCGTCCATCTTCGAGCGCTCGATCCCTGCCGCCGTCACGCAGATGGGCGCGCCGGCGCCTGCGACTCCAGGGCTGCCGGTCGAGCTGAGCGTGCTGCTCGACCCCTACGTGGCTGATCTCGCCGAGGCACAACGCGCCCTGCGCGACGCGCTGCCGCGTCAAGCCCGACTGCCGGCCGGGCTTCCCGCCCCCGAGCAGCAGCGCGCCGTTGCCGCCGAAGTCGACGCCGGCGCGCTGCAGCACGCCACGTCGCTTTTCGTCGGCGCCACCGCGCGCCTCGCGCAGGCGTTGCGAGCGGCGGGATCCAGGGTTGTCTTTCCGGCCGGCGGCGCGCGCATCGTGTTTAACGGCGGCGCCATCGTCATTGGTTCGGCCGGAGACGACCGCCATCTGCTGACGCCCCTGCGGGATGCGCAGGTCTCCGTGATCATCGAGCCGGGGGGCAACGATCGGTACGAAGGCAGCGACCTGGTGCTGCACGGCCTCGCGGCGATCATCGATCTCGGTGGCAACGACCATTACACATCGAGCGGTGCATCCTGGGGCGCGGCCGTCGCCGGCGTCTCGCTGCTGGTGGATTGCTCGGGAGACGACGTCTACGAGGCGGGCGAGTTCGGGCTCGGCGCGGCGCTGGCCGGCATGGGCGTACTTATCGACATCGATGGCGACGATGCGTATCGCGTACGCGCCTTCGGCCAGGGACTCGGACTGGCGCGCGGGACCGGCCTGCTGTGGGATGTCTCCGGAAACGACCGCTACGTGGCGACCGGCCTGCCCGATTCATTCGAGCGCGGCGGGGCCTTGAGCTTTGCGCAAGGCGTCGCGGTGGGCGTGCGCACAGGCCTGGGCGGCGGCGTCGGCATCCTGCGCGACGATGCAGGCGACGACGCTTATGTCGCCCAGATGTTCGCGCAGGGTACGGGCTACTACTACGCGCTCGGGCTCCTGTGGGAACGGTCAGGCGACGACCGCTACGAAGCCGTGCGCTACGCGCAGGGCAGCGGTGTCCACGAGGCGGTGGGCGTGCTCCGCGACGAGGCGGGCAACGACGCTTACGAGCTCGCGGTGGGGGTCGGCCAGGGCATGGGGCTGGATCTGGCCGTCGGCGTGCTTGCCGATCTGTCGGGCGACGATCGCTACACCGCGCCGACGCTGGCGCAGGGAGCAGCGACGGCGAACGGCGTCGGGATCATCGTTGACGGCAAGGGCCGGAACGAGTGGCGCCTGGAACAAAAGCTCGGCTGGGGCCATGCCGAGTGGTCTCGGGGGCTGCCGAGCATCGGCCTGGCGCTTGCCGATACGCCTCGCCATGATGTCCCCGTCACGCACGAGGCAATAGCCGGCACGGCCTGCCCTCCCGAGCCCGCTGCCCCGCCGTCCGAAATTCCCCTGGACGCAGCGCTGCGCGCCCTCGGCCCGGGCCTGTCCGGCGGAGCACTCGATGGCGGCACCTACGCGGCCGCACTGCAGGCGCTGCGGACAAGCCCGCGCGCCGTGCTGACCGGGCTGTCGGCCGAGGACTTCGACGTGCTGTGGCCGCTCGGCACCGCGCTGCGCTGCGCGCTCGAAGGCGCGAGCGCGGAGCAGGCGGCCGCAATGTGGGAGGCATTTGAAGACGTTCTGCGCGACGAGCCGCACCACGCCAGCGGCATTGCCGGGGCGCTCCGCGCGCGCCCGGCCCCCGCGGCGCAGATGCGCAGGCTGATTGACCGGCTCTCGACCCACCCCAGCTGCGCCGTGCGCACCGCGGCGCTTTCGCTCGAAGGTTCCGTGGATGCCGCGCAAGCGGCACTGCGTTCGAGCTGCTGGCGCCTGCAGGCACGCGCCCTGCACATCCTGGAAGAGCGCGGCGTGGCCCCGCTCGACCTTTCTGCGGTGCCGCTGTTCCTGCGGCCGGCTACGACACGAGCTTCGCGCCGCGCTCCCTGAGGAGCCTGCGCAGCACCGAGCGGTGGCAGCGAGCCTCGTCCTCGCAGTAGCAACCGACGGAGAAGTTGGCAACCTTCGACAGCGCAGCGAGCAGTTCGAGCAGCCTCGTCTTCTCGGGCGCGGCCATTTCCTTGCGGTACCTCTTCGCGAACGCGCGCCACTGGGCGTTGCTTTGTGCGCGCAGCGCCTGCTTCACCAGCGGCTCGCTAGGCGCAAGGTCGGGCAGCCACAGGTCATACCAGTCATCTTTTGCGAAGCGCGCCCTGGGCACGCCGCGGGGCGGCCGGCGCACGGTGCCGAGGCGCGGACCCTCGTCGGCCGCGCGCCTCGTGCCCAAGCGCACCACGCGCAGCGCCACCTCAGCCCCCTTGCGCGCGCTTGCGCTCGCCCAGCGCACCGAGATAGGCGGCCGACGCCACCCCGCCCAGAACGGCGCCCGCGATGACATCCAGCGCCACGTGCTGCCGCGTCGCCATCGTGGAATAGAGGATGCCGGCGCACAAGAGCAGGTTGGCGGCGCGCAGCCAGCGCCCGGCACCCAGCGTGCTCAGCTGGGCATGCAGTACCGCGGCGGTGAACACGCAGAATGCCGCGTGCAGCGAAGGAAAGGCATTGCCAGCGACGTCCACCTCCTTCAGGAACTGCATCGACGGGTACAGCGACCAGTCGATCGCGAAATCGGGCGCGCGCGTCGGCAGCAGCATGAAGATGGCGAGGCCGACCACGCTCATGGCGAGCGACGCCGCGCCGAAAGTCGCCAGCTCGCGCAGATCCTTGGCGAGCGCGGTGCCCAGAGAGATGTAGATCCACAGGGACACGTACAGCGGAAAGGACAGCGGCTGAAAGCCGATCAGCTCGTCGACCCAGGTCACCGGCATCACCGTCACGGCGCCGAGCGGGTGGCGCATGGCCCAGAAGTACGCGTAGAAGAACACGCCGATGCCGCCCGCCGTGGACAGCATCTTCAGGACCCACAGCGTGCGGATGCGCGCCGCGGCCGCCCGCGGCCAGGACGCGGTGCGCGTCAGAACACCCCCCCTACTCGGTGATGTGGTCGGTGACCGGCGTCCACTTGCCGTTGATGATCTGCGACAGCCGCGCCCGGTTCGAGCCCAGGTGCTTGGTCTGGGTGAAGCTCATCGCGTCCGCGCCGAACATGTCGCGCGGCGCCCACTCGCGCACGTTCTTCGAGGCATCGTCGAGATAGGGGTTGTTCACGGTGTTGGTGGCATAGAAGCCGTTGGCCGTTGGCCGCCGGCTTGTCCAGCTTGTGGATGAGGTCGTTGTAGGCGGCCGACGAGCCCACGAAGTCCACGCCCCAGCCGAGCTTCCTCGCCGTGCCGACGGCGCCGAGGGTTTCGCGGATGATCGTGCCGAGCGCGATGAGCGCGTAGACGCAACCCTGCGCGACGCGCGCGAGCAGCAACTGCAGGAACTGGACGATGCGGCACCTCCTCCGGCGCGGGATTCTACCGTGCGCGGCTACCAAGCAATTTCTTTTCAAGGGGCGCGCGTCTAGACTCGATCGCGCATGTCCGCCACGCACGAAGTGCTCAACCAGAGCGCGCCGCTCGAGGACTACAACCTGATGGACTCGAACGCGGCCCCGGCGCGCACGTCGAGCGCGCCGCCGCCTACCTGCTGTATTCCGAGGTCGAGAACGGCACGCAATGCCCGGTCACCATGACCTACGGCTCGGTGCCGGCGCTGAAGGCCAACCCGGCGCTCGCCGTGCAATGGACAATCTCGGCAAGGCGGTCGCGGCGCAGCTGCTGCGCATGGAGATCGAGGCGAGCGCCGACCTGCCGCGGCTGAAGACGAAGTGAAGAAGGCGAAGAAAAGGCCGGCGCAGAACGGCAACCGGCGCGAGGAGCTGCTCGCGGTGTGCGCGCGCCTGTTTCGCGAGAAGGGCTTCGACGGCACGTCAATCCGCGACATCTCCGAGGCCGCCGGCATGCACTCCGGCAGCCCGTTCTACCACTTCAAGTCGAAGCAGGAGATGCTGGTCGCGGTGATGGAGCAGGGCCTGACCGAGGGTCTGCGCCATCTTGAAGCTGTGGCCTTGCGCAAGCTTCCGCCTGCGGACAAATTCCGCCAGCTCGTGCGCACGCACCTGGAGACCATCTGCGGCGACGGGCACGACTTCATTCCGGTGATGCTCTACGACTGGCGGTCGTTGACGCCGGCGAATCGGCGGCGGGTGATTGCTTTGAAGGATCGGTATGACGCGCTGTGGCAGAAGGTGACCGACGAGCTGCAGGCGCAGGGGGTCATGCCCGGGGATGCGCAGTTGGCGCGGTTGTTTACGTTTGGCGTGTTGAACTGGACCGCGCGGTGGTACCGTCCGGGCGGGCGCAAGTCGCTCGACGAGATCGCGGAGGAAACGGCGAGGTTTCTGCTGCGGGGGTGACTGCGAGGCTGGCTATCTCGCCCACAGATACGCGCGAAGTTTCAGGCGCATGAACCCCCGACCCTCGCCTGCTTCGCTCCGCTCACGCGTTGCGGGCAGGTCATGCGGCACGTTAGGCGGTCTAGAACACGTATATGAATCCGACGCCCACTTCGGCTTCATAGTTGTTGCGTGCGATTGGGCTGTCCTCAATGTCGCTGCCATAACGCTCATAGAGCACCTCGCCGAATATCTGCCAGTTCTTGTTGATGTAATCACGATAGTTGTAGTGGAACCCAATCGAGCGGAATCCTCCACTCAGACGGGTCTGATTCAGTCCCGATGCAGCTGACTGCGCTGCGTTGATGCCAAAATCCGTATTGGCACGATCGCTATCGTGATAAACCACAACGATGGCAATTTCAGAACCGGTTCCGTCCTTCTGGTCGCCGAAGCGGCGCCCCACCCCAAAGATACCAAGACTGCCGTTTTCACCGGTTACTACTCGACCATCCAGCCAATAACGCCAATCGGCATCGAAAGCACGACGCGCCTGAAGCACGAGTTCAGCACCCTCATCTGTATCGCCGAGTCCATTCAATCGACCGTCATCGGAATCACTTTCTTCACGACCCTCGTCGAAGGCTACGGCGGCGTCGAATAGCCACGTCTTGGAGCGAAGACCACGCCACCCCAGCGTCTCACCCGCCCAGTAGAAAATATCATCACCTGTGCGCCATTGAACCGCGCCAGCAGGATCGACTTCGAAGCCGAATTCATCCGACCCTTCGTAGGCAGATTCGTACTCAACACCCAGGCCCAGCCCGAAGCTCCAGCCATCATTACCCCTCGTGAAGTCCTCGACCGAGGGTAAAGGCACCAAAGCTGTTTTCCCGTCCTGTGCTAAGGCTGTTTGAAAGAAGAGAGCATGTATGAACACCGCCAGCAGTAAACCCATGAACTTCTTCAAATTCCCCTCCAGTGCGTGTCGGTATAGAACAATTTCCCAGAGTACACGTGAGGCTTCGTTCGGTCTACGTTCAGGTGGAGGACGCGTAGCACCTAAAAGCGCGTTGTTGACCTACGCCTTTCACTTCGCGCTACGCGCGGCAGGAAAGCAGAGTTCGAGCAGAGTTCTCGTAGGCAGGCTGACTAAGGAGCGATGCCGTACGTGACGTCAGCGCATAGAACCGGAGAGCAGCACCGCTTTACCGCTGGCGGACGGAACACGAGATAGCAATGCTTTTGCGACGGCCGATGCCGCGATCGGCTTGTAGTTCGCCGGAATGAGGAAGCCTCCTATCTTCGCCAGAACGGACGCCACCTCCTCGCCCCGCCTGACAGGCTGCCCAAGCTCCTCCCGATTCCCGAGCAGCATCGACGGCCGTGCGATAACTAGCCCCGCAAACGGCATCTCCGACAGCGCGTCCTCGAGCTCGCCCTTCACCCGGCTGTAGAAAATTCCAGACTTCGAATCCGCCCCCATCGAGCTCACCAGCCCGACCTTCGTCACGCCTGCGGCCAGCGCCGCCTTCGCCACCGCGAGGTTGGCGTCGTAATCCACGGCGCGAAAAGCCGCCTGGCTCCCGGCGACCTTGATCGTAGTCCCCAGTGCCAAGTAAACCTCATCCGCAGCAGGCAAGGCAGGCAGCGCACCAAAGTCGACGACGTGAGAAGTCAGCTTGGGATGCTCAACACCGAGCTTCCGGCGCCCGAGGCTGTGCACGGCGGAAACGGAAGGATCCGCCAGCAGCCCCGCCAGGATCTCCCTGCCTACGAGCCCCGTGGCGCCCGCAATGACAACGGTTCGGCTTGCCATGGTGAGCCCCAGGCGCCGTTCGACACCCGCGGAAGTCGCCGCCGCCTAGCCCTGCGCGGCGAAGCGCTCGAGGTGATGGTCGGCGTCGCCGAACTGCTGCGCCACCATGGTGAGCCGGCGGAACGAGTGGCTCACCTTGAGCTCCTCGCTCATGCCCATCCCGCCGTGCAGCTGGATCGCCTCCTGGCTGATGAGCCGCGCGGTGTCGGCGATCTTGATCTTCGCCGCCGACACCGCGTGCGCGCGCTCCTTCGCGTCAACCGCGCCGTCCACCTTCGAGCACGCGAGGCAGGCCATCGACTTCGCTTGCTCGTAGGCGACGAACATGTCCACCATGCGGTGCTGCAGTGCCTGGAAGGTGCCGATCGGCACGCCGAACTGCTTTCTGGTCTTCAGGTACTCGAGCGTCGTGTCGCAGGCGAACTTCATCGCCCCGACCGCCTCGGCGCACACCAGCGCAGTGCCGAAGTCGATCACCTCCTCGATCACGGCGAGCGCCTTGCCTTCGGCGCCGAGCAGCTCCGCCGCCGCCCCGGACAGCGCGACGTCCGCGGCGCGCATCGCGTCGAGCGTGCGGTAGGGCTTGAGCTTCACGCCCTTGGCGTCGACCAGGAACAGGCTCGGGCCCGCCGGCGCCTTGGCCGACACCACGATCTTTCCGGCCGCCGGCGCACCGAGCACGACGGCTTTCTCGCCCTCCAGCGTCCAGCCGCTGCCTGCCTTCCTCGCCGTCACCGCTGCGGGCGCAAGGTCGTAGCGCGCGCCCTTCTCGCTGAAAGCGAACGCCATCTTGAGCTTGCCCTCCACCACCTGCGGCAGGAGCGCCTTCTTTTGCGCGTCGCTGCCGGCGCGCGCCACACACTGCGCGCCGAGGAGCGTGGCGAGGTACGGCTCGACCACCAGCCCCTCGCCGAAGGCCTCCATCACGCTCATCAGGTCGATGGCGCCGCCGCCGAAGCCGCCGTAGTCGGGCGAGAACGGGATTCCGGTGAGCCCCATCTCGGCCAACGTGCCCCAGACCTTCTCGCTGGTGCCCTGCGCCGAATCGACGATCTTGCGCCGCGCCTCGAACTCGTAGTCCTTCTGGATGAAACGCCGGACCGAATCGGCGAGCAGCTGCTGCTCTTCGTTGTAGTCGAAGTTCATGGCTATAGCCCCAGGGTCATCTTGGCGATGATGTTGCGCTGGATCTCGTTCGACCCGGCGTAGATCGTCGTCTTCCTGAAATTGCAGTAGCGCGGCGCGATCGCCGCGGTGAACGCATCGAAATCCGCATCGCCGTTCACCGCCTTGAACGGCTGCGCGAGCGGCCCGACCGCCTGCATCATGAGCTCGGTGAGCCCCTGCTGGATCTCGGTGCCCTTGATCTTCAGCATCGACACGTCCGCGCCCGGCGGCTGGCCGGTGCGGCGCATGCGGTCCAGGAACCTCAGGTTGGTGATCTCGAGCGCCATCAGCTCCACTTCCAGGCGCGAGAGCCTGTCGCGAAAGCGCGTGTCTTCCAGCAGCGACCGGCCGCCCTTTTTCTGCTGTGCGGCGAACTCCTTCAGCTTTGCCAGCTCGCGCTTGGAGGCGCCGATGCGGCCGGTGTTCATGCGCTCGTGGCCGAGGAGGTACTTGGCGACCGTCCAGCCCTCGCCCTCCTTGTGCACCAGGTTCGCAACCGGCACCTTCACGTCCTCGAAGAACACTTCGTTCACCTCGTGGCCGCCGTCCATCAGGATCAGCGGGCGCACGGTGATGCCGGGCGACTTCATGTCGATGAGCAGGAACGAGATGCCTTCCTGGCGCTTGGCCGCGCTGGAATCGGTGCGCACCAGGCAGAAGATCCAGTCCGCGTAGTGCCCGAGCGTGGTCCAGATCTTCTGGCCGTTGACGACGTAATGCTCGCCGCTTCTCGCCGCCTTGGTCTTGAGCGACGCGAGGTCCGAGCCCGAGCCCGGCTCCGAGTAGCCCTGGCACCAGAAATCGTCACCGTTGTAGATGCGCGGCAGGAACGTCTTCTTCTGCTCCTCGGTGCCGAATTTCAGCAGCACGGGCCCGCACATCGACAGCCCGAAGGGGATGAGCGGCGGCGTGCCCGCATAGCCGCACTCCTCCTCGAAGATGTAGCGCTGCACCACGCTCCAGCCGGTGCCGCCCCACTCCTTCGGCCAGGACGGCGCCACCCAGCCCTGCGCGGCGAGGATCTTGTGCCAGCGCAGCAGGTCGTCGCGGCTCAACTCCTCGTAGGCGGCGATCTTGTCGCGCAGGTCGGCGGGCAGGTTCTGCTTCAGCCAGCCGCGCACCTGGTCGCGGAACGCGAGCTCTTCCTGGGAGTAGTTCAGGTCCATGACTGCGCCTCCTCTTGCCAGAGCGAAAGAATACCCCTAGTTTGACTGCGCATGAACGAGTACGACTACGTCGTCGTCGGCGGCGGCTCCGCGGGCTGCGCGCTCGCCGCGCGGCTTGCTGAAGATCCCGCATCGCGCGTCTGCCTGATCGAAGCGGGCGGCGCCGGACGTTCGTTGCTCATCGATACGCCGGCGCTGCTTGCCCTGACGGTGCCGCGGCGGCTGCACAACTGGGCGTTTGAAACGGAGCCCCAGTCCGGGCTCGCCGGACGGCGCGGCTACCAGCCGCGCGGCAAGGCGCTCGGCGGCTCGAGCGCCATCAACGCCATGATCTACGTGCGCGGTCATCCGCGCGACTACGATGACTGGGCCGCAGCGGGCAATCCGGGCTGGGGGTGGCGCGACGTGCTGCCCGCGTTCCTGCGCGCCGAGCACAACGAGCGCGGCAGCGACGACTTCCATGCGACCGGCGGGCCCTTGAACGTGGCCGACCTGCGCTCGCCCAACCCGGTGTCGCTCGCCTTCGTCGAGGCGGGCGTCGAAGCCGGCCATGCACGCAACGCGGATTTCAACGGCGCAACGCAGTGGGGCGTGGGCCTGTACCAGGTGACGCAGCGCAACGGGCGGCGCTGGAGCGCGGCGCGCGCCTTCGTCGACGCCGCTGTGGCGCGCGGCAACCTCGTGCTGCGCACCGGCACCCATGCGCTGCGACTGGTGCTGGAGGGCAAGGCCTGCCGCGGCGTGGAAACCTCGCGCGGCACCGTGCACGCCCGGCGCGAAACCATCGTCGCCTGCGGCGCCTTCGGCTCGCCGCAGCTGCTGCTGCTCTCGGGCATCGGGCCGCGCCACGCCATCGAGCCCCACGGCATCGCGCTGCGCCACGAGCTGCCCGGGGTGGGAGAGAACCTCCAGGACCACCCCGACTACGTGATCGGCTACCTGTCCTCGGCCCCCGGGTTGATCGGCCTGACAGCGCGCGGCCTGATGAACCTCGCGGCAGGCATTGGCGCCTTCCGGCGCGAGGGCCGGGGCCTGCTCGCCTCCAACGTCGCGGAAGCCGGCGGCTTTCTCGGCACCGCGCCGGGGCTCGAGCGCCCCGACCTGCAGCTGCACTTCTGTATCGGCCTCGTCGCCGACCACGGGCGCGACACGACGCCGCGCTACGGCTTTTCCTGCCACGTATGCCTGCTGCGCCCGAAGAGCCGCGGCCGCGTCGCGCTGCGCTCGGCCGATCCGCTGGCGCCGCCGCTCATCGACCCCGCGTTCCTCTCTGAGAAGGGCGACGCGGCGCAACTCGCCCGCGGCGTCGAGCTCACGCTGCAGATCCTGCGCCAGCCCGCGCTCGCGCCGTTCCGCGGCAGGAACGTCTTCGGCGAGGACTGGATCACGGGCGAGGCCCTGGTCGATCTGGTGCGGCAGCGCGCGGACACGGTCTATCACCCCGCCGGGACCTGCCGCATGGGCCGGGGCGAGGACGCCGTCGTGGACGCGCATTTGCGCGTGCGCGGCATCGAGAATTTGCGCGTGGCCGACGCCTCGATCATGCCGACGCTGATCGGCGGCAATGCCAACGCGCCCGCGATCATGATCGGCGAGCGCTGCGCCGAGTTCGTCAGGAGCGCGTGAAGTCGTAGATCCACGGCCGCCGCACGCGGTCGGCGGCCTGGTAGGCGGCGATTCGAGGCTCGAGACAAAGCGTCAGCGCGATCTCGTCCAGCCCTTCGAGGAGCATCTTCTTGCGCCGCGCGTCGACCTCGAAGCGGTACTCCCCGTTCACCGTCTGGCGCTCCAGATCCACGGTGAACGGCGCCGCGCCCGGCGCTTCGGCACGGCGCATCAGCGCGTCGACCGCCGCGGCCGGCAGGGCGATCGGCAGCACGCCGTTCTGGAAGCAGTTGCCGCGGAAGATCTCGCCGAATGACGGCGCGATCAGGCAGCGCATGCCCAGGCCGGCGAGCGCCCACACCGCCATCTCGCGCGAGCTGCCGGTGCCGAAGAATTCGCCGCAGACCAGGATGCGCGCGCCGCGGTAGCGCGGCTGGTTGAGCACGAAGTCCGGATTGTCGCTGCCATCGGGCAGATAGCGGGCCATCTCGAACGCGTACTTGCCGAGCTCGGCCTTCGGCGTGCCGGTGCAGCGCTCGATGCGGATGATGGTGTCGGTGTCGACGTTCTTCTGCGGGAAAGGCGCCGCGAGCGCGGTCAGCGTCGTGAAGCGCGTCATGACAAGCACCGCGCGTCGGCGATTTCGCCGGCAATGGCGCAGGCCGCGGCAGTCGCCGGGCTCGCGAGGTGGGTGCGGGCCTGCGGCCCCTGCCGGCCGACGAAATTGCGGTTGGAGGTCGAGACGCAGCGCGCCCGCGGCTCGACCAGGTCGCCGTTTGCGCCCACGCACATCGAGCAGCCGGGATCGCGCCACTCGAAGCCGGCAGCGCCAAAGACCTCGTGCAGCCCTTCGGCTTCGGCCTCGCGCTTCACGCGCTGCGAGCCCGGCACGACCCAGGCCTTCACATGCGGGGCCGCCTTGCGGCCGCGCACCAGGTCGGCGGCCAGCCGCAGGTCCGGCAGGCGCGCGTTGGTGCACGAGCCGATGAACACACGGTCGACCCGCGTACCGGCGATCGGCCGGCCCGCCGCCAGGCCCATGTACTCCAGTGCCGCAGGCTTGGCGTCTGGGACGACGCCGTCCACCGCGATCACGTCCTCGGGGCTGGTGCCCCAGGTAATCTGCGGCGCGAGCGCCGCGCAGTCGAGCTCGTGCTCGAGGTCGAACGTCGCCTCCTCGTCGCTCGGCAGCGTGCGCCAGTGCCGGAGCGCCTCGCGCCAGAGCCCGTTCCTGGGCGCATAGCGGCGCCCTTCGAGATAGGCGTAGGTCCTTTCGTCGGGCGCGACCATGCCGATCTTGGCGCCGAGCTCGATGGAGAGGTTGCACACCGTCATGCGCCCTTCGACCTCGAGCGCGCGGATCGCCGCGCCCGCGTACTCCACGGCGTAGCCCACGCCGCCCGCAGTGCCGATCCTGCCGATCAGGGCGAGGATCATGTCCTTCGCGCCGACGCCGCGCGCGAGCGCGCCTTCAAAGCGCACGCGCATCGACTTCGGCTTTTGCTGCACGATCGTCTGCGTAGCGAGCACGTGCGCGAGCTCGCTCGTACCGATGCCCCAGGCGAGCGCGCCGAGGGCGCCGTGGGTGCAGGTGTGGCTGTCGCCGCACACGAGGAGCGCCCCCGGCAGCGTGAAGCCGAGCTCCGGGCCGACGACGTGGACGATGCCCTGGCCGTCGTCGCCGAAGTCGTGCAGCGGCACGCCGGCGCGGCGGGTCTCGGCGCGAAAGACCTCGATCATGCGCTCGGCCCAGGGCGCGTCGCCGCCGCGGCGCCCCGGCGCCGTGGACACGACGTGATCGAGCGTGGCGATCGAGAGCTCGGGATTGCGCATCGACAGGCCGCGCTTCGCGATTTCCAGCTGGCCGCGATGGCCCGAGAGCTCGTTGAGCAGATGCCGGTCGACGTGCAGCAGCTGCACGCCGTCACCCAGATCCTCGACGACGTGCTCGTCCCAGAGCTTGTCGAAGAGGGTGCGCCCTGCCACCGCGTCAGTCCTGCGGCTCGACGTGGCGCCGCTCGAATTCCCAGATATCGGCGAAGCCGACCAACTCGTGCATCCGCTGCATGTCGTAGGCGGCCACGGGGGAGCCCTCGAGCGAGCCGCGCGCGAGCAGGTGAGCATAGGCGCCCTCCAGCGCCGCGCACGCAGCGCTCATGCCGGCGCTCGGGTAGATGGCGATGGAGAAGCCGAACTTCCGCAGCTTGTCCGCGGAGAGCATCGGCGAGCGGCCCGTCGGCACCATGTTGGCGAGCAGCTTCGCTTCGCCGGCAAGTTCGGCGCCGACGCGCGCGAACTCCGCCTCCGATTCCGGCGCCTCGACGAACAGGATGTCGGCGCCCGCTCGCGCGAACGCGCGCGCGCGCCGGATCGCCTCGTCCAGGCCGAGGCCGGTGCGCGCATCGGTGCGCGCCACGATGAGGAAGTCGCTGCTCTTGCGCGCGGCCACCGCCACCTCGATGCGCTTGACCGCGTCGGCGAGCGGCACCACGCGCCGGTTGGGCGTGTGCCCGCACTTCTTTGGAATCGCCTGGTCTTCGATCTGGATCGCCTGCACGCCGGCCGCTTCGTAGCCGCGCACGGTTTCGCGCACATTCAGCAGGCCGCCGAAGCCCGTGTCGGCGTCCGCGATCAGGGGCGTCGCCGTGCCCTGCGCAATGGTGCGCGCGCGCTCCACCATGTCGCGATAAGTGACCAGGCCCGCATCCGCCAGGCCCAGATGCGACGCCGATATGCCGTAGCCGGTCATGTAGAGCGCCTTGAAGCCCAGGCGGTCGGCGATGCGCGCGGAAAGCATCTCGAATACGCCCGGCGCGACGACGAATTCGCCGGCGGCCAGAACCGAGCGCAGCGTCGATCGGGTCACAGGATCGTCACGCCGCCGTCGGCGACGATGGTCTGCCCGGTGATGAACGCCGCCGCCTCCGAGGCGAGAAACACGGCGATGGCGCCGATGTCCTTGGGCTCGCCGAGGCGCCGCAGCGGCGTGGCCGCCTCGCGCTCCTTGCGGCGCTTTTCGTCCTCCCACAACGCCTTGGCGAAGTCGGTCTTGATCAGGCCCGGGGCGATGGCATTGACGCGCACGTTCTTCGGTCCCCATTCGGCCGCCAGGTTCTTCACCAGCATGTGGTCGGCCGCCTTGGACATGCCGTAGGCGCCGATCACGGTACTGGCGACGATGCCGCCGATCGAGCCCACGCTGATGAAGCTGCCGCCGCCGCGCTCCGCCATGCCGGGCAGCGTCAGGGCGGCGAGCCACAGCACGCTCTTCACGTTGTTGTGGAAGATCTTGTCGAGCGCCTCGTCGGGGATGCCGGCGAGCGGGCCGTAATACGGATTGCTCGCCGCGTTTGAGACGGCGACGTCGATCCGTCCCCAGCGTTTGAGCGCCGCGTCCACCAGCGCCTGCAGCTCGTCCTTGCGCGATACGTTGCAGGGCCGCGCCAGCACCTCGTAGCCCCGCTTCTCGAACTCGGCCCGTACCTGCTCGCAGGCCTCGGCCTTGCGGCTGGACACCACCACTTTCGCGCCGGCACGCGCCATTTCCTCGGCAATCGACTTGCCGATCCCGCGCGTGGAGCCGGTGACCAGCGCCACCTTGCCGCTCAGATCGAAGGCGGATTGATCCATGATTTGTTTCAGAATTCCGCTATGCGAAATATGATATGACTAAATTGACAGTGATCGGCCAACGGGTCGAATATCGAAACAGCACACAGTTTGCGGCCCCCGCCGCAACGACGACAACAAGAGGAGACACCATGGGCGCACTCGAGCCCGACGCACCGCTTTCCCCCGCCGCGGGCCACTACAGCTACGAGCACGAGGGCGACCGGCAGTTTGCCACGACGCTGGCGCGCGGTCTCGAGGTCCTGCGCTGCTTTACGCCGCTCGAGCCGATGCTCGGCAACAAGGAAATCTCCGTGCGCACCGGCCTGCCCAAGCCCACGGTATCGCGTCTGACCTATACGCTCACCAAGCTTGGCTACCTGCGCCACAACATGCGCCTCGGCAAATACCAGCTCGGCTCGGCAGTGCTGTCGATCGGCTACCCGCTGCTCGCCTCGATGAGCGTGCGCCAGGTGGCCCGTCCGTTCATGAAGGATCTGGCCGAATACTGCAGCGGCGCCGTCTCCATGGGCATCCGCGATCGCATGAGCATGGTGTACGTCGAGTCCTGCCGCAGCAGCGGCAACGGCTTCGCCATCCTGCCCGACATCGGCACTGCGGTGCCCATCGCCCAATCGGTGATCGGCCGGGCCTTCATCGCGTCGTGCACGCCCCCCGAGCGCGAGGCAGTGCTCAACCAGATGAAAGTGAAAGAGCCCGAGATGCATCGCAAGAACCGGCCGCAGATCGACAAGGCGATGGAGGACATCCGCAGCCGCGGCTTCTGCGTCTCCATCGGCGAGCTGCTGCGCGATGTGCACGCGGTCGGCGTGCCGATGCGGCGCACGGTGGACGGCGAGGTGGTCGCGTTCAACTGCGCGGTGCCGGCGTTTCTGCTGAAGAAGGGCCAGCTCGAGGAGGATATCGGGCCGCGGCTGGTGGCGATGGTGCGCAACATCGAAGCCGCCCTCGGAATTCACTGAGCGCCCCGTGCCGGGACCGCTCGCCGGCATCAGGGTCCTGGAGTTCGAGGCCATCGGCCCGGGGCCGTTCGCGGGGATGCTCCTCGCCGACATGGGCGCTGACGTGCTGCTCGTCGACCGCGCGGCCGAGGCCGACCTCGGCCTCAAGCGCGAGCGCTGGAACGACGTCATGATGCGTGGCCGGCGCTCGGTGACGCTCGATCTCAAGTCGCCCAAGGGTGCCGAGGCGGCGCTCGAGCTCGTCGCGCGCGCCGATGCGCTGATCGAAGGCTTTCGCCCCGGCGTCATGGAGCGCCTCGGCCTAGGGCCGCAGGCGGCCCTCAAGCGCAACCCGAAGCTCGTCTACGGGCGCATGACCGGCTGGGGCCAGGACGGCCCGCTCGCGCCGCGCGCCGGACACGACATCAATTACATCGCGCTCGCCGGCGTGCTGAACGCCTTCGGCCGCAAGGGCGACGCCCCGGTGCCGCCGCTCAACCTGGTCGGCGACTTCGGCGGCGGCGGCATGCTGCTCGGCTTCGGCGTCGCCTGCGCGCTGGTCGAAGCGGGCCGCTCCGGGAAGGGCCAGGTGGTCGACGCGGCGATGGTCGAGGGCGCTTCGCTGCTGGCGGCGATGTTTTCCGGAATGCTCGCCGCGAAGCGCTGGAGCGAGGCGCGCGGCGAGAACTTCCTCGACGGCGGCGCGCCCTGGTACGACGTGTACCCGACCCGGGACGGCAAGTACGTCGCGATCGGCGCCATCGAGGCGCGCTTCTACGAGGAGCTGATCGAGCGGCTCGGCCTTTCCGGGCAGACGCTGCCCGGCCAGCACGAGCGCGAGCGCTGGCCCGAGCTGCGCGAGCGCTTCGCCCGGGCGATCGCCGCGAAGACGCGCGATGAGTGGGCACAGGCTTTCGAGGGCTCGGATGCGTGCTTCGCGCCGGTGCTCAGCTTCAGCGAGGCCAAGCGCCACCCGCACAACGTGGCGCGCGGAAGCTTCATCGAGCTCGCCAAGGTCGAGCAGCCGGCGCCCGCACCGCGCTTCTCGCGCACGCGCGCCACGGTACGCCGCGCGCCGCCCGAGCGCGGCGAGGGCGGGCGCGAAGCGCTCGCCGAGTGGGGCTTCGACGGGCCGCAGATCGAGACGCTGAGATCGCTCGGCCTGGGTTTTCGCGACTGACGGGCGCGCCCGCGGGTTCGCCAAGGGAGGAGACATGCTGTCACGTCTAATGCCTCGCGAGGGGCGCTTCTTCGATCATTTCAATGCGCACGCCGAGCGCATCGTCGAGGGCAGCCGCGAGCTCGCGGGCATGATGGAGAACTTCAACGACCTCGAGGGCTACACGCAGCGCATCGACACGGCCGAGCGCGCCGCCGACAAGATCACCCACGAGACGATCGCGATGCTGCACCGGACGTTCATCACGCCGTTCGACCGCGAGCATATCCACCAGCTGATCACGCGCATGGACGACATCCTGGACCTGATCCAGGACGTCGCCGAGTCGGTCAGCCTGTACGACCTGCGGCGCATCACGCCGGAGGCCAAGCAGCTCGCCGGCATCTGCCAGATGAGCTGCGAGCGGGTCGGGTCGGTCGTCAAGCTGCTCACCAACGTCAAGCGCACCGAGGCGATCTTCAAGATCTGCGAGGAGATCGACCGGCTCGAGTCGGACGCCGACCGGGTGCTGCGCTCGGCGCTCTCGAAGCTGTTCCGCGAGGAGAACGACCTGAAGCAGGTGATCAAGATGCGGGTCATCTACGACCTGCTCGAGTCGATCACCGACCGCTGCGAGGACGTCGCCAATATCGTCGAGGGCATCGTCCTCGAGAACTCCTGAGCCACGCCATGGACTCGCTCGCCCCCGTGCAAATCGCGCTCGGCGTCGTCATCGCGCTGGTGCTGGTGGCGCTGGTGTTCGACTTCATGAACGGCTTCCACGACGCCGCCAACTCGATCGCCACCGTGGTTTCGACGCGCGTGCTCAAGCCCTACCAGGCGGTGATGCTCGCCGCCGCCTTCAACTTCCTCGCCCTGTTCGTGTTCCAGCTCAAGGTCGCGACCACCGTGGGCAAGGGCATCGTCGACCAGGGCGTGGTCGATCACTACCTGGTGTTCGGCGCCCTGATCGGCGCGATCAGCTGGAACCTGATCACGTGGTGGTACGGCATCCCCTCGTCGTCCTCGCACGCGCTGATCGGCGGCCTGGTGGGCGCCGCGGTCGCCAAGGCGGGCACCGTGTCGCTGCTGCCGGCGGGCATACTCAAGACCGTGGCGTTCATCCTCATCGCGCCGCTGATGGGCTTCGTCCTCGGCGCACTGCTCATGCTTCTCGTCGCGTGGCTGTTCGTGCGAAGTTCGCCCTCGCGCGTGGATCGCTGGTTCCGGCGCCTGCAGCTCGTGTCGGCCTCGCTCTACAGCCTGGGGCACGGCGGCAACGACGCGCAAAAGACCATCGGCATCATCTGGATGCTGCTGATCGCCGCCGGACTGAGCGGTGCCGATTCGCCGCCCGTCTGGGTGGTGATCGCCTGCTACGTGACGATCGCCGCGGGCACCGCCTTCGGCGGCTGGCGTATCGTCAAGACCATGGGTCAGCGCATCACCAAGCTCAAGCCGGTGGGCGGCTTCTGCGCCGAGACCGGCGGCGCGATGATGCTGTTCGTCGCCACCAGCCTGGGCATCCCGGTCTCCACCACGCACACCATCACGGGCTCGATCGTCGGCGTGGGCTCGGCGAACCGGGTATCGGCGGTGCGCTGGGGCGTGGCGGGCAACATCGTCTGGGCCTGGATCCTGACGATCCCCTGCTCGGCCTTCATTGCGGCGATCGCCTGGGGCGTCGGCCGGCTGCTGTTCTAGAGCCGGCGCCGGTCGCCGGGACCCCGCTCTGATCGCCAGAGCTAAAATGTAGACATGAAGACCAAGCGGTGGTGACCATGGACCTTTCCAAAGCGAGCTTCTGGGGCTACAGGCGCGAGAATCAGCGCATCGGCGTGCGCAACCACGTCCTCATCCTGCCGGTGGACGACCTGTCCAACGCGGCGGCGCAGGCCGTGGAGAACAACGTGAAGGGCACGCTGGCGATCCCCCATCCCTACGGCCGGCTGCAGTTCGGCGCCGACCTCGAGCTGCACTTTCGAACGCTGATTGGCGCCGGCTCCAACCCCAACGTCGCCGCGGTGGTGGTGATCTGCATCGAAGACGGCTGGGCGAAGAAGGTCGCCGACGGCATCGCCGCGACCGGCAAGCCCGTGTCGTACTTCGGCATCGAGCAGCACGGCGACCACGACACGATCATGCGTGCATCGAAGGCCGCCAAGGAGTACGTGCAATGGGCCTCGGAGCTACGGCGCGAGGAGCGCCCGCTGAAGGACCTGTGGGTCTCCACCAAGTGCGGCGAATCGGACACCACCTCGGGCTGCGGGGCGAACCCGACGGTGGGCAACGCCTTCGATAAGCTCTACCCGCGCGGCGTCACGATGGTGTTCGGGGAAACCACGGAGCTGACGGGCGGCGAGCACCTGGTGGCCGCGCGCTGCCGGAATGACGCAGTGAGGACGAAATTCCAGACGGTGTTCGACCGCTACCAGGAAGTGATCGAGCGCCACAAGACGAGCGACCTGTCGGACTCGCAGCCGACCAAGGGCAACATTGCCGGCGGCCTGACCACCATCGAGGAAAAGGCCCTGGGCAACATCCAGAAGATCGGCCGCCTGTGCAAGGTGGACGGCGTGCTCGACAAGGCCGAGATGCCCACCGGGCCGGGCCTGTGGTTCATGGATTCCTCGTCGGCGGCGGCCGAGATGGTGACGCTTTGCGCGGCGGCGGGCTTCACGGTGCACCTGTTCCCGACGGGCCAGGGCAACGTCATCGGCAACCCGATCCTGCCGGTGATCAAGCTCTCGGCGAATCCGCGCACTGTGCGCACGATGAGCGAGCACATTGACGTCGACGTCTCGGGGCTGCTGAGGAAGGAGCTGACCCCGGACCAGGCGGGCGACAAGCTGCTCGAGTGCATGTTCCGCACCGCCAACGGACGCCTGACCGCGGCCGAAGCGCTCGGGCATCGCGAGTTCGTGATGACGAGGCTTTACGAAAGCGCGTAGGCGCAGCGCTGAAAGACGCGAGTCGCAACCATGACCTCTTCCCGAGTTGAGCCCATCGGGGAGTATCGATAGCTCGGCCGGCTGCTCTCTTACTGCCGGTGCGCCGGCTGGCGTGCGCCCAGCGGCTCGACGGCAAGCTCGACCTGCAGCGTGCCGCCGTTCTCGAGCTTCAGCGTGAGCGGTACGCGCTCGCCCTGCGCGAGCGGCCGCTGCAAGCCCATGAGCATCAGGTGCGCGCCGCCCGGCCTGAGCTCGAAGCTGCCGCCCGCCGGGATCTCGAAGGATTGCACCTGGCGCATCTTCATGACGTCGCCCTCGCGCGTCGTGACGTGCATCTCCACGCGCCCCGCCACGGGCGAGGACGCCCCGACCACGCGCTCCGCCGCGGCGCCGGCATTCTTCAGCCGCAGGAAGCCGACGCCGACATTCGCCCCTGGCGGCGTGGCACGGCTCCAGGGCTGCTCGGCCGTGACCTGGGCCCAGGCCGGCAGTGCCGTCAGCAGCAGAAGAGCTAACCCGCACCGCATCGCTTGTTCTCCTCTTCCTGCAGTCTTCTCCAGAATATCTTGCCGGTGCCGGTTTTCGGCAGCTGCTCGACGAATTCCACCACGCGCGGGTACTTGAACGCCGCCATGTGCGCCTTGGCCCAGTCCGAGATGTCCTCGGGCCGCAACTTGCCGCGCGCGGCGGGCTTGAGCACCACGATCGCTTTCACCGTCTCGCCGCGATGCGCATCCCGCGTGCCGATGACGCACGCCTCCTGAATGTCGGGATGCGCGTACAGCATCGCCTCGACTTCCGCCGGCCAGACCTTGAAGCCCGAGGCGTTGATCATGCGCTTCAGCCGATCGGTGATGAAGAAGTAGCCGTCCTCGTCGTAATAGCCGAGGTCGCCGGTGCGAAAGAACTTCTTGCCATCGTGCTCGATGAAGGCGTCGGCCGTGGCCTTCGGCTGCTTCCAGTAGCCCTGGAACACCTGCGGCCCATGCGTGACGATCTCGCCGACCTCCTTCGGCCCGAGCTCCCTCAAGCTCACCGGATCGATGACCCGCGAATCCGTGTCGAAGTACGGGATCCCGGCGCACTGACGCTTCGGGCGGTGCGGCGGATTGGCGTGCGACGGGGCCGCGGTCTCGGTGAGGCCGTAGCCCTCGATGAAGGGCAACCCGATGCGCTCCTGCAGCTTTGCCGCCACCGCCTCGGGCATCGCCGCGCCGCCGCCGCCGACGCGCACCAGCGACGACAGGTCGTACCTTCCGAGCTCCGGGTTGGCGAGGAAATCCACCATCATGGTGGTGATGCCGGTGACGCTCGTGACGCGACGGCGTTGGATCAATTCCGCCGCCACGCTGCGGTCCCAGCGCGTCATCAGCACCGAGGTGGCGCCGAGCTGGATTGGCACGTTCATGTTGGCCTGCATGCCGGTGAGGTGAAACATCGGCAGCACGCCCAGCACCACCGCCTCGCTCGAGGACTGGATCCAGGCACAGGCGCCAGTGCTGGTGGCGAGGAGGTTCGAGTGCAGAAGCATCGCACCCTTGGGGTGTCCCGTGGTGCCGGAGGTATAGGGCAGCACCGCGAGATCATCCGGGCCGGCGGTGTGCGGGCCGGGCGCGTAGCCGGCCGCGAGCGCCTCGACCCATGTGGCCGCGGCGCTGCGCGGCGCGCGCACCGCCTCCGGCACGCCGAGGTCGGTCGGCTCGCGCAGGTAGTCCGAGTACGCCCCCAGCACGCAGTGCCTGAGCCCCTGGCCCAGGTGCGGCTCGATCTCGGCGGCCAGGTCCTGGGTGCTCAGAATCACCGTCGCGTCGGAATCGGAGATGTAGAACGCGAGCTCGTCGTGCCTGTTCATCGGGTTGACCGGCACCACGACAGCGTCCGCGCGCAGGATGGCGTAGTAGCCGATCACGAATTGCGGGCAGTTCTGGGCGTAGAGCAGCACCCGGTCGCCGCGCTGCACGCCGCAGCGCTGCTGCAGGAACCCGGCCAGCGCCTCGGCCGAGCGCAGCAGCTCCGCGTAGGACACGTCGGTGCCGTAGTAGTGCAGCGCTGCCTTGGCGGGATAGCGCCGCGCACTCACCTCGAGGTTGAAGAACAGGCTGGTGCGCGGCACCGCAAGCGTCTTCGGCACGCCTGGCGGCCAGTGCGCAAAGTGTCGCGTGAACATCAGAGCTGGTACTTCGTTACCGCCTTTTCGTCCCAGCGCATGCCCAGGCCCGGGCGCTCCGGGATCAGCGCATGGCCGTTCTTCACCTGCACCGGGTCCTCGAGGATCGCGTCGGCCCAGTCCACGTACTCGAGCCAGTGGCAGGTCGGCGTCACCGCCAGCAGGTGGCAGCTCGCTTCCGGGAACAGGTGGCTCGACATCTCCATGCCGGCCGCCTGCGCGAGTGCCGCCGCGCGCATCCAGCCGGTGACGCCGCCGATGCGCTGCGCGTCAGGCATGACGTAGTCGCAGGCCCCGGCGGCGAGCGCCTGCGCCATCTGCTCCGGGCCCATGAAGTTCTCGCCGATCTGGATCGGGGTGGCCACCTCGCGCGCGATGCGCGCGTTGCCGGCGAAATCGTCGGCGCGTACCGGCTCCTCGATCCAAGTCACGCCGCCTTCGTCATCGATCATGCGCCCGCGCTTCACCGCTTCGGCGACGGTCAGGCCCTGGTTGAAGTCGACCATCAGCGTGATGTCGGTGCCGATCGCCTTTTTCACCGCACGCAGCGCGGCGAGATCGTCCGCGGCATGCGGGCGCCCCAGGCGCAGCTTCACCGCGGCGAAACCCTCCTTGACCAGCTCGACGGCCTCCTTGGCAAGCGGCTCGAGCGGCATGATGCCGAGGCCCTTGGAGTTGTACGCGGGGATGGGCCGCGGCGTGCCGCCCAGCATGCGCACCAGCGGCAGCCCCTGCGCCTGACCGAGCGCGTCCCAAGCCGCCATGTCGATGCCCGACATGGCGAACAGCACGATGTTGTGCACGCCGAGCAGCGTGTAGCGCTGGCGCAGCTTCTTCTCGATGTCGACGGGCGCGACCGCGTCGCCCTTCAGCATCTCGGCCATCGCCTCGACCAGTGCCGCGATCGGCTTCAGGTTGTGCGCGCCGATGCCGAAAAGGTACGAGCGCCCGACCGGGCCAGCATCGGTCTGCAGATCGAGAAGCAGGAGCGACGAGGCCGTCAGCGCGCCGGTGCTGGTGGCGAGCGGCCGCTTCATCGGCGCCGCGACGGCGCGCGTGCGGATCGACTCGATCTTCATCTCAGCGCCCCTTGAATGCGGGCTTGCGCTTCTCCATGAAGGCGCGTCGCCCCTCCTCGTAATCCGCGCTCTTCGTGCAGCGATCCATCGCCTCCTGCATGCGCTGGTGATCCGCCAAGCCGACGGACTTCGCGTACTCCTCGAGAATGGTCTTGGAGTTGGCGATGCTGAGCGGCGCGTTCGCGATGAGCGTCGCGATCACGCCGTCGACGTGCCCCTCGAGCTCCGCATCCGGCAGCACGCGGTGCACCAGCCCCATCGCCAGCGCCTCGGCGGCGGGGTAGCGCCGGCCGAGAAACATGATCTCCCGCGCACGGGCGTGTCCCACCGTCTCCAGCAGGCGCTTGTGGCCTTCGACGTTGTAGGCGAGGCCGAGCTTGGCGGCGGGAATCCCAAACTGCGCCGAAGCGCCGCAATAGCGCAGGTCGCAGGCGAGCGCCACCTCGAGCCCGCCGCCCATGCAAAAGCCGTGGATCAGCGCCACCGAGGGCTTGAGCGAGCCCTGGATCGAGAGCAGCACGCGATCGAGCAGCCCGTCGTATTCGCCGACCGCGGCGCGATGCGCGCGGATCTTCTCGAACTCCGAGATGTCCGCCCCCGCCGCGAACGCCTCGGTGCCTGCGCCGCGGAACGCGACGCAGCGCACGTCCGCGTCGGCATCGAAGCGCGCCATCGCTTCGGGAATGCCGCGCCACATGGCGTCGTTGATGGCGTTCTTTTTCGCCGGCTGGTCGAACACGATCCAGCCCACGGCGCCGCGCTTTTCGACGACGAGCCTTCCCGCGCTCATGCCCAGCGCCCGCTTTCAACCTGGTGGAAGAAATCCTCGACGATGCGGTTGTAAAGCGCCGGGTCCTCGAGGTTGAGAATATGGCCGGTGCGCGGCAGCACCACCAGCCCCGCGTGCGGGATCGTGCGCTTCATGAGCACGCTCGGCTCCAGCGCCCCGTCGTCCTCGTCCCCCGTCATGATCAGCGTGGGCGCGGTAATCGCCTTCATCTCGTCGACCAGGTCGTACAGCGACGGCCGCCGCGCCTGGTAGCCGAGCATGGTATTCGCCGAGCCGAGCGCGGAGTGCTCCTCCAAGTACCGGATGAACAGGTCGAATCCCCTCGGGTCCTTCGCCTTGAGCTGCATACGGGTGGGACGATGGCCATACGTTGCGGCGAACCTCTCCATCCCCTCGGACATCATCTGCCGCGCGTTGGCGCGCGAGTCCTCCTGGAACGCATCGCGCGTTGCCTTGACCGAGCCGTAGCCGCAGCCGCCGACCACGATCCCCAGCGCGCGCGCGCTGTACTTGATGCCGAAGTGCAGCGACGCGAACCCGCCCATCGACAGGCCGACCACGTAGGCCTTGTCGATCTTCAGGGCGTCCATCACGGCGCGCACGTCGTCGCGCGCCCGGTCCTGCGAGTAGCGCTCGAAATCCTCCGGCACGTCCGAGGGCGGGTAGCCGCGCGCGTTGTAGGCGATGCAGCGGTAGCGGCGCGAGAAATGGGCGAACTGCGGCTCCCAGCTGCGCAGGTCGCCGGCGAACTCGTGCACGAAGACGACGGGCGTCCCCCGCCCCGCCTCCTCGTAGTGCAGTTTCACGCCGTCGTCGGTCGTAATCGTGGGCATGTTGGTAGACTCTGTGGCGATGGACCTGAATCTTAAGGGCAAACGCGCGCTGGTAACGGGCGGTTCGAAGGGCATCGGCTGGGCCTGCGCCAACGCGCTCGCCGACGAGGGCTGCGAGGTGATGATCGCGGCGCGCAACCCGCCCGCGGCGGGCCGGCACAAGTTTCGCGCCACCGATCTGTCGCAGCGCGGCGCCGCCGAGCAGCTGGCCGAGTGGGCGGGCGGGCTCGACATCCTGGTCAACAACGCCGGCGCCATCCCGGGCGGCGATCTGCTCACGGTCGACGAGGAGACCTGGCGCCGCGCTTGGGACTTGAAGGTGTTCGGCTACATCAACTTGACGCGCCAGGTGTACGCGCGCATGAAGTCCCGCAAGTCCGGCGTGATCGTCAATATCCTGGGCAACGCCGGCGAGAGGCTGGACGCGAGCTACATCGCCGGCAGCACGGCCAACGCCGGCCTCATGGCCTTTACCCGGACGCTCGGCGGCGCTTCGCACGCCGACGGCATCCGTGTCGTCGGCATCAATCCGGGGCCGGTGGCCACCGACCGATTGAAGAGCCTGTTGCGCCAGCGTGCGGAGGCGAAGTTCGGCGACCCGGAGCGCTATGCCGAGCTCTTCGCCGGCATGTCCTTTGGCCGGCCGGCCACGCCGGAGGAAATCGCCTGGATGGCGGCGTTCCTCGCCTCCGAGCGTTCCGCCTACACCTCGGGCTGCATCGTCACCATTGACGGCGGCCTCGCCGCGCGCTCCTCGTAGCCGCTGAAGGAGGTCCGCTTGAAAGCGCTGCTCTGCAAACAGTTCGGTCCGCCCGAGTCCCTGGTGCTCGAGGACGTGCCCTCGCCCAGGCCGGGCGCGGACGAGGTGGTGATCGGCGTCCGGGCGGCGAGCGTCAACTTCCCGGACGTGCTCATCATCCAGGGAAAATACCAATTCAGGCCGCCGCTGCCCTTTTCGCCGGGCAGCGAGCTCGCCGGCGTCGTCAAGGAGGTCGGCGCCGGAGTGAAGAACGCCAAGCCGGGCGACAAGGTGATCGCCTACACCACCTTCGGCGCCTTTGCCGAAGAGGTGAATGTCAATGCTGGGCGCCTGCTACCCATGCCCGAGGGCATGAGCTATGACGAGGCCGCGTCCTTCGTCCTCACCTACGGCACCACCGACCATGCGCTGCGCGACCGCGGGCAGCTCAAGGCAGGGGAATCCCTGCTGGTGCTGGGTGCGGCGGGCGGCGTCGGCGTCGCCGCGCTCGAAATCGGCAAAGCGATGGACGCGCGCGTCATCGCCTGCGCTTCGAGCGACGACAAGCTCGCATTGTGCCGCGAGCACGGCGCCGACGAGACCATCAACTACGCCACCGAGGATCTGCGCGAGCGCATCAAGGCGCTCACCGCAGGCAAGGGCGTGGACGTGATCTACGACGCGGTGGGCGGCCCTTACACCGAGCCCGCGTTCCGTTCCATCGCCTGGCGCGGCCGGCACCTGGTGATCGGGTTCGCCGCCGGCGACATCCCAAAGCTGCCGCTCAACCTCCCGTTGCTCAAGGGCGCGTCGGTGGTGGGCGTGTTCTGGGGCGACTTCACGCGGCGCGAGCCGCAGGTGTTCGCCGAAAGCGCGCGCCAGCTTTCGCGCTGGTACCGGGAGGGCAGGTTGAGGCCCCATGTCTCAGCGCGCTATCCGCTGGAGAAGGCCGCCGAGGCCATGAACCTGCTCGCCTCGCGCAAAGCCAAGGGCAAAGTCGTCGTCACCATCGGTGCCTAGCAACCGCGTCGGCGGCGCCGGCGCCATCGGCGCGTTCTACGGCGGGGTTCTTGCGCGGGCCGGCGCTTGATCGATGCGCTGACGAGCCTGGCTTCGGCGCCGGCGCTCGCTTTCTGCGTCGCGGTGGTGTTCGCCGCCTACACGCTGCGCGGCGCGACCGGCTTCGGGGCCGGCGTGGTGGCGATTCCGCTGCTCGCGCTGTTCATGCCGCTCACGGTCGTGATCCCGGTGATCACGACGCTCGGCATCGTCGCTTCGCTCGGGCAGTCGGCGCAGGAATTCCGCTTCGTCGACTGGCGCGCGCTGCGCGGCCTCGCGCTGCCGTCGGCCGTCGGGCTGGGACTGGGATTGTGGCTGTTCGCCTCGCTCGACCAGGCGCTGCTCGTCAAGGCATTTGCGCTGTTCATCATCCTTTACGGTTCCTGGGGCCTGCTGCCGCGCCGCCCGGTGTGGCGGCTGCCAGCGCCGGCACTTGCCGCCGTCGCCGGAGGCTCGGGAGGGCTGGTAGCGACGCTGTTCGGCGGCATGGCGGGCCCCTTCTACGTCATCTACCTGCGCGCGCTCGCGCTCGACAAGCGCCGCTTTCGCGCCAGCATGTCCTCGGTACTGCTGTGCCTCGGGTTGGTCCGAGCCGGCGGTTACGGCACCTTGGGATTCTTCGACCGGCGTGCGATCGCGGCGCTCGCGCTCCTTGCGCCGGTCATGGTGGGGGCCATGGTGGTGGGTGATCGTTGGCACGCGCGCCTCGACCAGGCAAAGTTCGAGCGCGTGGTGGCAGTGCTCCTCGCCGGCAGCGGCATCGCGCTGCTATTCAAGTAGCGGGCGGCGTGCCGTCCCCGGGGCCGAGCGGCCTCTGCATGAGCACGCTGTCCACCCAGCGGCCGAACTTGTACCCGGTGGAGCGCAGCGTGCCGACACGCAGGAACCCGAACCGGGCGTGCAGCGCAATGGAGGCGGCGTTGGCGCTGTCGCCAATCACTGCGATGACCTGGCGGTAGCCGAGCCGCTCGCACCGCGCGATGAGCTCGGCGAGGATTCTCGAGCCCAGGCCCTGGCCGGCGCTGCCTTCCCTGATATAGACCGAGTCTTCGAGCGCGTAGCGGTAGGCGGAGCGCGCGCGGTACGGCGCGCAGTAACCAAAGCCGAGCACCTCGCCCTGGCGCGCCGCGACCAGGTAGGGCAAGCCGCGGCCGGTCACGTCCGCATGGCGCCGGCGCATTTCCTCGAGGTCGGGCGGGACCTCCTCGAAGGAGGCGAGCCCGCGCAGCACGTGCTGTGCGTAGATGGCCTGCACCGCCGGCAGATCGCCCGGCGCAGCGTCGCGCACGCTAGCGTCAACGCGCGTACTCGGGCTCTTCGCGGTCGAGGAGACGCTGGAGCGCGTTCCGCTCCATCATCTCGAGGCGCCCTGGCTCAAGCATCGTCAGCCTCGTGGCGTACGGCAGGTGGGCGCGCCGAACGCACGCGGCCCTGCGCTTGTGCAGGTCATGCGAACGGCGAGGCGGAAAGCCGCTGCCAGATCGACGCGCGCCTGGCGCTCGGCGGCCGTACGTGCTCGAAGCGGCTCGAGCTTGCCCATGAGGGGGGTAATTATATGCGTATCCGTTCACAGAGCGACTCGCGCGCCGCCTGTATGATGCCGGCTGCCGCGCCGAGTCCACCTTGAAAGAAACCCGCGACTACGCCATCGTCTTTGCCGATCTCGCGGAAAGCACCCGCATATTCCGCGAGCTCGGCGACGCCGCGGCGCGCGACCTGACGCAGGTGTTCTACGGCAGGGTGGCGGCGGTGCTGCCGCAGCACCAGGGACGCATCGTCAAGACCCTGGGCGACGGCGTCATGTGCGCCTTTCCGGACGCCGACCGGGCCGTGCTGGCGATGGGCGCGCTCCACGCGGGCATGGCTGCGGTGCGCGCTCCGGAGCAGCCGCTGCGCGTGCATTCGGGCATCAGCTGGGGATCGGTGATCGTCGAGGGCGCAGACGTCTTCGGCACCGTGGTCAATGTCGCCGCCTACCTGGCCGCCATCGCACGCGCCAACCAGATCCTCGCTACGCAGGCGGCGGTGGAGCAGCTGTCGCCCCCGATCCGCGCCACCGCGCGTGCCGCCTACGCCGCACGCCTGAAGGGCGACGACCGCGAATCCCTGGTGCATGAGGTCGTCTGGCAGCCCGACCGCGCCGGCGTCACCAACGTGAACTCGACCGCGGTCGGCGTACTTCCCGCCGACGAAGGCGCCCTGCAGTTCCTTTTCGGCGCTGCGATGCACCGGCTGAATGCCTTCAATCCGCGCCTGTCCTTCGGTCGCGACGCAGGCAACGATATCGTGGTCGCGGACGACTATGCCAGCCGCAGCCACGCGGTGGTGGAGGTGGACACGATGCGCTTCAAGTTCACCGATCGCAGCGCGAACGGAACCTACGTGGCGCTCGACGGCACGCCGGGCGAGGTGCGCGTACTGCGCGGCGAGACCGTGCTGCACGGCAGCGGCCGCATCAGCCTGGGCCGGCCCCTGTCGGACCCGAAGGCGCAGCCGATCGCTTTCCGCCGCGACCAGCGCGCCTTGTACCGGGTCTAGCGCTAGCCGCCGCTCGCCGTCGTCACCTCGGTGGCGGGGGTCGTCTCCTCCGCCGCCGGGATCTCCAGCAGCGGCGGCTCGGCAGCCTGATCCTTGCGGATCTTGTGGTACGCCATGCCCGTGCCGGCGGGAATGAGCCGCCCGACGATCACGTTTTCCTTCAGGCCGCGCAGGCCGTCACGCTTGCCCATGATCGCGGCTTCGGTGAGCACGCGCGTCGTTTCCTGGAACGATGCCGCCGAGATGAACGAGTCGGTCGAAAGCGACGCCTTGGTGATGCCGAGCAGCATGTAGGAAAACGTAGCGGTCTTCTTGCCTTCCTTCTCCGCCTTCTCGTTCTCCTCGAGCAGCTCGGCGCGTTCCACCTGCTCACCCTGGATGAAGCCCGTCTCGCCCGGATCCTCGATCTGCACGCGGCGCAGCATCTGGCGCACGATGACCTCGATGTGCTTGTCGTTGATCTTCACGCCCTGCAGGCGGTACACGTCCTGCACTTCATCGATGATATAGCGCGCAAGCGCTTCGACGCCGAGCAGGCGCAGCAGGTCGTGCGGATCCACCGGCCCGTCGACGATCATCTCGCCCCTGTTCACCACCTGGCCGTCGTGTACCAGCACGTGCTTGTCCTTCGGAATCAGCTCCTCGTGCTGCGTACCGTCGAGGTCGGTGATCACCAGGCGCTGCTTGCCCTTGGTGTCCTTGCCGAAGGACACGGTACCCGTGTACTCGGCGAGGATCGCCTTGTCCTTGGGCGCGCGCGCCTCGAACAGCTCCGCCACCCGCGGCAGGCCGCCGGTGATGTCGCGCGTCTTGGACGTTTCCTGCGGAATGCGGGCGAGCACCTCGCCCACCAGCACCTGCTGGTTGTCGCGCACCGCGATCACCGCGCCCACCGGGAAGCTGATGTTCACGGCATGGTCGGTGCCGGCGATGCGTACATCGTCGCCTGCTTCGTTGATCAGCCGGACCGACGGACGCTGGCCCTTGGCCGTGGCGCTGCCGCGACGCTTGTGGTCGATGACCACCAGCGTCGAGAGGCCGGTCACGTCATCGATCTGCTTCGCCACCGTCACGCCTTCCTCGACGTGCTCGAACTTCACGGTGCCGGCGTACTCGGTGACGATGGGACGGTGGTGCGGATCCCAGGCCGCGACGATCCTGCCGGCGCGGATGGCATCGCCATCCACCACCTGCAGCGTCGCCCCGTAGGGCACCTTGTGGCGCTCGCGCTCCCGGTTGTTGTCGTCGACGATCGTCACTTCGCCCGAGCGCGAGATCACCACCTTGTCGCCCTTGGCGTTCGAGACGTAGCGCATGCCCGGAGAGAAGCGCACGGTGCCGGCCGACTTCGCCTCCACCTGGCTCTGCACCGCAGTACGGCTGGCCGCGCCGCCGATGTGGAACGTGCGCATGGTGAGCTGCGTGCCCGGCTCGCCGATCGACTGCGCGGCGATCACGCCGATTGCCTCGCCGACGTTGACCACCGAGCCCCGGCCCAGGTCCCGGCCGTAGCACTTCGCGCACACGCCCCAGCGCGTATCGCAGGTCAGGGGTGTGCGCACCTTGACTTCATCGATGCCGACATTGTCGATGGTGTCGATTGCCTCCTCGTCCACCAGCGAGCCCGCCGTATACAGGGTGTCCTGCGTCTCCGGGTTGATCAGGTCGACGGCCAGCACACGGCCGAGGATGCGCTCGCGCAGCGCCTCGACCACTTCGCCGCCCTCGACCAGCGCGCGCATGGCGATGCCATTTTGCGTGCCGCAGTCGTCCTCCGTCACCACCAGGTCCTGCGTCACGTCCACCAGGCGACGCGTCAGGTAGCCCGAGTTCGCCGTCTTCAGCGCGGTGTCGGCGAGACCCTTGCGCGCGCCGTGCGTGGAAATGAAGTACTGCAGCACGTTCAGGCCTTCGCGGAAATTGGCCGTGATCGGCGTTTCGATGATCGAGCCGTCGGGCTTGGCCATCAGGCCGCGCATGCCTGCGAGCTGGCGGATCTGGGCGGCGGAGCCGCGTGCGCCCGAGTCGGCCATCATGTAGATCGAATTAAACGCTTCCTGGCGCACCTTCTTGCCGTGGCGGTCGGTCACTTCCTCGCTGCCGAGCTGCTCCATCATCACCTTGCCGACCTGCTCACCGGCCCGCGACCAGATATCGACCACCTTGTTGTAGCGCTCGCCCACCGTGACCAGGCCGGAGGTGTACTGCGATTCGATCTCCTTCACCTCGGTCTCGGCCGCCGCGATGAGCTCCTGCTTGGCGGTCGGGATGCGCATGTCGTGCACGCCGAACGAAATGCCGCCGCGCGTGGCCATGGTGAAGCCGGCCTGCATCAGCTTGTCGGCGAAGATCACGGTCTCGCGCAGCCCGCAGCGCCGGAAGCCGACGTTGATGAGGCGCGAGATCTCCTTCTTCTTGAGCGGCTTGTTGAGCAGCTCGAAGGAAAGGCCCGCCGGCAGGATCTCGGAAAGCAGCGCCCGGCCCACCGTGGTCTCGTAGCGCTTGATGCGCTCGACCTTCTCGCCTTCCGGCGTCAGGTCCTGCTCGCGAATGCGAACCCAGGCCTTGGCGTTCAGGCCGACGTTGCGCGATTCGTAGGCGCGCGAGACTTCGGCGAGATCGGCAAAGCTCATGCCCTCGCCCTGCGCGCCGATGCGCTCGCGCGTGGCGTAGTACAGGCCGAGCACGATGTCCTGCGAGGGCACGATGATCGGCTCGCCGTTGGCGGGCGAAAGAACGTTGTTCGAGGCGAGCATCAGCGTGCGCGCTTCCATCTGCGCTTCCAGCGACAGCGGCACGTGCACCGCCATCTGGTCACCGTCGAAGTCGGCGTTGAATGCCGCGCACACGAGCGGGTGCAGCTGGATCGCCTTGCCCTCGATCAGCACCGGCTCGAACGCCTGGATGCCGAGGCGGTGCAGGGTCGGGGCGCGGTTCAGCATCACCGGGTGCTCGCGGATCACCTCTTCAAGGATGTCCCACACCTCCGGCACTTCCTGCTCCACCAGGCGCTTGGCGGCCTTGATGGTGGTGGCGAGCCCGAGGAGCTCGAGCTTGTTGAAGATGAACGGCTTGAAGAGCTCGAGGGCCATCTTCTTCGGCAAGCCGCACTGGTGCAGCTTCAACTGCGGGCCGACCACGATGACCGAGCGCCCCGAGTAGTCGACGCGCTTGCCGAGCAGGTTCTGGCGGAAGCGTCCGCCCTTGCCCTTGATCATGTCGGCGAGCGATTTGAGCGGTCGCTTGTTGGCGCCGGTCATCGCCTTGCCGCGGCGACCGTTGTCGAGGAGCGAGTCCACGGCCTCCTGCAGCATGCGCTTTTCATTGCGCACGATGATCTCGGGCGCCTTGAGCTCGAGCAGGCGCTTCAGGCGGTTGTTGCGGTTGATGACGCGCCGATACAGGTCGTTCAGGTCCGAAGTGGCGAAGCGCCCGCCATCGAGCGGCACCAGGGGCCGCAGCTCGGGCGGCAGCACCGGCAGCACTTCCATGATCATCCAGTCGGGCTTGATGTTGGAGGCCTTGAAGCCCTCGAGCACTTTGAGGCGCTTGGCGAGCTTCTTGATCTTGGCGTCCGACGAGGTCGCCTCGAGGTCCTTGCGCAGCTGGTCGATGTCGCGGTTGATGTCGATGGCCCGCAGCAGCGCGCGGATGCCTTCGGCACCCATCGCCGCCGAGAAGTCGTCGCCGAATTCCTCGACCTTGGCGAGGTAGTCGTCCTCGGTCAGCAGCTGGCAGCGCTTGAGCGGGGTGAGGCCCGGGTCGGTGACGACATAGGCCTCGAAGTACAGCACGCGCTCGATGTCGCGCAGCGTCATGTCGAGCACCAGGCCCAGGCGCGACGGCAGGCTCTTCAGGAACCAGATGTGCGCCGTGGGGCTGGCGAGCTCGATGTGGCCCATGCGCTCGCGGCGCACCTTGGCGAGCGTCACCTCCACGCCGCACTTCTCGCAGATCACGCCGCGGTGCTTCAGGCGCTTGTACTTGCCGCACAGGCACTCGTAGTCCTTGATCGGCCCGAAGATCTTGGCGCAGAACAAGCCATCGCGCTCCGGCTTGAAAGTGCGGTAGTTGATGGTCTCCGGCTTCTTCACTTCGCCGTAGGACCACGAGCGGATCTTCTCGGGCGACGCGAGCCCGATGCGGATGGCTTCGAAGTCCTCGTCCTGCTGGACCTGCTTGAAGAGCTCAAGTAGCGCTTTCATCAGTACTTCTCCAGGTCGATATCGATGCCCAGCGAGCGGATTTCCTTCACCAGCACGTTGAACGACTCGGGCATGCCGGCGTCGATCTTGTGGTCGCCCTTGACGATGTTCTCGTACACCTTCGTGCGCCCGGTGATGTCGTCGGATTTCACCGTCAGCATCTCCTGCAGCGTGTAGGCAGCGCCGTAGGCCTCCAGCGCCCACACCTCCATCTCGCCGAAGCGCTGCCCGCCGAACTGTGCCTTGCCGCCGAGCGGCTGCTGTGTAACGAGGCTGTACGGCCCGGTCGAGCGTGCATGCATCTTGTCGTCCACCAGGTGGTGGAGCTTGAGCACGTGCATGTAGCCCACCGTGACCGGGCGATCGAAGGCTTCGCCGGTGCGCCCGTCGAACAACGTCACCTGGCCCGAAACCGGCAAACCGGCCAGCTCCAGCATGGCGTTGATCTCCGCTTCGGACGCGCCGTCGAACACCGGGGTGGCGAAGGGCACGCCCTCCCTGAGGTTCTGCGCCAGCTGCATCACTTCCTCATCGCTGAGCTTGCCCAGGTCTTCGTCCCTGCCGCTCGCGTTGTAGATGCGCTCCACGGTCTTGCGGACCTCGGCGATCTTCGCCTGCGCCTTGATCATCTCGCCGAGCTTCAGGCCGAGGCCTTTCGCCGCCCAGCCCAAGTGCGTCTCGAGGATCTGGCCGACGTTCATGCGCGAAGGCACGCCCAGCGGGTTGAGCACGATGTCGAGCGTCGTGCCGTCCGCCATGTGCGGCATGTCCTCCACCGGCACGATCTTGGAGATCACGCCCTTGTTGCCGTGGCGCCCCGCCATCTTGTCGCCGGGCTGCAGGCGCCGCTTCACCGCCACGTACACCTTCACCATCTTCAGCACGCCCGGCGGCAGCTCGTCGCCTTGCGTGAGCTTCTTGCGCTTGGCCTCGAACATGGCGTCGAACTCGCGCCGCTTCTGTGCCAGCGATTCCTTCAGACCTTCGAGCTGCGCCGCCGCTTCCTCGTTGGCCAGCCGAATATCGAACCAGTCGAAGCGCTCGAGCGTATCGAGGTAGCCCTTCGTGATCTTGGCGCCCTTGGCGAGCTTCTTCGGCCCGCCGTTGGCGGTCTTGCCGGTAAGCAACCGCTCCAGGCGCTCGAAGGTGTCCGATTCGACGATCCGCATCTGGTCGGCGAGGTCGGTCTTGTAGCGGCGCAGGTCGTCTTCGATGATCTGCGAGCTGCGCTTGTCGCGCTCGATGCCTTCCCGCGTGAACACCTGCACGTCGATCACGCAGCCCGAGATGCCCGAGGGCACGCGCAGCGACGTGTCCTTCACGTCCGAGGCCTTCTCGCCGAAGATCGCGCGCAGCAGCTTCTCCTCCGGCGTAAGCTGGGTCTCGCCCTTCGGCGTCACCTTGCCCACGAGCACGTCGCCCGCCTCGACTTCAGCGCCGATGTAGACGATGCCCGATTCGTCGAGCCGCGAGAGCTGCGCTTCAGACAGGTTCGAGATGTCGCGCGTAATCTCCTCGGGCCCGAGCTTGGTGTCGCGCGCCACCACCGTCAGCTCCTCGATGTGGATCGAGGTGAAGCGATCGTCCGATACCACACGCTCGGAGATGAGGATCGAATCCTCGAAGTTGTAGCCGTTCCACGGCATGAACGCGACCAGCATGTTCTGGCCGAGCGCGAGCTCGCCAAGGTCGGTCGAGGCGCCGTCGGCGACGACGTCGCCCTTGGCGAGCCGCTCGCCCTGCTTCACGATGGGGCGCTGGTTGATGTTGGTGTTCTGGTTGGAGCGCGTGTACTTCGTCAGCTTGTAGATGTCCACGCCGACGTCGCCCGGCACCGTTTCCTCGTCGTTCACGCGCACCACCACGCGGTTGGCGTCGACGTAGTCGACGATGCCGCCGCGCAGTGCCACCACGCAGGTGCCCGAATCGATCGCCGCCGTGCGCTCGACGCCGGTTCCGACCAGGGGTTTTTCGGGACGCAGGCAGGGCACCGCCTGGCGTTGCATGTTGGAGCCCATCAACGCGCGGTTGGCATCGTCGTGCTCGAGAAACGGGATCAGCGAGGCGGCCACCGACACGATCTGGCTCGGCGCCACGTCCATGTATTCCACCCGGTCCGGCGTGGACAGCATGAATTCGTTTCGGTTGCGGCACGACACCAGCGGGTCGCTCAGCTTGCCCGCCTTGTCGATCGCGGCATTGGCCTGGGCGATGACGTAGTTGCCTTCCTCGATCGCCGACAGGTAGACGATCTCGTTGGTCACCTTGCTGTTCGTCACCTTCCGATACGGGGTCTCCAGGAAGCCGTACTTGTTGGTGCGCGCATACAGCGCCAGCGAGTTGATGAGGCCGATGTTGGGGCCTTCCGGCGTTTCGATCGGGCACACGCGGCCGTAGTGCGTCGGGTGCACGTCCCGCACCTCGAAGCCCGCACGCTCGCGCGTCAGTCCGCCCGGTCCCAGCGCGGAGACGCGCCGCTTGTGCGTGATCTCCGAAAGCGGGTTGGTCTGATCCATGAACTGCGACAGCTGGCTCGAGCCGAAGAACTCCTTGATCGCCGCCGAGATCGGCTTGGCATTGATCAGGTCATGCGGCATCAGGTTGTCGCTTTCGGCCTGCGACAGGCGCTCCTTCACCGCACGCTCGACCCGCACCAGGCCGGCGCGGAACTGGTTCTCGGCGAGCTCGCCCACCGAGCGCACGCGCCGGTTGCCGAGGTGATCGATGTCGTCGATGTCGCCGCGGCCGTTGCGCAGCTCGACGAGGATCCGGATCACTTCCACGATGTCACGCGGGCTGAGCGTGTAGCGCTGCTCCAGCTTCGCCTCAAGCTTCTGCCGGTCCACGCCCTTGGCCTTGAGATCCTGGTACATCTTGTCGACGACTTGCTGCGCCTCGGCCTCGGTCAGCACACCCTCGATGGAGACCTTGCCGAGGGACAGCTCGGGCGCATGCTTGAAGTACGCGCGGACTTCCTCTTCGGATTCCTTGGAAAGCGCGACGCTCTTCAGCCGGATCTGCCAGCTCGTTTCGCAGGGCACACCGACGCGGCGGTTGAATTTCATGCGGCCGACCGCGGACAGGTCGTAGCGCTCCTCTGCGAAAAACAGGCCGTTGAACAACGACTCCACCGCATCTTCCGTCGGCGGTTCGCCGGGTCGCATCATGCGGTAGATGGCCACGCGGGCCGCGTTGACGTCGACCGTTTCGTCGGTGCGCAGGGTCTGCGACACGTACGGCCCCTGGTCGAGATCGTTCGTGAACAGCGTCTGGATCTTGCCGACTTTCGCTTCGCGCAGCTTGGCCAGCAGCGTCTCGGTGAGCTCCTCGTTGGCGCTTGCCAGGATCTCGCCGGTCTCCGCGCTCACCACGTTGTGCGCGAGCGTGCGTCCGAGCAGAAACTCGTCGGGCGCCACGATCCTCTTGATGCCTGCAGCTTCCATGTCCCGGATGTGCTTGACCGTGATGCGCTTGTCCTTGGCGACGATGGTCTTGCCGGACTTGTCGGTGATCTCGAAGCGCGCCACTTCGCCGCGCAGGCGCTCGGGGACCACCTCGAACAGCACGTGGTTCGGCTCGAGGTGAAAACCGTCGAAATCGAAGAATTCCTTCAGGATCAGCTCCGGCGTGAACCCAAGCGCCTTCAGCAGGATCGTCACCGGCATCTTGCGGCGACGGTCGACGCGGAAATACACCACGTCCTTCGGGTCGAATTCGAAGTCAAGCCAGGAGCCGCGGTAGGGAATGACGCGCGCCGAAAACAGCAGCTTGCCCGAGCTGTGCGTCTTGCCGCGGTCGTGCTCGAAAAACACGCCGGGGGAGCGATGCAGCTGCGAGACGATGACGCGCTCGGTGCCGTTGATGATGAACGAGCCGGTGGTCGTCATGAGCGGGATCTCGCCCATGTACACCTCCTGCTCCTTCACTTCCTTGGTGGTCGGCTTGGGCGCCTCCTTGTCCAGGATCACGAGACGCACCTTCGCGCGCAGCGGGCTGGCGTAGGTGAGGCCGCGCTGCTGGCATTCCTTGACGTCGAAGGGCGGCTCGCCGAGCTGGAAGCTGACGAACTCGAGGCGCGCGTTTCCCGAATGGCTGGTGATCGGGAAGATCGAGGTGAACGCCGCCTGCAGCCCCTCGTTCCTGCGCCGCTCGGGCGCCATGTGCGCCTGCAGGAACGCGGTATAGGACTCGAGCTGCGTCGCGATCAGGAACGGCACGGTCTGCACCGTGGAACGCTTGGCGAAGCTCTTGCGGATGCGTTTACGCTCGGTCAACGAATAGGTCATGAAGGCTCCTGGCCGCAAGTTCCTGAAATGACAAGGAAAAAGCCCTCGGCTGCGAGGGCGCTTTCCTTGGCCGGTTTCCGGGGAGGGTCGCTATGACCCACCCCGGATTCCGAAGTTCCTGCTTACTTGATCTCCACCTTTGCGCCGGCGTCGGTGAGCTTCTTGGCGACGGCGTCCGCCTCCGCCTTGGAGACCCCCTCCTTGACCGGCTTCGGCGCGCCGTCGACCAGGTCCTTGGCCTCCTTGAGGCCGAGGCTGGTCACCTCCCGCACCGCCTTGATCACGTTCACCTTGTTCTCGCCGGTGGCGGCGAGCACGACCGTGAACTCGGTCTTCTCTTCCGCTGCGGCGCCCGCGGCGGCCCCGCCCGCGGCCGGGGCCGCGACCGCCACTGCCGCAGCGGCCGACACCCCGAACTTCTCTTCCACGTCCTTGATGAGCTGCGAGAGCTCGAGGACGCTCATGCTCGAAATGGCTTCCAGAATCTGTGCGCGTTCCATCTTCTATCTCCTGATTCGAATGGGTTCCTGATTAAGCGGCCGATTTTTCCCTCGCGGCGTGCACGGCGGCGAGCGCCCGGGCAAACTTGCCCGGAACCTCGTTGAGTGTGCGCGCAAGCTTCGCGATGGGGGCTTGCAGCGTGCCGGCAAATTTCGCCAGGAGCTCTTCGCGGCTTGGCATCGTGGCCAGCGCCTTGACGTCCGTAGAGGACATCTTGGCGTTGGACATGGCCCCGCCCTTGATGACGAAAAGCTCGTTTTCCTTGGCGAATTCCGCCAGCACCTTGGCCCCCGACACGGGATCCTGCGCGATGCCGTAAACCAGCGGGCCGAACAGCTCCCCGCTCAGCGACTCGAACGGCGTGCCCTTGACGGCGCGCCGCGCGAGCGTGTTCTTCAGCACGCGCAGGTAGAGGCCGGATTTCCGCGCCTTCGCGCGCAGGCTGGTCACGGCTTCGACGCTCAGGCCGCGGTTCTCCGCGACGATGACCGCCTGAGCCTTCGCCAGCTGCGTTGCGATCTCGGAAACGACCGCCTGCTTCTGCTCCAGACTGAGACTCAAGGTCTACCTCCTAGCGTTGATCAAACGGAGGCCCGTTTCCGAACCCCCACCCTGGCGACCTTGAATCAGGAACCGCACATGCAGTCCTGCTTCGGGTACGCCGTCTGCGTAGGGCACATGCCGGTTTAAGCCCATCGGGCCCCTACGGTCTTTGACAGCTGCCGTTCCGAGGAACAGCGGCCCAAAGTTCCATCGTTTCTTCACTGCGCCTGCAACGTTGCCGGGTCAACCCTTACTCCGATCCCCATCGTGCTCGAGACCGAGAGCTTGCGCAGGAACACGCCCTTGGTGTGCTGCGGCTTCGACTTGTTCAGCGCGTCCACGAGCGCGGCGAGGTTGTCTCGCAACTGCTCAGGAGTGAACGAGGCACGACCAATCGTGCACTGGACAATGCCCGTCTTGTCGGCGCGAAACTGCACCTGGCCAGCCTTGGCGTTCTTCACCGCTGCAGCCACGTCCGGCGTCACTGTGCCCACTTTCGGATTCGGCATCAGGCCGCGCGGGCCGAGGATCTGGCCCAGCTGACCCACGACGCGCATCGCAGCCGGCTCGGCGATCACCACGTCGAAATCCAGCTTTCCCGCCTTCACGCTCTCTGCCAGGTCGTCCATGCCGACCACGTCGGCCCCCGCCGCCTTAGCGGCTTGCGCCTTGTCGCCTTGCGCGAATACCGCGATGCGCACCGTCTTGCCGGTGCCCGCGGGCAGCACCACGGCGCCGCGAACCGTCTGGTCGGACTTGGACGTGTCGATGCCGAGGTTCACTGCCACGTCAACGGCTTCGTCGAACTTGGCAGTTGCGGTTTCCTTGATGAGCTTCATGGCATCAATGACCGCGTAGGCCTTGTTGCGGTCGGCCTTGCCGACGATGACCTTCCTGCGCTTGGATATCGCGGCCATTTACATGCCCTCCACCAGGATACCCATCGAGCGCGCGCTGCCGGCCACCGTGCGCATCGCGGCATCGAGGTCGGCCGCCGTCAGGTCCGGCGTCTTCGCCTTTGCGATCTCCTCGACTTGCTTGCGGGTGATCTTGCCCACCTTGTCGGTATGCGGGCGCGGGCTTCCGGATTCGATGCCGGCGGCCTTCTTGATCAGGACGGTCGTCGGAGGCGTCTTGATGATGAAGCTGAAGCTCTTGTCCGCATACGCCGTGATGACCACGGGCAACGGCAGGCCGGGCTCCACCTTTTGGGTCTGCGCGTTGAACGCCTTGCAGAACTCCATGATGTTCAGGCCACGCTGACCGAGCGCAGGACCGATGGGCGGCGAAGGGTTGGCCTTGCCCGCCGGCACCTGCAGCTTGATGAATCCCACCACTTTCTTTGCCATGTCTGGCTCCTATCGGGTGCAAGCGAACGCCGCAGCGTTCTCCCCGTGCAAGTGACTCAGGCCTTTTCGACCTGGCCAAACTCCAGCTCGACCGGGGTCGAGCGTCCGAAAATCGTCACCGCCACGCGCAGGCGGCTCTTCTCGTAATTCACGTCCTCGACCGTGCCCTGGAAGTCGGTGAACGGACCATCCTTGACGCGCACCATCTCGCCGTTCTCGAACAACACCTTGGGCTTGGGCTTCTCCACGCCTTCGCGCATCTGCTGCATGATGGCGTTCACTTCCTTCTCGGAGATTGGCGTCGGCCGCATCGCGCTGCCGCCGACGAAGCCGGTGACCTTGTTGGTGTTTTTCACCAGATGCCAGGTGTCGTCGTCCATCTCCATTTCGACAAGCACGTAGCCGGGAAAGAACTTGCGCTCCGACATGTGCTTCTGGCCGCCCTTCATCTCCACGACCTCTTCCACCGGCACGAGAATCTTGCCGAACTTGTCCTGCATGCCGGCGCGCGCGATGCGGTCCTCGAGCGCGCGCTGCACCGACTTCTCGAAGCCGGAGTAGGCATGCACGACGTACCAGCGCTTGCCGGCTTCGGTCTGCTTTAGGTTTTTTTCCATCCGAGGATCAGGTCGTAGAGAACCCACTCAAGTGTCTTGTCGCTTACCCACAGAAAAAGCGCCATCACGACGACGAACGCGAACACCGCGGCCGTCGTCTGCACGGTCTCCTTACGCGAAGGCCATACGACCTTCTTCACTTCGACTATCGCTTCCTGCGCAAACACGACGAATTCGCGCCCCGGGGCAGAGAAGCCCGCGACGGCGGCGCCAGCGCCGATGCCCGCGACCACGGCGAGCACGCGCAGCACCAGCGCGGCGTCGCCCAGCCAGTAGTAGCCCACGATGCCGCCCGCCACCATTGCTGCGGCGATTACGAGCTTGAAAATGTCAGTTGCGGCCATGTCAGTCTTTGGCAGGGGCAGAGGGAATCGAACCCCCAACCTTCGGTTTTGGAGACCGACGCTCTGCCAGTTGAGCTATGCCCCTATTGGATTCGGTTACTCGATCACCTTGGCGACGACGCCGGCGCCCACGGTCTTGCCGCCCTCGCGGATCGCGAAGCGCAGGCCCTGCTCCATCGCCACCGGCGTGATCAGCGTCACCACCATCTTGATGTTGTCCCCGGGCATCACCATCT
>DATHYT010000042.1:0-8718 GCA_035459025.1 Burkholderiales bacterium | reverse complement strand
GCGTTCTATAGCGCAATCACTCCGAATGGCGGACTCGTGAAGGCGCGTGGTCAACTGCCGGCGGCTAATGCGCTGACGGGCGCGGCGCTGAAAGAGGTCGAGTTGGAGGACTGATACCGAGGCGGTGCGGCCGCAATCGCTTTAGGCAGCTGGTCTAGAAGAAGCCCCAGCCCCACCCGGCTGGGGCTTTTTCTTGCCCCCTTCTCGCAGAAGATCACGGTAATCAGATGCGCCGACGTCACGTCGGCTGCCGGGTTCCTGACTTACCCCCTCGCGGCGCCCAGCGCTCACCGCGATAGCCGGTCACCTCATCACGGCGTGCGCGGCGAGCGCAACGATCAGCACCGCTTCGGCATCCCGGATGCGCCGCGTCGCCCCGGCGCCGTCCATCGCCGCCCCCGGGGCGGCTTCTCAGCCGTAGTGCTTGCGCTCGGCGCGGCGCCGACCCGCGCGCTGCACCACCCCGCCGCGGATCGTATACGGCGGGATCAGCTCGAAGCGGCCGTACTTCGGGTTGAGCGCCTCGAGGAACCGCCGCTCGTCCTCGATCACCAGCTGCCGGAAGAAGACGTCGCCCGCGTACTCCACGACCACGTACGAGCCGTGCCTCGCGACGTGGCCCGGGTCGACGATGATGATGCAGCCCTCGGGGAACTCCGGCGCCATGCTCTCGCCCAGCACGCGCAGCGCGTAGGGCTCGAGCTCGCTGCAGCCGCTCTCAGCCATCGCCGTCCTCTTTCTTGCGGTAGAAGCTGATGACCTGCTCGGCGCGCGAGGGCTCGTCGGCGTAGCGCGGGCGCGCGGAGGCATCGCGGCCCGCCTCCGCGGCGAGCTCGCGCTCGCGCGCGCTGATCAGCGCCAGGCACTGGCGCAGGTCCTCGATGGTCGCTTCCGACAGGGGATGGCGCATGCCGTGCGGCGTCGCGGTGTCGCGAATGACGCCGGCGAGCGTGAGCTTCATCGCCCGCAGGATGCGCTCCTCCTTCGACAGCTCCGGTTCGCTCATAGGTCCGATCATATGCGGATCAGGTTCGACGCGGCGGCGCGCACGGCGCGAACCGCGAGCCTACATCGAGATCGAGCCCTCCCGGAACCCGGTCTTGTCGAGCCGGACGTTGACGAGCACCGGCTTGCCGGTGGCCGCGATGCGCCGCGCCTGCGCGAGCCCCGCCTCGACGTCCGCATCGCGCCGGATCTCCAGGCCCTCGGCGCCGAAGCCCTTCGCCACCTCGTGGTAGGCGGTGCGCGCGAGGGTCGTGCCCACGTCGTCGCCGAGCAGCTTCACCTGCTCGCGCGCGATCTGCGTCCATCCCGCGTCGTTGCCCACCACCGCGATCACCGGGATGCCGTGGCGCACGAAGGTGTCGAGCTCCGCCAGCCCGTAACCGCACGCGCCGTCGCCCCAGAGGAGCCACACCTCGGCGGCGGGCCTGACGACCGAGGCGCCGAGCGCGAAGCCCGCGCCGACCCCGAGCGTGCCGAACGCGCCCGGATCCAGCCAGGCGAGCGGCCCGCGCGGGCGCAGGAGGTAGGAGGCGGTGGCGACGAAATCGCCGCCGTCCGCCACGAAGACCGCGTGCTCTGCCGCGGTCCTGTCGAGCGCGCGAAAGAACGCCACCGGGTTCACGTGCTCCCCCGAAGTCCGCGCCTGGGCTTCGATTTCGCGCTCGCGCTCGGCATCGCGCTCGTGCAGGTGCCCGATCCACTCCCCGCGCCTTGCCCCGTCGCCGAGACCCTGCGCCAGCGCCACGATGAAGCGGCCCGCGTCGCCGACCGCCTCGATCGATGGCCTGCGATTCAGGCGCGCATCCTTGCGGCTGCGGTTGGCGGCGATGAGCGTGGCCGAGCGCCGCACGTGCTTGCCGTAGTCCAGGCGGAAGTCGCACGGCACGCCGGCAAGCAGCACGACGTCCGCTTCGCGCAATGCCGCCCTTCGCGCATGGCGCATCTGCAGGCCGGTGTCACGCCCGAGCACGCCCCGCGCCATGCCCGACAGGTAGACCGGCACCCCGAGCCGTGCCACGGCCTCGGCCACGCGCGGCGCTTCGCTTGCGGCGACGACGGCCTGGCTGCCAAGCACCATCAGCGGCTGACGTGCCCGGCGCAGCGCCTCGGCGGCACGCGCCACCGCCCCCGTTCCCGCCTCGGGCGTCGCCACCGTGGCCGCCGCCGGCCGATAGGGCCGCGCGCTGCCCGCGAACATGCGGTTGGCGTGGCGGTTCAGGTACCAGCGCAGCAGCCGGTCGGCAATCGAGGTGCCGCGCCCGGCCGCGTCGCGATACCAGCCGCGGATGAGCGTCTCGTCGTACAGAAGGTCCACGGGGCATTCCACGAAGGCGGGGCCGGGCACGCCGTCGCGCGCGATGACGAGCGCCTGCTCGACCGCGGGGCCGAGCGCGGCCACGTTGCGCACGCGCGTGACGCGCTTCACGTGGGGCGCGATCAGCCGATGCTGATCGATGTCCTGCAGCGCGCCCCTGCCCTGCAGGGCCGTGGGCGCCGCGCCGCCGAGCAGCACCACGGGCGACTGCGCGAGCTGCGCGTTCTTCAGCGCGGTGATCGTGTTGGTGAGGCCGGGGCCCGCGGTCACCGCCGCCACGCCCGGCGTTCCGGTCAGGCGCGCCACGGCATCGGCCGCGAAGACCGCGGTCGCCTCGTCGCGCGTATCGACGATGCGGATGCCGCGCCGCTTGGCCGCGACCAGGATGGGCGAGATGTGGCCGCCGCAGAGCGTGAACAGGAAGCGCACGCCATGGGCGGCGAGTGCCGCCGCGACGCGCTCGCCGCCATGCATGGGGACGCTCGACTGACTCATGTCAGGCCCGCTCCTTCGCCGCGTGGCGGCGCACCAGCTCGCGATAATCGACCTTGCCCACTTGCGCGCTGAACCGCGGCACGAGGATCGACTTGCCGCCCGCCATGAAGGCCGCGTTCACGCACACCCCGAGCCCGAAGCCGTGGAAGATCGGCAGGATGGCGCGGATGGCGTCGCGCTCGCCCGGCTCGCACCAGGCCGCGGCCTGCATGCCTTGCGCGATGAAATTGCGGTTCGAGAGCACGATGCCCTTGGGCAGACCGGTCGTGCCTCCGCAGAAGAGGATCGCTGCGGGGTCATCGGTCTTCGGCGCGCCGCGCCGCGCGCGCTTCGTAGAGCGTGACCTCGGGATACGCGAGGGTGGCCGGAACCTTGCCGTAGAAGCGAAGCCAGGGGCGATCTTCGTGCATGAGGGGTCCGAGGCCGAGCGCCGCGCGCGGCTCAATCGGCACAAGCTTACTCCTGCGCGCCCGGCGCCGCGTGCTGCGCCAGTCGATCACGATGCTACGGTGGTCGTTCGCGCATCCTTGAGGCTTCTCGCCCCGCGGGCGGCGGGCGTGAGCGAGCGCTACGGCCGGCCGCGCCGGTCGCACTGCTTATACTTGGCGTCGTGCCCTTCGCACCCGGAGAGCCGACCGCCCGCCGCGCATGCGCTCGCGTGCGCCGCATCGACCAAGCCGTGACGCGGCCGTGGACGTGATCGCGCGCGAGCGTTACGACGCGGTGCTGTTCGATCTGGACGGCGTGCTCACCGACACCGCGCAGATCCATGCGTCGAGCTGGAAGCGCATGTTCGATGCGTATCTGCAGGGCCGCGCGCGGCGCACCGGCGAGGCATTCCGCCCGTTCGACATCGCCACCGACTACCGGCAGCTCGTCGACGGCAAGCCGCGCTACGACGGGGTGCGCGATTTCCTGCGCGCACGGGGCATCGATCTCCCGGAAGGCACGCCGCAGGACGCGCCGGGCACGGAGACGGTCTGCGGACTGGGCAACCGCAAGAACGACCTGGTCAACGCCGCCATCGCCGCGGGCGAGGTCGCGACCTTCCCGGCGTCGGTGGCGCTGGTGCGCAGGCTGCGCCAGAATGGCATCAAGTGCGCGGTCGTCACCTCGAGCCGCAACCTTGGCGCGGTTCTCGAGGCCGCGGGCATCGCCGATCTGTTCGAAGCGGCGGTGGACGGCAATACGATCGCCGCACTCGGACTCGCGGGCAAGCCGGCCCCCGACGCGTACCTGCAGGCGGCAAAGGCGCTCGGCGTGGCCCCGGCGCGCGCGGTCGTGGTCGAAGACGCGATCTCGGGCGTCGCGGCCGGCGCGAACGGCGGCTTCGGCCTGGTGATCGGCGTCGCGCGCCACGGCAACGCCGGGGAATTGAAGCGGCACGGCGCCCACCTCGTGGTCGCCGGCCTTGGCGAGCTGACCGACCGGAGCTAAAGCGCGATGCGCCACCACGAACGCCTCAAACCTCCGCCGCACGACTACGTGGCCGACGAGTGGAACTGGATCGAGCGCCGGTTCCACCCCGAGTTCCTGGCGCAGACCGAGACCATCCTCGCGCTCGGCAACGGTTACCTCGGCATGCGCGGCTCGCCGGAAGAGGGCGGCCCGCTCGCGCAGTTCGGCACCTACGTCAACGGATTCCACGAAACCTGGCCGATCGTCTACGGCGAGGACGCTTTCGGGTTCGCGCGCACCGGCCAGACGATGGTGAGCGTGACGGACGCGAAGATCATCAAGCTGTTCGTGGACGACGAGCCTTTCTGGCTCGCGACCGCGAACCTGCTGCGCTTCGACCGGCGCCTGAACATGCGCGCGGGCACGCTCGATCGCGAGGTTCTGTGGGAAACGCCGGCCGGCAAGCAGGTGCACATCAAGTCGCGGCGCCTGATCTCCTTCGAGCACCGCCACGCCGGGGCGATCTCGTACGAGGTGACGTTGCTCAACGCGCGCGCGCCGGTCGTGATCTCCTCCGAGGTGCTGGCCGAGCGCCGCAGCACGCCGCGCGGCAGCGGCGATCCGCGGCGCAGCAAGGCGTTCTCGGGGCGGGTCCTGCAGCCTCGCGCGAGCCACGCCGGCGAGCGGCGCCTGGTCCTGTGCCACGGCACCGAGCGCTCGGGGATGCTGCTGGCCTGCGGCGTCGACCACCACCTCGAATCGGAGTGCCAGCACGCGTGGAAGACCGCGCACACGGAGGATTTCGGCCAGGTGGCGTTCACGATTGCCGCCGAGCCCGGGCGCCCGATCCGCCTCACGAAGTTCATGGCGCACCACAGCACCGCCACGGCGTCGCCCGAGCAGCTGTGCGCGCGCGTCGACTGGACGCTGAACCGCATCGCCGCGGAGGGGTTCGACGCGCTCGCCGCGGGCCAGCAGCGCTACATGGACGAGTTCTGGCGGCGCAGCGACGTGCAGGTGCAGAACGTGCGCACGGGAAAGGTGCAGCGCACGACCGCCGAGGTGCAGCAGGCGATCCGCTTCAATCTGTTCCATATCCTGCAGGCCTGCGCGCGCGCGGAGAACGTGGGCGTTCCCGCCAAGGGGCTGACGGGGAACGCCTACGAGGGGCAGTACTTCTGGGACACCGAGATCTACGTGCTGCCGTTCCTCATCTACACCGCGCCGCGCCTGGCGCGCAACCAGCTGCTGTTCCGCTACCGCATGCTCGGCAAGGCGCGCGAACGCGCGCAGGAGCTCAATCACAAGGGCGCGCTCTTTCCGTGGCGCACGATCACGGGCGAGGAGGCTTCCGCGAACTACGTGGCGGGCACCGCCCAGTACCACATCAATGCCGACATCATGTACGCGCTGCGCAAGTACGTGCACGCGACGGGCGACGAGGAGTTCCTGCGGCAGTACGGCGCCGAGATGCTCATCGAGACCGCGCGCTTCTGGTACGACATCGGCTTTTTTTCGGAGCGCAAGGGCGGGCGCTTCTGCATCAACGGCGTGACCGGGCCCGACGAGTACACCACGGTGGTCAACAACAACACCTACACCAATCTCATGGCACGCGAGAACCTGCGCTACGCCGCGCAGACCATCGAGGCGCTGCGCGACGGGAATCCGCATACCCTTGCGGCGCTCGCGCACAAGACGGCGCTCGATCTCGCGGAGGTCGAGGACTGGAAACGGGCTGCCGAGCGCATGTTCATCCCCTACGACGAGCAGAGCGGAATCTATCTGCAGGACGAGAGCTTTCTCGACCGGGAGCGGTGGGATTTCGAGAACACGCCCGCCGACAAGTACCCGCTGCTGCTGTACTACCACCCGCTGAACATCTACCGGCACCAGGTGATCAAGCAGGCCGACGTGATCCTGGCGATGTTCCTGCTCGGGCACGAGTTCACGCTCGAGGAGAAGCGCAACAACTTTCTCTTCTATGCGCCGCTGACGACCGGCGATTCGTCGCTGTCGTCCTGCGTCGAGGCCGTGATCGCGGCCGAGATCGGCGAGCACGAACGGGCGACCGAGTACGCGATGGCGGCGCTGCTCATGGACCTGGGCGACGTGAGCGGCAACGTGCACGACGGCTGCCACGTCGCCTCGATGGGCGGCACCTGGATGGTGATGGTCTACGGGTTCGGGGGCATGCGCGACAGCGACGGCATGCTGTCTTTCCGGCCGAGCGCCGCGCCGCAAGGGCAATCGACGATCCGCTTTCCCTTGACTTACCGCGGGCGCCTGCTGGAAGTCGAGGTCGGCGTGCACGAGACGCGCTACGCATTGCGCGAAGGCGACCAAATCGCGTTCCGGCACAACGACGAGGTGATCGAGCTGACGCGCGCCAATCCGGTCGCGACGCGGCCCAACGTCAAGTAGGGCCGCGGCTCGTCGCCTCAAGCCCTAGTCGATGATCCCGTTGGCGTTGAACGCCTGCGAGGCGATGCGGCCGCGCCAGAGCGAGCCCGCGCCGGCGGCCGCGGCGGGTTCAAGCGCGCGGTACTCGATGCGGAACTGGGCACTCGCCTGCAGCTCGCCGATTTCGACCGCCTTGTCGCCCGCCAGCACGTGCCAGCGCGGCTCCGTCAGGTCCAGCTCCGCACTGTAGGTCTGTCCCGGCGCGAGCGTGATGATTTGTGCCGCGGGCGGCACGGCGCAGGCCTGCGACGCCGGCGCGTAAGGCTGCGGAGCCCAGGCGATCGGCACGAGATGAAAGGCGCAATGCTCGCCCGCGTCGACGACGCTCACCGGCGCGTCCGCGACGTTGGCAAGCGTGACGCGCAACTTGGGGCTGAGCGGCCCCGCGGGCGCAGGAGCGTTGCGGATGCGCCGCGCCGGCTGGCGCAGCATTTCCAGCTTCATGCCGAGCCGGCTCCAGCGGTAGCCGCGGATCACCGCCGTGCCCGAGGCAGCGACGGCCACCTCCACCTCCATCGGCACCTGCAGCTCGTTTCGGGTTCCTCTGCGCGTCTCGATGTCCCTGCCGCTGCCCTGCTCGACGAACAGCTGCTCGATGCCGTACTTGACCAGGGTGTGGCCGGGACCGCGCCACCCCATGCGCCACGAGTCCTCGGTGCGCCCGCGCAGGAACAGGCCATCCGCCGGCCGCTTGGCGGACGTGCCCGCGGCTTCATACAGGCCCTCGCCGGCCGGCCGCAAGCGCGTGTACACCACCTCGTGGCGCCTGCCTTTCGTCTTGGCCGGCGCGATGGTGGCGTCAGCGTCCTCCCGCCGCACGCTGTTGACCTCGTACTGCAGGCGCACGAAATCGCCGCGGAACAGGTCGCGCGGATCGACCGGCGCGGTACGCAGGTAAACCACCTCCCCGGTACGGAAGATCCACTCGCGCTCGCCGGCCATCCACAGCAGCACCAGCAACTGCGCCGCCACGGCCACGATCACCCAGCGGCGCCTCACGCCTGCACTCCCTGCGCGCGCCGGCGGCGGGCATAGAAATTCCCCACGTAGAACAGCGCCGCGCCCAGCGCCACGAACACGGCCGCGCGCACCAGCAGGCTCGTAAACAGATCGGCATAGCGGCCGATCACGACCATCGCGAACAGCAGGCACCCCGCGCCTACGAGCTTGGGCCGCAGATGCTCGCTGCCTTCGAGGATCAGCAGCACCGCGAGCCCCAGCACAATGACGTTGAAGGAGAGCACGACCGGCCACCCCCCGCCCTTCGCGAGCAGGAACATGCTCGCGAGCACGATGAGAAGCCCCACGCCGACCAGCCCCAGCTGCCAGCGCCGATATGCATCGAGCTGCGCGAGCCTGCCGCGCGCGAGCAGGAAAAGCGCGAGCGCGAGCGCCGCGCCGGCGGCACCGAGGTAGATGGCGATGCCGGGCTTGGAGAAATCCACCTTGCGCAGCAAGCCGGCCAGGTCCCTGAAGCTGAGCAGGTAGCTGCAGCCCAGGATCACCAGCAGTCCGAGGCTGCGCAGCGGGCCGCCGGCCTCGGGGAACGTCGTGGTCGCCGCGGCCACGCCCGCGATGAGTGCCGCCGCGCCCATCGTGTAGAGCAGCGGCAGCAGCACTTTGCCGTCGATCGCGCCGGCGGCAAATGCGGTCACCAGATAGAGCACCGCCAGGGCGCAGAACAGCAGCGCCGGCGAGCGCCGCCACCAGGCGAGCGGCAGCACGCCGAGGACGACCAGCACCGGCGCACTGTGAACCGCCACGCGGAAGTCGAACAGCTCGACGCCAGCCCAGAACGTCACCAGGAACAGCGCGAGCAGCGCCTGCACCACCGAGGGCATCGCCCACGCCAGCGCGAGCGCGCCCAGCGACCAGACGAGGAAGGCGTTCGGGTAGTGCTCGTCGATGTGATAGATCTGCGCCACCAGCCAGATCCCCGCCCCGAACAGCATCGTGCCGAGCACGTGCAGGCCCTCGACCAGGCCGACGCTGGCATTGGCGCGTCGCGCCAGCGCCATCGCGCTGCCGTGCGCCGCGACCAG
>DATHYT010000041.1:0-20897 GCA_035459025.1 Burkholderiales bacterium | reverse complement strand
CATCCTCATGGAGCATCCGGAGCGGGTGTTCCGGACGGTGCAGATGTCCTGGGCGCCGGACGAGGCGGGCGAGGATTCGCCGTGGATGCGGATGTTCAGGAATGCGCGGGGGTGGGTGGGGTAGGGGTGGGATTCTTGTTTCGAGATGGCAGTTGGGCGGGTATATGCGGGTGGATATATGCCGGCATATGGCGGTATCTACAGGTAGATGGTTCAATCTGTATATGGATAGTTTTTCCTGGCTTTCATTGCAGCCTAATCACTAGTTAGACCTCGCCAAATGGGAACCGCGACACCCTAGATGAAGTTCACGTGGGATCCGGAGAAGGCAGAGCAGAACGTCCTCGCGCACGGCGTCTCGTTCCAAGAAGCAACGACGGTCTTTGGTGATCCACTCGCCGGGACAATTCCCGATCCCGATCACTCTGTTGGCGAAGAGCGCTTCGCCACGGTCGGCTATTCCAGCGCCGGCCAACTCCTCGTTGTGTGCCACACCGAACAAGGCGATACCATTCGTATTTTCTCGGCTCGCCGAGCCACATCACATGAACGCAAAGACTATGAAACCTAGAGCCCTACACGCCGCCGCGCCCGAGATGCGGCCCGAATACGACTTTTCGGGCGCCGTCCGAGGCAAGTACTACAAGCGCTACCTCGAGAGCACCAATGTGGTCGTCATCGAGCCCGACGTGCACGAGAAGTTCAGGAACTCAGCAGCCGTCAACGAGGCTCTGCGTACGCTCATTCGCGCGGCCGGCAAAGGGCGAGGTCTAACAAAGCGGCGCACACGGACGCGCGCAAAAGCGGCGCGCGCCGGTGGCCGCTAACGTTAGCTTTCGCCATGAGACGTCATGAAGAAGCGCATCCTGGCTATCTTGGCCTATATGCTCCCGAGCTTTCCGCTCATGTTCCTCTGGCATCTGACGATTCTTGCCGACGCGTTCACTGCGCCGGAATAGTCACGCATCGACGACGCGCCGGTCGACCATTGGACGAGTGACGGAGGAAAGCCGGGACGGGTACGCTGACGGCCCGCACGGCCCGGATTCCCAAGCCATGACTCAACCCGTCTACGCCCTCAATCTCTTCAACGTCGCCGACAAGGACGAGTACCTCGCCTACTCGCGCCGCTCGCACAAGGAGGTCATGGCGCACGGCGGCAAGGTCGTCGCGCTCGGCAAGTTCCGCGAGGCGGCTGCCGGCTCGATCGAGCCGCGCGCGGTCATGATCCTCGTGGAGTGGGCCTCGAAGGCGGCCTTCGAGAGCTACCGCGACGACCCGAAGCTCGCCGACCTGCATCCGCACCGCGTGAACGGCACCCGCGACTACATCTGGCACCTGTTCGACAAGCTCGAGGACCTGAGGCCGATCCTCAGGTAGCCGCGCGGCCCGCTCGCCGGCACCCTGGGGCGAGCCCGCGGCGGGCAGGCCGAGCAGCAGGAACAGGAGCAGGCTGCCGGAGCGCGGAGCGCGCTGCGTCGGGAACACGCGACCGGTTCTAGCCGGCGTGCGGCTATCATCGGGGCAGCCATGACGCTGATCACGCACAGGGGCGGCTGCCATTGCGGGCGCGTGCGCTTCGAGGTCGACGCCCCCGCGCACATCGAGGTGACCGACTGCAACTGCTCGATCTGCGCGAAGACCGCGTACCTGCATCTCATCGTGCCGCGGGCCCGCTTCAGGCTTCTCAGCGGCGAGGATGCGCTCACCACCTACGAGTTCAACACCCGCACGGCCAAGCACCTGTTCTGCTCGACCTGCGGCATCAAGGCGTTCTACGTGCCGCGCTCGCACCCCGACGGTGTCAGCGTCAACGCCCGCTGCCTCGACGAGGGCACGGTGACGGGGATGTCGATCCGCCCCACCGACGGCCGGAACTGGGAGCAGGCCTACCCCGAGGGCCGCGGCGCTTTCTTGGAGTAGTCGACCGGGCGCGGTGCGGGGGTGTCTAATTCACCCTGGCACACAGCCAAGGAGGCCACCGCCATGCCGACGTTCATCGCGCTTGCGAACTTCACCGACCAGGGGGTCAAGACCGCCAAGGACAGCGTCAACCGCGCCGAGGCGGTCAAGGCCATGGGGGAAAAGTACGGGGTCAAGCTGAAGGACATTTACTGGACCATGGGCGCCTATGACGTGGTGGCGATCTTCGAGGCGCCGGACGGCCCGACCATGTCGGCCGTGTCCCTGGCAGTCGCCGCCGCGGGCAACATCCGCTCGCAGACGCTGCGCGCGTACACGAAGGAGGAGATGAAGGAGGTCCTGAAGAAGCTGCCGTGATGGCCGAGACCCGCCCCGATCCGGACGTGGCGGTCGACCGCGAGGCGATCGACCGCCACGTGCGCAAGCTGGTCGCGGAGAAGGCCCGGCGCGACGCCGAGAAGTTCGAGCGCCTGCGCCGGCGCCCGCTGTCGGTCGCCGAGACGCTGGCCCTCGTGCTCGCCGCCGCCGCGGTGGTGACGGTGGGGGCGCTGGCGCTGATCGCGCTGCGCTAGGCGGCCGCGGTTAATGAGACAATGCGGGCATGAGCGATCCTGAACACCAAGCGCGCCTCGCCCGGCTGCGGGAACTGCTGCAGATTCCCGACCGCGATCGGACCGACGAGCAGTGGGACGAGCTGAACGAGCTCGAAATCGTGCTGGCCAGCAGCAACCGGCAGGGCGCGCCGCGCCCCGAGCAGCAGGGCCAGGGCGGGCAGAACCGCCCGCGCCACGGCGGCGGGCCGCATCCCGGCAACCCGGGGCGCAAGTTCCACAACCGCCCGCCCAAGCGCCGCGGACCACCGCCCGGCCGCTAGGCGCTCAACCTAGAAGTTCGAACAGGGAGGAACGCATGGCCATCACGCGCCACGACCCGGGACCGCTGCTGTCGCTGGCGGTCGAGCACGGCGACACCGTCTACCTGGCGGGCATCGTCGCCAAGAACCTGAAGAACGACGTCAAGGGCCAGACCGAGGAAGTGCTGGCCGAGATCGACCGCCTGCTCGCCAAGTGCGGCTCCAACAAGTCGAAGATCCTGCAGGCCACCATCTGGGTGCCCGACATCCGCCTGCGCACCGCGATGAACGAGGTGTGGACGAAGTGGGTGGACCCCAAGAACCTGCCGGGGCGCGCCTGCATCGAGGCGAAGCTGGCCGACCCGGCGGCGCTGGTCGAGATCATGGTGACCGCGGCGAAGTAATCCGCGGCCACCCGGCGGGGGATTACCCCCCGCGCTTGTAGACGATCTTCTTGGTGCCGCCGTCGCAGGTGCCGACCACCTTGCCGTCCTCGGGCGCGTCCTTGTCGACGATGGTGGTGGTGAACACCTTGACGCCGTTCGCGGTGATCTTCGCGTCGATCTCGCTCTTCAGCTCGTTGCAATCCTTGCGCTGGGCGAGGGCGGGCGATACGGCGAGGGCGAGGGCCAGCGCCAGTGCGGTCTTGGTCATCTTCTGTCTCCCGTTTGAGTTCGGATAAGCGCGGCTATTGTGCACCGGCCGCGCCCGCGCTGAAAGAGCATTGAGGCGTCGCCCGGTCCCGATGCCCCCCCGTGACGACCACCGCCTGCGCGCGCGCGCACCTGCAGCGTGCGCAGCTCGCCGCAGGCGAGGCTGGCGAGGGGCAAGATCAGGGCGACGGTGGCGATCCAGCGGCTCATAGCATCTCCAGCGGGCGCGCCTTCTGCGGTGGCGGGAAGGCAGCGTCGCATGCTTTCAGGGCCGCGTCGTCGAGTTTCAGCGCCAGTGCCTTGTGGTTCTCGCGCACGTGCGCCACCGACGCGGCCTTCGGTATCGCCACCACGCCGTCCTGGCGCAGCACCCACGCGAGCGCCACCTGCGCCGGCGTGGCGTTGAGGCGCTGCGCGACTTCCTTCAGCGCCTTGTGGCCGAGGATCCGGCCTTGCTCCACCGGCGAGTACGCCATGACGGAAATCTTGCGCTCGCGGCACCAGGGCAGCAGGTCGAACTCGATCCCGCGCCGCGCGAGGTTGTAGAGCAGCTGGTTCGTGACGCAGGCCTTGCCGCCCGGCACGGCGACGAGCTGGTTCATTTCCCCGAGGTCGAGGTTGCTCACACCCCATGAGCGGATCTTGCCTGCGGCGAGCAGCTCCTCGAAGCCGCGTACCGTGTCTTCGAGCGGGTGGGACCCCGACCAGTGCAGAAGATAAAGATCGAGGAAGCCGGTCTTCAGCCTCTTCAGGCTCGCCTCGCAGGCGCGCACCACCCCCTTGCGCGATGCGTTCGAGGGCAGCACCTTGCTGACGAGAAAGATCCTGTCCCGGATTCCCGCGATGGCTTGCGCGACCAGGGACTCGGAGCGGCCGTTGCCGTACATCTCGGCGGTGTCGATCAGCGTCATGCCGAGCTCGATCCCGGCGCGCAGGGCGGCGAGCTCGTCCTCGCGTGCCGACGCGCTGTCGCCCATGTTCCAGGTGCCCTGGCCGAGCCGGGGCATCGCCATGGCCGAACTCAGGCCGCGACCGAAGGCAGCCCGGCGAGCGCCATCGCCAGTTCTTTCTCGTCGTACTTCTGGTCGGTGAGCTTGCCCGAGAAGTAATCCGTATACGCCTGCATGTCGAAGTGGCCATGGCCGCAGAGGTTGAACAGGATCACGCGCGACCTGCCCTCGGTCTTGCAGCGCAGCGCTTCGTCGATTGCCGCCTTGACCGCGTGGTTCGCCTCCGGCGCGGGAATGATGCCTTCGGCGCGCGCGAACTGCACGCCGGCCGAGAACACCTCGGTCTGCGCGTAGGCGCGCGACTCGAGCAGGCCGAGTTCCTGGCAGTGCGACACGAGGGGCGACATGCCGTGGTAGCGCAGCCCGCCGGCGTGGAACGAGGGCGGCGTGAAGGTCGAGCCGAGGGTGTGCATCTTCACCAGCGGCGTCAGGTGGCCGGTATCACCGAAGTCGTAGGCGTACTTGCCGCGCGTGAGGCTCGGGCAGGCCGCGGGCTCGACCGCGATCACGCGCACTTTCTTGCCGCCGCGCAGCTGCGCGCCGAGGAAGGGGAACACCAGGCCGGCGAAGTTCGAGCCGCCGCCGGTGCAGCCGATCAGGATTTCCGGGTAGTCGCCCGCCATCTCCATCTGCGCCATCGCCTCCTGGCCGACGACGGTCTGGTGCGTGAGCACATGGTTGAGCACCGAGCCCAGCGCGTACTTGGTGTCGTCGTTGGTGGCGGCGACCTCGACGGCCTCCGAGATCGCGATGCCCAGGCTGCCCGGGTGATCCTTGCGCTGCGCGAGGATGGCGCGCCCGGAGTTGGTTTCCGGCGAGGGGGAAGCGATGCATTTCGCGCCGTAGGTTTCCATCATGGCGCGGCGGTACGGTTTCTGCTCGTACGAAACGCGCACCATGAACACCTTGATCTCGATGCCGAACAGCGCGCCGGCGAAGGCGAGCGACGAGCCCCACTGGCCGGCGCCGGTCTCGGTGGTGATCTTCTTGACGCCGGCTTCCTTGTTGTAGAAGGCCTGCGCCACGGCGGTGTTCGGCTTGTGGCTGCCGGCGGGCGAGACGCCCTCGTACTTGTAGTAGATCCTGGCGGGGGTCTGCAGGGCGTGCTCGAGGCGCCGCGCGCGGTACAGCGGTGTCGGGCGCCACTGCTTGTAGATGTCGCGCACCGGTTCCGGGATCTCGATCTCGCGCTCGGTCGAGACCTCCTGGCCGATGAGCGCCATCGGAAACAGCGGCGCCAGGTCGTCCGGCCCGATCGGCTGCTTGGTGCCGGGGTGCAGCACCGGCGGCAGGGGCTTGGGCAGATCCGCCGCAATGTTGTACCAGCGCTTCGGAATGCGCGTTTCGTCGAGGATGTACTTCACTGAATCAGCCATCGGGTCCCCTCCTTGTTGGAAAATGATCCTAGCGCAAAAAAGCGGCCGGTGAGGTGCGGCGCGCCTAGTCGGCGAACAGGTGCAGGGCGCCGTCCAGGCCGGCATGGTCGAGCGCGTGCGTGGCACGCGCGCGCACCGCGGGCTTGGCGCGGTAGGCGATCGAGGTGCCCGCGACCGACATCATGGGGATGTCGTTTGCGCCGTCGCCGATGGCGAGCGCTTGCTCGGGCCGCAGGCCGAGCCGGCGCATCTGCTCGCGCAGCTTCTCGGCCTTGGCGCGGCCGTCCACGATCGGACCGAGCACGCGCCCGGTGAGCCGGCCCCGCTCGATCTCGAGCGCATTGGCGAGCGCCGCGTCGATGCCGAGCCGCCGCTGCAGCCGGGAGGTGAAGAAATCGAAGCCGCCCGAGACGAGCAGGGTGCGAATGCCGCGCTCGCGGCAGCGGCGCACCAGCGCCTCGGCGCCCGGCGAAAGGTGCATGCGCTGCGCCCAGATCCTCTCCATCGCCGCCTCCTCGAGTCCGGCGAGCAGGCCGACGCGGCGGCGCAGCGACTCCGCGTAGTCGATCTCGCCGCTCATCGCCTGCGCCGTAATCTGGGCCACGCGATCCTTGATCCCCAGCATCTCGCCCATTTCGTCGATGCTCTCGATGGTGACGAGCGTGGAGTCCATGTCCATGGCCACCAGGCGCAGGTCGGCCATCCGGCGACCGGGCGGCACCCACGCGCAGTCGAGCTTGTGCTCGTGGCACCACTCGATCACCGCTGCGTTCCTCCCGGCCCCAAGCAGGCGGAACGCGGCATCGGCGAGCTGCTCGATCTCGCGCGCGCCGCACAGGCGCGCGGCCTCGGCCGCGTGCGCGGCGCTCGCCCCCGGACCCTGCAGGACGAGGTTCACGCCGCGAGCTGCAGCAGCAGCTCGCGCACCGCCTGCGCGCGCTCGGGCCAGCCCGGCATCTTCGCCTCCAGCCGCAGGCGCTCGGGGCCCGAGAGGCGCAGGTCGCCGCGCTTGCGCACCAGCGCGATGATCTTCGCGCCGTCGATCGGCGGCTGCTTCACGAACTGCAGGAGCGCAGTCTCGTGCGTGGCGTCGACGCGCGCCACGCCGAGCGGCCGCGCCGCCAGCCGCAGCACGTGGCACTCGATGAGCGCGCGCGCCGGCTCGGGCAGCGGCCCGAAGCGGTCGACGAGTTCCTCGCGCAGCTCGTCCAGCTGTTCCCGCGACTCGCAGTTCGCCATGCGCTTGTAGAGCGTGAGGCGCTCGTGCACGTCGCTGCAGTAGGACTCGGGCAGGAGCGCCGGCGCGTGCAGGTTGATCTCGGTGGCAATGTCGAGGGGCTGCTCCATGTCCACCGCGCGCCCGGACTTGAGCGCGCGCACCGCGCGCTCGAGCATCTGCGCGTAGAGGTTGAAGCCCACCTCCTGGATCTCGCCCGACTGCGACTCGCCCAGCACCTCGCCCGCGCCGCGGATCTCGAGGTCGTGCATCGCCAGGTAAAAGCCCGAGCCGAGCTCCTCCATCATCTGGATCGCCTCGAGGCGCTTCTTCGCCTGCGCGCCGAGCGCTTCTTCCGGCGGCGTGAGCAGGTAGGCGTAGGCCTGGTGGTGCGAGCGCCCGACGCGACCGCGCAGCTGGTGCAGCTGCGCCAGGCCGAACTTGTCGGCGCGGTGGATGACGATGGTGTTGGCGGTCGGGATGTCGATGCCGGTCTCGATGATGGTGGTGCAGAGGAGCAGGCTGTGGCGCTGCGCGTAGAAGTCGCGCATCACGCGCTCGAGCTCGCGCTCGCGCATCTGCCCATGCGCCACGGCGATGCGCGCCTCGGGCAGCAGCCGCGCCAGCCGTTCGCGCATCTGCTGGATCGTGTCGACCTCGTTGTGCAGGAAGTACACCTGGCCGCCGCGCTTGAGCTCGCGCAGCGCCGCCTCGCGGATCAGGCCTTCGGAGAACGGCGCGGCGAAGGTCTTGATGGCGAGGCGCTTCTGCGGCGCGGTGGCGATCACGGAGAACTCGCGCAGGCCCTCGAGCGAAAGCGCGAGCGTGCGCGGGATCGGCGTCGCCGTGAGCGTGAGCACGTCGACTTCGGCGCGTAGTGCCTTGAGTTGCTCCTTCTGGCGCACGCCGAAGCGGTGCTCCTCGTCGATGATGGCGAGCCCCAGGCGCTGGAACTTCACATCACGTGACAGGAGCTTGTGCGTGCCGATGACGATGTCGACTGCGCCCGCGGCGAGCTGCTTGAGCGTGGCCGCGGCCTGCTTCGCGGTGCGAAAGCGCGACAGCTCGGCGATTCTCACCGGCCAGTCGGCGAAGCGGTCGGAGAAGGTCTGGAAATGCTGCTCGGCGAGCAGTGTCGTCGGGCACAGGAGCGCCACCTGCTTGCCGTCGGCGACGGCGACGAACGCCGCGCGCAGCGCCACCTCGGTCTTGCCGAAGCCGACGTCGCCGCAGATGAGGCGATCCATCGGCTTGGCCGCAGCCATGTCCGCAACCACGGCCTGGATGGCAGCGGCCTGGTCGGGGGTCTCCTCGAAGCCGAAGCCGGCCGCGAACGCATCCAGGTCGTGCGCCTGCAGCTTGAACGCATGGCCTTCGCGCGCTGCGCGCCGCGCGTAGAGCGCGAGGAGCTCGGCGGCGGTGTCGCGCACCTGCTTGGCCGCGCGCGCCTTGGCCTTGTCCCACTGGCCGCTGCCCAGCTTGTGCAGCGGCGCGGCTTCGGCCTCGGCGCCCGAGTAGCGCGAGATGACCGCCAGCTGCGACACCGGCACGTAGAGCTTGTCGCCGCCGTCGTACTGCAGGTGCAGGAACTCGGTCGGCCCTTCGCCCAGGTCCAGGCCCACCAGCCCCTGGTAGCGGCCGATGCCGTGCTGCGCGTGCACCACCGGATCGCCGATGCGCAGCTCCGAGAGGTCGCGCAGCATGCCCTCGACCGAGCTTTGCTTTTGCCGGTCGCGCGCGCGTTGACGCACCGTGCCGGCGTAGAGCTCGGCCTCGGTGACGACGCACCAGCCCTCGGCCGGCAGCGCGAAGCCCGCGTTGAGCGGCGCCACGGTGAGGGCGAAGCGCTCCGGCGAGCGCGACCAGGCCGCGAAGTCGGCGAGCGCGACGGGCGCGAGCCCGTACTCCGCGAAGTAGGCGAGCATGGTCTCGCGCCGGCCCGGCGACTCGGCCGCCACCAGCACACGCAGCGCGCTGGATTCGAGGAACCGCTTGAAGCCCGCAAGCGGGTCCTGTGCGCGCCGGTCCACCGCGAGCGGCGGCAGCGGCGCGCTTGCCAGCACCGACTCGGGCTCGACGCGCCCTCGGGCGCGCGCCGCGACGTGAAACTCCTCGGCCGGCACGAAGATCGTCGCCGGCGGCAGGAGCGGGCGCTCGTGCTCGCCGCCGAGCAGCTTGTAGCGCGATGCTGCGTCACGCCAGAACGCGTCCACCGCGCCGGGCACGTCGCCGTGGCGCGCGAGCGCGCAGTGCGCGGGCAGGTAGTCGAAGAGCGTCGCCACCTCGTCGAAAAACAGCGGCAGGTAGTACTCGACGCCCGCGGCGGGCACGCCGTTGGAGACGTCGCGATACAGGCCCTTCTTCGACGGATCGCCCTCGAACACTTCGCGCCAGCGGCTGCGGAATTTGGCGCGCCCGGCCTCGTCGAGCGGGAACTCGCGCGCCGGCAGCATGCGCACTTCCTGCACCGGGTAGAGCGTGCGCTGCGTGTCGACGTCGAAGGTGCGAATGGAGTCGATCCGCTCGTCGTCGAGGTCGAGCCGGTAGGGCAGCTGGCTGCCCGTGGGGAAGAGGTCGATCAGCCCGCCGCGGATGCAGAATTCGCCGGGCGCCACGACCTGCGTGACGTGCTGGTAGCCCGCGGTCGCGAGCTGCGCCTTGAGCGCCTCGGCGTCGAGCCGCGTGTCCTGCTTCAGAAAGAAGGTGCGTGCAGCGAGGTACGACGGCGGGCACAGGCGCACCAGCGCGGTCTGCGCCGGCACCACCGCGACGTCGAACTCGCCGCGCTGGATGCGGTACAGCGTCGCCAGCCGCTCGGATACCAGGTCCTGGTGCGGCGAGAACGCGTCGTAGGGCAGGGTTTCCCAGTCCGGCAGCAGGCACACGCGCAGCTGCGGCGCGAACCAGGCCAGCTCCTCGACCAGGCGCTGCGCATCGCGCGCGCTGGAAGTGATCACCGCGAGCGGCGCGCGCGAGGTGCCCAGCCGCGCCAGCGCGAGCGCGTCCGCCGACCCGGCGAGTCCCGTCGGGTGCGCACTTCCGGGAAGCGGGTCGCGCAGCATGCCGATTGCAATTATACTTGCTTGAATTTATGGAGTTTTTGCCTTGACTTGCGTCGCCCTGATTCCGGCCGCGGGCAGCGGCAGCCGCGCGGCCGGCACGCAGCCCAAGCAGTACGCCGCGCTCGCGGGCCGGCCGATGCTGTGGCACGCGATCGCCGCCGTGTGCCGCGCGCCGGTGGAGACGGTGTTCGTGGTGCTCGCACCCGGCGATACGGCGTTCAAGGGCTGCGACTGGAGCGCGTTCGCGGGCAAGCTCGAGCCGCTGTATTGCGGCGGCGAGTCGCGGCGCGATTCGGTGTACAACGGACTGGTGGCGGCGATGGCGGCGGTGGACGCGGACGACTGGGTGCTGGTGCACGACGCGGCGCGCCCGTGCCTGCCGGCGGCCGACCTCGCGCGGCTCTACGAAGAGTGCCGCGGCGACGAGATCGGCGGCATCCTCGCGCTGCCAGTGGCCGAAACCGTGAAGCGCGCGGGCAAGGACGAGGCGGGCGCGCAGCGCGTTGCCGGCACCGAGGACCGCGCGCAGCTGTGGCTCGCGCAGACGCCGCAGATGTTCCGCGCCGCGCTGCTCGCCCAGGCGCTGGGCAACGCGAAGGGCGCCGTCACCGACGAGGCGAGCGCCATCGAGCAGATGGGCCTGCGGCCGCGGCTGGTCGCCGGCAGCCGTGAGAACCTGAAGGTCACCTACGCCGAGGACCTGGCGATCGCCGAGGCGATCCTCGCCAGGCGCAAGCCGTGAGGATCGGCCAGGGCTTCGACGTGCACGCGCTGGTGCCCGACCGCCGGCTGGTGCTGGGCGGCGTGCACATCCCGCACCACCTCGGGCTCGAAGGGCATTCGGACGCCGACGTGCTGCTGCACGCGATCTGCGACGCGCTGCTCGGCGCGGCGGGGCTGGGCGACATCGGTGGGCATTACCCGGACACCGACGCGCAGTACGCCGAGGTCGACAGCCGGCGGCTGCTGCGCGACGTGGCGGCGAAGCTCGCGGCCAAGAGGCTGCGCATCGTCAACGTCGACGCCACGGTGATCGCGCAGGCGCCGCGCCTCGCGCCGCATTTCGCCGCCATGAAAGCCAACATCGCGGCCGACCTGGGCGTGGCCGAGGGCGCAGTGAACCTCAAGGCCACCACCACGGAAGGACTCGGCTTCACCGGCCGTGGCGAGGGCATCGCCGCCCTGGCAGTGGCGCTGATCGAGGAGCGCTGACATGTATTCGCCGCCGTACAACCGTGTCGAGGACCGCCGCGAGCTCGTCGACTTCATGCGCGCCAACAACTTCGCGCTGCTGGTGACCGCGACCGCGGGCGTGCCGCTCGCTTCGCACCTGCCGGTTACCGTGGCCGACGGCGCGGGCGGCATCGTCATCCAGTCGCACATGGCGCGGCCCAATGCACAGTGGAAGGAGTTCTTCGACGACGAGGTGCTGGTGGTGTTTTCCGGGCCGCACGGCTACATCTCGCCGCGCTGGTACGAAGCTGCCGAGCGCGTGCCGACCTGGAATTACGCGGCGGTGCACGCCTACGGCACGGCGCGCGTCACCACCGACAAGGCGGCGAAGCACGCCGCACAGCGCGCGCTGGTCGCCGCGCTCGATCCCGAGTGGCTGCCGAAGTTCGACGCGCTGCGCGCGGAGTACATCGAGAGCATGCTGGAGGGCATCGTGGCGTTCGATGTTGCGGTAACGCGCCTCGAGACGCGCTGGAAGCTCTCGCAGAACCGCGGCCGGCGCGAGCAGGAGCTGATCGCCGCGGCGCTCGACAAGGGCGCCGACACGCAGCTCGAGGCGCTCGCGGCGCTGACGCGCAAGCACTTCGCCGAGCGCTGAGATGCGCCTGTTCTTCGCCTGCTGGCCGCCCGCCGGCACGGCGCAGGCACTGGCCGCCTGGGCGCGGCAGGCGCAGCGTGCCTGCGGCGGACGCGTTGCGCGAGCGGAGAACATCCACCTGACGCTGGCGTTCCTGGGCGATGCCGAGCCGGCGCTGGCGCGCGCGCGAGGGGCGGGCGTTCGGCTGCCGGCGAGCGCGCTTTGCCTCGGGCTGGCGGGCCACTGGGCGCACAACCGCATCGTCTGGGCCGGGCCGCAGGAGACGCCGGCGCCGCTGGCGCAGCTCGCGCGGGCGCTGGGTGAATCGCGGCCGTTCGCCGCGCATGTGACCCTGATCCGCAAGGCCAGGTCGCCCGGACCCCTGCCTCAGCTACCGGCGCTGGCGTGGCCGGTGGATCACTTCACCCTCGTCAGCTCGGTCCTGGGTCGGGACGGTCCGAGCTACGAGATACTCGAGCGCTACGCCCTCGAGTGAGCCGGGTCGGGGTGGGGGCTGCCGAGGCGCCGGACGAGGCCGGCGAGGCCAACCAGGAATGCGCCTAGCGCGTCAGCTTGCGCCAGCCTGGCCTTGGCCAGCTGCCGCTCCGCCGCTGCCATCGGGATCTCGTCGAGGCGTGCGTACAAAGTACTTAAGTTGTTCATTTAAAGCTCCAAATGCAGAAGTATGCTGCATTGCATCATACTTTGCGGTGGAGCGCCTTGACCCCGATCAAGAAGGCCGGCGGATCGCCGCGCGGGCTGCGAGCGCCAAGGCGACGACGATCGTGGCCATGCCGCTCCATTCGAGCGCGCTGGGGCGCTCGCCGAGGAGCGCCGCGCTGAACAGCGCCCCCAGCACGGGCACCGCCAGGATGCCGAAGCTCGCCAGCCCGGCATCGAGGCGCGCGAGCGCCCAGAACCAGAGAAACCAGCCGACCGCGCTTACCAGGATGCCGTTGTAGGCGATGGCGAAGACGAGCTCGGTATTCCAGCGCGCGGGCTCGCCGGGAAACACAACCGCCAGCGCGGCGAGCAGCGCGCCGCCGAACAGCACCTGCCAGGCGATGAGCGCAAGCGTGTCGATGCGCGCGCGCACCTGGAGGCGCTTGGTGACCACCACGCCCAGGCCCCAGGCGATGCCCGAGGCGAGCGCGAGCACCTCGGGCATCCCCGGTGCGCCGGCGGGGTGGATCAGGAGCAGCAATCCGGCCAGCCCCACGCCGAGTGCGACGCCTTGCGCGGCCGAGGGCCGTTCGCCCAGCAGGGGCCACGCGAATAGCGCCACCCAGAACGGCATCGTGTAGTTGAGCACCGCGGTCTTGCCCACCGCGCCGCTCTTCAGAGCCCAGGTGGCAAGCGCGAAGGTGGCGGTGGTCTGCAGCAAGCCGATGAGCAGGACTTGCGGCGCGTGCGCAAGGCGCATCGGGCGGCGGAGCACGGCGGCGGCGCCGAACAGGCACGCCGCCGACAGGGCGAAGCGCCAGGCGAGGAACTCGAACGGGTCGGCGTGCCGCACGCCGATCTTCAGCACCACCCAGTTGAATCCCCACACCAGGCTGATGGCGGCGAGCACGGCGAGCGCCGCCCCGTGCCGCCGCGCCTTCACGCTGCGGCCGCCGACAAGGTGAGCCGCGCCGCGAGCCCGCCGCCGGGCCGCGCCGCGAGCGCGAGACGGCCGCCGTGCGCGCGTGCCACGCGCTCGACGATGGCCAGGCCGAGCCCGGCGCCGCCGCGCCCGCTCCTGGCGGGGTCGAGCCGCGTGAATGGCTGCTTCAGGCGCTCGGTTTCGGCGGCGGGAATGCCCGGGCCGCGATCGAGCACCTCGATCACCACCTCGGCGCCTTCGCGCCGCGCCTCGACCTCGACCGGCTCGCCCGCGTAGCGCAGCGCGTTGTCGATCAGGTTGGACACCGCGCGCCGCAGCGCCATGCGCGCGAAGGCAAAGGGCGCGATCGGCGCGGCGCCCACCTTCACGTCCTTGCCGAGTCTGGCGTAGTGCTCGCCGATCTCGGCGAGCAGCGCGCCGAGATCGGCCGGCGTCTTCGCTTCATTCTCGCCGCGCGCGAACTCCAGGAACTGGCCGATCACCTGGTCCATTTCGTCGATGTCGGCGCTCATGCCCTGCGCGGCCGCCGCGTCGGCGCCGCTCATCTCCAGCGCCAGGCGCAGGCGCGACAGCGGCGTGCGCACATCGTGCGAGATGCCGGCCAGCACCATGGCGCGCTCGCGCTCCAGCGCCTCGAGGTCGCGCGCCATGCGGTTGAACGCCGTGGAAACCGTCGCCAGCTCGCGCGGCCCGGACTCGGGGAGCGGCGCCGGCTTCTCGCCGTGGCCGACGCGGCGCGCGGCGCCGGCGAGCGCGCGCAACGGCCGGCTCAGCGTCGCGGCGATGAGCGAGGCGCCGAGCAGCGCGAGCGCGAGGAGCGCCGCGCCCCAGCCGAGCCAGCCGAGCCCGAGCTCGGGGTCGAAGCGCTCCTGCGGCAGCATGACCCAGAACTCGTCCTCGTCGATGAAGAAGCTGACCCAGAAGCCTTCCATGCCGTCGCGTGCGTTGGCGAAGCGCGTGGCGCCGCCGAGGTCGCCGCGCACGTTCGCGACCACGCGCTCGAGCAGGGGGTCGCGGGGCAGCGGCTCGATCGTCTCGGCGTTGGTGACCGGGTACACGCGCAGGCCCTCGCGCTCGTTCAGCTCGATGAGCAGCGCGCGGCGCCGGAACGGATCGGCGTTGACCAGCGCGGCGCGCGTCAGGTTGACCGAGCTCACCGCTTGCTGCGCGAGCTCGCGCGCGCGCGGCTCCCGCTCGTAGACGCGCTGGATCTGGAACGAGGCGACGACCGAGACGACGATCAGCGCGGCGATCAGCAGGAATGACCGCCAGAACAGCGTCATCTACTTCTGGCCGTCGGGCACGAAGACGTAGCCGTGGCCCCACACCGTCTGGATGTAGCGCGGGTGCGAGGGATCGTCCTCAAGGAGCTTGCGCAGGCGCGAGATCTGCACGTCGATGGCGCGGTCGAATACCTCGTACTCGCGCCCGCGCGCGAGCTCCATCAGCTGGTCGCGCGACAGCGGCTGGCGCGGTCGCTCCACCAGCACCTTGAGGACCGAGTATTCGCCCGTGGTGAGCGCGACGGGCTTGCCGTCCTTCTTCAGCTCGCGCGTGCCGGGATTGAATTCGTAGGCGCCGAAGCGATAGATGCCGTCCTCCACGCCGGGCGCGCCCGGCACGCCGCCCCGGGGCTTCCTGCGCAGCACGGCGTTGATGCGTGCCACCAGTTCCCGCGGGTTGAAGGGCTTGGGCAGGTAGTCGTCGGCGCCCATCTCCAGGCCGACGATGCGGTCCACTTCGTCGCCCTTGGCGGTGAGCATGATGATCGCGGGGGCGCCGCCCGCGGCGCGCAGGCGCCGGCAGATGGCGAGGCCGTCCTCGCCCGGCAGCATCAGGTCGAGCACCAGCAGGTCGTAGCGCTCGCGCGCGAGCTGCTTGTCCATGGCCGGCGCGTCGGCGACCGCGCGCACCTCGAACTTCTGCTCGCCGAGGTAGCGCGTGAGCAGGTCGCGCAGGCGCTGGTCGTCGTCGACGACGAGGATGCGGGTCTTGAGCTCGGCCATGGGTTACGGAATGTTACAGAATCCGTGGCGCATTCACCTTACACTGCGCCCATGAGACTGGCCGTTACGCTGCTGTTCGCGGCATTGATGCTGGCGCAGGTTCCTGCTTCCGCGCAGGAACGGGGCTGGCGCGGGCAACAGGGCCAGAAGCAGGGCTTCGCGCCGCGCGAGCGCGAGCGCGAGGGCCGCGAGGCGCTGCGCCGCGAGCGCAGCGAGCGCCGCGAAGACCGCCGCGAGCAGCGCTTCACCCCCGAAGAGCGCGAAAAGCTGCGCCAGGACCTGCTCGACGCCAACCGCGACCTGCGCCGGCGTCGGTAAATGGGGACAGACCTCATTTTTCCGGCGGTGCCTTCGTCGAATTTCCCATGGTCTCGGCTTTTTCCGGCCGGATGAATCTCCCGGCCGGAAAATGCCGAGATGTATGGGAAGCAAACCCGCGCGGGGGCTTGCTTCGTCCCCCGGAAAAATGAGGTCTGTCCCTATTTAAAGCAGGTGGGCGATGGAGTTGGCGTAGTAGCGCAGGAGCGGCAGCTCCTCGCTGCGCGCGTAGTACAGGCCGTCGCGCTCGCCCACCAGGCGGCGCAGGGTGAGCATGCGCAGCCCCACGTGCACGGCGTAGTCGAAGTCCTTGCGCGGCACGTAGACGTGGGCGCCGCGTGCGCGGAGCGCCTCGACCAGCTGCCCGACCTCGGCCTTCAGCTCCAGCTCGGAGATCGCCGTATCGCCTTGGCGCACGAACACGGTGGCAATGAGCGGCACCGGCAGCACCGGCACGATGCGCCCCACGGTCTGCATCAGGTGGCTGCCGAGGTCGGCCATCGCGCGCTTGCGCTCGTCGCCGTGCAGGCGGTGGAAGTCCAGGTTGCGCGCCTCGCAGTACTCGCGCATGGATACCGGGCCGCCGAAGTTCACGCAGGCGTAGCCAAAGCGGTGCCACTCGCTGCGCACCATGAGCCAGAAGTTGCGCAGGAAAAAGCGCAGCGTGGTGCCGAGCGCCGCGAGGCGCCCGCGGCGCGGCGCGTCGGGGTCCAGGTCGCGCAGCAGCGTGCGGTCCTCGAGTACACGGTCGTAGTTGATGCCGAGCGGCACGAACACCAGGTCGCGCTCGCCGTCGACGCGGAAGCCGCGCATCATGTAGTCGATGGCGCCGAGCTTGGGCTCGCGCATGCGCCCGTCGCGCGTGAGCCCTCCTTCCGGGAACACGGCCTGCGGCACGCCCGCTTCGGTGGCCATCACGATGTAGCGCTCGAGCACGCGCCGGTACAGCTCGTCGCGCGAGTTGCGGCGCACGAAGTACGCGCCCATCCAGCGGATCAGCGCCGAAAGCGGCCAGATCCGCGCCCACTCGCCCACCGCGTAGGACAGCGCCGTCTGGTCGGCGGCGAGGTAGCCCGCCAGCACGTAGTCCATGTTCGAGCGGTGGTTCATCACGAACACCACGGTAGAGTCCGGCGCCACACGCTGCAGGTTCTCCGCGTCGACGTAGCCCAGGCGCACGCGGTAGAGCAGCTGCGCCAGGCGCTTGCCGAGCCAGTAGCCGATGCGGAAGTACAGGTAGGCGTTGAATGCCGGCACCGTCTCGCGCGCATAGCGCTCGACGCGGTGCAGCGCAGCGGTGACGGACACATTGTGCTCGCGGGCGTATTCCTCGGCGGCCTGCTGCACCTTGGGATCGGTGAGCAAGCGGTGGATCAGCGCCTGCCGGCGCGTGCGCTGGAACGGGCGGATGCCGATGCGCAGCCGCTTGCCGACCTCGTCGATCACCTGGTTGGCCGGGTGCATCACCAGCCAGCGCAGGGCCGGCATCAGCACGTGCTCGTAGAGCGCCCAGGCCGCGAGCAGCGCGCCCGCGACTGCCAGCCACAGAGGAATCGAAACGCTCTCCGCCATCCTGCCTCCCTGCGAAGAGTCTAGCCGTTACCGGCGTGCAACGCCTGCCTAGCGGGCGCGGCGCTCGCGCGCGAACAGATACAGGCCGCTGGCGATGACGATGGCGGCGCCGATCCACACCGCGGGATCGGGAACGGTGCCGAACACCAGGTAGCCGAACAGCGCCATGTACAGGATTTGCTGGTAGAGAAACGGCGCGAGCGTACTCGCCGGCGCGTAGCGGTGCGCGACGGCGAGCAGATAGTGGCCGGTGCCGCCGAACACGCCCATCAGGCACAGCAGCGTCCATTCGAACCAGCCGGTCGGCGAGTCCCACAGGACGAGGGCGAACGGCGCCAGCACCACGCTCGCCACCAGCGCGGGCAGGAACTGGATGGTCTCCGGAGAGTCGTAGGCCGCGAGCTTGCGCGTCATCAGGTTGAAGGCGGCGTAGAGCACGGCGTTGACCAGCGAGAGCAGCATTGCCGGATGAAACGCCGCCGAGCCCGGGCGCACGATCACCAGCACGCCCGCAAGGCCGATGAGGATCGCCGCCCAACGGCGCGCGTCCATGCGCTCGCCGAGGAGCGGCGCGCTCATCAGCGCGATCAGGATCGGCACCGTGAAGAAGATCGACGCCGTGACGGTGAGCGTGAGGTATTGCAGCGCCCAGAAGTTGATGCCGGTCATGGCGCAGAACATCAGGCCGCGCGCGACGTGCCAGCGCAGGTGGCGCGTGCGCACGAGCGCCGCGCCGCGCAGCGGGAACAGCAGCGCCGAGGCGAGCACCGTCTGCGACAGAAACCTCAGCCACACCACCACGATCACGGGCACGCTCTGCACCAGCCACTTCGCGCTGCCGTCCAGCAGCGTGAACAGCATGTAGGTGAGCGAGATGAGGCCGATGCCGGTGAGACGGTTCCTGGCGCTGTCCGCGTGCAGCACGTCCGGGGCCGGACGCCTACAGGGCGCGCTTGACCGCGCTCGTCACCGCGCGCGTGTCGTGCACGCCGCCGAGGTCCGGCGTGAACACCTGCTCCTCGGTGGTGCGCTCGATCGCTTTCATCAGCCGCGCGGCGGCCTTCGGCTCGCCCAGGTGCTCGAGCATCATCGCCGCGGTCCAGAAGGTGGCGATCGGGTTGGCGACGCCCTTGCCGGTGATGTCGAAGGCCGAGCCGTGGATCGGCTCGAACATCGAGGGAAACTTCCTCTCCGGGTTGAGGTTCGCCGTGGGCGCGATGCCGAGCGACCCGGAGAGCGCGGCGGCGAGATCCGAGAGGATGTCGGCGTGCAGGTTCGACGCGACGATGGTGTCGAGCGAGGCGGGCTTGAGCACCATGCGCGTGGTCATGGCGTCCACCAGGATGCGGTCGGTCTTCACGTCCGGGTATTTCTCCGCCACCTCGTAGAAGATCTGGTCCCACAGCACCATGCCGTGGCGCTGCGCGTTGGACTTGGTGACCAGCGTCAGCATCTTGCGCGGTCGCTTTCTCGCCAGCTCGAAGGCGAAACGGTGGATGCGCTCGACGCCCGCGCGCGTGAACACCGAGGTCTCGGTGGCGACTTCCTCCGGCAGCCCCGTGTGCACGCGCCCGCCCGAGCCCGAGTACTCGCCCTCGGAGTTCTCGCGGATGATCACCCAGTCGATGTCCTTCGCGTTGGCGAGGGGGCTGGTGACCCCCGGCAGCACGCGCGAAGGGCGCACGTTCGCGTACTGGTCGAAGCCCTGGCAGATCGGCAGCCTGAGGCCCCACAGCGACACATGGTCGGGCACGTCCGGCGCGCCGACTGCGCCGAAGAAGATGGCGTCGAACGTTCTTAGCCTCGCGAGGCCCCCGTCCGGAATGTAGGCGCCGGTGCGCTTGTACCTCTCGGAGCCCCAGTCGAAATCTTCGAACGCGAGCTCAAAGCCCTCCTTCTGCGACAGGTCCCGGAGGATCTCGATGCCGGCGGGGATGACTTCGTGACCGATTCCATCCCCCGGGATGGCGGCGATTCTGTAGGCTCTCATGGGGACTGCTGCGGATGATTTCGCGACGCGTATCTTACCTTGTGGTGGCGCTAGCCACCGGGTTGCTCGTGCCGGGCTGCGGGTCGAATAATGATGCGCCTCCGGTCGTTGACGGAGATCTCCCGGTCGGGAACTGCCCGGAAATCTATGCGTCGGGGTTTCGCAATCCCTGGCGGTGGAGCTTCGATCGCGCAACGGATGAGTTGTGGGTCGGCGATGTCGGGCAGGGAGCGCTCGAAGAGGTCGACCGGGTGGTGCGCGGCGGCAACTACGGGTGGCGGTGCTTCGAGGGCACGCGCGCCACAAGTCTTCCCTGTGGCTCTGAGCCGAACTTGCTGCCGCCGGTCGCCGAGTACGGAAGAGGCCAGGGAAGTTCGATTACCGGCGGATACGTCTACCATGGAAGCGCAATTCCGGGCCTGGCGGGCAAGTACGTCTTCGGGGACTTCAGCTCGGGCCGTCTCTGGAATATCGCGAGCGACACGGCGCCCACGCTGCAAGTGACCGGCGGACAAGCCTCGGGTCTCAACATCTCGTCGTTCGGGGAGGGCGTAGACGGGGAACTCTACGTCGTGCATTACGGCGGCACGCTGCATCAGCTGGGCGGCACCGCTGCCGCCCTGACCGTAGCGAGGGTCTTTTCGGGTCTGAGCTTCACTCAGCCCGTCGCCATGCTCCAGGCGCCGGGCGACAGCACGCGCTGGTTCGTCGTGGAGCAGGCCGGGCGCGTGCGCGTCTTCGACAACTCGCCGTCCGTCACAACCGCGGCTACGTTCATCGACATCGTGACACGCGTAGCTTCGGGCGGGGAAATGGGCCTGCTGGGCATGGCTTTTCATCCCAATTTCGCCTCCACGCGCAAGGTGTATTTGTCCTACACGAACACGTCATCCGGTCGCGTTTCCCGTATATCGGAATTCACCCTGGCCAGCGGCGGCCTGGCGCTCGATCCGGCCTCGGAGCGCATCCTGCTCGTCGTCGGCCAGCCCGAGACGAACCACAACGGCGGCAACATCGCCTTCGGGCCGGATGGATATCTCTACATCGGCATCGGCGACGGCGGCGGCGGAAACGACCAGCACGGCCTGATCGGCAACGGCCAGCTCATGACCACGCTGCTCGGAAAGATGCTGCGCATCGATGTGAACGGCGCGCAGCCCTACGGGATCCCGCCGGACAACCCGTTCGCCGGGTTCCGGCGCTGCGGAGCGCCCTAGGCCGCCCTGCGCGAGGCGCTGCGCACCGCCTCGGCCACCGCGGCGCCCACTTCGGCGGTCGACGCCTTGCCCTTCCTGTCGGGCGTGTGCGGCCCCTCGACGATGACGCGCTCGATGGCGCGGACCACGTCGGCGGCGGCCTCAGCATGCCCGAGGTGCTCGAGCATGAGCGCGCCCGACCAGATCTGCGCGACGGGGTTGGCGATCTTCTTGCCGGCGATATCCGGCGCCGAGCCGTGCACCGGCTCGAAGATCGAGGGCGCGGTCCTTGCGGGATTGATGTTG
>DATHYT010000040.1:0-47001 GCA_035459025.1 Burkholderiales bacterium | reverse complement strand
AAACTGCTCGCGCACCGCCGCCGCGAACGCCTCCAGCGCGCCGCGCCAGGCGCCGAGCGGCTGCCCCGAAATCACTCCCAGATCGCCGCCGAGGATCTCGGCCGCGCCGCGGTTGGAAATGGAAAGGCGCAGGTCCCGATCGAACACCAGCACGCCCGCCGAGAGATTGGCGAGGATGTTTTCCAGCGACGCATTCGCCGTTTCCAGGGCGACGCGGTTGGATTCGACCACCTTGCGCGCCTCGTCCAGCTGGCGCGTCATCGAATTGAACGACTCGGTGAGCACGCCGAGCTCGTCGCGGCTGGTTACCGGCGGTCGCGCAGAAAAATCGCCCCGCGCCACGGCCTGCGTGGCGCGCGCCAGATTGGCGAGCGGCGATGACAGCCGCGCCGAAAGGATCGCGGCGAGCGATACGGCGACGAACAGCGCCATCAGCAGCGCCAGCGTCAGCGTGACGATGTAGATGCGCCGCAGGCCCTGGCGTGAGAGCGCCAGCTCGCGGTAGTCGCGGTAAGCTTCCTCCACGGCTTGCGCGCTGCGCGCGAGGCCCGCCGGCACCGCCTGGCGCAGCTGCAAGAAGCGCGCCTCGTCGGCGATCGCCAGCCCGGTCACGGGCACCACGACGCGCACCGCGAGCGGCCTGCCGTCTGCTGCGTCGATGGAGCCGTAGGCTTGCGCCGTACGCGCCTGACGCAGCATTTGCGCCGTCGGCAGTTCGGGCAGGAACCTGGACACTTCTTCGGTGGCGCTCGCCAACAGGGTGCCGCCCGCGCCGAGAATCACCGCCTCCTGCACGCCGGACTGCTCGCGCAGGCGGTTGAGCATCGCCACCTGCTGCGTGGAGGACTGGCCGGCCAGCTCGAGCGCCATCGAGCGCGCTTTGGCGTGCATTTCCGCCACCATGCGGTCGACCACCGACTGCCCCAGGTTGATGCCGCCCTCCAGCGCCGAATCCACCTTGACGTCGAACCAGGACTCGATGCTCTTGGTGAGAAACTGCACCGACACCGTATAGACCAGCGCCCCCGGCACTACCGCCATGAGTGCGAACAGCACCAGAAAGCGCAGCGTCAGACGCGAGCCGAAGGCGCGCGCGCGGTAGCGGCGCAGGATGGCGGCGAGCTGGTAGGCGACCAGTGCGGCGAGCGCGCCGGCGAGGGCGGCATTCAGGCCGAGCAGCAGGGGGTAATGCTGCGCCAGAAGCGTCGCATCCGCGGCGCTCGCCGTGGCAAGAAGAAACAGCAGCACGCCCGCCAGTGCCGCCCCAACGATGAGCAGTGTCCTCATGGCGCGGCAGCCGCCGACGCGGGCTTCGGCGGCAGGTAGAGGAAGCGCTTCCACGGCGATTCCAGCCGCAGTTCCCGATTGGTAAGGGCGCTGACTTGCAGCGGCCGCGGCAGCTGCGCGGTATCCAAGCGCATGCGCACGGCGACCTCGTACTGCGGCCCGGCCAGCAGCACGGAACGCTCCAGCACCAGCCAGTTGCGCAGCCGCCGCATGACTTCGAGCGCTTCTTCCAGCGTGCCGAAATACTGATGCAGCGCGCCGCTGGAGAGCCGGTACTGCCGCGACAGCGCGTGATAGGACAGCCGCCATTGCGTCTGCCGCGACGCCGTATCCTGGTCGAACCACCACCAGCGCGGCCGCGTCATCTCGAATTCCACGACGAAGTGCAGCGGCACGCCGTTGGCCACCGCCTCCTGCAGGCGCGGGCCGAAATCGAAGGCGAAGTCGGCGCTGAGCAGCAGCCCCTCGTCCGAGGCGGCGAGGCGCGCGTCGACGACGTCGATCTCGTCGGCGCGCGCGCCCTCCGCCGCGGCGCAGGTCAGCGCGGCGAAGAAGACAAGGCAGAGGGCGCCGATGCGCATGGCGCGCCGCGTCAGGCGGCTTTCTCTAGAAGGCCGTAAAAGAAGCCATCGTGCTCCATGCACGGTAGCAATTGCTCCGCCGCGCCCGACGGCAGCCGGCCACGACGTGCGCGCGGCGTACGCGCACCGAACGCTTGCAGCACCGCATCGTTCTCGTCCCGAAAAACCGAGCAGGTGACATACAACAATTTACCACCCGGGGCGACGACGCGCCAAAGCGCATCGAGGACCGCCGCCTGACGCTGCGCGAAGCCGCGCACGTCGGCGGCGCGGCGCAGCCACTTGATGTCCGGATGTCGCCGCGCCACGCCAGACCCGCTGCACGGCACGTCGGCGAGCACGCGGTCGAACACGCGCCCGTCCCACCAGCTGTCGAGCGCGGTGCAGTCCGCCGCGATCACCTTGGCCGAGAGGCCTAGGCGCGCCAGTCCAGGCGCTATGCGCGCCGCGCGCGCCGGGTCGGCATCGAGCGCCGTCATCTCCACCTCTGCGGCCTCCAGCATTTGTGCGCACTTGCCGCCCGGCGCGGCGCAAGCGTCAAGCACGCGCTGGCCCGGCGCGAGATCGAGGAGCGACGCGCAGCGTTGCGCCCCGGCGTCCTGCACCGAAACCTGCCCTTCGGCGAACCCGGGAAGGCGGGCCACCGGCACCGGCTTGTCCAGGAGCAGCGCGTACGCGCCGACGCTGCGCGCCGGAAGGCCAGCCGCGGCGAGCTGGGCGAGATAGGCGGCGGGATCGGCGCGCCGGCGGTTCACCCGCAGGCACATCGGCGGATGCGCGTTTCCCGCCTCCAGAACCGGCTGCCAGTGCTGCGGCAGCTCGCGCCGCAGGCGCTCGATCCACCAGCGCGGGTGCTGGTAGCGCGCCTCATCGTCGGCGAGCACGCGCCGCTGCAGGGCATCGCGATCGCGCAGGTAGCTACGCAGCACGCCATTGACGTAGCCGCGCGCGGGCCAATGTTCGAGCAGCGCGCAGGCGCGCACCGCCTGATCGACGACCGTATATTCGGCATAGCGTCCGCTTTCCAGGGCGTACAGCGCGCACCAGAGCAGGGCCTGTACCTGCGGCGCGGCATCGCCCCTGCGCGACAAAGCGCGCACCAGGGCATGGACCCGGCCATAGCGGCGCAGGGTGCCGTAACACAGGTCGAGCACCGCACTGCGCGCTTCGCCCTGCTCGGTCGGTTCATCAAGACTGCGCCCCGCCGCCACGCGCGCCGTGGCGCGCGCCGCCTCGGCGAGCGCCGGTGCCAGTGGCGCCACGCGCGTCATTGCAGCCGCTCGCCGCGAGCGATCGCACAGCCGCGCAGGAACTCGGCAGCTGCAAGCCGCTTACCCCCGGCGCGCTGCAGCTCGGTGGCGAGCAACGCGCCCTCGCCGCAGGCGACGAGCACCCCGGCTGCGTCCGCCGCGAGCACCGTCCCGGCATCGCCGGCGTCGCCGCGCACGGCGGCGCGCCAGATCTTGATCGTCTCGCCACGCAGCCTGGCCATTGCGCCCGGCACGGGGCGCAGGGCGCGCACGGCACGCTCAATCTCGGACGCAGGCCGGCGCCAGTCGATCTCGGTCTCGCGTTTCTCGATCTTGCGCGCGTAGGTGACTCCCTGCGCGGACTGAGGTACGGCGCGCACTCGCTCCGCGGCCGCCTCTGCAAGCGCAGCCACGATCATGCGCGCGCCCAGGGCAGCGAGTCTGTCGTGCAACGACTGTGCATCGTCCCCGGCGGAGATGGCGATGCGTTCCTGAGCGAGCATGGGTCCGGTATCCAGACCGGCATCCATGCGCATGATGGTAATTCCGGTTTCCGCGTCGCCCGCAAGCAGCGCGCGCTGGATCGGCGCCGCGCCACGCCAGCGGGGCAGCAGTGATGCGTGGATGTTGAGCGCGCCGCCGGGCGCGACGTCTAGCGCCCATTGCGGCAGCAGCAGGCCGTAAGCGGCGACCACCAGGAACGCCGGGCGGGCTGCAGCGACACGCGCTTGCACATCGAGATCACGCAGCGTCGCAGGCTGCAGTACATCGAGGCCGCGCGCGAGCGCAAGTTGTTTGACCGCGCTTTGCGCCGGGCGCAGGCCGCGCCCCGCAGGGCGGTCGGGTTGCGTCAGCACCAGCGCCAGGTCGTGGCCCGCATCGAGCAACGCGGCGAGCGCGCGCTCTGCGAATGCCGGGGTGCCCGCGAAGACGAGGCGCAGGAAGGTGTTAGGCGCTCTTACGCAGCTGCTTGGCGAGCTTTGCGCGCACGCGCTGCTGCTTGAGCTGCGATAGGTACTCCACGAACACCTTGCCCTTCAGGTGATCCATCTCGTGCTGAATGCACACGGCAAGAAGGCCCTGAGCCTCGAGCGTGAAGGGGTTGCCGTTCTGATCGAAGGCCCGCACTTTGACGCGCTCGGCGCGCTCGACGATGTCGTACACGCCAGGCACCGACAGGCAACCTTCCTCGATGTCGGAGACGCCCGAGGCTTCAACGATCTCGGGATTGACCAGCACCACCAGCGAATCGTGGCGCTCCGACACGTCGAGCACGATGACCTGCTTGTGCACATCCACCTGCGACGCGGCTAGGCCGACGCCGGGCGCGGCATACATCGTCTCGGCCATGTCTCGGACCAGCTTTTTCAGGGCCTCGTCGAAAACGGTGACAGGAGCGGCCGTCTTATGCAGCCGGGCGTCGGGATAGCGAAGGATGTTCAGCAGAGCCATCGGAAGGGTAAATAGCGTTGCAAATTGAATAAATTAGATGCAGAATCTAAGGCACCAGATAAACAGTTCGAGGTTTGTGCTACATTTGGATGGCAAAGGGGCATTTCAAGCCAGCCCGGGAACAAGGATAAGGTTCGGGGGCACCATGCACGACCAATTGCGTAAGTCTATCACAGCGCTCGTTTTTGCCCTGAGCGGCCTGGCCAGCAGCGACGCGCTGACGCAGGTCCCGCCGATCCCGCAAACCCCCCTGGCGTTCAAGGCCGACGCCCCCGATCGGTATGTCGTGGTGCGCGGCGATACGCTGTGGGGAATCTCGGAGCGTTTCACGGATTCGCCGTGGCGCTGGCCCGAAATCTGGAACTTCAACCGCGAGCAGATCCGCAATCCGCACTGGATCTACCCAGGGGACGTCATTGTCCTTGATCGCGTGAGCGGCACGCTCTCGATAGCGGGGACGGACGCTGGGGCGCCGGGGACGGACGCCGGGGCGCCGGGGACGGGCGCCGGGGCGCCGGTTGCGCCCAGCGATGCCGGTGCCAGCGCGCCGGCGGGCCGGCCAGACCTCGGCGTCGGCGTCGGCAGCGTAGTAGGCACGGTCAAGCTCTCCCCGCGGGTGCGCGCCGAGTCCACGGCGCGCGACGCGATCCCCAGCATCCCGCCAAGCGCCATTGAGCCGTTCCTTTCTCGACCCCTGGTGATCGAGCCCGACGGCCTCGACAATGCGCCGACCATCATCGCCACTGAAGACAACCGCGTCATCATCGAGGCCGGCAACCAGGCCTACGTGCGCGGCATGGGCGACTCCAAGGAAGAGAACTGGTTCATCTACCGCCGCGGCAAAGCGCTGGTCGACCCCGATACCAACGTGACCCTCGGCTACGAAGCGATCTACCTTGGCACGGCGCGCGTCACTCGCGCTGGAGATCCGGCGACGGTGCGCCTCACCACGGTGACGCAGGAAGTGGGCAGGGGTGACAAGTTGCTGCCGGTGGGTGTGCCTGAGGTACCGAAGTACGCGCCGCATGCCCCCGCGGTCTTCATGCAGGGACGGGTGATCGGCATCTATGGCGGCCTGGGCAAGGTCGGCGAAGCCGGACCGCAGCAGATCATCACCTTGAATCGCGGACGCGCTGACGGCGTCGAGGTCGGCCATGTGTTCGCGCTGTACCGGCCGGGACCGCTCATTGCCGATGCCTCGGCCAGGACAGGGGGCAAACCGGCGACGTTCAAGCTGCCCGACGAGCGCTATGGCCTTGCGTTCGTGTTCCGCATCTACGACCGCGTTTCCTACGCGCTGGTGATGCGCATCTCCAAGCCGGTCAATCCGTTGGATGTGGTGCAGACGCCCTGAAGCGCGCTCCGGCGCGGTGCGCCTGCGCCGGCCCGAAGACACCCCGCCGCCGGGATGAGCAAGGACCCGGGCCTGGCGAGCTGGCTGCAGCTCACCCTTACGCCGGGCCTCGGTCCCGCCGCCATCCGCGGTCTGCTTGCCCAGTTCGGCTTACCTGAGAAGGTACTTTCTGCTCCGCGCGTACAGCTCGAACGCGTTGGCGGTCCTGCCGCCGCTGCGCTGCTGCAGCCCGACGCTGTCGCTGCCGCCGTCGAGAACGCGCTGCGCTGGGCCGAGGCGCCCGGTCATGCCGTCGTTACGCTGGCGGACGCCGCCTATCCCAAGCTGCTGCTCGAGATCGCCGATCCGCCGCCGCTGCTCTACGCCGTCGGCCGTCTCGAGTTGCTGGCGCGCCCGGCGCTCGCCATCGTCGGCAGCCGCAACGCCACTGCGCAAGGCATGCGCAACGCCGAGCAGTTTGCGGCGGCATTCAGCGCCGCCGGACTGACCATCGTGTCGGGACTGGCGCTGGGCATCGACGCTGCGGCGCACGCCGGCGGGCTCGCCGCGGAGGGCTCGACCATCGCTGTGCTCGGCACCGGCGTCGACGTGATCTACCCGCGACAGAATGCGACGCTCGCCAGGCGCATCGCCGAGTCCGGGTTGCTGCTCTCGGAGTTCGCGCTCGGCAGCGCCGGTGCCGCCCACCATTTCCCGCGCCGCAACCGCTTGATCAGCGGGCTGTCGCAGGGTTGCCTGGTGGTCGAGGCAGCCGTGGCCTCCGGATCGCTGATCACGGCGCGCGCGGCCGCCGAGCAGGGCCGCGAGGTGTTCGCCATCCCCGGATCCATCCACTCGCCGCTGTCCAAAGGCTGCCACGCGCTCATCAAGCAGGGCGCCAAGCTGGCCGAATCGGCCGAGGATGTACTCGCCGAGCTGACCACGTTCCGGCGCATCGCCACCGCGAGCACTCGCGCCGCGGCACCGCAAGCCGCAGACGAGGAACCCCTGCTCGCGCACATGGGCTTCGACCCGGTGGACGTGGATTCGATATGCGCGCGCTCGGGACTTACGGTAGAAAGGGTAAACGCGGACTTGCTGCGCCTGGAGCTGGGCGGGCGCATTGCCGCGTTGCCGGGCGGCAAATACCAGCGGCTTAACTGAGGGTCAACCAGGAGAATAACAACATGTTCGACATCCTCGTCTTCGTATTCGAGAACTGCCGGCAAGCCGACGTGTCGCAAGCGCCCGAGCGCGTGGCGCGCAAGCTCTCGGCCGCGGGGTTCGACGACACGGAGATCAGCGCCGCGCTCTCGTGGCTCGCGGGCGTGGTGCGCGCGCCGCAGCGCTCGTTCGCGCCGCTGCCCGAAAGCGGCACGGCGTTTCGCGCGTTCGCGCCGAAGGAGCTCGCCAAGCTCGACGCCGAATGCCGCGGCTTCCTGCTGTTCCTCGAGCGCTCCGGCATCCTCTCGCCGGCATCGCGCGAGCACGTCATCGAGCGTGCCCTCGCGACCGCGGGCGACACGCTGTCGCTGGATCAGCTCAAGCTGATCGTGGTCATGGTGCTGTGGAGCCAGCAGGCGCCTGCGAGCCAGCTGGTAGCCGAAGAGCTGCTATCGGCGCGCGGCGAGCGCCTGCCGAACTGACGCGCATTCGCGCGCGCGGGCGCGCGCGCGCGAATAAATCGACGGGCGGTTGAAAGGGCGCGAGCTTTGCGGGTATCCTCTGCGGCCTTTCGCGCCGCATGACCAAGAAACTCATCATCGCCGAGAAACCCTCCGTCGCCGCGGACATCGCGCGCGCGCTCAGCGGCTTTACGCGCAAGGGCGACTATTTCGAGAGCAACGATTACGTCCTTTCCTCGGCCGTTGGTCACTTGCTCGAGCTGGCGGTGCCCGAGGAGTTTGACGTCAAGCGTGGCAAGTGGTCGTTTGCCCACCTGCCCCTGATCCCGCCGCGCTTCGAGCTCGCGCCTATCGAGCGCGGCGCTGAGCGGCTCAACCTGCTGTTGCGCCTGCTCAAGCGCAAGGACGTCGACGGCCTGATCAATGCCTGCGACGCGGGCCGCGAAGGCGAGCTCATATTCCGCTACATCGTGCAGCACGCGCGGATCAAGAAGCCGATCCAGCGGCTGTGGCTGCAGTCGATGACGCCTGCATCGATTCGCGACGGCTTCGAGGGTTTGCGCGCTGACAAGGAGTTGCTGCCGCTCGCCGACGCCGCGAAGAGCCGGTCGGAGGCCGACTGGCTGGTCGGCATCAACGGCACGCGCGCCATGACCGCGTTCAATTCCAAGGAGGGCGGCTTTTACCTGACGACCGTCGGCCGGGTGCAAACGCCGACGCTCACGATTCTCGTGGAGCGCGAGGAGAAGATCCGCGAATTCAAGCCGCGCGACTACTGGGAAGTGCACGCGCGCTTCGGCGCCAGGGCAGGCGAGTATCCGGGGCGCTGGTTCGATCCGGAGTTCAAGAGGGACGACGATGCCGAGCGGAAGGCCGAGCGGCTGTGGCAGCAACGCGCGGCCGAGGCCGTCGTTGCCGCCTGCCGAGGCAAGCCGGGCAGTGTCACCGAAGAAACCAAGCCGACGACGCAGGCCTCACCTCTGCTGTTCGATCTGACCAGCCTGCAGCGAGAGGCCAACGGCCGCTTCGGCTTTTCTGCGCGCGGGACGCTGGCGCTGGCGCAGGCGCTCTACGAGCGCCACAAGGTCCTGACCTATCCGCGCACCGACTCGCGCGCCCTGCCCGAGGACTACATCGCCACGGTGAAAAAGACCATGGACATGCTGGGCGGCGACCGCGAGTACGCCCCGTTCGCCAAGTCCGTGCTGAAGCAGGGCTGGGTCAAGCCCAACCGGCGCATCTTCGACAACAGCAAGATCTCGGACCACTTCGCCATCATCCCGACACTGCAGGCGCCGAAGCACCTGAACGACGCCGAGCGCAAGCTCTACGACCTCGTGGTGCGGCGCTTCCTCGCCGTGTTCCACCCGTCCGCAGAATTCTTGCAGACCACCCGCATCACCTTGGTCGGGGAGCATCGGTTCCGTACCGAAGGCAAGGTTCTGCAGAACCCGGGCTGGCTCGCCGTCTACGGGCGCACGGCGCAGGACGAAAGCGCGAACCTGCCCGCGGTGGCCGCGGGCGAGAAGGTCGCGACGCTGGAGGTCGCCGCCATGCCGCTGCAGACCAAGCCGCCGGCGCGCTTCAGCGAGGCGACGCTGCTCTCCGCCATGGAGGGCGCGGGCAAGCTGGTGGAGGACGACGAACTGCGCGCGGCCATGGAAGCCAAGGGACTCGGCACGCCGGCGACGCGCGCGGCGATCATCGAAGGGCTGATCCGCGAGGAGTACATCCATCGCGTCGGGCGCGAGCTGGTGCCCACGCCGAAGGCGTTCTCGCTGCTCTTCGCGCTGAAGCATTTCGGCGTCACCGAGATCACCTCGCCCGAGCTCACCGGCGATTGGGAGTTCAAGCTCAAGCAGATGGAGCGCGGCAAGCTGAAGCGCGAGGAGTTCATGGAGCACATCGAGCAGGTGACGCGCGACCTGGTCGAGCGCATCCGCAACGGCGACATCCCGGACACCGCCTTCGCCACGGTGAGCGCGCCATGCCCGAAATGCGGCGGCACCGTGCAGGAGAACTACCGCAAGTTCCAGTGCCAGAAATGCGACTTCTCCATCTGGAAGGTCACCTCGGGGCGCGAGTGGTCGCTGGAGGAGGTGGCCGAGCTGATCACCAAGCGCTACGTCGGACCGCTGACCGGGTTCCGCAGCCGCATGGGCAAGCCCTTCAGCGCCGCGCTGAAGCTGAACGACGAGCTGCGCCCCGAGTTCGATTTTGGCCAGGGCAGCGCCGCCGGCGAAGACGAGCCAGCGCCCGACTTTTCGGCGCAGGACAGCCTCGGCGCCTGCCCCAAGTGCGGCGCGCGCGTGTTCGAGCACGGCGTCGCGTACCTTTGCGAGAAATCGGTGGGCAACGAGCGCAACTGCGATTTCCGCACCGGCAAGATCATCCTGCAGCAGCCGGTCGAGCGCGAGCAGGTGCACAAGCTCCTCGCCACCGGCCGCACCGACCTGCTGACGCGCTTCATTTCCAAGAAGGGCCGCCCCTTTAAGGCGTTCTTGGTGAAGACGCCGGGTGGCAAGATCGGTTTCGAGTTCCAGGCGCGAGCGTCCAAGTCCGGCGCAAAGCCGAAGCCCGAGGCACCCCTGGCGGAGGTGAAGCCGATGCCGAAGAAGAAACCAGCGCCCAAGGCGCCGGCCAAGCCTACACGTCGAGGTTCCGCACGCCGAGCGCGTTAGACTCGATAAACGCGCGGCGCGGCTCGACTTCGTCGCCCATCAGCTTGGTGAAGATCTCGTCCGCGGCAATGCCGTCCTCGATCTGCACCCTGAGCAGCCGCCGCGTCGACGGGTCCATGGTGGTTTCCCATAGCTGCGTGGGGTTCATCTCGCCCAGCCCCTTGTAGCGCTGCAGCACCATCGATTTCTGCACTTCGGCGAGCAGCCAGTGCATCGCCTCGGCGAAGTCCTTCACCGGCTGCTTTCGCTCTCCCCGCTGCACGTACGCCCCGACACCGATCAGCCCGCGCAGCAGCTCCGCGGTCGACCGGATCTGCGCATAGTCCCCGGATTGCACGAACTCCGCGTCGATCGCCGTGACGCGCATGTTGCCGTGCCGCGTGCGCTCGATGCGCACCTGATGCCGCTCGGTCTTTGGATCGAAATCGGCGTGCACATGCACGCCATTGCGCGGCATGGCCGCGGCCAGCGACTCGACCGAGGCCTCGGCTAGGTCGCGGCGCGACAGGTCGACCTGCGCACCGCGCAGAAGCGCCTGCAGCGAGTCGTGGTCGATCCAGCGCGCCACGCGCTCGATCACCGCCTCGGCGAGCAGGTAGGACTTGGCCAGCTCAGCGAGCGCCTCGCCACGGATCGGCTCTCGGTTCGCCGCCGGCACCAGCGCCGCGTCCACCAGCGCCTGGCGCAGCATGAACTCGTTCAGCTCGTGCTCGTCCTTCAGGTAGCGCTCCTCCTTGCCGAGCTTGGACTTGTAGAGCGGCGGCTGCGCGATATAGATGTGGCCGCGCTCCACCAGCTCGGGCATCTGGCGGTAGAAGAAGGTGAGCAGCAGCGTGCGGATGTGCGAGCCGTCGACGTCCGCGTCGGTCATGATGATGATGCGGTGGTAGCGTAGCTTGTCGGCGTTGTACTCCTCCTTGCCGATGCCGCAGCCTAGCGCGGTGATCAGCGTGGCGATCTCGGCGGATGACAGCAGCTTGTCGAACCGCGCGCGCTCGACGTTGAGGATCTTGCCCTTCAGCGGCAGGATCGCCTGGAACTTGCGGTCGCGCCCCTGCTTGGCCGAGCCGCCCGCCGAGTCGCCCTCCACGAGGTAGAGCTCGCACAGCGCGGGGTCCTTTTCCTGGCAGTCGGCGAGCTTGCCAGGCAGTCCCATGCCGTCCAGCACGCCCTTGCGCCGTGTCATCTCGCGCGCCTTGCGCGCCGCTTCCCGGGCGCGCGCGGCATCAACGATCTTCGAGGTGATGATGCGCGCGTCGTTCGGCCGCTCGTCCAGGTACTGGCGGAGCTTCTCGGCGATGATCTCCTCGACCGCCGGACGCACCTCCGAGGACACCAGCTTCTCCTTGGTCTGCGAGGAGAACTTGGGCTCCGGCACCTTGCACGAGAGCACGCACGCCAAGCCCTCGCGCATGTCGTCGCCGGTGGTCTCCACCCGAGCCTTCTTCGCCAGCTCGCTTTCCTCGATGTACTTGTTGAGCACGCGCGTCATCGCCGCGCGCAAGCCGGTGAGGTGCGTGCCGCCGTCCTTCTGCGGGATGTTGTTCGTAAAGCAGATGACGTTTTCTTGGTACGAGTCGTTCCACTGCATGGCGACGTCGACGCTGATGCCGTCCTTTTCGCCCTGCGCGCTGAAAACATTGGGGTGCAGCACCGACTTCGCGCGGTTCATGTACTCGACGAAACCCTTCACGCCGCCGACGAAGGCGAAGTTCTCCTCCTTGCCGGAGCGCTGGTCGACGAGCACGATGCGCACGCCGTTGTTCAGGAACGAAAGCTCGCGCAGGCGCCGCGCAAGAATGTCGTAGTGATAGTCGACGTTGACGAAGATCTGACGCGAGGCGAGGAAATGCACCTCGGTCCCGCGTTTTTCGGTAGTGCCGGTGACATGCAGAGGCGCGGTCGGCACGCCGTCCGCAAACTCGAGCTGGTGTACCTTGCCATCGCGCCAGACGGTGAGCCGCAGCCAGCTGGAGAGCGCATTGACGACCGACACGCCCACGCCGTGCAGGCCGCCCGACACCTTGTAGGTGTTGGAATCGAACTTGCCGCCCGCGTGCAGCTCGGTCATCACGATTTCGGCGGCCGAGCGCCGCAGCTCGTCGTCTTCCTTGATGCCGGTCGGGATGCCGCGGCCGTTGTCCAGCACCGAGATCGAGTTGTCGGTGTGGATCGTCACCACGATCTCGTCGCAGAACCCGGCGAGCGCCTCGTCCACCGAGTTGTCCACCACCTCGAACACCATGTGGTGAAGTCCGGTGCCATCGGACGTGTCGCCGATGTACATGCCAGGGCGCTTGCGCACCGCCTCCAGCCCCTTCAGGACCTTGATGCTGTCCGAGTCGTACTCGCCAGGCTCGGGTCGATGCTGTTCGGGTTCGCCCACGGTGCTCCCTTTTCTCAGATGCGCATCGGCATGACGACGTACTTGAACTCGGGCTCCGCCGGAAACTGCAGCAGCGCGCTGGAGGCCGCGTCGCCGAAGCGGCATTGCACTTCGGCGGCCGGCACGTTGTTCAGAACATCGAGCAGATAGTTGACGTTGAAGCCGATATCGAGCGCATCGCCGCCGTAGGTGACTTCGAGCTCCTCCTGCGCCTCTTCCTGCTCGGCGTTGGACGAGACGATCTTCAGGCTGCCGTCGGTCAGCACCCAGCGCACGCCGCGGAACTTCTCGTTCGACAGGATCGCGGCGCGCTGCAGCGCCTGGCGCAACGCTTCGCGCTCGAGGGTCACCAAGTTCTTGTGCTGCGTCGGAATGACGCGCGTGTAGTCGGGAAACTTGCCGTCGACAAGCTTGGACACCAGCTCCACGCTGCCGAAACTGAATGCAGCCTGCGTCGCAGACAGTTCGATCTTCACCTCGTCTTCAACGTCGGTGAGGAGTTTCGAAAGCTCGAGCACCGTCTTTCGCGGCACGATCACTTCCAGACGCGGCAGGCTCGCCGGCAGTGCCAGCGCGGCGTACGCGAGGCGGTGGCCGTCGGTCGCCACCAGGCGCAGCTGCCGGTCCTCGATCAGCAGCAGCAGGCCGTTCAGGTAGTAGCGGATATCCTGCTGCGCCATGGCGTACTGCACCAGCGCGAGCTGCCGGCGCAGGTCTTTCTGCGCCAGTGCAAAGCGCGCTACCTCACCGCTGGGGCGGGCCAGACGCGGAAAGTCCTCCGCCGGGAGGGTCTGCAATACGAATCGGCTCTTGCCGGCCTTCAGCTGCAGGCGCTTCTCCTGCTGTTGCACGGTTACCTCGGCCCCCTCGGGGAGCGCACGCAGGATATCGACAAACTTCCGCGCGCCGACGGTTACCGGCCGCGCCTCGCCGCCCGCGGCCAGGGTCGAGCGTGCCGTGATCTGGATCTCGATGTCGGTGGCGAGAAACGACAGCACGCCGTCGGCGCGATCGATGAGGACGTTCGACAGGATTGGCAGGGTGTGGCGACGCTCGATGATGCCGCTCACCGCGGAAAGCGGTGCGAGCAACTCGTCGCGCTTCGCTTTGACCAAGGTCATTATTTATCCTTAGTAATAGTTAATAGAGCAGGCCGAGTTGTGCCGGGAGCCCGAAAAAGCCTGCGCGCGCATCCAGTTGCGATCCACGGCGGCGCGGGACAAGCTGTGGGCGGCATGTGCGCGACTGTGCATAGAAAAGCGCTGCACGCGCTGCACGCGACTTACGCACATTCGGCGCAACGGAAATCCACAGGCTATTCATCCCTTCAGCACCTGCTCTAGGACCAGGTAATCGCGGTTCAAGACCGAGTCTTTCTTGCGCAGTGTGGAAATGGTGCGGCAGGCGTGCAGCACCGTCGTGTGGTCGCGGTTGCCGAACGCCTCGCCGATCTCGGGCAGGCTCATCGGCGTCAGGTCCTTGGCGAGCGACATCGCCACTTGCCGCGGGCGCGCTACGTTGCGGCTACGCTTCTTGGAGTGCATGTCCGAGATCTTGATCTTGAAGTACTCGGCGACCGTCTTCTGGATGCCGTCCACGCTGATCTGGCGACTGGCGACGTTCAGGATGTCGCGCAGCGCCTCCTTGGCCATCTCCAGAGTGATCTCCCGGCCCGTAAAGCGCGCAAATGCGAGCACCTTCTTCAGCGCGCCCTCGAGCTCACGCACGTTGGAGCGGATGTGCTTGGCGATGAAGAACGCGATCTCCTCTGAGATCTGCGCGGCCTCCGCTTCCGCCTTCTTCAGCACAATAGCGACGCGCATCTCCAGCTCGGGTGGCTCGATCGCCACGGTTAGACCCCAGCCGAAGCGCGAGATCAGGCGCTCTTCCATGCCGGCGATCTCCTTCGGGTAGGTGTCGCAGGAGATCACGATTTGCTTGTGGGCTTCGACCAGCGCGTTGAACGCGTAGAAGAACTCCTCCTGGGTACGGCCCTTGTTCGAGAAGAACTGGATGTCGTCGATCAGCAGGAGGTCCAGCGAGTGGTAGTAACGCTTGAACTCATCGAACGATTTCTGCTGGTAGGCGCGCACCACGTCGGTGACGTACTGCTCGGCGTGCGTATAGCGCAGCCGCGCCTGCGGCCGCTGCTCGGCGAGGTGGTTGCCGATCGCCTGCAACAGGTGCGTCTTGCCCAGGCCGACGCCACCGTAGATGAACAGCGGGTTGTAGGAGATGCCCGGGTTCTCGGCGACTTGGATCGCCGCGGCGCGCGCCAGCTGATTCGCCTTGCCCGTGACGAAGCTGTCGAACGTGAACAGGCGATTCAGGCGCGCCCGCTCGAGCGCGGGCGGCGGCACGGCGTTCACGCGAACCACCGGCTCGCGTTGCGCCGCGGCCTCGCCGCCGCGCGCCAGCACCAGCCGCAATCCGAACTCGCGCCCGCTCGCCTCGGTGACCAGGCGCTCGATGCGTGCGGCAAAGCGCTCGCGCACCAGCTCGAGCACGAAGCGGTTCGGGGCCGATAGCACCAGCGTACCCGGCTCTGCCGCCGCGTCGTCCGCGGCCAGGGGGCGAATCCAGGTGTTGAATTGTTGCGCGGGAAGCTCCTGCTCCAGACGGCGCAGGCAGGCGTCCCAAAGGCTTTGCATGTTTTCTCGGCGGTCTCGCGCAGCGCGTTGTTCGGGGGCTTCACCGGGGCCGCGCTTGGCGCGCCGGCGAGGATAAATTTTACCCCTTCCGCGCCATGTTATCCACAGGATTGACGCGCTCTTGGCGCATGGCTCGGTTCAGCGCAAGTATTTGACAATGCTGCGCAGCGCAGGCTCTAATACCGCCCTTTTTCGCAGCGAGCATGCCGATGAAGCGCACTTATCAGCCGTCCAAGACTCGCCGCGCGCGGCGCCACGGATTTCTTGTGCGCAGCCGTACCGCTTCGGGCCGCTCCGTGCTGCGCGCACGACGCGCTCGCGGCCGCAAGCGCCTCTCGGTCTAGGCCGCAGAGGAGCGTGCCCGCTCGCGGCAAGCCTGCGCGCTACGGCTTCGGCGCAGAGCGCAGGCTGGCGCGCAGCGCGGAGTTCGAACGGCTGCTGAGCCGGGGTACGCGGCGGAGTTTTTCAGGCTATACCTTTTACTTGGAGCGCCGCGCGGAAGGACCGCCGCGGCTTGGGATACTCGTGTCGCGCAGACACGCGGCGAAGGCTACGGAGCGCAATGGCATCAAGCGGTGCATACGTGAGGCATTCCGGCTCGAGCAGGCGCGCCTTGGCGCGCTCGACGTACTGGTGCGCCCGCCTTACGGCGCGCGCGCCTCGGCGGCCATGCTAACGCGCGTGCGCGAGCTGTTCGGCAGGCTTGAGCCATGACCGGCTTGTTGCGCTTGGCGCTGCGCGGTTATCAACTCTTGGTCAGCCCCCTGCTCGGGCCTTCCTGCCGTTTTCACCCCAGTTGCTCGCAGTACGCCGACGAAGCGCTGGCGCGACATGGGCTTTTGCGCGGGGGCTGGCTTGCCGGCCGCCGGCTGTGCCGCTGCGGGCCCTGGCACCCGGGCGGCTACGATCCGGTGCCGCAGCGGCCCCGGGACTAAGGCGGGGTGCGGGGCGCGATGGACACCCAAAGACTGATCCTGTTCTTCATCTTCAGCTTCTCGCTGCTGCTGCTGTGGGACGCATGGCAGAAGGAGCAGCAGCCGAAGACCGCGCCGGCCCCGGCGGCGCAATCGGCGCCCGGCGTGCCGACGCCGGCCAAGCCGCTCGCCGCGCCCCCGCCGCCGAGCGCGGCTCCGGCACTCGCGCCCGCGGCGGCGGCCGTGCCGGGTGCGGCGTCCGCGCCCGAGCAATCCGAGATCGTGCAGGTCAGCACCGACCTGCTGGTTGCGGATATCAGCACGCTGGGCGCCTCGCTCGCGCGACTCGAATTGCGCAACCACAAGGATGCCAACGATTCGACGCGAAACTTCGTGCTGCTCGGGGCCGAGCACGCCTATAGCGCGCAGAGCGGGCTGATCGGCGAGGGAATGCCCAACCATCGCTCAGCCTGGCGCGCACTTCCCGGTGAGCGCACGCTGGGCGCCGGCGCCGACAAGCTGCAGGTGAGATTTGCCGCCGACGGACCGCCCGGCGTCGCGGTGGAGAAGGTCTACACGTTCCGCCGCAACAGCTATCTCGTCGACGTCGCTTTCGAGCTCAAGAACGCGGGCGGCGCGGCTGTCGCCGCTTACGCGTACTACCAGATTGTGCGCGACGACAAGGCGCCCGCGCACGAGAGCCGCATGATGTATGTCTATACCGGTCCGGTGTACTACACGCTGGAGCGCGCGTTCCAGAAGGTCGATTTTTCCGACATCGAGAAGGGCAAGGCGGAGTTGCCGAAGGAAGCGCGCGATGGCTGGATCGGCATGATGCAGCACTATTTCGTGTCGGCTTGGCTGCCGCCCGACAAGGCCGCGCGCGAGTTCTACGCGCGCAAGCTCCCGGACGGCCTGTACGCCGCCGGCGTCATCCTCGCCACGCCGCAGGCCGCGCCCGGAGACGCGGCCAGTGTCTCGTCACAGCTGTTCTCGGGGCCCCAGGAGCAGAAGCGCCTGAAGCAGGCCGCGCCGGGAATGGATCTGGTGGTCGACTACGGCTGGCTCGCGATCATCGCCTGGCCTCTGTTCGCGGTGCTCGAATTCTTCCACCGCTGGTCGGGCAACTGGGGCGTGGCCATCATCCTGCTGACCATCACGATCAAGCTGCTCTTCTTCCCCTTGTCGGCGGCGAGCTACAAGTCGATGGCGAAGATGAAGCTGGTGACACCGCGCCTGACCAAGATCCGCGAAATGTACGGCAATGATCGCGCGAAGATGAACCAGGCGATGATGGAGCTGTACAAGACCGAGAAGATCAACCCGCTGGGCGGCTGCTTCCCGATCCTGGTGCAGATCCCGGTGTTCATCGCTTTGTACTGGGTGCTGCTCGCGGCGATCGAGCTGCGCCACGCGCCGTTCATCTTCTGGATCAAAGACCTCTCGGCGCAGGATCCCTATTACGTTCTGCCGGTGTTGATGGCAGCCTCGATGGTGCTGCAGACGCGCATGAACCCGGTGCCGCCGGATCCGGTGCAGGCGAAAGTCATGCAGTTCATGCCCTATGTCTTCAGCGTGTTCTTCTTCTTCTTCCCCGCCGGCCTGGTGCTGTACTGGCTGGTCAACAACATCCTTTCCATCGCCCAGCAATGGCAGATCCAGCGCATGTTCGATCGCGACAAGACTGCCCATGCCAAGCGCTGACCCACCCGGACGAGCGCCCGATACCATCGCCGCGATCGCCACGCCCGCCGGGCGCGGCGCTATCGGCATCGTGCGCGTATCGGGGGCGCGCGCGCCTGAAATAGCGCGTCAAGTTCTCGGACGCATACCGCCGCCCCGCATCGCGACTCTGGTATGGGCGCGCGATGCGCGCGGCGAGCTCCTCGACGAGGGACTTGCGCTCTACTTTCCCGCCCCGTATTCGTATACTGGGGAGCCCGGGCTGGAATTCCACGGTCACGGCGGGCCGACGGTGCTGCAATTGGTGCTCACGGCCTGCCTCGACGCCGGCGCGCGGCTCGCCGAGCCTGGAGAATTCACTCGCCGCGCGTTCCTGAACGGCAAGCTCGATCTGGCGCAAGCGGAGTCCGTCGCCGACCTGATCGATGCCGCAAGCCGCGAAGCGGCGCGCTCGGCGCTGCGCTCGCTACAAGGGGAATTTTCCGCGGCCGTGGACGCACTGGTCGCGCAGCTCGTCGAGCTGCGCGCGCTGACCGAGGCGATGCTGGATTTTCCGGACGAGGACGTGGAGACCCTGCATCGCGACGATGCGGCCGCCCGCCTGGCGCGCGCGCGCGCGGCGCTCGCAGATGTCGTCGAAAAGAGCCGGCAGGGCAGTCTCCTGCGCAGCGGCATCCACGTCGTGCTTGCCGGCCGGCCAAATGTCGGCAAGTCAAGCCTGCTCAACCGCCTTGCCGGCGAGGAGCGCGCCATCGTCACGCCGATCGCCGGCACGACGCGCGATGCGCTGCGCGAATCTATCCAGATCGAGGGCGTGCCGCTCGTCATCATCGATACGGCGGGGCTGCGGCCCTCGACCGACCCCGTCGAGCGCTTGGGCATCGAGCGCACGCAACGCGAGCTCGAGCGCGCCGACATCGTCATCGTGATCTTCGAAGCCGGCGAAATGCATGCGCCACTCGACGCAGTGCCGGCAGGCACGGCGCTGATCGAGGTCTACAACAAGATCGATCTTGCGCCTGGATTCGTGCCGCCTGCCGGCGCGCTGGCCGTGTCGGCGATGACCGGGGCGGGCATGGACGCGCTCAGGCGCGCCATCCTGCAGGCCGCCGGCTGGAGCGCGACCGGCGAGACCGTGTTCCTGGCGCGCGAGCGGCATCTGCGCGCGCTGCGGCGCGCCGTGGCACATCTCGAGGCCGCGGCGCGCGAGCCGGAGCGGTGGGAGCTGTTCGCGGAAGAACTGCGGCTCGCGCAGGTCGCGCTGGCGCAGATCACCGGCGAGTTCACCGCAGACGATCTGCTCGGCGAGATCTTCGGCCGCTTCTGCATCGGCAAGTAAGCGCGGGCCGCGCGGGGCGCCAGTAAGCCATTGTTGCTGCGAGAGTTTATGTACGTATCTCGGCTTGGCGACGCGCGAAGGGCGAGGGCCCGGGTTACAATCACGAAAAACATCGAGCACCGGCTCAGCGTACAGCTGGGCCGTTTGACTTTCTGGAGTCAGCACGCATGAGCGCGCCTGCACCCGATCCTAGCGACACATCGAACGCCCCGGCGTGGATACGTCACCGCGGCCTGCGGCAGTGGGTCACCGACATCGCGCGGCTTGCCAAGCCGGATCGCATTGTGTGGTGCGACGGCTCGCAGGCCGAATATGACCGCCTGTGCGCCGAGCTGGTGCGCGCCGGAACGTTCATCAAGCTGAACGAAAAGCTGCGCCCCAACAGCTACCTCGCGCGCTCGCACCCGAGTGACGTGGCGCGCATGGAAGACCGCACCTTCATCTGCAGCGGAACGAAGGAGCAGGCCGGGCCGACCAACAATTGGGTCGAGCCGGCCGAGATGCGAACGACGCTCAAGCGCCTGTTCGACGGCTGCATGCGCGGCCGCACCATGTACGTGATGCCGTTCTCGATGGGTCCGATCGGCTCGCACATCGCGCAGATCGGCGTCGAGATCTCCGACTCGGCCTACGTCGCCGTGAACATGCGCATCATGACGCGCATGGGCCGCGCGGTCGCAGACTGGCTCGGCGAGGAGGGCGACTACGTGCCCTGCGTGCATTCGGTAGGCGTGCCGCTCGCCCCGGGCGCCAAGGACGTGCCCTGGCCGAGCAATGAAAAGGAGAAGTGGATCGTGCACTTCCCGGAGACGCGCGAGATCTGGTCTTACGGCTCCGGCTATGGCGGCAACGCGCTTCTTGGCAAGAAATGCCTCGCGTTGCGTATCGCCTCGGTGATGGCACGCGACGAAGACTGGCTCGCAGAGCACATGCTGGTCCTCGGCGTGGAATCGCCGGCGGGCGAGAAGTCCTACGTTGCGGCAGCGTTCCCCAGCGCTTGCGGCAAGACCAACTTTGCCATGCTGATCCCGCCTGCGACCTACCAGGGCTGGCGCGTCACTACGATCGGCGAGGATATCGCCTGGATCAAGCCCGGGCACGACGGGCGCTTCTACGCCATCAACCCAGAAGCCGGCTTTTTCGGCGTTGCGCCCGGTACTTCGCAGGCGACCAATCCGAACGCCATGAAGACGCTGGCCGCTAACGTCATTTTCACCAACGTTGCCCTCACGCCCGAGGGCGACGTGTGGTGGGAGGACATGACCGAGACGCCGCCCGCTCGCCTGATCGACTGGCGCGGCAAGGAGTGGACGCCGGGCTGCGGTCGCGTTGCGGCCCACGCCAACGCGCGCTTCACCGTGCCGGCGGCGCAATGCCCCTCGATGGATCCGAAATGGGAGGACTCGGGCGGCGTGCCGATCGCAGCGTTCATGTTCGGAGGCCGGCGCTCGGGCACCGTACCGCTGGTGGTCGAGGCGCCGACCTGGGAAGACGGGGTGTATATGGGCGCGACGCTCGGCTCCGAGACCACGGCCGCCATTACCGGCAAGGTGGGCGTGGTGCGGCGCGATCCGATGGCGATGCTCGCCTTCTGCGGCTACAACATCGGCGATTACTTCGCACATTGGCTGAAGATGGGCAAAGCAGCGCATCACCCGCCGCGCATCTTCCGCGTCAACTGGTTCCGCAAGGACGCGAACGGCAAGTTCGTCTGGCCGGGCTTCGGCGAGAACATGCGCGTGCTGGAGTGGATCGTGAAGCGCTGCCATGGCCAGGCACAGGGCGTCGACACGGCCCTTGGCATCATTCCGCGGCACGAGGACCTCAATTGGCGCGGGCTCGAGCGCTTTACGCGCGAGCAGTACGAGGAGATCGTGCGCGTGGACGCCGCCGCGTGGAAGAAGGAGGTCGCGGCGCACGATGACTTGCTCGGCAAGCTCGGCGCGCACCTGCCGCAGGAGTTGGCCCTGCGCCGCTCACGCCTGCATGAGAGGCTCGCCGCCTGAAGTGACCCGCGTCTTCCACCGCAATCCGCGCGAGCGCTACCCGGTCGCGGTGCGCGGTGACGGCGCGTACCTGATCGATCGCGACGGCAAGCGCTACCTCGACGCATCCGGCGGCGCGGCGGTCTCCTGCCTCGGGCATTCCGACGCAGTGGTGGTGCGCGCTATCCAGGAGCAGCTTGCGCGCCTGCCGTTCGCGCACACGTCGTTCTTCACCAACGAGCCGATGGAAGCACTCGCCGATGCGCTCGTGGCGCGTGCCCCGGAATCGTTGCAGAAGGTGTACTTCGTGTCTGGTGGATCGGAGGCGATGGAAGCGGCGCTGAAGCTCGCGCGCCAGTATTTCGTCGAGAAAGGCGAGCCGCAGCGGCGGCACGTGATCGGGCGCCGCCAGTCCTACCACGGCAATACGCTCGGCGCGCTCGCCGTCGGCGGCAACCAGTGGCGGCGCCGGCAGTTCGAGCCGCTGCTGGTCGACGTGACGCACGTATCTCCCTGCTACGCGTATCGCGGCAAGCAAGCCGGCGAGACCGACGAGGCTTACGGCAAGCGGCTGGCCGGCGAGCTCGAGGGCGAGATCCAGCGCCTGGGCACGCAATCGGTAATCGCGTTCGTCGCCGAGACCGTGGTCGGCGCTACGCTCGGCGCGGTAACGCCGGTGCCGGGCTATTTCAAGCGCGTGCGCGAGGTGTGCGACCGCTACGGCGTGCTGCTGATCCTCGACGAAGTGATGTGCGGCATGGGTCGCTGCGGCACCTTGTGGGCCTTCGAGCATGAAGGCGTGGTGCCGGATCTGGTGGCGATCGCCAAGGGTCTGGGCGCCGGCTACCAGCCGGTCGGCGCTGTCATGGTGAGCGGCGAGATCCACGACCGCATCGTCGCCGGGAGCGGCTTCTTCCAGCACGGGCATACCTATCTGGGGCATGCTGCTGCGTGCGCCGGCGCGCTGGCGGTGCAGCGGCGACTGCACGAGGATGGCCTGCTCGCGCGCGTGGCGCCACTCGGCGCACTGCTCGAACAAAGGCTGCACGCGGCGTTCGACGCGCACGCGCACGTCGGCGAGATCCGCGGCCGCGGTCTGTTCTGGGGCCTCGAGCTGGTGGCCGAGAAGTCGAGCAAGACCCCGTTCGAGCCCGGGCAGCGCGTGCACGCGCGCGTGAAAAAGGCGGCGCTCGATGCCGGCCTGATGTGCTACCCAATGGGCGGCACGCTCGATGGCGCGCGGGGCGACCACGTCTTGCTTGCGCCGCCATTCATTGTTGAAGAACGGCAGCTCGACGAGCTGGTCGCGAAGCTCGGCGCCGCGATTGACGCTGCGATCCGCGCAAGGGTTGCCGCGTAGCAGCCTAGTCGGCTAAGCTAGGCTGGCACTCTACTTGGAGGAGACCGTTATGCGCACACTCAGCGCGCTCGCAGCAAGCCTGATCGTCGCCGGCGCTTTTGCGACCTCGGCGCAGGCGCAACAGAAATACATGACCATCGGCACGGGCGGCGTCACCGGCGTGTATTACCCGGCGGGCGGCGCAGTCTGCCGGCTGGTGAACAAGGACCGCGCCAAGCACGGCATCCGCTGCTCCGTCGAGTCGACCGGCGGCTCGGTCTTCAACATCAACACCATCAAGGCCGGCGAGCTCGACATGGGCGTCGCGCAGTCCGACGTGCAGTTCAACGCGGCGAAGGGCAAGCAGCAGTTCAAGGAGCCGTTCGGCGAGCTGCGCGCGGTGTTCTCGCTGCACCCCGAACCGGTAACAGTGGTGGTGCGCAAGGAATCGAACATCAACAGCTTCGCCGACCTGAAGGGAAAGAAGTTCAACGTCGGCAACCCGGGTTCGGGCACGCGCGCCACGCTCGACGAGCTGATCGGCGCGATGGGCTGGAACCTGTCGGCCTTTGCGCTCGCTTCCGAGCTGAAGGCCGACGAGCACGGCCCGGCGCTGTGCGACGGCAAGATCGACGGCTTCTTCTACCTCGTCGGCCATCCGTCGGCGAACATCCAGGATCCGACGACGGTGTGCGGCGCGAAGCTCGTGTCGGTCACCGGCTCGGCCGTGGACAAGCTGGTGTCGGCCAACCCGTACTACGCGCACGCCACCATCCCGGGCGGCCTGTATCCGGGCAACCCGCAGGACACAAAGACCTACGGCGTGCTCGCCACCGTGGTGTCTTCGACGCGCGTGCCGGCCGACACCGTGTACCAGGTGGTGAAGGCGGTTTTCGACAACTTCGACGAGTTCAAGAAGCTGCACCCCGCGTTCCAGGTGCTCAAGCCCGAGAACATGATCAAGGATGGGCTGACGGCGCCGCTGCATGACGGCGCGGTGCGCTACTACAAGGAAAAAGGCTGGCTGAAGTAGGCGGCGGCTTGCGCTAGCTTCACCAAAGGGGGCGGAATGCGAGTTTCGCCCCCTGTTGTTTTCGGGGAGAAGACCATGGCCAAGACGGCTCCCGCACCGAGCAGCGACCTGAAGCAGTTGGTGGCCGACTCCGACACCGGCGGGCGCGCGGCGGGCGGCATCGCCGGCAAGCTGATCTTCGCGCTTGCGCTGGGCTGGTCGCTGTTCCAGCTGTGGTATGCCTCGCCGCTGCCGTTCACTTTCGGCTGGGGCGTGTTGAACGACACCGAGGCGCGGTCGCTGCACCTGGGCGTGGGTCTGCTGCTGGCGTTCCTGTGCTATCCCACGCTGCGCACACCGTCGCAGCGCAACCGCATCCCCTGGTTCGACTGGATCGTGGGCCTCGCCGCGGCCGTGGCGGGCTCCTACTTCCTGTTCTTCTACGCCGAGCTGGCGACGCGCCCGGGCCAGCCCAACCTGCAGGACATCGTGGTCGCCTCCGCGGGCATCGTGCTGCTGCTCGAGGCGACGCGGCGCGCGGTCGGGCTGCCGATGACGATCCTGGCGGTCATCTTTCTCGGCTACATCATGCTCGGGCAGTACCTGCCGGACGTGATCGCGCACAAGGGCGCGTCCTGGGAGCGCATGCTGGTGCACCAGTGGCTGACCACCGAAGGCGTGTTTGGCGTCGCGCTCGGCGTGTCGGTGGGCTATATCTTCATCTTCGTGCTGTTCGGGTCGCTGCTCGACAAGGCGGGCGCCGGCAACTACATGATGCAGGTATCGTTCGCGATGCTCGGGCACCTGCGCGGCGGGCCGGCCAAGGTGGCCGTGGTGTCCTCCGGCCTGAACGGGCTCATCTCGGGCTCGTCGGTGTCGAACGTGGTGTCGGGCGGCATCTTCACTATTCCGCTGATGAGCAAGGCGGGCTATGGCGGCGTGAAGGCGGGCGCGATCGAGACTGCATCCTCGGTCAACGGCCAGATCATGCCGCCGGTGATGGGTGCGGCCGCGTTCCTGATGGTCGAGTACGTGGGCATTCCATACACGGACGTCATCAAGCATGCGTTCCTGCCCGCCTTGATCTCGTACATCGCGCTCTTCTATATCGTGCATCTTGAAGCGCTCAAGCTCGGCCTCGAGCCGACGGCGGCCGCGCGCGCGCGCCCGTTGCACCAGAAGCTGACCGCCTGGGGCCTGGGCGTCACGGGCACGATCGTGGTGTGCAGCGTGATCTACTGGGTCGCCGAGGCCGCGAAGAACCTGTTCGGTCCCGTGGCGGCGCCGTGGGTGCTCGGCCTGCTGCTCGCCGCGCTCTACGTCTACACCGTGTGGGTGGCGGCGCGCTGCCCCGACCTGCCGCAGGACATCGACGTCGACAACCCGATCCTGCCCGACACCTGGCCTACGGTGAAGGCGGGCCTGCATTTCCTGATCCCGATCGGCGTGCTCATCTGGTGCCTCATGATCGAAGAGCTGTCGCCCGCACTCTCGGCGTTCTGGGCCACGGCCAGCCTGGTCGCGCTGATGGCGACGCAGCGCCCGCTGACGGCGTTGTTCCGCGGCAAGCGCCAGATGGCGAAGGCGGCGCGCATCGGGGCGGTGGAGGTCGTGGAGGGGCTCAACGACGGCGCGCGCAACATGATCTCCATTGCCATCGCCACGGCCACCGCCGGCATCATCGTCGGCGGCATCACGCTCACGGGCCTCGGGTTCCGCATGACCGACTTCGTCGAGGTGGTGTCGCAGGGCAATGTGTTCGCGATGCTGCTGTTCACGGCGTTCGTGTGCCTCGTGCTCGGCCTGGGCGTGCCGACGACGGCGAACTACATTCTGGTGGCGACGCTGATGGCGCCGGTGATCGTGGAACTCGGCGCGCAGTCGGATCTGGTCATTCCGCTGATCGCGGTGCACCTGTTCGTCTTCTACTACGGGATCATGGGCGACATCACGCCGCCGGTGGGCCTGGCAACGTTCGCGGCGGCTGCGATCTCGGGCGAAGACGCGATCAAGACCGGCGTGCAGGGCGCGGTGTACGCGTTGCGCACGGTGGTGCTGCCGTTCGTGTTCATCTTCAACCCGATGCTGCTGCTGATCGACGTGCGCAGCTGGTGGGAGGTACTGCTGGTCGCGTTCGCCGCGACCGTGGCGTCCTGCGTCTTCTCCGCGGCGACGCTCGGCTGGTTCCAGACGCGCTGCCGCTGGTGGGAGATCGTGTTGCTGCTGGTCGGCACGTTCGCGCTGTTCCGTCCCGACTATTTCATGGACAAGCTCTACACCCCGTACACGCAAGTGCCGGCCAAGGAGATCTTCCGCGTGGCAGGCGAGCTGGGCGAGAAGGAGCGGCTGGTGCTGGTCATCAAGGGCACCACCATCGAGGGCGAGGACGTGCGCAAGACCGTGGCGGTGCAGCTCGCCGAGCCGGGCGACGGCCGCAAGCGCCTGGCCGCTGCCGGACTCACCATCATGGCGCTGGGCGAGGAAGTCCGCGTCGCGGCCGTGCGCTTCGGCAGCCGCGCGCGCAAGTCCGGATTCCAGCAGGGCTTCGAGGTGGCCGCGGTCAAGGTGCCGACCGACCGGCCGTCCGAGCACTGGGTCTACATTCCGGCGCTGGCATTGATCGGCTTCGTCTACTTCTGGCAGCGCCGCCGCGGCGCGGCTGGGGGCCGGCGCCGGCGTCCGAGCTAGATGGCGCCGACCTTCTGTTTGCCCGCCGGCACGGTGCGGATGATCTCGACCTTGGAGGCGTAGAGCTCGGCGCGCTTGTCGTAAAGCGGAATCGTGGTGCCGTCAACGCGGTTCGAGAACAGCAGCTCCAAATCGACGTCGGCGATCACGATCTGCTCGGTGTTGGCCACGCCTTCCGCGGCGATGCCGTCGCGAGAAAATGGGTAGTCGGACGGGGTGAGGATGCTCGCCTGCCCATAGTGCAGGCCGAGGCCTTCGACGGGCAGCGAGCCGACGGTGCTCGCCATGGCGACATAGACCTGGTTCTCGATGGCGCGCGCATGGCAGCAGTAGCGCACGCGCCAGAAACCCTGCCGGTCGTCGGTGCTCGAAGGCACGAACAGGATATCCGCCCCTGCATCGCAGACCATGCGCGCGAGCTCGGGGAACTCGACGTCGTAGCAGACGAGAATCGCGATATCCCCGAACTCGGTCTCGAACAGACGCAGGTGATCGCCCGGGGTGGTTTTCCACTGCTCTCGCTCCCAGCGCGTCCGATGGGTCTTGTCCTGCGTGTGCATCTCGCCGCGCGGCGAGAAAAGGTACGAAGTGTTGTAGAGCTTGCCGTCGCGCAGCGTGGGGTGGCTGCCGCCGATTAGGTAGTAGCCGCCGCGCTCGGCGTGCTCGCACATGAGGTCCTGGTAGCGGGCGGTGAACTGGTCGAGCGCGCGGATAGCGGCGTGCACGTCCTGGCGCGGCAGCGCCGAGAGCAGCTGCGTGGTGAAGATCTCGGGCAGCAGCACGAACTGCGGCCGGTAGTCCCCCGCCGCGCCCAGGACGAAGCGCACCTGGCGCTCGAACTCGCGCCAGTCGCCGATGGGGCGCAGCATGTATTGGATGGTCGCGATGCGTGCTTTCACAGGATCGGTCCTTTAGGGATTGCGGTGGGCTGGTCAGCGCGGTAGCGGTCGTTCAGCCATACGATGATGTTCGCATGCCCGCAGGATTCCTTGTCCGAGGGCAGGTAGTCGCGCACCACGCCGCACCAGTGGAAGCCTTCGCTCATCTGGAACATGAGCACGGGGTCTTCCAGATCGCCCCAGATGACACGCGCAGAATATTCTTCCGGCGACATCCTGTCGGCCACCAGATGGTAGTTCGGCATGCGACCGCACGACATGATGCGGCGCAGGTTGAGCGCGCGGCACAGGCGCCGGCGCGCCCTGTAGAGCGCGCGGCCGATGCCGAGGCGACGCGAGCGCGGGTCGGCAAACACTTCGGCCCCGTAGAGCGTGCGCGCCGAAGCGTCGTGCGTGGTAAACATTCCTGCTGCAGTCACTTCCCGGTAGGTGTGGTGGGTGCCGTAGGAATCCCACTTCACGATGAGCGAGCTTGCCGCCCCGACGACGCGCTGGTCGATGCAAGCAACGAGTTGGCCCTGCGGAAAGACGCGCAGCTGGCTCTCCAGCTGCTCCATGCGCCAGCCGCCGATGCCGGGGTAGACGCTGTCCTGGATCTCCTTGACGCGGGCGAGATCGTCGGCCTGCATGTGGCGCACGTAAGGCGTCGGACGCATCGCGCGAATTCTAGGTTAGAGGCGACTCAAACGGTCAAGCTGGCGCGCGCCAGCAGCGCGGCCGCGACGCTGACGAGCGTGGCGAGCAAAAAGAGCGTCGAGACCGAGCCTTGCTCGAGCAGAAGGCCACCCCCGGCGAGCCCAATACCCACCCCGGCAAGCAGCGCCGTCGCCGACCACGTGAAGCCCTCGGTGGCATGTTCCGTTTTCACGGACTTCGCGACGAGCGTTGCCTGGATGATCAGCGTGGGCGTCATCGCGATCCCGGCGATCACGCACCACAGCGCGAACGGGACAGTCTGGGATACCAGCGCAAGGGGCGCGATGCCCAGACCCATGACTGCGAGTGAGTAGGAGAACTGGCGAGCGAGTGCGAGATGCCAGTGGCGGGTACCGTAGGCAAGCGCACCTGCGGCGCTGCCTACGCTCATCACGCCGAGCAGCACCCCGGCGAGCGCGGGACGGCCGGACTCGGCAGCGTACGCCGCGACGCCGATCTCGACGAGGCCGAAAACCGAGGCGTAGCAAACGACCAGGACGAGCAGAAGCGCAAAGCGTGGCTCCGCTACGGGGCCGAGAAAGGCGCCAGAGAAGTGCGTCGCCCTGGTCCAGCTGGCAAGCGCACGCGTTCGCATGAACTGCACAGACCCGAGCAGCCCGCAGAGGGCGGCCGCCAGGACGGCGGCAGCGGGGGAAAAGACCGCGACCAGCAGCGCCACGAGCAGCGGCCCGGCGATGAACACCAGCTCGACCATCAGCGCATCGAGCGAGAGCGCGGCAGTCAGCAGCGCGTCGTCGCCCAGCTTTTGGCGCAACCACGCGCGCTGGCAGGCGGTTACCGGCGGAAAGCTGGCACCCGCGAGGGCGGCGAAGAGGAGGCCGGCCGCGGTCGGCGCACGGCCGAGCAGCGCCGCGATGAGCGCGAGCAATGCTGCGGGATATAGCAACGCGCAGGCGGCAAGCACGCGGCGCGGGCCTATTCTGTCGATCAGTCGGCCGAGCAGGGGTGCGGCCACGGCGAGGCCGGCGACATACGTTGCACCGATCAGGCCAGCCTGAGCGTACGAACCCTCCACGCTCTGGACGAGCAGCAAGATGGCAAGGCCGGCGATGCCGATGGGGATGCGGCCAATGAATGAACTGACGAAGGCCTGCGGGACGTCGGGTAGCGCCAGCAAACTGGCGTACCGCGCGAGGGAGATCATAGAAGGCCGCGATTCTCCCATGGGATCAGTGATGCTGCAGTGCAGCATCTTCCTAAGTTGCTCTTGTTCCACGTGGAACATGGTTAGGCGTAGCGGGACAAGCTAGTTTCACGTGGAACATTCACGTATCATGCGGCCTCTCCCGAAGCAGGCCCGTATGCAGTTTCCGAGTGAATTCGACGTCATCGTGGTTGGCGGTGGCCACGCTGGCACCGAAGCCGCCCTCGCCGCCGCGCGTATGGGCTGCAGCACGCTGCTCTTGACCCATAACATCGAGACGCTCGGACAGATGTCCTGCAACCCCTCCATCGGGGGTATCGGTAAGGGGCACCTGGTAAAGGAAGTCGATGCCCTGGGTGGCGCTATGGCGCTCGCGACCGACGAGTCGGGGATCCAGTTTCGGACGCTGAATCGGTCAAAGGGCCCGGCCGTGCGGGCGACACGTGCCCAGGCGGACCGCGTTCTTTACCGACGTGCCATTCGCACGCGGCTGGAGAACCAGCCGAATCTGACGCTATTTCAGCAGGCGGTGGACGACATTGTGCTCGAGGGCGATCGCGCCTGCGGCGTGGTGACCCAGCTCGGCATCCGGTTCCGCGGCCGGGCGGTTGTACTGACTGTGGGCACGTTCCTATCGGGCCGTGTTCACGTAGGTCTGGAGAACTACGCGGCGGGGCGCGCCGGGGATCCGGCCGCAGTGACGCTTGCAGCGCGACTGCGGGAAATGCATCTGCCGGTGGGTCGCCTTAAGACCGGGACACCGCCGCGCCTCGATGGGCGGACGATCGACTTCACGGCCATGGAGGAGCAGCCCGGGGACACTCCCGAGCCGGTGTTTTCCTTTCTCGGCGATCGGAGCATGCACCCGAGGCAGCTGCCGTGCTGGGTGGCGCACACCAACGAGCGCACCCATGAGTTGATTCGCGGAGCGCTGGACCGCTCGCCCATGTACACCGGGGTCATCCAGGGCGTCGGGCCACGCTATTGCCCGTCGATCGAGGACAAGATCCATCGCTTCGCCGACAAGGCGAGCCATCAGATCTTCCTTGAGCCAGAGGGTCTCGAGACGCACGAGATCTATCCCAATGGCATTTCCACCAGCCTGCCTTTCGACGTGCAGTTGCAGCTCGTGCGCTCGATTCGCGGGCTGGAACAGGCGCATATCCTGCGGCCGGGTTACGCCATCGAGTACGACTACTTCGATCCGCGCAATCTGAAGTCGTCGCTGGAAACGAAGACCGTGGCGGGGCTGTTCTTTGCCGGTCAGATCAACGGCACGACTGGCTACGAAGAGGCTGCGGCACAGGGGCTGCTGGCGGGGATCAACGCCGGACTTCGGGTACGCGGCGGGGCGCCGTGGTGCCCGCGCCGGGACGAGGCGTACCTGGGCGTGCTCGTGGACGACCTCGTGACGCGAGGCGTGTCCGAGCCGTACCGCATGTTCACCAGCCGCGCCGAGTACCGGCTGATGCTGCGCGAGGACAACGCCGATCTGCGCCTGACCGAAGCTGGCCGCAGGCTCGGGGTCATCGACGACTCGCGGTGGGATGCCTTCTGCCGCAAGCGTGACGCCATTACGGCTGAGCAGGAAAGGCTGGAGAAACTGTGGGTCGGCCCACGGGCGATCACCGAAGCCGAGGCAACCCGGGTGCTCGGCCAGCCGCTCGAGCGCGAGTACACCTTGGCATCGCTGCTGCGCCGGCCTAATGTTAGTTATCGCTCACTTATGACACTAGCCAATACGGGCTTTAGTGTCGAGAGCGACCAGGTGGCTGAGCAAATCGACATCCAGGCCAAGTATCAAGGCTATGTGGAGCGGCAGAAGGCCGAGGTGGAGCGACGTGCCCAGCATGAGGATCATCTTCTGCCGCACGCGCTGGATTACGCCTCGGTGCGCGGGCTTTCCAAGGAAGTACAGCAGAAGCTGCAGGACCACCGCCCCGAAACGGTGGGCCAGGCGGCGCGCATCTCAGGGGTGACACCGGCGGCGATTGCGTTGTTGCTGGTGCACCTGAAGCGCGTAACAACGCTGCAGAAGAAAAGTGCATGACGCCGGCCGCTGCGCTGCACAGCGGGCTCGCCGAGCTCGGCCAGTTATTGGACGACACGGCGCAGCAGAAGCTGATCGCCTTCATCGAACTGCTGGCGAAGTGGAACAAGACCTATAACCTGACCGCGATCCGCGATCCGCTGCAGATGATCAGCCACCACTTGCTCGATTCCCTCGCCGTGCGCCCGCACCTTCCGGCCGGCGCCCTTGCCGACGTGGGCTCGGGCGGCGGCCTGCCGGGCATTCCGCTCGCCATCGCCGAGCCGCAGCGCCGCGTGACGCTGAACGATGCCAATCACAAGAAGGCCGCGTTTCTGCAGCAGGCGGTCATCGAGCTCAAGTTGGCGAACGCCGATGTACACACGGGAAGGGTGCAGGCTTGGCACCCGTCGAGTCCGTTCGCGTGCGTGATCGCGCGAGGCTACGCCGAGCTCGCGCAATTCATCGCCAGCTGCCGCCACCTAGTGAGCACGGGCGGCGCGCTTGCCGCCATGAAAGGTGCCTACCCGAAGGAAGAGCTGAGCCGGGTGCCGCAGGACGTCGAGTGCAGGGAAGTGTGGCGCCTGCAGGTGCCGTCGCTCGATGCGGAGCGCCACCTCGTGCTGTGCCGGTGTGCGCCATGAGCGAAACGCGCATCGTCGCCGTCGTGAATCAAAAAGGCGGGGTCGGCAAGACCACCACCAGCGTGAATCTTGCAGCGGCGCTGGCGCGCGCGGGACAGCGCACGCTGCTGGTGGACCTGGACCCCCAAGGCAACGCCACCATGGGCAGCGGCATCGACAAGCGTGCCGCATCGCGCACCGTGTATCACGTGCTGCTTGGCTTGGGCGAGATCGCCAAGATCCGGCTGCGCTCCGAGCAGGGCGGCTACGACCTGCTGCCGGCAAACCGTGAGCTCGCGGGAGCCGAAGTCGAGCTGGTGGAGCTGAACAACCGCGAAGGCCGGCTCAAGGCTGCGCTCGCCAGCGTGCGCGACGAGTACGACTTCGTGTTCATCGATTGCCCGCCTTCGCTGTCGCTGCTCACGCTGAACGGCCTGGTCGCGGCGCAATCGGTGCTGATCCCGATGCAATGCGAGTACTACGCGCTCGAGGGGCTGTCCGACCTCGTGGGCACCATCAAGCGCGTGCGCGCCAACCTGAATCCGCAGCTGGAGATCACGGGGCTCGTGCGCACCATGTACGACGCGCGCAATACGCTCGCACAGCAGGTGTCGGCGCAGCTGGAAACGCATTTCGGCGACAAGGTGTACCGCAGCCTGGTGCCGCGCAACGTGCGCCTGGCAGAGGCGCCGAGCTACGGCATCCCGGCCGTGGTCTGGGATCCGGAGTCCAAGGGCGCGCAGGCCTACCTGGCGCTCGCCGACGAGATGCTCGAGCGTGAGCGTGCCGGCCTGCCGGCGGCGGCGGCATGAACCAGAAGCGCAAGGGACTGGGGCGCGGCCTTGACGCGCTGCTCGGCGGCGACGAGGCGCCGCGCGACAGGCTCGCCACACTGCCGGTGGCGCGGATCCGTCCGGGCCGCTATCAGCCGCGTACCCGCATGGACCAGGAGGCGCTCGCGGAGCTCGCCTCGTCGATCCAGTCGCAGGGCCTGATGCAGCCGGTGCTGGTGCGACCGGTCGATCGCGAGCGCTACGAGCTCATTGCCGGCGAGCGGCGCTGGCGCGCTGCGCAGATGGCCGGGCTGCAGGAAATTCCGGCGCTGGTGCGCGAGGTGGCCGACGAATCCGCGCTCGCCATGTCGCTGATCGAGAACATCCAGCGCGAGAACCTCAACCCGATGGAAGAGGCCGCGGGCCTGCAGCGTCTGGTGGACGAATTCCGCATGACGCATGAACAGGCCGCCGACGCAGTAGGCCGCTCGCGCAGCGCCACGACCAACTTGCTGCGCCTGCTGCGCCTGGCAAAGCCGGTGCAGGGCATGGTGATGGAGGGCGTGCTGGAGATGGGCCATGCGCGCGCGCTGCTGTCGCTGGACGGCGCACGCCAGATCGAGGCCGCCAACCGCATCGCCGCGCGCGGCCTGTCGGTGCGCGAGGCCGAAGCCCTGGTCAACAAGATGCAGCGCGGGCAGACAGCGCGCCGCGCGCGCAAGACCGACCGCGACTTGGCACGGCTCGAAGAGGAGGTCTCGGGCCGTCTGGGCACGACCGTGGAGATCCGCGCCGGAGGCAAGGGCCGCGGCAAGGTAATCGTGCATTACTCCGGGCTCGACCATCTCGACCAGCTGCTGAAGAAGCTGCGATGAAACAGCGGCCATGCTGCGCCGCAACGCGTTGACCAGTGTTGGCGCAAGCAGATAAAATCCCACGGCTTTGCGGGATGCGCAGCGCGTGAACCTGAGCCTGGGCAGCCTGCAACGGCCGATCCGCACTGTCCTGCGGTGGCAGTTGGCCGCCACCGCAGCACTCACGCTCCTGGCGGGGGTCGTGGCCGGCGCCGAGGGTGCCCTGTCCGCGGCTCTCGGTGGCGGGGTGAGTGTCGTCGCCGGCGGCGTATCCGCCTGGGTGGCGGCGAGGGGCAAGGCGCGATCCGCGGGGGAGGTCCTGTTGGGTGCGTTGCTGGCCGAGGGCGTCAAGATCGGCCTGCTCGTGCTCCTGTTGTGGCTGGTGCTGGCGACCTACAAGGGCGTCGTCGCGCCAGTGTTCCTCGGATCGTTCGTGGCAACGGTCCTGATATTTGGCATGGCTTTTTTTGTGCGCGAGAACGACTGAAAGAATGGCTGCCGGCAAAGACTTCAACGCCTCGGATTACATCCAGCACCACCTGACCTTCCTCACCAAGCCGGTGGGCGACGGCGGGTTCTGGGCGCTGAACGTCGACACGCTCGTCACCTCGGTGCTGATCGGCGTGCTCGCCATGGGCGCGATCTGGTGGGTGGTGCGTGGCGCGACCGCGGGCGTGCCCAACCGGCGCCAGGCACTGGTCGAGATGCTGATCGAGTTCATCGACGACCAGGTGAAGAGCATTTTCCACCACGGCGACCGCAACACGTTCGTGGCACCGGCTGCACTCACCGTGTTCGTGTGGGTGCTGGTGATGAACGCGATGGACTTTCTGCCCATCGACATCGTCGTCGGTCCGCTGGAGTGGATGGGGCTGCACGCGTGGCGCCCGGTGCCCACCGCCGACATCAACACCACGTTCGCCTTGGCGCTGTCGGTATGGCTGCTGATGATCTGGTTCTCGATTGCATCCAAGGGTTTGTTCGGCTGGATCCACGAACTGTTCTGCGCGCCGTTCGGCAAGAATCCCCTGCTGTGGCCCGCCAACCTGCTGTTCAACTTCATTGAGTACGTGTCCAAGCCCCTGTCGCACTCACTGCGGCTGTTCGGCAACATGTACGCAGGCGAGATCATCTTCCTGCTGCTCTGGCTGCTCGGCGCGACCGGCCTGTTCGGCACGCTGATCGCCACCGTGCTCGGCCTGGGCTGGGCCATCTTCCACATTCTGATCGTGGTGCTGCAGGCCTACATCTTCATGATGCTGACGGTGGTGTACATCGCCATGGCCCACGAGCATCACTGAACCCGACTCAACCGACCTTCCCGCTTAGAAAGGAAAGCACCATGGAGAAACTGCAAATGCTGGCGATGATTCAGGCCTACACGGGCATCGGCATCGGCCTGATGATCGGCGTCGGCGCGGCCGGCGCGTGTATAGGCGTGGGCATCATGTGCAGCCGCTTCCTCGAGGCCGCCGCGCGCCAGCCCGAGCTCACGAACTCGCTGCAGGTGAAGGTGTTCCTGCTGCTCGGCCTGATCGACGCCTCGTTCATCATCGGCGTCGGCCTGGCGATGATGTTCGCGTTCGCCAACCCGCTGCTCGCCGTCATTCAGTAGGCGCGACCGCCCGCAGGGAGCCGTTATGAGCTTCAATCTGACGCTGATCGCCCAGGCGCTCACCTTCGCACTGTTCATCTGGTTCACGGTGAAGGTGGTCTGGCCGTACATGCTGCGTGCCATCGAGGCACGGCAGAAGACCATCGCCGACGGCCTGGCGGCCGCCGAGCAGGGGCACAAGTCGCTCGAGTCCTCCAAACGCCACGCCGAGGACGCCATCAGTCAGGCGCGCAATCGCTCGAGCGAAATCCTGGCGCAGGCCGAGAAGCGCGCCGTGCAGATGGTCGAAGAGGCGAAGAACGCCGCGCGTGCTGAAAGCGAGCGCGAGAAGGCCGCCGCCAAGGCCGAGATCGAGCAGGAAGCCTCGCGCGCGCGCGAGCAACTGCGCGACCAGGTGGCCGCGCTCGCTGTGGCCGGCGCGGAGAAGATTCTGCGCCGCGAAGTCGACGCGAAGGCGCACGCCGAGTTGCTTGAGTCCATCAAGAGGCAGCTGTAGCAGCATGGCCGAGCCCAGCACCATCGCGCGACCCTACGCCCAGGCGGTGTTCGCGCTCGCTGACGGCGCCGGCAAGCTCGCCGAGTGGTCGGCGGCGCTTGCCAACCTTGCCGCGGTGGCCGAGGACGGGCGCGTACGCGAGGCGGTGTCCGATCCGAACCGGTCCGCGGCGCAGGCCGCGGGCCTGCTGAGCTCGATACTGGCGGGCAAGCTCTCGGGCGACGCGGCGAACCTGGTGCGCGTGCTTGCCGAGAACGGCCGCCTCGACGTGCTGCAGGAAATCCGCACGCAGTACGAGGCGCTGAAGAACGAGCGCGAAGGCGTGATCGAGGCCGAGGTGATCTCGGCGTTCGAGATGAACGAGGCGCAGGTCGCCGATCTGGTGGCGCGCCTGGAGAACAAGACCGGGCGCAAGGTCAAGATGCGCGTTAGCGTCGATCAGAACCTGATCGGCGGCGTCAAGGTGGTGCTCGGCGACAAGGTCATCGATGGCACCGCGCGCGCGCAGCTCGGCGCGCTCGAGGCCGCATTGAAAGCTTAAGGAGCAGGCATGCAACTCAACCCGTCCGAAATCTCGGAACTGATCAAGAGCCGCATCCAGAACCTCGATGCGAGCGCGCAGATGCGCACGCAGGGCACCGTGGTGTCGGTGACCGATGGCATCTGCCGCGTCCACGGGCTGTCGGACGTGATGCAGGGCGAGATGCTGGAATTCCCGAAGAGCACCTTCGGCCTGGCGCTCAACCTCGAGCGCGACTCGGTGGGCGCGGTGATTCTAGGTGAGTATGAGCACATCACCGAGGGCGACACCGTGAAGTGCACCGGCAAGATCCTGTCGGTGCCGGTGGGCCCGGAGCTCCTCGGTCGTGTGGTCAACTCGCTCGGCCAGCCGATCGACGGCAAGGGCCCGGTGAAGACCCGGATGACGGACGTCATCGAAAAGGTCGCGCCCGGCGTGATCGCGCGCCAGTCGGTGTCGCAGCCGGTGCAGACGGGCCTGAAGGCAATCGACGCCATGGTGCCGATCGGACGCGGCCAGAGGGAACTGATCATCGGCGACCGGCAGACCGGCAAGACCGCGGTGGCGGTGGACACGATCATCAACCAGAAGGGCAAGGACCTGTTCTGCGTGTACGTGGCGATCGGGCAGAAGGCCTCCACCATCGCCAACGTCGTGCGCAAGCTCGAAGAGCACGGCGCCATGGAGTACACCATCGTGGTCGCCGCGTCGGCCTCCGAATCGGCGGCCATGCAGTACATCGCGCCGTATTCCGGCTGCACCATGGGCGAGTACTTCCGCGACCGCGGCCAGGACGCGCTTATCATCTACGACGACCTGACCAAGCAGGCCTGGGCGTACCGCCAGATCTCGCTGCTGCTGCGCCGTCCGCCCGGGCGCGAGGCATATCCCGGCGACGTGTTCTACCTGCACTCGCGTCTGCTGGAGCGCGCGGCGCGCGTGAATCCCGAGTACGTGGAGAAGTTCACCAAGGGCGAGGTCAAGGGCAAGACCGGTTCGCTCACCGCGCTGCCGGTGATCGAGACGCAGGCCGGCGACGTGACCGCGTTCGTGCCGACCAACGTGATCTCGATTACCGACGGCCAGATCTTCCTCGAATCGGACCTGTTCAACGCCGGCATCCGGCCCGCGATCAACGCCGGCATCTCGGTGTCGGGCGTCGGCGGCGCGGCGCAGACCAAGGTGATGAAGAGGAAGGACACCGGCGGCGGCGTGCGCCTCGCGCTCGCTCAGTACCGCGAGCTCGCGGCATTCGCGCAGTTCGCCTCCGACCTCGACGAGGCGACGCGAAAGCAGCTCGAGCGCGGCCGCATGGTGACCGAGCTCATGAAGCAGCCGCAGTACCAGCCGCTGCAAGTCTGGGAGATGGCGGTGATCCTGTTCGCCGTGAACAACGGCTACTTCGACGACATCGACGTGAAGAAAGCGCTCGCCGCCGAGCGCTCGATGCGCGATTACGTGAAGGACAAGAACGCGGCGCTGATCGAGCGGGTGCAGGACAAGAAAGACCTCTCCGCCGAAGACGAGAAGGCGTTGAAGGACGCGATCACCGACTGGAAGAAGAACGGCTCGTACTGAGCCGAGGCCATATGCCGGGCACCAAGGAAATTCGGGTCAAGATCAAGAGTGTGCAGAACACTCGGAAGATCACCAAGGCCATGGAGATGGTCGCCGCCTCGAAGATGCGGAAGGCCCAGGAGCGCATGCGCATGGCCCGGCCCTACGGGGAGAAGATCCGCACCGTCGCCGCGCACATCAGCCACGCCAATCCGGAGTACCGCCATCCGTTTCTCGTGGAGCGCGACAGCGTGAAGCGCGTGGGCCTCATCGTCATCACGACCGACAAGGGCCTGTGCGGCGCGCTGAACACGAACCTCCTGCGCATAATCCTGACGAAGTACAAGCAGTGGCAGGCCGAGGGCGAGGAGATCGACGTTTGCTGTATCGGCAACAAGGGCATGGGCTTCATGCAGCGCCTGGGCGCCAACATCGTCTCCCACGCCGTGCAGATCGGCGACCGGCCGCAGTTGGACAAGCTGATCGGCACCAGCAAGGTGATGCTCGACGCCTATACCGAGGACCGCTTCGACCGGCTGATGATCGGCTATACGCGCTTCATCAACACCATGAAGCAGGAGCCGGTGGTCGAGCAGCTGCTGCCGCTCTCGGGCGAGCGCATGGGCGCGCCGGAAACGGTCTGGGACTACCTGTATGAGCCCGAGGCGAAAGCGGTGCTCGACCAGGTGATGACGCGCTACATTGAAGCGATCATCTTCCAGGCGGTGGCCGAGAACATGGCCTCGGAGCAGTCGGCGCGCATGGTGGCGATGAAGGCCGCCTCGGACAACGCCGAGACGCTGATCGACGAGCTGACCCTGGTCTACAACAAGAACCGCCAGGCCGGCATTACCAAAGAGCTTTCGGAAATCGTAGGCGGCGCCGCCGCCGTTTGAGGAATCGAACCATGGCAGACACCACAGGCACCATCGTCCAGTGCATCGGCGCGGTCACCGACATCGAGTTTCCGCGCGAAGGGATGCCCAAGATCTACGACGCGCTCGTCCTGGAGGATACGGACGAGGGCGGTCTGGCCGAAAAGGGCCTGACGTTCGAAGTTGAGCAGCAGCTCGGCGACGGCGTGGTGCGCTGCATCGCGCTCGGCTCCTCCGACGGCCTGCGCCGCGGCATGAAGGTGCGCGCGACCGGCGCGCCGATCTCCGTGCCGGTCGGCGAAGGCACGCTGGGCCGCATCATGGACGTCCTCGGGCGCCCGATCGACGACGTCGGCCCGATCAAGTCCGAGACGCGCCGCTCGATCCACCAGATCGCGCCCAAGTTCGACGAGCTCAGCCCCTCGGTCGAGCTGCTCGAGACCGGCATCAAGGTGATCGACCTCATCTGCCCGTTCGCCAAGGGCGGCAAGATCGGCCTGTTCGGGGGCGCCGGGGTCGGCAAGACCGTGAACATGCTCGAGCTCATCAACAACATCGCAACGCAGCACTCGGGCCTGTCGGTGTTCGCCGGCGTGGGCGAGCGCACCCGCGAAGGCAACGACTTCTATCACGAGATGATAGAAGCGGGCGTCGTCAAGACCGACAACCTTGCCGAATCCAAGGTGGCGATGGTGTTCGGCCAGATGAACGAGCCGCCGGGCAACCGCCTGCGCGTGGGCCTCACCGGCCTCACCATGGCCGAAGCGTTCCGCGACGAAGGCCGCGACATCCTGTTCTTCGTCGACAACATCTACCGGTTCACGCTCGCCGGCGTGGAGGTCTCCGCGCTGCTGGGCCGCATGCCCTCCGCTGTGGGCTACCAGCCCACGCTCGCCGAGGAAATGGGGCGGCTGCAGGAGCGCATCACGTCGACCAAGACCGGCTCGATCACCTCGGTGCAGGCGATCTACGTGCCGGCGGACGACCTGACCGACCCGTCGCCCGCCACGACCTTCGGCCATCTCGACGCCACGGTGGTGCTGTCGCGCGACATTGCGTCGCTCGGCATCTACCCGGCGGTCGACCCGCTCGACTCGACCTCGCGCCAGGTGGACCCGAACACCATCGGCGAAGAGCACTACAACACCACCCGCGCGGTGCAGGCGACGCTGCAGCGCTACAAGGAACTGCGCGACATCATCGCCATCCTCGGCATGGACGAACTGTCGCCCGAGGACAAGCTGGCGGTGTCGCGCGCGCGCAAGATCCAGAGGTTCCTCTCGCAGCCGTTTACGGTGGCACAGAACTTCACCGGCCAGCCGGGCAAGTACGTGACCCTGAAAGACACGATCAAGGGCTTCAAGATGATCGTCGAGGGCGAGTGCGACAGCCTGCCCGAGCAGGCGTTCTACATGGTCGGGCAGATCGAAGAAGCGTTCGAGAAAGCGAAGACCCTTCAGTAATGGCCGCCGCCACCATCCACGTCGACGTCGTCAGCGCCGAGGAGGCGATCTTCTCGGGCGAGGCGGAGTTCGTCGTCCTGCCGGGCGAGGTGGGCGAGCTCGGCATCTACCCGCGCCACACGCCGCTCATCACCCGCATCAGGCCGGGCGCGGTGCGCATCATGCCCGCAGGCGGCGGCGACGAGCAGCTGATCTTCGTCGCGGGGGGCATCCTCGAGGTGCAGCCGAAAGTGGTCACCGTGCTCGCCGACACGGCCATCCGCGGCGCGGACCTCGACGAGGCGAAGGCGAACGAGGCCCTGAAGAAAGCCGAGGAAGCGCGCGCCAAGGCGCAGGACAAGCAGGAGATCGCCGCCGTCGAGAGCGAGCTGGCGATGCTTGCCGCACAACTCGCGGCGATCCGCAAGCTACGCAAGAAGTAGGCTGGGCGGCCTGCGATGGTCCTGCCCGCGCGCAATCGCACCTCGCGCGCAGCGCAGGGCGGCTTTACGCTGGTCGAGATCGCGATCGTGCTGGTGGTCATTGGCCTACTGCTCGGGGCCATCTTCAAGGGGCAGGAGCTGATCACCCAGGCGCGCGTCAAGAGCGTGATCGCCGACTTCTCCAACCTATCGGTGGCCTATCACGGCTACTTCGACCGCTATGGCGCGCTGCCCGGCGATGACCCGAACGCGGGGACGCGCTGGGCGGCGGCACCGGCGGGCACCAGTGGAGACGGCGACGGCCAGGTGGCGGGCACCTACAACAACGGCAATGCCGCGTGCGTGACGAGCGTGGAAAGCTGCAGCTGGTGGGATCACCTGCGGCGCGCCGGCTTCGTATCGGGTTCGGGCGCGACGCCGCCGCTCAATGTGGCCGGTGGCTTGACGGGCGTGCAGGTAGGCGACGGCACGGCGCCGACCTACGGGCCGGTGCTGGGCGGGCCGGCGGGCGCTGGAGGTCTTCGCGTACTGATCCAATGCTCGGCGAACCTGCCCGAGAAGATCGCGATCGCCGTCGATGTGCAATTCGATGACGGCGCGCGCACCAGCGGCACGGTGCGCGGCATGTTGCAGTCGGCGCCAAATCCGGCGATCGCCGTCGATGCCACTGCGCCGGCGGCTGGTGGCGCGGGCAGCTACGTCGAGACCGGCACCAACGTCTACACGCTGTGCCGTGCGATGCACGCGCCCTAGCGCGTGCCGTAGCGCGCGTAGACCCTGGAACTCCCGTCGGGAAGAATGAGCAGCACGTCGTAGGGATCGCGACGGGGGCCCTCCATGCCCGGCGAGCCGGCCGGCATCCCGGGTACGGCAAGGCCGATCGCCTTCGGACGCTCCTTCAGAAGCCGCTTGATCTCGCGCACCGGGACGTGACCTTCGATCGCATAGCCCTCGATCACGGCGGTGTGGCACGAGCCCAGAGCGTGCGGCACGCCGTAGCGCGAGCGGTAGAGCGCCGGGTTACTGACATCCTGCGGCTTCACACGGAAGCCGTTGGCCCGCAGGTGATTCACCCACGAGCCGCAGCAGCCTCAGGTCGCTTCTTTGTAGACGGTGATCTCTTCTGCCGCCCAGGTTGCCGCCGCCCAAAGCGACAGCACCGCGGCCAGCAGCAATGCCTGTAGATTCGTTCTCATGTTCTGCCTCGCTTGAGGGTCAAGATCAGCGCCCATTAAACTGCGCCCGCGGCGCCCCCGGATTGATCTGCGTCAAGCGCCCCTATCTTCCGGGCTTGTGCACCACGGCGCAGTGCGCCCAAGGTCTTCGGCATGTGCGTGTTTTCCCGGCCGCAATGTGCGCAATCCGCTCGCGGGATGTCAAGCCGCCACTTGCCGAAGCGGGCGAGCGGGGAGGGCGGCCGGTGGAGGAGGCTGGCCCCGCGTCCCGCGCTCGCCGCCGCGGTTCAGTGCACGCGCGCTGCGTGGGCCACCATGGTGCGCGCCGCCGGCGCCTGCACCGGTGCCTCGGGCCGCGCCGCGGGGGCGCTCGATCCGGCGCCGGTGAGCAGGATGGCGATGCCGGCGAGCGTCATCGCTGCCACCATGCCCGCAATGACGGCGAGCACGACAAAGACCGCGAGGTCGAAACCGATGCGCCAGGTGCTGGCGGTGCGTTGCTCGTCTTGCATGCGTGGGATCTCCGTGGGACGTTGCGTGTAGGCGCATTACGCCGGACCCCCGCGACGTTGCCACGGCGTGCTGCGGGCAAGCTGGCGATCAATTCTGGCAATCCCGGGGCAGCCACCGCCCCTGCGGCGGCCTTGGGCTATAGTCGTTCGCCATGTCCCGCCGCATTGCCATCGTCGAAGACGATCCGGCCATCCGCGCCAATTACGCCGAGGCGTTGCGCAAGCACGGCTTCGAGGTAAGCGCCTACGGCGCGCGCGCTGAGGCGCTCGCAGCGATGCGCGCGCGCCTGCCCGATCTGGCGGTGATCGATATTGGCCTGGGAAGCGATGCCGATGCCGGCTTCGAGCTGTGCCGCGAGCTGCGCGCGCTGTCGGCGTCGCTGCCGATCATCTTTCTCACCGCGCGCGATAGCGATTTCGATGTCGTCTCCGGCCTGCGCCTCGGGGCCGACGACTACCTGACGAAGGATGTGAGCCTGCCGCACCTGCTCGCGCGTATCGCGGCGCTGTTTCGTCGGGCCGAGCTCGCGCGCGAGCCCGCAGCCGCGGAGGAGACGCTCGAGCGCGGCGCGCTCGCGCTCGACCTGAAGCGCTTCAGCGTCGCCTGGGACGGAAAGCCCGTGCCGCTCACGCTCACCGAATTCTGGATGGTGCACGCGCTGGCGCGCCATCCCGGGCACGTGAAGAGCCGCGAGCAGCTGATGCGCGAGGCGAACCTGGTGGTGGACGACGGTACCGTTACCTCGCACGTCAAGCGCATCCGCCGCAAGTTCCAGGGCGTCGATCCCGGCTTCGAGCACATCGAAACCGCCTACGGCATGGGCTACCGTTGGAGGGAGTGAAACGGCGCTTCGCGCTCGGACTGCGCGCGCAGCTCGCGCTCGCCGCGCTGGCGCTGCTTGCGCTGCCCTGGGCGGGCGTGAGCTTCGTGAACGAACTGGAGCGCACGCTGCTCGAGGGCCAGGAGCGGGGGCTGCTCGCGACCGCGCGCGCGGTGGCCACCGCGCTGCACGACCGGCCGCAGCTCCTTGCGGCGGCGCCGGCGCGCGACGATGCCGTGCGCCGCGAGGCCGAGCTCGAGCTGCAACGCATCGCGCAGAGCGAAGGCCGGCTGCCCCAGGCCGCGATCGCGCAGCTGCCGCTCGCGCGCGAGGCCGAGCGGGCGGCACGCCAGGCGCAGGAGGAGATCGCCGCCATCCTGCGCGGCGTGCAGCGCACCGAGTCGCGGCTGTGGGTGGTAAACCGGCGCTACCAGGTGCTCGCCCTCGCGGGCAGCTTGCGCCGGGCTGCGGATGCGGCGCCCGCGGAGGGCGTCCTGCGCGGGGCTTGGCGGCGCCTGGCGGGCTGGCTGATCGAGCGTCCGCGCGAGGACTTCGCCGAGGCGGTGCCCGACGACGTGCTCGCCACGGGACGCGACATCGCCTCGGCGCTGCAGGGCACGCCGGGGACCCGCACCCGCCTGACGCCCGACGGCCTCGCGGTGGTGATGTCTGCGGCGCACCCGGTGTGGAACGGCAACGAGGTGGCGGGCGCTGTGGTGGTCGAGGAGACCACCAACCCGATCGCCAGCCTGCGCAGCGACGCGCTCGAGCGGCTGCTGCTCCTCACGCTGGCCGCGTTCGCGGGCGCCGCGGCGATCCTCATCGCCTTCGCCACGCGCCTGTCGCAGCGCATCCGGCGACTTCGCGACGAGGCCGAGAGCGCCATAGATGCGCGCGGGCGGCTCGCCCGCATCGCCGCCGGCTCGGACGCGGGCGACGAGATCGGCGACCTGTCGCGCAGTTTCTCGGCGATGCTGGCGCGGCTCGCGCAGCACCACGTCTATCTGGAAAGCATGGCCGGCCGGCTGTCGCATGAGCTGCGTACGCCGATCGCCGTAGTGCGGTCCTCGCTGGAGAATCTGAAGCTCGCAGCCACGCCCGATGAGATGCGTACCTACGTGGCACGGGCCGAGGAAGGGCTCGCCCGGCTGAACACCATCCTGCAGAGGATGAGCGAAGCCACGCGCCTCGAGCAGGCGCTGCGCACCGCAGAGCGCGAGCGCTACGACCTCGGCGCCGTGGTGCGCGGCTGCGTCGAGGGCTACCGGCTTGCCTACGCCGCGACGCCGTTCGAGCTCGAGGCGCCGGCGCGCGCGCTGGAAGTCTCGGGCTCCCCCGATCTCGGCGCGCAGATGCTCGACAAGCTGGTGGATAACGCGGTCGATTTCTCGCCGCCGGGCGCCGCCGTACGCGTGCGGCTGCAGGACCAGGGCCGCTTTGCGCTGCTCGCGGTGCAGAACCAGGGGCCCGCGCTGCCTGCGGACATGCGCGCGCGCCTGTTCGAGTCGATGGTGTCGGTGCGCGAAACGCGTGCCGGCGCCACGCCGCACCTCGGACTCGGCCTGTACGTCGCGCGCCTGATCGCGGAGTTCCACGGCGGCGCCATCGAGGCGACCGACGCCCCCGGGGGCGACGGCGTTGTCGTGCGCGTGCACTTGCCCCTGACGCGATAGAGTCTCGTCCGTGAAGCCCCTGACGGACCTGCGCGACGCGACGCGCCTGCGCGGCCTGTTGTTCGACCTCGACGACACCCTGAGCACGGATGGCCGTCTCACGGCCGAGGCCTACGCCGCGCTGGAGCGCCTGCAGCACGCCGGCCGGCGCACTGTCCTGGTCACCGGCCGGCCCGCGGGCTGGTGCGACCATATCGCGCGCATGTGGCCGGTGGACGCCGTGGTCGGGGAGAACGGCGCGTTCTACTTTCGCTACGACGGCGGCAGGCTGCGCCGGCGCTTCGTCGACGATGACGCGGCGCGCGCGGCGAAGCGCGCCCGGCTCGGCGCCATCGCCGAGCGCATCCTGGCGGCGGTTCCGGGCAGCGCGCTCGCTTCGGACCAGGGCTATCGCGAGACCGATCTGGCGATCGACTATTGCGAGGACGTGACGCCGCTGCCGCTCGGCGAGGCCGAGCGCATCGCCGCGCTCATGCGCGAGACGGGGCTTACCGCGAAGGTGAGCTCGATCCACGTCAATGGCTGGTTTGGCGACTACGACAAGCTGGCGACGGCGAAGCTGCTGTTTGCCGAGGTGTTCGACGCGAACCTCGATGCGGTTCAGGCGCAGTACGCCTACGCCGGCGACTCGCCGAACGATGCGCCGATGTTCGCCTACTTCGAGAACGCGGTGGGTGTGGCCAACGTCGCGCGCTTCGCGGGCCGCCTGGCCGCGGCACCCAAGTACGTTACGCGGCGCGAAGCCGGTGCCGGCTTTGCCGAGCTCGCGGCCCGGCTTCTCGGGACCGCCTGATGGAATGGTGGTGGGCTTATCTGGCGATCGGCGCGGCCGTGGGTTTCCTGGCGGGCCTGCTCGGCATCGGCGGCGGCATGGTGATGGTGCCGATGCTGTTCTTCGTCTTCAGCGCGAAGGGCTTCCCGCAGGAGCAATTGATGCATTTTGCGCTGGCCACCGGCCTGGCAACCATCGCCTTTACTTCGCTTTCCAGCGTGCGCGCACATCATCGGCACCAGAGCGTCGACTGGCGCGTGGCAGGCGCCATGGCGCCCGGCATCGTCGCCGGATCGCTCGGCGCCGCGCTGGTGGCGGGGTTCGTGCCGACGCGCCCGCTGGCGGTGTTCTTCACCGCTTTCATGTTCTACGCCTCCGCGCAGATGTTCTACGAGGCGAAGCCGGTGCCCACGCGCGGCCTGCCGGGCGCCGCGGGGTTGATCGCGGTGGGCGCGGGAATCGGCGGGATCTCGAGTATTCTCGCGGCGGGCGGCGCGTTCCTGTCGATCCCGTTTCTCCTGCGCTGCAACGTGCCGCTGCGGCGCGCGATCGGGACGGCGGCGGCGAACGGCTTTCCCATCGCGGTGGCGGGCACCATCGGCTATGTGCTGCACGGGCTGCGCGCACCGGACCTGCCCGCCGGGAGCCTCGGCTTCGTCTACTTGCCGGCGCTCGGGCTGATCGTCGCGGCGAGCATCCCGATCGCGCCGCTCGGCGCGCGCGTCGCACATCGGCTTCCGGTGCGGCGCCTGCGCGTGGCGTTCTCTCTCATGCTGCTCGCGCTCGCGCTGCGCATGCTGGCAAACTTGTGGTGAAGGAGGATTGAAATGGCCGGACCTTTGGCAGGCATCCGCGTGCTGGATCTGTCCCGCGTGCTCGCGGGGCCCTGGGCGGGGCAGAACCTCGCCGACCTCGGCGCCGAAGTGATCAAGATCGAGCGCCCCGGGGCCGGCGACGATTCGCGCGCCTTCGGCCCGCCCTGGGTGAAGGACTCCCAGGGTCGCGACACGAAAGACTCCGCGTACTACACGTCCGCGAACCGCGGCAAGAAGTCGGTGACGGTGAACCTGTCGCAGCCCGAGGGCCAGGCGTTGGTGCGCGATCTGGCGAAGAAAAGCGACGTACTGCTCGAGAACTACAAGTACGGCGATCTGCAGCGCTATGGGCTGGGGTACGACGACCTGAAGGCGATCAACCCGCGGCTGATCTATTGCTCGGTCACCGGCTTCGGGCAAACGGGGCCGTACAAGGAGCGCCCCGGCTACGACTTCATGATCCAGGGCATGGGCGGGATGATGAGCGTCACCGGCGAGCCCGACGGCGCGCCGGGCGGCGGTCCGCAGCGCGCCGGCGTGCCGATCGCCGACATCATCACCGGCATGTACGCCTCGATCGCGATCTGCGCCGCGCTCGCGCACCGCGCGCAGTCCGGAGCCGGCCAGCACCTCGACCTGGCGCTGCTCGATTCGCAGATCGCGCTGCTCGCCTACCAGAACACCAATTACTTCGCGACCGGCAAGCCGCCCGCGCGCATCGGCAACCTGCACCCGAACATCGTGCCCTATCAGCCGTTTCGCGCGAGCGACGGCGAGGTGATCCTCGCCTGCGGCAACGACAACCTGTACCGCAAGTTCTGCGAGGCGGCAGGCTGTCCCGAGCTGGCGAGCGATGCGCGCTTTCTCACCAACGGCAAGCGCGTCGAGAACCGCAAGGAGCTCACCCGGCTGCTCGGCGAGATCTTCGCCAAGCGCACCAAACGGGACTGGGTCGCCCTGCTCGACGCCGCGGGCGTGCCCAACGGCCCGATCAACGACATCGCACAGGTGTTCGAAGAGCCGCAGGTGAAGGCGCGGGG
>DATHYT010000039.1:0-1076 GCA_035459025.1 Burkholderiales bacterium | reverse complement strand
TCCCCGGCTGCGAAAGCGCGCCCAAGACGCTGTGTCCGTTCAGGCTCGTCAGGCTCGCCTCGATCGATGTCTTCGCGCCGACGCTCGGATGGGTTTGCACCCGTAGCTCGAGCGCATTGCCGGCATCCATCCCCGAGGGGTAGGCGAGCCTCAGCCGAAGACGCCCCGCGTCGCGGATCTCGAGCATTTCGCTGCCGGCGCCTGAGTTGACGAGCCTCCAGCTATACACCTGGCCTGAGGCCCAGTCGAGGCTCGCCTGCACTTTCTGGTGGGTTCTGGTGTCGGTGCCAAGGGCCCACTCCCAGGCCCGGCCCCTTTTGCCGGCGCGCCCGAGCGCCTGCTCTCTTTCCCCGAAGGGCGTAAACCCCGCGCCCGAGTCGCTCCTCGGCTCGGCCGGCGCGCAGGACTGCGCATGGGCAGCTACGCTCAGAATGGAAAGCGCGATGAACGCGGCGAAATTGGCTGCAGCGCGGGTAACGCGATGCGCGGCCGAGCTTTGTGCGCCGATCCCCGCTCCCATTGCGGTCGCACCGCGCAAGCGTTCGGTCTGCCAAATCACATCCACAGCGATCTCACCGAAATGGACGTAGCCACGCGTCGCCGCTCCTCCCTCGCGAGCGAACAGGGGTCCGCAAGAAGAGGCTCTACCTCGCGTGGACTCTAGGCCAAGGCGTCGCTACTTGGCATCGCCCGTACGGGCTAGCTTGAATGTCATGCGAGCGGCCGCTCGCGCCTTGGCGGGTCGTGGCGCCTAGCCGCCCTTGCGCACGCGGCCGAGCACTCGCCTTTGCAGATCGGTTGTCAGGCGGATGAGGTCTTCGGCTTCGACGGCGCTTGCGGGCGGCGCGCCCTCGTATTCCGATGCGTTGCGGCGGTCGTGGTACCGGTCGAGCGCGCGCCACAGCGCCGGCGGCGCGCCTGCGGTGGCGTCCAGCACCTGGAAGAGGATCTTGCGGTGGCCCGCGCTCGAGGGGCGGTAGCCAGCCGCGCGCAGCGCGGCGAGCGCCAGCGCGTGTGCCGCGCTGTAGGCGAGCGTGAACCGGCTCGCCGCGGCGAGCGCGGCGTTACCGCTGTCG
>DATHYT010000038.1:0-24015 GCA_035459025.1 Burkholderiales bacterium | reverse complement strand
GCCGGCGGACGCCTCGATCACGCTGGAAGTGGACCTGATCGAGCCGCTCGGCGCCGATACGCTCGTCTACGGCCACTTCGGCGACGGCGAGGGCGCGCGGGTGGCCGCGCGGCTGCACGCCTCGGTCGACGCGCGCGCCGGGAAGCTGCCGCTGCGCTACGACCCGGCGCAGGTGCACTGGTTCGACCCGCAGAGCGGCAAGCGGATCGAAGGCTGAGCGCGTGAAGTTCAGCGCGCGTACGCTGGTGCGGGGCATGCACTGGTGGGGCCCATTCCGCAGCCCCGGCATCCGCCTGCGGCGCATGACGGACGACTTCCGCGAGGCCGAGGCGGAGCTGCGCCTGGGCTGGCTCAACCGCAACATCGCCGGCGCTCAATTCGGCGGAAGCCTGTTCGCGATGACCGACGCCTTCTACATGCTCATGCTGATGCAAAATCTCGGCCCGCAGTACTACGTCTGGGACAAATCGGCCTCGATCGAGTACCTCGCGCCCGCGCGCGGCACCGTCACGGCGCGCTTTTCGCTCACCGAGGAGCACCTCGCGAAGATCCGCGCGCAGGCCGCGGGCGGAGAGAAGGTCCTTCCCGAGTTCGTCACCGACGTCGTCGATGCGCAGCGCGCGGTCGTGGCCCGCGTGCACCGGACTCTCTACGTGCGCCTCAAGCCGGAGCACCGGCCCGCATGAGCCACTGGCCCTACCCGCGCATTGTGGCGCACCGCGGCGGCGGCACGCTCGCGCCCGAGAACACGCTCGGCGCGATCCGGCTCGGCGCCGAAATGGGCTTCAAGGGCGTCGAGTTCGACGTCATGCTCGCCGGCGACGGCACGCCGGTTCTGATCCACGATGAGACCCTGAGGCGCACCACCGGCGCGCACGGTTACGTCGCGCAAACGCCGTACGCGGAACTGCAACGCCTCGACGCCGGTGCGTGGCGCGGCGCGCGGTGGCGCGGCGAGAAGATCCCCCGCTTCGAGGACGCGGTGCGCCTGTGCCGCCACCTCGGGCTGTGGGCCAACGTCGAGATCAAGCCGGGGCGCGGCTACGAGCGGCGCACGGGCGAAACGGTGGCGCGCATGGCCGCCGAGCTCTGGCGGGGCGCGGCGCTGCCGCCCGTTCTGTCCTCGTTTTCGCCGGTTGCGCTCGCCGCCGCCCGGCAAGCCGCGCCGGAGCTGCCGCGCGGCCTGCTGCTTGGGCGCCTGCTGCCGCACTGGCGCGAGATGCTGCGCGACCTGGAGTGCGTCGCGCTGCATGCCAACTTCCGCTCGCTGCGGCAGCGCGTGGTGCAGGAAGCCCATGCCGCCGGCTGCGCCGTGCTCGCCTGGACCGTCAACGACCGGCGCGCGGCGCGCAAGCTCCTTGGCTGGAACGTGGATTGCCTGGTCAGCGACCGGCTCGACCGGATCGGCCCGGACTTCGCCTAGTAGGGCAGCGGCGCGCCGGGCTTGAGCGGCTGCAGCGCGGCGCGGAACTCGTCCTGGATGCGCGCCAGCGCCGCCTTCGTATCCGCCTCGAAGCGCAGCACGATCACCGGGGTGGTATTGGAGGCGCGCGCCAGGCCGAAGCCGTCGGCGTACTCAGCGCGCACGCCGTCGATAGTGATGGTGCGCGCGGCCTTGGGAAAGGGCTTCGCTGCCTGCAGCTTCGCGATCAGCGCATGCGGCTCGCCCTCGGCGAGCTTCCACTGCAACTCCGGCGTCGAGGGCGCGTCCGGCAGCGAGGTGAGCACGGCGCTCGCGTCGTGCGAGCGCGACAGGATCTCGAGCAGGCGCGCGCCCGCGTAGAGCGCATCGTCGAAGCCGTACCAGCGCTCCTTGAAGAACGTATGGCCCGACATCTCGCCGGCGAGCGGCGCGCCGGTCTCGGCGAGCTTCGCCTTGATCAGCGAGTGCCCGGTCTTCCACAGCAGCGGCTTGCCGCCGTGGCGCTCGATCCACGGCGCAAGGAGGCGGGTGGACTTCACGTCGTAGATGATCTCGGCGCCCGGATTGCGCGACAGCACGTCGGCGGCGAAGAGCATCAGCTGCCGGTCCGGGTAGATGACGCTGCCGTCCCGGGTCACGACGCCGAGCCGGTCGCCGTCGCCGTCGAAGGCAAGGCCGAGCTCGGCCCCGCCGTCGCGCACGGCGGCGATCAGGTCGGCCAGGTTCTCGGTATGGGACGGATCCGGGTGATGGTTGGGGAAGGTCGGGTCCACGTCGCTGTACAGATCCCGAACCTCGCAGCCGAGCGCGCGGTACAGGCGCGGCGCCACCATGCCGGCGACGCCGTTGCCGCAATCGGTGGCGATGCGCATGCGCCGCGCGAGCCTGACGTCGCCGGTGATGCGCTCAACGTAGGCGTCGAGCACGTCCGCCTCCCGCCGGCGGCCGGCGCCGGCGCGGAACTCGCCGCGCTCGATGCGCCGGCGCAGTCCCTGGATTTCGTCGCCCGAGAGCGTGTGGCCGTCGACCACCATCTTCAGGCCGTTGTACTCGGGCGGGTTGTGACTGCCGGTCACCGAGACGCAGCTGCCACAGTTCAGCTGGTGCGCCGCGAAGTACGTGACCGGCGTCGGCGCCATGCCGATGTCGATCACGCTGGCGCCGGAGCGCTGCAAGCCTTCGCACAGCGCATTGACCAGCGCGGGCCCGGAGTCGCGGCCGTCGCGACCCACGGCGAACTCGTCCGCCATCGAGCCGAGCGCGCGGCCGATGCCGCGCACGGCGTCCACAGTCAGCGTCTTGCCCGCGATGCCGCGGATGTCGTAGGCGCGAAAGATTTCGGCGGCAATGGTCACGGTGCGGCGCAGAACTCCAGGACCCGGCGCGCAAGCCAGTGTCCGCGTCCCGGAAAGCCGGCATGTCCGCCGGTTGCGGGAAATTCTAGCACCACGTCAGGCGACGCCCGGCGCGCTGCTGCGGCGAGCGCGGCGTGCGGCAGAAAAGGATCGTTCATGGCGTTGAGCACCAGCGTCGGCACGCGAATGCGCTCGAGCCACGGGCCGCTGGCGGCGCGCGCCCAGTAGTCGTCGGCGTCACGAAAGCCATGCAGCGGGGCGGTGACCAGGTCATCGAACTCATGCAGCGTGCGCGCGCGCGAGACGCGCGTCGCATCGATCGCGAGCGCATGCTGCGAGATCTTGGCGAGCGCTTTGGGCTTCAGCGTGGTGAGAAAGTGCGCCGCGTACAGCCAGCGGTTGAGCGTGCGGTCGAGGGCGTGCCCCGACGCCGCGAGGTCGACCGGCGCCGATACGGCGGCAGCGCGTCGCACGAGCTGCGCGGCGGCCGCGCCCTGCTCGCCGAGCCACTTGAGCAGCACGTTGCCGCCGAGCGACACGCCCGCCGCGAAATCGGGCCGCAGGCGCCGCAGGATCCAGTCGAGCTCCGCGCTGTCGCCGGAATGGTAGGCGCGCGCGTGCCGGTTGGCCTCGCCCGAGCAGCCGCGGAAGTGCGGCACCACGCAGCGCCAGCCGCGCCGCTGTGCCTGCGCGGCGACTTTGCGCGCGTAGTGGCTCGAGGACCCGCCCTCGAGGCCGTGAAAGAGCGCGAGCAGCGGGCCGCGGCCGCCCTCGGCCCAGTCGAGGTCGATGAAGTCGCCGTCCGGCGTGTCCCAGCGTTCGCGGCGCCAGGCGATGCGCGGCGCCGGCCCGAGCGCGCTGTACACGGTCTGCAGGTGGCCGCCCGGCAGCCACCAGGGTGCGTGGTATGCGCTCAATGCAGGATCTTCGGCGCGGGCGGCGGCGGCTCGGCGCTGCCCGGCGCGGGCGAGCCATGGTGCGCCACCATGCGCCAGCCCGCCGCCGTACGCAGGTAGACATTGGTCGCCACCACCGCCTGCACCGGGCGCGCCTGCCCGGGGCGCGAGAAGTTCTCGTGCACGCTGTGCACCGCGACCATCGTGCCGGTGACCGTCACCTGCTGCGTAACGTGCACGCGGGCGTTTGCGCCGCCGGCGAAGATCTGGCGCCAGCTGTCGCGCACCTGGTCCTGCCCGGCGAGGCGCGGCCCGCCCGGGTGCACGCAGACGATCTCCTCGTCCTCCGACCACACCGCCATCATCAGCTCCAGGTCGGCGCGTTCGAGCGCCTCGTAGAAGGCGGACTCTGCGTCCTGCGGTGTGGGGAAGATGCGAAGCGGCATATGCTAGGGCAGCTGCTGCATTTCCTGCATCACGCGCTCGACCGTCATCTCGCGCATGCACCGGAAATGCCCGAGGGGGCAGTCGCGCGCGTAGCACGGGCTGCACTCGATGCCGAGCCAGAGGACGCGCGCGCGCGGCGAGAGCGGCGGCGTGTGCCGCGGGCTGGACGAGCCGAAGACGGCCACCAACGGGCGCCCGAGCGCGGCGGCCACGTGCATCAGGCCCGAGTCGTTGCTCACCACCCGCGCCGCGCCGGCAAGCACGTCGAGCGCCTCGTCGAGCGTGGTCTCGCCCGCGAGGTTGCGGCCGCCGACTGTCGCACACAGCTCGCGCTCCTTCGCCGAGCCCAGGACGACGACGGGGGTATCGATCCGCGCCGCGAGCTCGGGAAAGTACGGCCAGCGCTTGGCCGGGCCGTACTCCGCGCCGGGGCAGAGCACTGCATAGCGCTCCGGCAGGCCGAAGCGCTCGCGCGCGGCGCGCACCGCGGGCGCGTCCACGGCGAGCTTCGGGTCCGGCAGCGGCTGGGCGACCGGCGCGCCGGGCGCCCCGGCCAGGCGCGCGTAATGCAGGGCCATCGGCTCGCGCCCCGGCTGCTTGCGGTGCACGACGTTGAGCAGGCCGTAGCGCGACTCGCCGCGGTAGCCGCAGCGCCTGGCGATGCCGGCGAAAAACGGCACCAACGCCGCCTTCCAGGCGTTGGGCAGAACGTACGCTTCGTCGTAGCCGAGCGCCTTCAGGGTGCGGCCCAGGCGCCAGCGCTCGCGCAGGTGCAGCGCGCCGTGCGCGAACGGCGTCTCGATGACCCCCGCCACTTCGGGCATGCGCCGGAACACGGGCGCGACCCACGCCGGCGCGACGACGTCGATGCGCGCCTGGGGCTGATTCTCGCGCAGCCGCGAGAGCAGCGGCTGCGCCATCAGCGCATCACCGATCCAGTTGGGCGCGACGACGAGGAGCCGCGCCAAGCCTCAGTGCCCCCTGGGTGCCGCGCCCTTGTAGACGTAGCGCGTTCCGCAGTACGGGCAGAGCGCCTGGCCCGCCTTGGCGACGTCCAGGAAGACGCGCGGATGCCGCGCCCAGAGCGGCGCACCCGGCAGCGGGCAGTGCAGGGGCAGATCCTTCTCGGTTACGTCCACCTGCCGTGCGGTATCGGTGCTCACGGCTTGCCCTTCCGCATCGGCACCGGCGTCAGCCAGTGCGTGTGTTTCTTGTCCTTGCCCGTGACCACGTCGAAGAACGCCTTCTGCAGCTTCTTGGTGATCGGGCCGGCCTTGCCGGCGCCGATCACGCGGCTGTCGAGCTCGCGGATCGGCGTCACTTCCGCCGCGGTGCCGGTGAAGAAGCATTCGTCGGCGATGTAGATGTCGTCGCGCGTCAGGCGTCGCGACTCCACCTTGTAGCCGAGGCCGGCGGCCAGCTCGATGACCGAGGCGCGCGTAATGCCGGTGAGCGCCGAGGTGAGCTCGGGCTCGTAGATCACGCCGTCCTTGACGATGAAGATGTTCTCGCCCGCGCCTTCGGCGACGAAGCCGTCGACGTCGAGCAGCAGTCCCTCGTCGTAGCCGTGCATCGTCGCCTCCAGCGTCGCCAGCACCGAGTTGGGGTAGGTGCCCGACATCTTGGAGCGCGCCATGGTGACGTTGATGTGGTGGCGCGCGTACGAGGAGGTCTTCACGCGGATGCCTTTTTCCAGCGCTTCGGGCCCGAGGTAGGCGCCCCAGGGCCAGGCGGAGATCGCCACGTGCACGCGCGCGCCGACGGGCGACACGCCCATCTTCTCCGAGCCGTAGAAGGCGATCGGGCGCACGTAGCAGGCCTCGTGGCCGTTGGCGCGCACCACCTCGATCTGCGCCTTCATCAGCTGCTCGAGCGTGTACGGGATCTTCATCATGTAGATGTGCGCCGAGTTGATGAGCCGCTGCGTATGCTCCTTCAGCCGGTAGATCGCCGTGCCGCGCACGGTCTTGTACGCGCGAACGCCTTCGAACACCGCGAGTCCATAGTGCAGGGAATGCGTGAGCACGTGGGTGGTGGCCGAGCGCCAGGGAACCAGCTTGCCGTCGTGCCAGATCCAGCCGTCGCGGTCGGCCATCGAGAGCGGGCCCTTCGGCGCCGCCTTTGCTTTCGCCATGGAACGGGGTCTCCTTGAGTGAGGCGCCATTCTAACCAGCGCGGCGCCGCCTATGCCATACTATTAACATGGATGCTAATCCTCAGGACGAGGTGTTCGCCGCGCTGGCCTCGTTGCCGCGGCGCCGGGCGCTCGCCTTCCTCGCGCAGACGGCGCTCTCGACCACCGATCTCGCGGAGCGCTTCGGCATGAGCCCGCCCGCGGTCTCGCGGCACCTGGCGGTGCTGCAGCGCGCCGGGCTGGTCTCGGCCGAGCGCCAGGGCCAGCGCGTGCTGTACCGGCTGAACCGCGACGCGCTGCTGGAGGCGCTCGGCGGCCTCGCCTCGGCGGTGGACGGGCCGCTGCGGCGCGCGCCGCGGGAGGCGATCTGATGCGCCCCGCGGCCGTGCTGGCGGCGCTGCTCGCGCTCGGCGGGTGCGCCGTCGTGCCCGAGGACGACGGGCTGCTCGCCTCGACGCCGATCGTGCGCGAGCTCGAGCGGCATGCGGGCGACGTCGTCGAAGTGGCGCGCTTCTCGCGACTGCGGGTGGGCGCGCCGCTGCCCGCCGACTGGGTGGGCTGGGGGCTGCATTCGGGCAAGCGCCACACGGATTACCGCCTCGTGAACGGCAGCGCCGGGACCGTGCTGCAGGCTACCGCCGAGCGGGCTGCCACCGGGTTGTACCGGCGCGTGCGCGTCGACCCGTTCCGTCAGGGGCTGCTCGAATGGAGCTGGCGCGTCGATGACCTGATGCCGGGCACCGACAAGCGCGTCGCGTCGCGCGAGGACTCGGTGGCGCGCCTCGTGGTGTCGTTTCACGGCGACCCGGAACGGCTCGACTTCCAGCAGCGCGCCCTGCTGCGCCTGGCGCGGGTGTTTGCCGGAGAGCCGCTGCCCTACGCCATGCTGATCTACGTCTGGTCGAACAGGATTCCGGTGGAGACCGCGCTGCAGAGCCCGCAGATCGAGCGCATCCGCATGATCGTGGTGGAAAGCGGCGCCGCGCGCCTCGGCCACTGGCTGCACTACCGGCGCAACGTGCTCGAGGACTACCGGCGCGCCTTCGGCGAGGATCCCGGCGACATCGTCGCCGTGGGCGTGCTCACCGACTCCGACAACACGCAGCAGACGGCGCGCGCGCTGTACGGCGACATCACGCTGCGCGCGCCCTAGTCGAACACGCGCGCCCACAGCGCGCGCACCGCACGCACCTGCGCCGACACCTTGTCCGGCGGCACGCGCGCGAACTGTGCGCCGTTCAGGCGCAGCCCGTGCTGCAGCCGGCGGAACTCGCGGTAGGCGTCCTGGCATTCGCGCGCCAGCTCCGGCGCCACCAGGCCGTGGCCGGCCGCCATGCCGAGCAGCGCGATGTTGCCCAGGTTGCCGGTCAGGTCGCGATGGCGGTGCGCATGCGCCAGCACCAGGTACTGCACGACGAACTCGACGTCGATCATGCCGCCGCGGTCGTGCTTGACGTCGAACAGCCCGGATCGGTTGGGGTGCGCCTCGTGCATGCGCTCGCGCATGCGGATCACCTCTCGCGCCAGCTCGGCCGGATCGCGCGCCCGCTCGAGGATCTCCGTGCGCAGCGACTCGAACGCCGCGCCCACCCGCGGCTCGCCGGCGCAGTAGCGCGCGCGCGTCAGCGCCTGGTGCTCCCAGACCCAGGCGGAGCGCTCCTGATACTCGCGAAACGCGTCGACCGAGATCACCAGCAGCCCCGATTCGCCGGAGGGCCGGAGCCGCAGGTCGGTCTCGAACAGCACGCCGCTCGAGGTGCGCGTGGTGAGCCAGTGGTTCAGGCGCTGCGCGAGGCGCGCATAGTTCTCGGGCGCGCGCTCGTCGGCGTCGTCGTACAGGAAGATGAGATCGAGGTCGGAGGCGTAGCCGAGCTCCTTGCCGCCGAGCTTGCCGTAGGCGATCACCGCGAACTGCGGCGCCTCGCGGTGGTGCGCGTCGAGCTGCGCCCAGACCACGTCGAGCGCCGCCCCGAGCACGAGATCGGCGAGCTGCGACAGGTGGTCGGCGAGGCGCTCCACCGTCAGCAGGCCGGCAAGGTCCTGCGCGAGCAGCCGGAACACCAGCGCCTGGTGCTGCTCGCGCAGCACGTTCATCTGGAGCTCGACGTCGCCCGCGGCGTCGACGAGCAGCGCGGTCAGCGTGCGCTCGAAGACGGGCCAGTCGGGCGGCGCGTACAGCATGCGATCGTCGAGCAGCTCGTCGAGCAGCAGCGGGTGGCGCGTGACGAATTCCGCTGCCCAGCTCGAGGCGGCGATCATCTTGGTGACGCGCTCCAGCGCCTCGGGGTGCTCCGCAAGCAGCGCCAGGTAGGCGGCACGCCGTGCGATGGTCTCGATCAGCTCGAGGCCGCGCCCCAGCGTGGCATCGGGATCGGCGGTGTGCGCCGCCGCGGCAGCAAGCGCAGGCACCAGCGCGTCGAAGCGACGCCGCGAGTCCGTGGGCAGCACCGCGTAGCGCTGGCCGCGGCGCGCCGCAACGAGCCGGTCAGCGCTCATGTCGGGGTTGCGGAAGCCACGGCCCGACAGCGCCTGGGCCATCGCCGCGCGGTCGTCCTGCCACAGGTCGGGCGCGTCCACCGCCGCCGACTCCGCGAACACGTCCTGGAAATGCCGCTGCACCGCCTCGCGGTGCGCCTGCAGCCGGCCGTAGAACTCGTCCCAGGAGGCGCAGTCCGACATGCGGGCGATGCGCTCGCGGTCCTCGGCCTGCTCCGGCAGCGTGTGCGTCTGCTGGTCCTCGAGGTACTGCAGCCGGTGCTCGGTATTGCGCAGGAACACGTAGGCCGCGGCGAGCTCGCGCACCGCGTCGGCGGGCAGGAGCTGCCGCTCGCCGAGCCGCGCCAGCGCTGCCAGGGTCTGGCGCACCGCGAGCGCCGGATCGCGCCCGCCGCGCACCAGCTGCAGCGCCTGCACGATGAACTCGATCTCGCGGATGCCGCCGGGGCCGAGCTTGACGTGCTCGGCGAGCTCGCGCCGCGCCACGTCGCGCCGCACTTCGGCGTGCAGCCGGCGCATCGCCGCGAGCGTCGGGTAATCGAGGTACTTGCGGTACACGAAGGGGTGCACGATGCCGGCGAGCTCGTCGTGGCGCGAGCCAGTGATCGGCCGCGCCTTGATCCACGCGTAGCGCTCCCACTCCCGGCCCTGCGCCACGAAGTAGGCCTCCAGGGCCTCGTAACTCGACGCGAGCGGCCCGGAGTCGCCGTAGGGCCGCAGGCGCATGTCGACGCGGAAGGCAAAGCCGTCGTCGGTGATCTCCGAGAGCAGTGCAATCAGCTTGCGCCCCGCGCGCTCGAGCGGTTCGGGGTCCGGGCCGGCCGGGTAGGCGAAGACCAGATCGACGTCGGAGGAGACGTTCAGCTCGCGCCCGCCGAGCTTGCCCATCGCCACCACCACCAGGTCCGGGGCGCGCGTCCAGTCGAGCGCCGCCGCGATCTGCAGCTCGGCCAGATCGCTCATCGTGGCGCACACTTCCGCCAGATCGGCGCTGCCTCCCAGGTCGCGCGCCATCACGCGCAGCAGCACTTCCTGGCGCAGGCGGCGCAGCCGGCGCTTGAGCGCCGGCTCGTCGTCGCCTTCGGCGCCCCGGAGCGCTGCGGCGATCTCCTCGCGCGTGCAGCGTGCCGGCGCGTCCAGCGCCGCAGCCAGCTCCGGGCGCGCGGCGAGGCTGCGCGCGGCGTAGCGCGAGAAGGAAAGCTTGCCGTCGAGTGCGGGCATCTGCGGTTAGAATGATGCGTGGGAACGACATCCGCGCGAGAACTTTTCGCGCCGCGCCGCCCCCAATCAAGACGCCGGGCGTAATTCAGGCCGCGAGCGGCTACGACTATAGGGGCAACGCGAAGCGCAATGCAATCCTCGAGGCAGCGCACGGCGGCGGGCAGGCTGCTGCGCGCGCTGGAAATCCTGGCCTGGACGGCTTTCTTCGCTTTTGCCGGGGTATTTCTCGCGCTTCGCTTCTGGCTCCTGCCGCAGGTCGAGCGCTACCAGGGGCACGTGGTCGCCGCGCTGACGCGCGCGGTGGGCTTGCCGGTGACCATCGGCGCGCTGCGCGCCGATTGGGAAGGATTGCACCCGCGCCTGGAGGTGAGCGACCTGCGCGTGTACGACCGCGACGGGCGCGAAGCGCTGGTGCTGCCGTCGGTGGAGCCCGTGGTGGGCTGGGCGAGCCTGCTGGCGGGCGACCTGCGCCTGTACTCGCTCACCATCGAGGGCCCGCGCCTCACCGTGCGTCGCGGCGCCGACGGCGTGATCTCGGTGGCCGGCATCTCCCTGGGCGCGCGCGGTGGCGGCGGTGGCGGCGACGGCCGCTTCGCCGACTGGATCCTGGAGCAGCGCGAGATCATCATCCGCAACGCCGAGATCGAATGGATCGACGAGTGGCGCGGGGCACCGCCGCTCGCGTTGCACAGCCTGCAGTTCCGGCTGCGCAACCGCGGCGAGGTGCACCAGTTCGGCCTGTCGGCGCGGCCGCCGCCGGCACTCGGCGCCGGCATGGAGTTGCGCGCTTCGCTCATCGGCCGCAGCGTGGCCGTGCCCGCGGCCTGGAACGGCCGCGTGTATGCGGAGCTCGGATACACGGACCTCGCCGGCTGGCGCGCCTGGATCGACTACCCGGTCGAGGTGCGCAGCGGCCAAGGGGCGTTGCGGCTATGGGCGACGTTCGGCGCGGGCAAGCTGGTGGACGCCACCGCCGATCTGGCGCTTTCCGGCGTCGCCGCGCGACTGGGCGAAGAGCTGCCGGAGCTGCGCCTGGCGAGTGTCGCCGGGCGCGTGCAGGGCCGCGGTACCGAGCACGGCTATGAGTTCGGCACGCGGCGCCTGGCGCTCGTCCCGGTGGACGGGCAACCCATGCACGGCACCACATTCCGCGCCAGCTGGGAGGCGACCGAGCCGGCGCATGGCACGCTGAGCGCCGATCTGCTCGAGCTCGAGCCGCTGGCGCGGCTCGCGGAGTACCTGCCGTTTCCGGCCGACTTACGCGCGCTGCTCGCCGAGCTTGCGCCGCGGGGCCGCGTCAGCGACGCGAGCTTCGAGTGGCACGGACGGCTTCCGAGCGACGCCCGCTTCAAGGGCCGCGCGCGGTTCGACGGCATGAGCATGAGCGCGTGGCGCGCGATCCCTGGGTTCGCCAACCTTTCGGGGCGCATCGATGCCACCGAGTCCAGGGGCGTGCTGGTCCTCGCCACGCAGGGTGGCGAGGTGGCCTTGCCGCGCCTGTTCCCCGAGCCGCGCATCCGCCTCGCCTCGCTCAGCGGTGAAGTGAGCTGGGAGCGACCCACGCCGGGCGGCGCACGCGTGCGCATCGCCGGGCTGCAGTTCGCCAATGCGGATCTCGCCGGTAGCGCGTCGGGCAGCTATGCCTATGCGGGAGAAGGGCCCGGCACGATCGACCTGCGCGCGCAGCTGCAGCGCTTCGACGCGCGCAGCCTGCCGCAGTACCTGCCGCGGGCCGAGCTGATGGGCCCGAGAACACGCGCCTGGCTGGTGGACGCGATCCGCGGCGGTCAGTCGGCCGACGTGCGGCTGCGGCTGCAGGGCAACCTGCGCCACTTCCCGTTCGCCGATCCCGCGCTCGGGCAGTTCCAGGTCGTGGCGCAGGTGCGCGACGGCGTGCTCGCCTACGCCGAAGGCTGGCCCGCGATCGAGGGCATCGAGGGCGAGTTGCGCTTCGAGCGCGAGCGGGTGGCGATGCTCGCGCGCCGCGCACGCGTGTTCGGCGCCACGCTGCAAGACACGCGCGCCGGGATGGGCCTGCGTGCACCCGCGGTGCTCGAGATCACGGGGCAGGCCGAGGGGCCGAGCGCCGACTTCCTCGAGTTCATGCGGCGCAGCCCGCTGCGCAGCCTGCTGGGCGAGGCGGACGAAGCCGTGCGCGTCGAAGGACGCGGGCGGTTGCGGCTCGGGCTGCAGATCCCGCTCGCCGAGCGCGACAAGACGACGGCGTCCGGCCAGTACGAGTTCGCCGGCAATTCCCTGCGCATCGGCAAGACCCTGCCGCCGATCGAGCGCGCCGCGGGCACGCTGGCGTTCACCGAATCCTCCGTCCAGGTGCGCAATGCCAGCGGCCGCTTCCTCGGCGGGCCGCTGCGCGTCATCGGCGGCACGCAGCGCGGCGGCGGCGTGCTGCTCAGCGCGAACGGCCAGTTCACCGTGGAGGGGTTGCAGCCGCTGGTCCCCGAGCCGTGGCACGGCCGTCTGCAGGGCGCTTCCACCTATGCCGGCTCGGTGCGCCTGGCGCGCGGCGCGGCGCCGCAGATCGTGCTCGAATCGCATCTGGCCGGCGTTTCGAGCGACCTGCCGCCGCCGCTGGCGAAGGAGGCCGACCGCATCCTGCTGCTGCGCGTGTCCTTCCTGCAGGGCGAAGGCGACGAGCGCGAGCGTGTCAGCGTGGCGCTTGGGCGCCTGTTGCGCGCCGAGGTCCTGCAGCAGCGCGACGGTGAAGAACTGGTCGAGCGCACGGCAGTCGCCTTCCATCCGCCGCCGGGGGCGCGGCTGCGCTTTCCCGAGCGCCCGGCGCGCACGCTCCTCTACGGCTCGCTGCAGGAGTTCGACCTCGACGGCTGGCGTGCGCTATTCGGTGAGGCGGCGAGCCGGGGCGAGGGGCGCACCGCGGTTGACATGAGCGTCGGCACGCTCGATGCATTCGGCAAGCGCATGCAGGACATCACGGTGAAAGCGCAGCTGGACGGAGGGGGCTGGACCGCGACATTGAACTCCAAGGACATCGCCGGCGAGGTCGCGTACCGCACCGGCGACCAGGCGAAGCTGCAGGCGCGCATGGCGCGCTTCGACGTGCCGCCTGACGTCCCGGGGAGCGCGCCGGCCCGCGCCTCGCGCGAGCTGCCGGCGGTGGACCTGGTGGCCGAGGATTTCGGTTTTCGCGGCAAGCGCTTCGGGCGCGTGGAGATCGTCGCGCAGCGCGAGGGGGCCGATTGGCGCGTGGAACGGCTGTCGATGCAGAACCCGGAGGGCTCGGTCCGCGGCGAGGGCCTGTGGCGCGTTGCGCCGGCGCCGCGCACCACATTCGACTTCGAGATGCAATCGAGCGACGTCGGACGCTTCCTCGATCGCGTGGGCTTCCCGGGCCTGGTGCGCGGCGGCAAGGCGAACGCCAAGGCCGCGCTCGCCTGGGACGGCGAGCCGGCCGCGATCGACTACGCGAGCCTGTCCGGCAGCCTGGAGCTGCACGCGGAGGACGGCCGCTTTCTCGAGATCGAGCCCGGCATCGGCAAGCTGGTGTCGCTGATGAGCCTGCAGATGCTGCCGCGGCGCATCGCGCTCGATTTCCGCGACGTGTTCTCCAAGGGCTTCCAGTGGGACAATATCGACGCGACGGCACAGATTGCACAGGGCACTCTGCAGACCGAGAATTTCAGGATGAGCGGCGGCGCGGCCGAGGTGCGCATGTCGGGTACCGTCGACCTCGCCGCGGAGACCCAGGAGCTGCACGTGCGCGTGGTGCCGGCGCTGGACAGCACCGCATCGACGGCGGCGGCCGTGGCGATCAACCCGGTGGTGGGTCTGACGACACTGCTGGCGCAGAAGCTGCTGCAGAACCCGCTCGGCCAGATGTTCGCCTTCGAGTACGGAATCAGCGGCAGCTGGACGGACCCGAAGGTGGAGAAGCTCACCCCCATGCCGGTGCCGCCCAAGCCGCCGGTGGGAGACTGACGGAGGCGCATGGATATCGATCAACTGCTGGCTACCGCGGACGCCTGCCTGCTCGCCCCCTACGACCTGCAGGCGCGCCGCCTCGACGACGTGTTCGGCGCGCTGGCCGCGCCGCGCATGGACCATGCCGACCTGTACTTCCAGTACACGCGCGCGGAAGGCTGGAGCCTCGAGGAAGGCATCGTCAAGGCGGGCAGCTTCTCGATCGAGCAGGGCGTCGGGGTGCGCGCCATGTCGGGCGAGCGCACCGCGTTCGCCTACTCGGACGAGATCAGCTTCGACGCGCTGCAGGACGCGGCGCGCGCCACGCGCGCCATCGCGCGCCAGGGCGGCGGCCGCGCCGCGCGCATCGCGCGCCGCGCCTCGGCGCCGCGCCGCTACGCGCCGCTCGATCCGCTCGCCTCGCTCGATTCGGCGGCCAAGGTGGCGCTGCTGGAGAAGCTGGAGCGGCTGTGCCGGGCGCGCGATCCGCGCGTCGGCCAGGTGATGGCGCAGCTCGGCGGCGAGTACGAGGTGGTGCTGATCGCGCGCGCCGACGGCCTGCGCGTGGCCGACGTGCGCCCGCTGGTGCGCCTGTCGGTGCAGGTGATCGCCGAGCAGCACGGGCGCCGCGAAAGCGGCAGCGCGGGCGGCGGCGGGCGCACCGATTACGCGATGTTCACCGACGCGGCGCTCGAAGCATACGCGCGCCAGGCGGTGGACCAGGCGCTCATCAATCTGGAGGCGCGCCCGGCGCCCGCCGGCACCATGACCGTGGTGCTCGGCCCGGGCTGGCCGGGGATCCTGCTGCACGAGGCGATCGGCCACGGCCTGGAGGGCGACTTCAACCGCAAGGGCAGCTCGGCGTTCTCGGGGCGCATGGGCGAGCGCGTCGCGGCGCCCGGCGTCACGGTGGTGGACGACGGCACGATTCCCGACCGGCGCGGCTCGCTCACCGTGGACGACGAGGGCAACCCGACGCGGCGCACGGTGCTGATCGAGGACGGCGTGCTGCGCGGGCTGCTGCAGGACAGCCTGAACGCGCGCCTGATGAAGATGCCGCTCACCGGCAACGGCCGGCGCGAGTCCTACGCGCACCTCACGCTGCCGCGGATGACGAACACCTTCATGGTCGGGGGCGCGCACGACCCGGGCGAGATCATCCGCAGCGTGAAGAAGGGCCTGTACGCGGTGAACTTCGGCGGCGGCCAGGTCGACATCACCAGCGGCAAGTTCGTGTTCTCGGCGGCCGAGTCCTATCTGATCGAGGACGGGAAGGTGACCGCGCCGGTGAAGGGCGCGACGCTGATCGGCAACGGCCCGGACGTGCTCACGCGCGTCTCGATGGTCGGCAATGATTTTCGTCTCGACCCCGGCATCGGCACCTGTGGCAAGGAGGGGCAGAGCGTGCCGGTGGGGGTGGGGCAGCCGACGTTGAAGATCGACGGGCTGACGGTGGGGGGGACGGCGTGAGCCTGGCGTCGAACGCGACGCAGCACTTCGAGGATGCCGACGCCCTCGCGGCGCGGATCGCCGACGGCTCGTCGATCGGGCTGCCGCCGGACTACTCGCCGGTGGCGATGGCGGTGGTGCGCGCGCTGGTGCGAAGGAACGCAAAGGATCTGAAGCTCATCGGCGTCCCGGTGCTCGGGCTTTGCGCCGACATCCTGATTGGCGCGGGCTGTGTGCGGGAGGTCGAGACCAGCGCGGTGACGCTGGGGGAGGCGGGGCTCGCGCCACGCTTCAGCGAGGCCGCCGGGCAGAAGTCATTGAAGATCATCGATGCCACCTGCCCGATGATCCACACGGGGCTGCAGGCGACCGAGAAGGGCGTGCCGTTCCTGCCTTTACGCGGCGTGCTCGGCTCGGACCTCGTCAAGCGCCATCCGGACTGGAAGACGATCGACAATCCCTATGCCAAGGGCGATCCGATCCTGCTGGCGAAGGCGATCTGTCCGGATGTCGCGCTGTTCCACGCGCGCTGGGCGGACGAGGCGGGCAACGTCTGGGTCGGGCGGCGCGGCGAGCTCGCCACCATCGCGCATGCGTCCCGGGCCTGCTACGTCACTTACGAAGAGCTGAAGCCCGGCGACATGCTGGAGGACGAGATCCTCGCGCCGGGATGCATCGGCTCGGTCTACATCAGCGCGGTGGCGCCGGCGCCGCGCGGCGCCTGGCCGCTTGGCGTGCCGGGGCTGTACGGCATCGACGACGCGCACGTGCAGGCTTATGCACGATTGGCGAAGACGGCCGACGGGTTCAGGAAATATCTCGACGAGTTCGTGTGGAACCCTACCAGCGAGAAGAACTCCTTGCCTGTGTCATAGCGCGCCTGATCGGCGACGCGCGGCATGTGGCGGTGGGGGCGGCGTCGCCGATTCCGGCCACAGGGGCGTTTCTGCTGAAGCGGCAGAACCCTGCGCTGCGCATCTCGCTGCTGCAAAAGCGCACCGGCAATCCGTTCACCCAAGGCTCGCGCGAGCTGTTCGACCTGGCGGGGCAGGGGCGCATCGACGTCTTCTTCCTGGGCGGGGCGCAGATCGACGGCGAGGCGAACATCAACCTCGTCGAAGCCGAGGGCAAGCGGTTTCCGGGTTCCTTCGGCTCGGCGTACATGTACTTCACCGCGGGCAAGACGATCCTGTTTCGCGAGGAGCATTCGCCGCGCGTGCTGGTGAAGAACGTGGAGTTCGTTTCCGCGCCGGGCTGGAGCCCGCCGGGCGTCGAGCGGCGCGGCGGGCCGGCGGCGCTGCTCACGGGAAAGGCGCTGTTTCGCTGGCAGGCCGGGAAGCGCCGATTCCTGCTCGAAAGCGTGCATCCCGGCGGCACCGCCGAGGACGTGCGCGCGAGCACGGGTTTCGTCTTCGATGCGTCGACGCGGGTGCCGCAGACCGCGGAACCGACGCTGGCGCAGCTGCGCGAGCTGCGCGGTCCGGTAGCGCAGGTCATCGCGGAGAACTATCCGGAATTCGCGCGGCGGGTATGGGGCGGAGAGGGCGGGCGGTCGTTCGCCGCCGCTCGATCCGCCACGCAATAGGGGCAACCGAACGAGGGGGAGGCAAGCATGGCCGTGTTACGGATCGCGAGGATGGGCAACCCGGTGCTGTCGCAGGTTGCGGCGCCGGTCGCGGACCCGGGCGCGCCGGACATCCGGCGCCTCGCCGCCGACATGATCGAGACGCTCGAGGACATCGGCGCGAGCGGCCTCGCCGCGCCGCAAGTGTTCGACAGCAGGCGCGTCGTGGTCTACCGCATGATCGCCGCGCGCATTCCCAAGGGCTCGGGCATCGAGCCGCGCCCCTGGACGGTGATGGTCAACCCGGTCATCACCCCCAAGTCTTCGGCGAAGACGCCGGTGTGGGAGCGCTGCCTGTCGATCCCCGGACTGCACGGCAAGGTGCCGCGCCATTCGCGCATCGCGATCAGATACCAGACGCTCGAGGGGCAAACGGTATCGCATGACGCGCACAGTTCGTGGGCGGCGCTGCTGCAGCACGAGTGCGACCACCTCGACGGCATCGTCTATCCGATGCGCATGGCGGATCTGGGGCTGCTCGCCTACAACGACGAACCCGGGCAGCTCGCGCGCGAGGTCGCGGCCGACCCGAGCGGCATCGATCCCCTGTTCGTCGATCTGGTCGCGCGCTGGCCGGCACGCGAGCGCTGGCTCGGCGCCGCTAGCGCTCCTGCGCCCACTTGAGCGAGCGGCCCACCGCCTCGCGCCAGCGCGCCATCAGCGCGCCGCGCCGCGCCGCCTCCATGCGCGGCTCGAAGCGCTTCTCCACCTGCCACTGCGCGGCGATCTCGTCGCGCGACTTCCATAGATTGACGGTCAAGCCGGCGAGATAGGCAGCCCCCAAAGCCGTCGTCTCCAGCACCTTCGGCCGCACCACCGGCACGCCCAGCACGTCGGCCTGGAACTGCATCAGCAGGTCGTTTGCGGTCGCGCCGCCGTCCACGCGCAATTCCTTCAGCTCCATTTTCGAATCGTTCTGCATTGCTTCGAGAATGTCCGCGCTCTGGAACGCGATCGACTCCAGCGCCGCGCGCGCGATGTGCGCGCGCGTCGTCCCGCGCGTAAGCCCGAATATCGACCCGCGCGCTTCGGGATCCCAGTGCGGCGCGCCAAGCCCGGTGAACGCCGGCACGATACAGACGTCGCCGGAATCCAGCACGCTGTTCGCCAAAGCCTCGATCTCGGAGGACGAATTGAAGAACCCCAGCCCGTCGCGCAGCCACTGCACCACCGCGCCCGCGACGAACACGCTGCCTTCCAGCGCGAACTCCTTCGCCTTCAAGTGCGCGCAGGGCGTCGACACCAAGCCGTGAGACGACTGCACCATCTCGCTGCCGGTGTGCAGCAGCATGAAGCAACCCGTCCCGTACGTGTTCTTCGCCATCCCCGGCGCATGGCAGGCCTGCCCGAACATCGCCGCCTGCTGGTCGCCGGCGACGCCGCCGATGATCAAAGGCTCGCCGAAGACGTCCTTCGGCACGATGCCGAAGGCGTGCGTGGAAGGATGCACGTCGGGCAGCAAGGCGCGCGGCACGCGCAACAGCCGCAGCAGCTCCTCGTCCCAGTCCTGCGTGTGCACGTTGAACAGCATGGTGCGCGCGGCGTTGGTCACGTCGGTGACGTGCGTGCGGTTGCCGGTCAGGTGCCAGATGAGCCAGGTGTCCACGGTGCCGAAGGCGAGCTCGCCGCGCTCGGCGCGTTCGCGCGCCCCGGCCACGTTGTCGAGCAGCCAGCCGATCTTGGTGGCGCTGAAGTACGGATCGATGACCAGGCCCGTCCGCTCGCGCACCAGGCTCTCGGCGCCCGCCTCCTTCAGATCGCGGCAGGCCGGCGCCGTGCGCCGGTCCTGCCAGACGATGGCGTTGGCGATCGGCTCGCCGCTCTGGCGGTCCCAGACGAGCGTGGTCTCGCGCTGGTTGGTGATGCCGATCGCCGCCACGCTCTTCGGCGGCACCGCCGCGCGGCGCAGGGCCTCGCGCGCCACCGCGCGCTGCGTGGCGAGGATCGCCTTCGCATCGTGCTCGACCCAGCCGGGCTGCGGGTAGATCTGCGCGAATTCCTCCTGCGCGACGCTCACCGGCGCGCCCCGCTCGTCGAAGACGATGGCGCGCGAGCTGGTGGTGCCCTGGTCCAACGCGAGGATGTGCTTCATGCGGTCATTCTACTGAGGCGTAACGCGCGGCCAAGGCGCGGAAATCGCGCAGCGAGCGCGCCGCGTCGAACGCATCGCCGAGCTCCTCGGCGAGCACCGCCGCGACGCGCTCGGCGACCTCCGCCGCGAGGCGCGCGTCGAGAAACAGCAGGCGCGAGCGCCGCGCGAGGGCGTCCTCGACGCTGCGCGCGTACTCGTGTCGCGCCGCAAAGCGCACCATCGCCTCGGTGAGCCCGGGCGCGAGCTCGCGTGTCGCGCCGGGCAGGGCCTGCACCGCCTGCGCTTCGGTGCCGTAGAGGTGCAGGCCCGGCGCTTCGCTCAAGGCGTGTTCGCCGCGCGCGGGCGCGCCGACGAGCCGCAGCGTCGACGTGGCGCCGGCCGGGCGCGCAGGCAGCAGCCCGGCTTCGGCGGCGTGCTGCAGCACGTCCTCGGCCATGGCGCGGTAGGTGGTCCACTTGCCGCCGGTGACGGTCACCAGCCCGGTGCGCTCGACGAGCACCGCGTGCTCGCGCGAGAGCGCCTTGGTGTCGCCGGGGTCCTCGTCGGGCGGCTTCACCAGCGGCCGCATCCCGACCCAGACCGAGCGCACATCCGCCCGCGTCGGCGCACGCTCGAGCACGCGCGCGGCTTCGCCCAGGATGAGCTCGACTTCTCCCGGCAAAGGTTCGGGCTCCCCGGGGACGTCGGTGCGCGGGGTATCGGAAGTGCCGAGAATGGTCTTGCCGAGCCAGGGAACCGCAAACATCACGCGCCCGTCGCGGGTCCTGGGCACCAGCACCGCGCTGCGGCTGGGCAGGAACTCGCGGTCGACGACGAGGTGCACGCCCTGGCTCGGCGCGAGGAGCGCGCCGCGTCCGGCGCGATCCATGCGCCGCACGCTGTCGACCCAGACGCCGGCGGCGTTGACCACGCAGCGCGCGCCAATGCGGTGCTGCTGGCCGCGGGCGCGGTCTTCCACGAGCACGCCGTTGATCTTGCCCGCGCTGTCGTGGGTCATGCCCACGGCGGCGCAGTGATTGACGACGATCGCGCCGCGCGCGATCGCGGTGCGCGCGAGCGCCACAGCGAGGCGCGCGTCGTCGAACTGGCCGTCCCAGTACTGCAGCCCGCCCGCCAGGCCGTCGGCGCGCAGGCCGGGCGCGCGCTCCAATGCGGCGGCGCGGCCGAGAAATTGGGTGCGCCCGAGGCGGGCGCCGCCGGCTAGGAGGTCGTACAGCGTGAGCCCGGCACCGTAGAACCAGCTGTCGAGCCAGCGCCCGCGCGCCCCGTACAGCGGCAGGACGAAAGCGAGCGGCTGCACGAGGTGGGGTGCGTTTTGCAGCAGGCGGGCGCGCTCGCGCAGTGCCTCGCGCACCAGCGCCACGTTGCCCTGGGCGAGGTAGCGCACGCCCCCATGCACCAGCTTGGTTGCGCGGGACGACGTGCCCTTGGCGAAATCCTCGGCCTCGAAGAGCGCCACCGAGAGCCCGCGCGCGGCGGCGTCGAGCGCCACGCCGAGGCCCGTGGCGCCGCCGCCGATCACCGCCAGGTCGAGCGCCGGGGAGCGCGCGAGCCGCTCGACCAGCTCTTCGCGCGCAGGCTGCACGGCGGCGATTCTAGCAAGGCGCCGATGCTAAACTTCGCGGCGCCATGCCCCTGCCCATCTCCGAAGTCGAGCGCGAGCTCACCCACACGCGGCGCGTGCGCTACGAAGGCTACAAGCGCGCCGACGGCCTCTGGGACATCGAGGCCCACATCACCGACGTCAAGAACCACGATTTCACGCTGAAGACCGGCGTGCGCCGCGCGGGCCTGCCGGTGCACGACATGACCGTGCGCGTCACCATCGACCGCAAATTCAACATCGTCGACGCGATCGCGGTGGCCGATGCCGTGCCCTATCCCGGCGGCTGCGAGGCCGCGGCGCCCGAGTACGCGAAGCTCGTCGGCCTGAACCTGCTGAAGAAATTCCGCCACGGCCTGAAGGAACGGCTGGGCGGGGTGCAGGGCTGCACGCACATCACCGAGATGCTGGCCGCGCTGCCGACGGCGGCGATCCAGACCTTTGCCGGGGAAGGGCGCGAGGACCGGCCCGCCGGCAGAAAACCTTTCCAGCTCGACCACTGCCTCGCCATGGACACCACCGGCGAGTCGGTGAAGAAGTGGTATCCCGAGTGGTACATGGTGAAGGAAGAAAAGGCGGGGGCATGAAGATCCACGAGTACCAGGGCAAGGAAATCTTCCGCAAGTTCGGCGTGCCCACGCCGCGCGGCGTCGCCGCGTTCAGCGTCGACGACGCGGTGCGCGCCGCCGAGACGCTCGGCGGCAAGGTGTGGGTAGTGAAGGCGCAGATCCACGCCGGCGGCCGCGGCAAGGGCGGCGGCGTGAAGGTGGCCAAATCGACCGACGAAGTGCGCGCGCACGCGAAGAAGATCCTCGGCATGCAGCTCGTCACGCACCAGACGGGTCCGCAGGGTCAGAAAGTGCGGCGCCTGCTGATCGAGGAGGGCGCCGACATCGCCAAGGAGCTCTACGTCGGCATGGTGGCCGACCGTGGCACGCAGCGCGTGGTGCTGATGGCCTCGTCCGAGGGCGGCATGGACATCGAGGAAGTGGCGGCGAAGACGCCGCATAAGATCCACAAGGTGTTCATCGACCCGGAAGCGGGCCTGGCCGAGGGCGAGGCGCGCGAGGTGGCGCGCAGAATCGGCGTGCCCGAAGCTTCGCTCGGACAGGCCGCGGAGCTGCTGCGCAGTCTTTATCGCTGCTACTGGGACACCGACGCTTCGCTCGTCGAGGTGAACCCGCTGGTCGTCACCGGCGACGGGCGCGTCGTGGCGCTGGACGCGAAGCTCACTTTCGACGACAACGCGCTCTTTCGCCACGAGGACATCGTCGCGCTCCGCGACCTGGACGAGGAGGACCCGCTCGAGATCGAGGCGTCGAAGCACGACCTCTCGTACATCTCGCTGGACGGCAACATCGGCTGCATGGTGAACGGCGCCGGGCTCGCCATGGCGACCATGGACACGATCAAGCTCTACGGCGGCGCCCCGGCCAACTTCCTCGACGTCGGCGGCGGCGCGACGGCCGAGAAGGTCACGGCCGCCTTCAAGATCATGCTCTCCAATCCCAAGGTGAAGGCGATCCTCGTCAACATCTTCGGCGGCATCATGAAGTGCGACACCATCGCCGCGGGCGTAGTGACGGCGGCGCGCGAGGTGCACCTCGCGGTGCCGCTCGTCGTGCGCATGAAGGGCACCAACGAGGAGCTCGGCAAGAAGATCCTCAAGGACTCCGGCCTGCCGATCATCTCCGCCGACAACATGGCGCAGGCCGGGCAAAGGGCGGTCGCGGCGATCAGAAAGAAAAAGCCGGCAAAGAAGAAGCCGGTGAAGAAGAAGCCCGTGAAGAAGGCGCCCGCGCGCAAGGCGAAGAAAAAGATCGCGAAGAGGAAGAAGAAATGAGCATCCTCGTGAACAAGCACACCAGGGTGATGACCCAGGGCATCACCGGCAAGACCGGCATGTTCCACACCCAGACCAGCCGCGCCTACGCCAACGGGCGCGAGTGCTACGTGGCCGGGGTGAACCCGAAGAAGGCGGGCGAGGACTTCGAGGGCATCCCGATCTTCGGCACGGTGCGCGACGCCAAGGAAAAGACCGGCGCCACCGTGTCGGTGATCTACGTGCCGCCGCCGTTCGCCGCCGCGGCGATCTGGGAAGCGGTGGAGGCCGATCTCGATCTGGCCATCTGCATCACCGAAGGCATCCCGGTGCGCGACATGATCGAGGTGCGCGACCGCATGAGAAAGCAGAACCGCAGGACGCTGCTGCTCGGGCCCAACTGCCCCGGCGTCATTACGCCGGGCGAGCTGAAGATCGGCATCATGCCGGGGCACATCCACAAGAAGGGCCGCGTGGGCGTGGTGTCGCGCTCCGGCACGCTCACCTACGAAGCCGTGGCACAGCTCACCGAGCTCGGCATCGGCCAGTCGACGGCCGTGGGCATCGGCGGCGACCCGGTGAACGGCCTGAAGCACGTCGACGTGCTGAAGCTCTTCAACGACGATCCCGGCACCGACGCCGTGATCATGATCGGCGAGATCGGCGGCTCGGACGAGGAGGCCGCGGCCGAGTGGGTGAAGCAGAACATGAAAAAGCCGGTGGTGGGCTTCATCGCCGGCGTCACTGCGCCGCCGGGAAAGCGCATGGGCCACGCTGGCGCCATCATCTCCGGGGGCAAGGGTACGGCGCAGGAAAAGCTCGCCGTGATGCAGGCCTGCGGCATGAAGGTGACGCGCAACCCGGCGGAGATGGGCCGGCTGCTGAAGTCGGTCCTGAAGTAGGGTGCTGCGCCGGCTGCTCGCGAACGCGCTGATCGCGAGCGGCGCCCGGGCGGAGCGCGGCGCGCGCCTCGAGCTCGCCTGCCGGCGCTACCGGGCGGCCGCGGCGCTTGCGCCGCGCTACGCGCCGGCGCATCTCAACCTTGGCGCGGCGCTCGAAGCGCTCGGCGATGCCGCCGGCGCCTTTGCCGCGTACCAGGCGGCCCTCGCGGCCGGCGGCGACAACCCGTTTGCCCGTTACAACGCCGGACGCCTGCACTACGCGCGCGGCGAGCTCGAGACGGCCGAAACGCACCTGCGCCACGCGCTGCAGCGAAAGCCCGACTTCGTCGAAGCCCTGATCACGCTGGCCGCGGTACTCGACGCGCGTCGCGACCCGAATGACGCCGCGGCGCTCCTTCAGCAGGCGCTCGCGCTGGCGCCGGGCGACGGCGGCGCCTGGTTCAACTACGGCGAGCTGCTATGGCGCCTCGCGCGCTACGACGAGGCCGAAGACGCATTGCGGCGCGCGCTCGAGATCGAGCCGCGCTTCATTCCCGCCTGGCACCTGCTCGGCAACCTGCTGCGCGGCACCTCGCGCATCGCCGAGGCGCTGCAGACTTTCGCCGCCGCGCGCCG